>NZ_CAKLCM010000003.1:0-600000 GCF_921292975.1 Vibrio hippocampi
CCGATGCAACATGGTTTTACCGGCAAGACCTTGCTCAAATTTAATGCCGTGCTGAGTAAACAAACCAATATTCACGGCCGCGCGCAAGCGCTGTTGAATTGCAGCTCGGGTTAATTTGCCATCCGTTGCATCAATCAATTCTGTTGTCGACACAAAGCCATCTTTAGAACTGAAACCTTGTAAAGAGATCAAGTTCAGTAATTCAAGGATACTTTTTGTGACTCCTTTGAAATGTTGATATTGCTCGATCCAATCAATGGAGGTTTCTGTAACCTCGAATAGATGACCACCTTTATGATCTCTTGGTGATCTTATTAATAGTTTCTGTTCGCTACTCATTTATGGATCTATATCACATTTGCCGTAAATCTGTCATTGTTCCATAGCTTAATGAAAATAAGAGTATAAATAAAGCGATATTTTTTATTTTCGTTTATAGACTGATCCATCTGTTTATATTGATCTATTATGATTAAGTGATCATATGATCTGGCTGAATTTTTGCTCGTAACTTATTGTTAAATATGATCTTATTTTTTATTACATCGAAACGATGATCAAGAGAAACCAGAAAGCATGATCATTGAATTTTGAAAGCATGATCAAATCATTCTGAAACGATGATCATCACTATTTGAAAGCATGATCATTGCGAGTTCGGATAGATGATCATGATGCAACAACAAGTTATCCACAAAAAAAGTAGAAAAGTTGTGAGTAATCGTGTGAGTAATTGCATTTTTTATCCGAAAGCATGATCAAGATAGACGATTTCATATAGGTTCAACAGCCGATCAGAGAGTGGTTGGGTGATTATTGACCATATTGTAAATGCAAATACATTGTTGCTTGTAATAAGTCAGCGACCCAGCGGGATTTTGATGACTCGAAAACATGATCAAGGCGTTATGAGGCTATCAATGTGTTTCAATTCATAAGCTTGTTGCTGTCAAATTTCCCCAATCCCTTATTCGAACAAGCATTGTCCGTAAGATGTCGATATTTTCTCATGCTTCCAGCATCAATTTACACTTGATCATTTTTCCGTAATATTGGATCCAATTCTGAGTGTTGTTTGAAACGATGATGAAAGATAGTTCCCTTGATCATGCTTCATAGCGCACGGAACGATGATCAAGTTATCGTGAACAAAAATAGCCCAATTAGGTCAGTTTACTTTGTATTTTGATTTTGTCTTACGCTCGCTTCCCCGACCCTATGCTTTGTTGTGTTCAGAATCAGTCGTTTTCAGCAATTCACCTCAGTCATTGTTGTGTTTTATTGGTTTTTGCTGGCGTAGGTGTTTTGGTTTTGCATTTACCGTAATTTATCTTGGTTTTATAATCGTTCCGCGTAAAATTGTTTACATTGTAAATACGTGACACTGTATCATTTTAAAAGTAATAGTTTTCGCGTCGTGTTTCACACATAAAAATTGACCCAATTTATAGTGACTTTGACCTGTGCTGCTCATGTTCTACTTGAATTACAAATTTTTGGCAAAAAATTGTCGAATATTTGATGTTATCTGCATTTATTGTGTGGACAGCTTTTTTGTGAAATTGTAGGATAATGCTGTACACGTTATTGTGAAAATATTGGGTTGGACCAAAGGTATGAAAAGAGAACAAACAATACAGAATCTCTACCAACTAGCTGAGCAAACTCAGCAAGTGCAAGCCGATCGTATCGAGATCGTTCTTGAAGAAAGAAGTGACGAACATTTTCCTGCTATGTCAAAAGCAATGATGGAAACGCGCTCAGGGTTAACTCGTCGAAAACTCGATGATGCTATCACTAAAATGGAAGCCGAAGGTCATCAATTTACTAAGAACAATGCGAACCATTATTCTATCTCACTACAAGAAGCTCACTTGCTAATGGAATCGGCTGGAGTGCCGAAGTTTCACGAGCGTAAAGGTGGTATGGATAAAAAGCCTTGGGTTATCAACGTCCAAAACCAAAAGGGTGGGACTGGTAAATCCATGAGTGCTGTACATCTGGCTGCGTGTTTGGCACTTAACCTTGATAAACGTTACCGTATTTGTTTGATCGATTTAGATCCACAAGGGTCTTTGCGCTTATTCTTAAATCCACAGATCAGCATAGCAGAGCATGAAAACATCTATTCAGCGGTTGATATCATGCTAGAAAACGTTCCTGAAGGTACAGATATCGATCTTGAATTCTTGCGTCGTAATGTTCTATTACCGACTCAGTATCCTAATTTAAAAACCGTATCTGCATTCCCTGAAGACGCGATGTTTAATGCTGAGGCGTGGCAGAACTTATCTCAAAATCAATCTTTGGATATTGTTAAACTGCTGAAAGAGAAGCTTATCGATAAGATTGCTGATGACTTTGACATCATTATGATTGATACAGGTCCACACGTTGATCCTTTAGTCTGGAATGCCATGTATGCGTCAAATGCGTTATTAATTCCTTGTGCTGCCAAGCGTCTTGACTGGGCTTCGACCGTTAACTTCTTCCAGCATTTACCAACGGTATATGAGATGTTCCCTGAGGATTGGAAGGGGCTTGAATTTGTTCGTTTGATGCCAACCATGTTCGAAGATGACAACAAGAAACAAGTGTCGGTATTAACAGAGATGAATTATCTGTTGGGTGATCAAGTGATGATGGCGACGATTCCACGTAGTCGTGCTTTTGAAACCTGCGCCGATACCTACAGTACAGTGTTTGATTTGACAGCATCGGATTTTGAAGGCGGTAAGAAGACCTTAGCAACCGCACAAGATGCTGTTCAAAAGAGTGCGCTGGAACTAGAACGTGTACTTCATAGCAACTGGGCTTCACTGAAACAAGGATAATCACCATGGCAATTAAAACTTCTGAACTGAACGCTAAGTTGTTTGGTAAAGCGAATAAAAGACGTGCTGTGACTCCTCAGGAGGCGCAATCGGCAGCCAAAGAGCAGGCACAGGTCATTGAATTAGCCGTCGCAGGTCAAGAAGTGGTTCAGTTTGAACTCACTCGAATTGCTGCGCAAGATATAGAGAGCAAAACCTTTGTTTTCTCTGAAAACGCACGTGAACAATCGTTTTTAAATGAGCATGCACTGTCGGATGTTCTTGCGACGTTGAAAGATAAAGGTCAGCAATATCCAGCCGTTGGTCGTCGTAGTGAAGATGGGCGAATAGAAGTTCTCGATGGTAGTCGCCGTCGTATGTCATGTATTCTGGCACAAAAAGAATTCATGATTTACGTCGCTGAAAACATCAATAGCGAGCATGCTAAATTTCTATCAGACGTCGCGAATGCTCATAAGCCGCTATCACTTTATGAAAAAGGTAAGGAGATGCAGGCGAAATTGGCAAGCGGTGAGGTCACCGACCAAAAAGCGCTCGCCAAGATGTTCCAGTGTAGTGAAGCTTTAGTGAGCGGTGCACTTAAGGCTGCTGATCTGCCGTTGCCACTTCTTCAAGCTTATCCTAATGTGAGTGACCTAGGTCGTCCAACGATTGTAAAGCTGCATAAACAGTTTTACAAATTGCCGTTGGAACAACAGGCGCAGCTAATAGAACGTTGTCAATCGGAAGCAGGCTTTGTATGGCAAAACACGTCAGTTCAAGGCGTAGCGCGTATTACTAAAGAAGTGACTGAAACTTTGGAATCTTGGATTGATGAACTACTGCCTGAAAAGCCAAGCCAAACGACGAAAGTGGATTTGATTAAGGGCAGAGCGAGTTATAGTCGTAAGGGCTCAAGTCTCGCGCTCAACTTAAAAAAACTGGATGATCAGACGGTTGAAGAGATCCTTCAGTTTGTAAAATCTAAGCTTGGTTAATCGGGCTGCAATACGTTTCAATCAGTACAATACCTCGCAATAAGCGAGGTATTTTTTTATGTTATTATCTCAATATCTAACGCTTACAACTTCTTAATGGAAGCCTATGTCCTGCCAGCAACATCAGTCACTCACTGATTATTTAAATATTTGCCAACAGTCACACACTCGCGCTGCCCTCGTGTTGCAAGGTGATATCCAGTGGCAGAGCGAGATTATCCAATTTGCGATGCAGCGTTTTGAATTGAAGCAGGCTGCTCAGATTGGTGGAGCACGGGTTGATCATTGTGGTATCTCACACCTTAGTGCTAAGCAAGGTAAGCAATTATTGGGGCAGGAGAGTGAATTACTGGTGATCAGCATTGATTCCGATTTTGATGCTAATAGTTTTAATGCGGCTATGGGAACGTTAGTCGGAGGTGGGATTGCTATCTTCTTATGTCCTAATTTTGATACTTTGTTGCCTTGGTTGCAGCAACGACTAAAACAGTTGCCGATCTTGAAGCAGCAACAAAACGATATCGAAATGAATCATTCGATATGGAACGGATCATTGCCCTCGGATAACTCGAATTGGTCGCAACGCTTCCAACAGCAGACACAAGCCATTGCTTTGGTCGAAAAAGTATTGTTTGGTCATAGAAAACGCCCACTGGTGATTACTGCCGATCGAGGTAGAGGGAAGAGTAGTGCGCTTGGATTGGCTGTCAGCGCTATTTCACAACAGCGTCCTTGCAACGTTTTGATTACCGCGCCAAGTCGAGCTGCAGTCGCGCCTGTTTTTGAGCACTATAATGCGCGCGATGGTGAGGCAAGCTTAGATTTTATTGCGCCAGATGATCTACTCACAACACAACCAGACTGTGACTTATTGCTAATTGATGAAGCGGCTGCGATACCTGTCGCTATGCTTATGGCTATGGTCGAGAAATACAACCGCGTCGTGATCACTACCACGATACATGGCTATGAAGGGTGTGGTCGTGGCTTTAGTTTGAAGTTTATTCCTTGGTTAAGATCCGTGCGCCCGGGGATGAATCACTATTCTATGCAGCAACCTATTCGTTGGGCAGACGGTGATCCGCTAGAAAGTTGGTGCGTTGAGACATTTTTGCTTAATAGTGAGTTGGTGGATATCGTACCAGAGCAAACTAGCCGCTATCTACGACAAGACACTTGGCAGTTTAGTCGTTATCAACATTCTACAGAAGTCATCCCTAATGGTCGGTTAAATCAGGCATTCGCACTGTTAGTCAATGCGCATTATCAGACCTCACCCAATGACTTGATGTTGCTTTTAGCAAACCAAAGTATGCAACTTTATACTTTAGAATCGAATGGCACCGTGATTGGGAGTGTGTTGCTTAATATAGAAGGGGAGCTATCATCAATCCAAGTCGGGAATATCCTGATAGGACAATCTCGCCCGCAAGGTCATCTTATTCCAGTAGATCTGAGCAATCATCTTGGACTTGAAGCACCCGCTGTTCAACGCTGTGGCAGAATAATGCGAATTGCCGTTCATCCTGCGATTCAAGGGTGTGGTGTTGGTAGCGAGATGCTTAGCAGATTAAAGTTAAAGCTTGGCTCTCACGTTGACTACCTAGGGACTTCATTTGGGACAACGTCATCACTGGTCGACTTTTGGCTAAGGAATGATTTTGTTGCAGCAAGGCTAGGCAGTTCTCGCGACAAATCAAGTGGAACTTATAGTCTAAGTATGGTGTTACCTATTTCCAATAAAGCAGAACCGTGGGTTTTACAAGCTCGTACTTTGTTTGCTGCTCGTCTCAATTATCAATTGCGTCTTGCTTGTCAAAGTATGGATATAGCTACCGCATGGACGCTATTCAAACATACCAGCGATAACGAACAAGCGATAGATCATCTTGGCGTACAACTATTGTCTAACTATAGTCGAGGTGGTAACTCTCTTGATACTTGTCGACCATACCTGATTTTGTTGTTGCGCTCCGTGCTTAAGTCAGGCTTAGACGTTAACAGTGAATTAGTAAAAACCGTTGCTCTGCAAGAACTAGACTGGGGGCAAGTATGTCAACGATTTAGTTTCATTGGTAGGAAGCAAGCTGAGTTGAGACTCCGTGAGGACATTGCGATATTAATCTCATCTTTACAGTGTAAATTGCCCTGATTTTATATTTACACTGTAAATAGATGCTAATTTGGTAAATTCATGACAAGCAAGAGTATAAGTACCTATTATGTTGGACCTTTTGGGGCAAATTACCGTGATGTGGTCTGAATAATTGTAAGTTGTTAATAGTGTCAATAACTTTTCTAATCTAAACTAAATAACGTTTTTGAAGCATGATCACTTAATGCGTAGTCCGCTTTTGTTAGCTAAAGGAAGTCTCTCTGCTATGTGGAAAACCGTTCTCTCCCTTTCTGAAGATAAAACTATCGTTACGGCCAAACTCCCTAAAGAGCATGATCGAGGTATGAGCCTCGAGCCGGGAATCATTTCCGCAATGTTGTCGGAGTTGGAGGCTGATAAGTTTTACTTGGATCAATCAGCAGTGAATCAGTTTGTGAAGTGCGCACAGGATGCCAAAGGGGAAGCCTTTCAAGGCATTGATATAGCCTTTGTGCAAGATGCCAAAGTAGAAGTGATTTTGTCTGAGCAAGATATGCTAGCCAGTATGAAAGTCACAGGTGCATACGCGGGAAATCCAGCAACGCCTGCGGTACTGATAAATTTGCTGGCCGAAGCCAAAGTGGTAAAAGGGATCAACAAGAAAGCATTAAAGAAAGTCATATTACTGAGTAATACTCTTAAAGCGGGTCAAGAGTATGTGCAGCCGATTGCGATTGGTAAGCCGCCAAAAGAGGGCAAGGATTCTAGGTTTGTCCCTTTAACCGAAGACCCTAGAAACCGAGTCCTCAAGCCTCAAGCGAGTGGTGATGGTGATAAGGTAGACATGCGTGATTTGGGTGCGGTGGTTACTGTCGATAGAGGCACGCCGGTTATGAAACGAATCCCTGCGGAAGAAGGAGAAATCGGCTATACCGTTACTGGTGTTGTTATTCCGCCTAAAGAAGTCAAAGATACGCCATTTGCACCAGGCAAAGGCACTCAACCCTCTTCTAAGAATCCGAACGTTTTAGTTGCGATAGAGCCTGGTATGCCGATTATCAAACCGACAACAGTCGACATTGATGAAGCTATGGTTGTCAAAGATGTCGATATCTCAACTGGCCACATCAAATTTAACGGCAGTGTCGTGATCAGTGGTAACGTTGAAGCCAATATGAATGTTGAAGCGACAGGTATGATTACGGTGGGTGGATTCGTTGAATCTGCAACACTGAAGTCGCAGCAAGATATCGTGATTGGCAAAGGAATCATCGGTCATAATGTTGATGATGGCGAACCTAAATCTTGTACTATTGAGTGTGGGGGGAATCTTACCGCTAACTACGCACAGTTTTCTAATATAAGCGCAAAGGGTGATATTCAGTTTGCGGTTCATTGTCTGAATAACGATATTCGCTGTGACGGCGATTTATCCGTTGTGGGTACCAATAAAAAGCAGGGAATATTGAGCGGCGGCGCTGCTGAAGTAGGCGGAAAAGTGTTATGTAACCAGCTTGGTGTTGAGGGCGATACTGCGACTAAAATTACAGCCTTTGCTAATTACAAAGTCTATGCTGACAAGTTGGCTGAACTCGAGCGTCAATATACGGTTTTACAAGAGCGTAAAATGGCGTCGGTAAGGCGTGAAATTGAACTTAAGAAGATTGCCAAGTCAAACCGCACGGCAGAGCAAAATGCTGAATTAGAGGCGCTAAATAGTGCTAATACCGATGCTATCGATCAGCTTAATGAAGAAAAGGCCCTACTTAATCTTGAGTTGGAAAAACAAAGAGCAGTGACAACAGTAGAAGCTTTGGTCCAAACTCACACCCGTGTCACCGTCGTATTTTCTGAAGATCATGTCACCACTAAGAAGACCGGGGGACCGACAGTCTTTAGCTATGATGGAAGTAGCGTCAATCTTGCTAGCAAACTAAAAGCAGAAGATTTTAATATGTAGTTGCTAGTCAATGGCTCTCCACTGCTGGTTCAATAGCAGGCAGTGGAGTTGGCTCTGTAGCGTTATCATCAGATTGCGTGCCTTCCTTCGAAAAACTTGCCCACCATTGTGTTAAATACAATTCTCTTAACCTCTGATGGCACTGTGGCAACGTTATTCTTCTTCTAAACATCTCTCCTTCGAGCGCGACAACCGTCTGGTTGGTGGCTCTGTTTCCAGTCGCTACTTCGCACAATTGTGTATCAGTCATGTTTTCCGGGTAACGGTTAATAGGGGGGTTAGGTAATCCTATATCGTGCAACTG
The DNA here is from genome assembly GCF_921292975.1 of Vibrio hippocampi. NCBI lineage: Bacteria > Pseudomonadati > Pseudomonadota > Gammaproteobacteria > Vibrionales > Vibrionaceae > Vibrio > Vibrio hippocampi. The sequence continues at coordinate 8,171 of NZ_CAKLCM010000003.1, forward strand.
CTGCGAACTGCAACCGGACACTGCTAGTGTCAATAAACTAACCAGTGCGACTGAGAGTCCTTTGTTCATCATCTAGGTGATTTGTCTCTGATGGTTGGAATAAGAAGTGCAGTAGCTTAGCAGTATCGTGTCTTGTTTCGTTGGGTGAGGGTAAACGGTTAAAGTTAGTTGCAGTTGGTTACATGATTAGGGGGGCTGATGGTTGAAGTCGGACATATTAATCACTCAACAAGCGAAGGATAGCGTTTACAGTGTAAATTGAACTAAAAAGCCGACGTCAGTTGCGATGTCGGCTTTGAACAGTAGCGGGAGGTCAATAATCTAGTCAGAAGTGAATAATCTAGGCAAAAGCGACAAGTCGATTCTGTTAAACAACGCAGGCTGAAATGACACCGATAATACCACCGAAAACGCCGCCCCAAACCACTAACCATCCAAGGTGTTGTTTTATCATGGTTTGTACTATTTGTTTGACGAGTTGAGGCGTGAGTTCGTTTAAGCGTTGATCGATAATCGCCTCGACATTCTCTTTTACTTCTTTCAGCATGCTCGGTGATTCAAGTTGTTGCTTAAGGGCTTGCTTCACGGTGTCACTTTGGCTGATTTCCACAATAGACTGTTGCATTTTTTCAACGAATGGCGCTTTTAATGGTTCGAGTGCTTCTTTACCACCAAACATGGCAATCATGCCGCCAAATGAAGATTGCTCGATCACATTCACTAGTGAATCAAAGGTAGGATTTAAGTCGATACATTCCATAATAGGCTCTAGATCTAATTGATTCGAAGAACCCAACTCTTGACTTAAAAAGCGGTCGATATTCTCATCGGTAAAAAATTGTTCCATCATAAGGTGTTTGATGGCCAGCTTAAATTCCTCAAAACGGGATGGGATGACACCCGAACCATATAAACCAGGCACTTTTTCAAACAGCATATGAACAGCAAGCCAGTTGGTAATGGCGCCAGAGAAGGCGAAGAGTCCGGCATAAAGCACAATGTGATTTTGGGTTAAATAGCCTGCTGCCAATAAAGCCAGCGCGATAAAATTAGTAACTAAGCTTTTGTTCATGTGAGTTTCAAAAATAATTATTAGGATACGGGCGATTCTAAAAAAAAATTCGTCACAGCAAAAGTGTTAGTTGTGTTGGATGCTCGTTGACTCGCTAAACTTTGAGATTAAATTTGAACCTGTTAACGAGTGAACTAATCTATTAGATGACTATGAATGGAATCGATAAGAATCTAACTCAATGAAACCTAACATCATTCGTGAGTGCAAGATAAAACAGCAGTGGTATCGCAGCGTGGTATACCTTTTTGGTCTTATCATCGCGATGCTATGGTTTGATAGTCGAGCATTCGCCGCCAACCAATATGCGGTCTTCACCTTAAACTCAGATTTTCAACAGCTCTCCAATAGCAAAGCAAGGATGTTATATCGAGGCAAGGCGAAATCATTGCAAGGTAAACGAATCGAACTTTCCGATTGGCCTGAATCCTCTGTAGAGCGTTCAGAGTTTTATCAATATCTTTTGGGGAAGGATATTGCGCAGATGAATGCCTATTGGGCGGGTTTGTCATTTGCTGGCAAAGCCCGACCACCAAAAGAAATCCATAGCGCCTCTCTTGATTCATTAATTGTTTGGATGGAAGCCAAACCCAATCGTATTGGCTATGCGCCCCTTAACGCTGTTCCGGCAGAGGCGAAGGTGCTTTATGTTGTCAGCAAGGAGAAATAATAATGAAAAATAGCCTTCTAGCCATTTCTCTTGTGAGTGTTAGTTTACCTACGTGGTCTGCCATAGACTTGACAGATAACCTGAGCGTCAGTGGTTTCGGTTCGACTTCTTGGGCGAGTTCGCAGAATGAAACGGCTTTACTGGTAAACCGTAACATTAATGATGACAACTGTTTTGATTGCGATACCACTTTCGGATTGCAGTTCGATTATTACTACAACGCTTTTAATGCGTCGTTGCAGTTAGTGAAGCGACCTCAAGATCATTGGAGTGAACCTCAAGTAGAATGGGCTTATTTAAGTGCCGCTTATGACGACTTTGAATTTCGAGTTGGACGTTTAAGGCTACCGGTCTTTTTAGCATCGGAATACTACTATGTCGGTCATGCTTATACTTCTGCTAGACCTAACGAAGAGGTTTACAACAGCATACTCGGCGTGACGGCTTACAATGGTGCGAGTATTATTTGGAACCATTCATTATCAGATGAAATGCAGTTATCACTGACGCCTTATGTGGGCTTTAAAGATAACAATGATGTAGAGCTAAATAAAGTGGTTAGCTTGGAGTTTGAAACGGAGTTTATGTGGGGGGTGAACGCTTTACTCACTGGGGATAATTACAGGATCAACTTTACTTATCTTGATTCAACATATGACCAGAAAGTCAAAGTGAATAATCAACAGATAGCTTCATCTGATGATGAAGAAATCTCGTTGTATTCGCTTGGAGCGGAGTACGAAATCGGTCAATTGAAGCTAACCGCTGAAGGGCAATACAACGACTTGACGAAATCTTGGTATACAGGCGCCGCGTATCGAATGGGCAAATTCACTCCCTATACCCAGTTCGGCCAGAAATATGCTAGGTCAACTTCGACGTCTATTTACGATGGTAAAACGGGTGAGAGCTGGTTGTTAGGTGTCAGGTATGACGTTATGTATAGCGTTTCGATAAATGCAGAATGGCAGACTTTTAGCGCGTTCGGTGGTCAATCGGGTCCATTTGTTGAGACGCCTGTTGATAGTGACGCGGATATGTTTACGGTCATGGTCAATTTTGTTTTTTAATTGATTTAAAAGAAGAAATCATAGGTTAGTCGTTATTAGTTCGACATAACCTCTTTCCCTTATCTATTATGTGCTGACGCTGCCCTCGGGCAGCGTCTTTTTGTTTTTATTGAATATCATTTGGTGCCCTTATTCATAATATCTTGAATTAAAATGATATTTTTCATTTTTACATCTTCCGATAGTGATTGGGTAAAATATTGTCCAGTTTAGAGAAGCTTAAAAAGTGGCGTAATGAGACCAATCAAAAGCAGAAAATAGCCATAATCACTAGATACAAAGCCAAGGTTTTATCCAGTATTTGTGTAAATTATTTATAAAAACGAGACTTTTGTAGGATATCAGGTGGTTAAACGGCGAAATTTGCTGACGGCAGTCTCGTTTTGATAAACAAGTACTTATTTGTAATACAAGATTACGTTAAAATATATGTAAAGTTAAGAAAACTTAATTAAATCAACCGGTTGCAATAACCTCTCTTGATTTGTTTGTAATTTTATAACACAAAAGTGATGTAGAAATGAAACATATGACCTTAAAAAGCTTACTAGCGACTTCAATCATGGTTGCGTTATCGGGTACAGCATTCGCTGACTCAATGGACATCAAAACTCCGGCACCAAAATCTGTGACGGCTTCTGCTCATGACGGCAACACGCCAGACAGAACAATTGACGGTGATGCTTCAACACGTTGGTCTTCAAACGGTAAAGGCCAAACAATGACGTTTGACTACGGTCAAGAGATTGCTTTTGATGCAGTAAAACTGTCTTTCCACAAAGGCGATCAGCGCAAAACTCTATTCGATATCGAAGTGAGTAAAGATGGTAAAAACTGGACGAAAGTTATTACTGGTGGCGCAAGTTCTGGCATCTCAGCGAACCTAGAGCGTTTCGACTTTGCAGAAACCACAGGTCGTTATATTCGTTACGTTGGTCAAGGCAACTCTAAGAGTGCTTGGAACAGTGTGACTGAATTTGTTGGTGTTAACTGTAAAACTGACTACTGTTCTGATCAAGAACTACCACGTACCCCAATCCTAAAGCCTGTTTCAATTGAAGCAAGTGGTCACGATGGTAACGGTCCAGATCGTCTATTCGATGGCAAGACAAACACGCGTTGGTCAGTGAATGGTGACGGACAATGGGCTGTGTACGATTACGGTTCAATCAACGAGTTCAATGCAATTCAAGCGTCATTCCACAAAGGTAATGAACGTCAGACTCGCTTTGATATTCTAGTTAGTGAAGACGGCAAAAACTGGGCTCCAGTTCTTGAAGGTCAGCTGAGTTCTGGTGGTGTAGTGGGTTATGAGCGTTTTGAGTTCAACCCAGTTAAAGCTCGTTTCGTTAAGTATGTTGGTCACGGCAACACCAAGAACAGTTGGAACAGTGTGACTGAGCTTGCAGCGATCAACTGTGATATCAACGCATGTCCAACTGAGCACATCATCACTCCTGAAGTGATTGCCGCTGAACAAGCAATGCTTGCTAAGAAAAAAGCAGACATGAAAGCAAAAGATGCACGTAAAGACCTACGTAAAGGTAACTTCGGTGCACCTGCAGTTTATCCGTGTGAAACAACAGCTAAGTGTGACTGGAATGCGCGTATTGAAACGCCGAAGTCACTGCCAGCAACACCAAAAGCGGGCAACAAGCCAAGCGAAAACTTCGACTTGACGTCTTGGTACCTATCTCAACCATTTGACCACAACAAGAACAACCGTCCAGATGATGTATTTGAATGGGATCTTGCAAACGGTTATGAGCACCCAGACGTATTCTTTACAGCCGCTGATGGTGGTCTAACGTTTAAGTCATTCGTTAAAGGTGTTCGTACTTCTAAGAACACTAAGTACGCGCGTACAGAACTACGTGAAATGCTACGTCAAGGTGACAAGTCGGTTTCAACTAAAGGCGTTAACGCAAACAACTGGGTATTCAGTTCTGCGCCGGTAGAAGATCAGAAAGCTGCGGGTGGTGTTGATGGTGTGCTAGAAGCAACACTAAAAATTGACCACACAACGACGACAGGTGAACTTGGTGAAGTTGGTCGCTTTATCATCGGTCAGATCCACGATAAAGATGATGAGCCAATTCGTCTGTATTACCGCAAACTGCCAAACCGCGAGAAAGGTACAGTTTACTTTGCTCACGAGAATACACTAAAAGGCACAGATAACTACTTTGACCTTGTTGGTGGTATGACTGGTGAGATCGGTGACGAGGGTATCGCTCTTGGTGAGAAGTTCAGCTACCGTATCGAAGTCGTTGGTAACACAATGACAGTCTCTCTAATGCGTGAAGGCAAAGACGATGTAGTTCAAGTTGTTGATATGTCTGAGAGTGGTTATGACGCAGGTGGCAAGTACATGTACTTTAAAGCTGGCGTATACAACCAGAACATTTCTGGTGACCTAGATGACTACGTTCAAGCAACTTTCTACAAGCTAGAGAAATCTCACGGTAAATACGCGGGTAAATAATTTTTAGCTAACTAGAACAAAACATGATGAGAAGCCAGTGGATTTATCCGCTGGCTTTTTTTATTTTGGGCTAGGGGTGATATGACTCCGTAAAAGTAGAAAAGGGGCTTAATTCAGTGGTTTAAAACTCCACGCTCTGCCGACAGTGGTACTAACAGTATGAATTGATGGGAAAATAAAAATAAAACAAGAAATAGGTATCTATTGTGTATACATCATGTATAGTGTCGCTCAGCTCAAACAGTGAGCTATTGATAAACTATTTAGTTCAAGTTCTTCTCAGTATTCTTTTGATTCGTCATATCTATCCTGCGATCCCTTTTTCTTCATTTCTTATTTAGTAGCTTTCTTTTTTTACTCAATCAATCTATCGAGATATATATGTCAAATAAAACAACTGGTCTAGTAAAGTGGTTCAACGAATCAAAAGGTTTCGGTTTTATCACTCCAGATAACGGCACTGCAGATGTATTTGTTCATTTTCGTTCAATCGAGAGTGATGGCTTCAAAACATTAAATGAAGGCCAAAAAGTTGCATTTAACATCGAGCAAGGTGGCAAAGGCCCACAAGCTGCGAACGTTACAACGCTATAAGCGCTTTTGGTGAGACCTTGCTTACTTTCCAGTGAGGTAAGGTCTCTCTTTAAAGCATTAAAAAGGAGCAAAATGACTCGAAAAAACAATCGGAAAATTTATTGGTACTATGCTTTACGTGAGCAGAAAACGGCGAATGAGCCAAAGTTAATCGTACCTAGTTAATTATTACCTTCACCGCAATGAGACTTATTGGTCTTCCGCCACAAATCAGCAAATAGCGATGAGCTAAAGCGTCATGTCCTTCCCAAAGTAAACACCAACGATTTGGATTTAACTTTTTTCATTTTGTCAGTCTGAACACATTGGTGAAATAAAAATTCGCAAGGTACTGCCTTGGGATCATTTACCTCTCACCTGTAATGGAGATCAGACGTTGAAAAAATCGAAAGGGCTTAAGCGGGCAGTTGTGAGCGCTGACAATCAGTCCAAAAGTGAGCGCCATGAAAATATTCATTTGATAAGAAAAAAGATCGAAAATATTTTGTTGGAACGCGAACAAGAAAAATTATGGAAATTATGAGGTTATTATGAAAAAGCCAGCTAGAAGAACAGGTAAGAAAACGAGCAAAATGAGCAAAAATGCATTTGAAGAGCGTTTTTCTTATATGGTTCAAGAATACCAACAAGCCAAAGAAGTTCTTGATTCAATGGATGAAGGCTCTTCAGAGTATGCTAAACAGAAAGTCCATTGCGACAAACTATTCGCAAAAGCTGAACGATTTGTAAACGCCAATTAAAGGCTGTTCAACCATTCAGTAAACGTCCAAGATTTGGCTCTATTGATTAGAGCTAGATAAAAAAAACGCCCAACCACAGGGCTGAGCGTTGATAGAAAGTTAGCGGTTAGAAAGCCAATTGCTAGAAAGCTCTAAATAAAACTATTTGTTTGTAACGGGTTCACCGTTATCGGCAATTTTTTCCAATCCCAGTACCAAAAAGATAGCAGTGAACATCAAAATAATCGCGACAAGTAGTTGTGATGGTTGGCCCGTGATGTTTTCAAAACCGAAAGGTGAAAGGTTTTCTTGTAGAAGAGGGACTTGTTCACCTTTTGAGTTAGTTCTCCAGCTGATCGTTTCTTTCCATGGCCATAATTTGGGTAGTGTGCCAATCATCAAACCGGTTAAAAATACCAGAGCAAAGTCTCTGTAGCGTTTGAGCAACCAAGAAAGCAGATGCGAGAACGAAAGTAGCCCGATCACACACCCCATACCAAAGAGTGCCATAACATCAAGCTGCAGGCTTTTGACGGCGCCTAGAACGGGTCCATACATACCAATCAGCAGTAGAATAAAACTCCCTGAGATACCCGGTAGAATCATTGCGCAGATGGCGATAGCGCCGGCAATGACGATATTAAAGCTGGTTGGATCCATTTGCAGTGGGCTAAGAATGGTAATGCTATAAGCAAAGATGACTCCGAGAAGTAAAAACAGTCCTTGCACCAAGTTGCGTTGCTGAACTTGTTTTAGTACGTGATAAACCGAAACTAAAATAAGGCCGAAGAAAAAAGACCAAACAGGGATTGGGTGTGTGTCTAGCGCCCATGAAATAAACTTAGCTAACGTCAGAATCGATGTCATGATCCCTGCAAACAGTGAGATCAAAAACAGACCATTGATATGAGTAAATGCAGCTTTAACCCCTTGCTTTTTGATGATACCGAACAAGCTAGGGTTAATGCGACGAATGCTTTCTAATAGAGTGTCATAGATACCAGTGATAAAAGCGATAGTGCCGCCAGAGACGCCGGGTACGACATCAGCAGCCCCCATGGCCATTCCCTTTAAAAAAGTAGTTAAGTAGTTCATTGGCTCACTTAAATAGTTGGAAGTAAAATAATTATACGTTCTTTATCCCTAAATTACCTCAAGACCCTTAAATCCTACCGCTTAAGGTAATGTGGGTCATGGCGAAGAGACTAACAGAGGTATGTTAAGGCTTTCTCATCGTAGATGAGATTGTTCTGCATAAACGTTATTCAAAATAAACGTTCTTCTCCAGAAACGCTATGTTGACACACTCTTAGTAGAAAAAACATTGATAACAAATGGCTATTTATTTGTTGATAAATAATAAATCTAACTTATTACATGACTGCCTAACTTTACTTTATTACTAATGCCATCACCAAATTTCACTAGTACCGTTGCTTGAAGACAAAAGAGATGCTGCGCGATGCAGAAGCTCAACCTTTTCCGTAATCCGATAGCCCATACAAAAAAAGCAGTATTGGCAACAATGCCAATACTGCTTCTGTCATTTTCGACCTGAGAGAATTACTCGTAATCAGAAGAGTAAGTCTCTTCATACGTGTGCGAGTAAAGCTCAAATAGGTTACCAAATGGGTCTTCCATATAGATCATTTGTGCTGGCTTGTTATCGTCTTCTGGGTGGTAGCGCATGACATCCATACGCGCTTTACCACCAAACTTTTCAACGTTGGCAATGGTTGTTGCGAAATCATCAGTTTGTAGACAGAAGTGAAAGATACCCAGACGCGAGAAGTCGACAACGTGACGTTCTTGACGTTCTTTCATCTCGAACAATTCAACACCAATGCCATCTGTTGTGAGTAGGTGAGCGATATTGAAGCCTTTGAAGCCCTCACCAAACACCTCGATACACATGCGACCGATTGCGGTTTCACGCTCTTCAACCACTTTAGTGTTGTTCATAACGATGCGTAGACCTAGCGCTTTAGTGTAGAACTCTACGGCTTTATCCATATCTCCGACCATTAGGCCAATATGATTCATTTTCATTATCTGCTCCAAATACCTGTGTTATTTGTTTCGTGTTTCGTTTCGATGTGGAGAAGTATAGGGAAAGGATGCGCCAATAAGAAATTATCAATTTTTATAATTATAATAATATGGCGTTATTGTAAATGTGGGGTGATGGGAGCGATTTTACGCTACTTTTCAGTCTCAGTTCGAAATGCATGCAATCAATTGTTCACTCAATAAAGAGTGGTTTTCTTATGGGGTTTGCTAGGTGAGTTTCACGCTTTTTTGTGGGAGTAAAGGCTAAAATTGTTAATAAAGCTGTTAAAAAATTACTGAATATTAGAGGTTTTTTGTGATTATCATCACCTTTGGTGCGAATATAAGCGCTAAAGATGTAACTAATAACGACAAAATGCCGTTGCGCGGAGCAAATATTATCACACTCTGTGATCTACCTATCAAAATGCTGCTTTGAACGGTTTCCATATAGCACTAGTTTCTTATTTACCCTTTAGAGTGAAGGTAATGTATGGAACTTGAATAGCTTTAGGCTTGGGTGACGATTGTCGCCCCTTTTGACAAGGAGCCTGTTTTATTCGAGTTTCCATTAGTCACCCTCCATGGAGTGTTTAGTCGGAGGACGGTGTAAATAAAGCCACCTTCCCATTTATGGAAATGGCGGCGAATGGACGAAAAGTGAGATTTCGCAATGAAACCTACGCAGCAAAACCAGTTCGATAAAACTTCTTTCCAAAATAGTGTCAAACAGCATCTATCGGCAACCTATGCCACCACAGTGGAGCATGCATCACCTCAACAATGGTATTTGGCGATGGGGCGAGCGCTAGCTGAATTTACCACACTCGATCTTTTGGAAACCGAATCAGACAAGCGTATTCAGAATGCTAAAAGTGTTAACTACCTTTCTCTAGAATTTTTGATTGGTCGTTTAACCGGTAATAACTTGATTAGCATGGGACTGTATCAGCAAGTTGCGCAAGCAATGGAAGAGATGGGGCACAATCTGACGGACTTATTGGAAGAGGAACGCGATCCTTCTTTGGGTAATGGTGGTCTTGGGCGACTCGCCGCTTGTTTTATGGATTCTTGTGCCGCACAGGAGTTCCCAACCGTCGGCTATGGTCTGCACTATGAATATGGTTTGTTTAAGCAGTCATTCCAAGATTGTCATCAAAAAGAAGCGCCGGACGCTTGGCGTTGTGTAGAAGGTTATCCTTGGGAGGTGGCTCGCCCTGAATTAGCCCAAGAGATCGGCTTTTATGGTCATGTCGAAGTGTACCAAGATGAGGGTGTTGAACGTCGTCGCTGGGTTCCGGGCATGACGGTACAGAGTATGCCTTGGGATCTGCCGATTGTTGGCTATGAAAGCGACACGGTATACCCGCTTCGTCTATGGGAATGTCGAGCGATAGCACCTTTCTCGCTAGCGAGCTTTAACAACGGTGACTACTTTGAAGCACAGCACTCGCTCATCGATGCGGGTAATATCACCAAGGTGCTTTACCCCAACGATAATCATGAGAAAGGCAAGACGCTGCGTTTGATGCAGCAATATTTCCATAGTGCGGCATCCATACGAGATATATTACGTCGCCACATACAGTCGGGTCATAGCCTGGCTTCATTGCCGGACTATGAGACCATTCAGCTCAATGATACTCACCCAACAATCGCTATTCCCGAATTGATGCGTATTTTGATGGATGAACATCTGTTTACTTGGGATGAAGCTTGGGCGGTTTGTACCAAAACCTTCGCTTATACCAATCACACCTTGCTACCAGAAGCCCTAGAGACTTGGAGCGAGTCGCTTATTCAACGTCTACTGCCTCGACATATGGAGATCATCTATCATATCAACCATTTGTTCTTGCAAGAGGTACGTGCCAAGTGGCCGGGCGACGTTGCTAAACAGCAAAAACTGTCGATTATTCAAGAAGGTTTCCATCGAATGGTGCGTATGGCAAATCTTTGCGTGGTTGGCTCTTACGCGGTGAATGGTGTGGCGGCGTTGCACTCTGAATTAGTGAAACGCGATCTATTCCCCGAGTTTCACGAACTCTATCCAACACGTTTACATAATGTCACCAATGGCATTACGCCGCGTCGTTGGTTGAAATATTGTAATCCAGGTCTATCCGCTCTGATCACCGATAAAATTGGTTCAGAATGGCCAGCGGATCTTGACCAGTTGCAAGGGATTGCCAAATTTGCAGAAGATGGGCAGTTCCAAAAGCAGTATATGTCGGTGAAAAAAGCCAACAAACAGCGCTTAGCTGATTGGGTACAAGACAACATGGGTATTGCTCTGAATACCGATGCCATCTTTGATGTGCAGATCAAACGTCTGCACGAATATAAGCGTCAGCATCTTAATATGCTGCACATTTTGTCGCTTTACTATCGCCTGTTGAATGATCCTGACTTTGACATGGTACCGAGAGTGGTTTTCTTTGCAGCAAAAGCGGCGCCGGGTTATCACTTAGCAAAAGAGATCATCTATGCGCTCAACAAAATTGCGGAGAAAGTGAACTCTGATCCACGAGTGAATGACAAGTTGAAAGTGGTGTTCATTCCTGACTATAGAGTGAGCATTGCCGAGATTATTATTCCTGCCGCCGACGTTTCTGAGCAGATCTCAACCGCTGGTAAAGAAGCCTCAGGCACCGGTAATATGAAATTGGCACTAAACGGCGCATTAACCATCGGAACGATGGATGGTGCTAATGTGGAGATCCGTGAAGAAGTAGGCGATGACAACATCTATATTTTCGGCTTGGAAGTGGATGGTGTTGAGGCTCTACGTGCTCAAGGTTATAACCCTTATGATTATTACCACGCGGATCCACTGCTTAAATCTTCTTTGGATCTCTTGCTCGGTGATGAGTTCACGCCTGGAGAACCGGGTAAACTGAGAGCAACCTTTGACAGTCTGATCGATGGTGGCGACCCTTATTTGGTATTAGCGGATTTCGCCTCTTATGTCTCTGCTCATGAAGCGATGGATGAGCAGTATCGCGATCAAGCGGGTTGGGCGAAAAAAGCGATCTTAAATACCGCCTTAGTCGGTAAGTTCAGTTCTGACCGCAGTATTCGCGACTATGTGAATAACATTTGGAAATTGGAATCGGTCACTCGTTAGTTCTATTTCAAGCCAAGGCAGTGCCTTGGCTTGGTCGATTTTTCGTGTGATATATAACGTTCATGGAGGAGCTGGTGCCTCCGGAGAGCAAAATGATAGATAGCAACACATTAATGCACGTCGCCGATATGGCAAGGATTGCGGATCGCTATATTAATGCGACGGGTCAAGAGACCCAAGTTGAGGCTTCTACCATCGTCGAGCTATTGAAAGCGCTTGGCTATGATACCAATGACAGTGATAGCCTGCTGGCCTCCGCTGAGAAAAAGCATAGACAGGAGGTACTCGATCCTGTCTGTGTGATTCAAGATGATGACGCGACGGAAGTCAGTTTATATCTCAGCAGCAGTGCGAGAGAAAGTGACTTTAGTTGGCGTCTAACGACGGAACAAGGTGAGGTGTTTGAAGGTTATCTACAGTCTCAGATCCGCCGTGATGAGCGTCAAAATGGCGGTCCCTTGGTGTTCGAATTACCGGATAATTTACCGTGGGGTTATCATCAACTTGAGGTGTCACGTAAACGCCGAAAACTGCCGTATCAAAGTCTGCTCATTCGAGCGCCCCGAGCCTGCTATAAGCCAACTGCGATTGAGCAAGGTAAGAAGCTGTGGGGACCCAGTATCCAGCTTTATACCCTAAAAAGTGATGACAACTGGGGGATTGGAGACTTTTCTGACCTTAAAAAACTGGTCAGTGAGATTGCCGATAGAGGCGGGGATTTTGTGGGTATTAACCCGATACACTCGCTGTTTCCTGCTAACCCAGAAGCCGCAAGCCCTTACAGTCCATCTTCAAGACGTTGGTTAAACATTCTCTATATCGACGTGACGGCGACACCGGGCTTTGCCGAGAATGGCGAGGCACAAGCATTGATACAAAGTGCTGAGTTTCATCACCGCTTACAGCAGGCACGTCAAACCGATTGGGTCGACTATCGCTTAGTCTCTGAGCTGAAAATGTCGGCGTTAGAATTGGTCTTCAAACAGTTTAAACAGCAGCACCTCGATAGCTTGACACCACAAGGTGAAGCCTTCCTCGGGTTTGTTGAGCAAGGCGGAGATAGTTTACTGCATCAAGCCGCCTTTGATGCCATACATTGCCAACTGCGCGCCCAAGACGAAGCGGTTTGGGGATGGCCAGTATTTCCTGAAAAACTGCGCCACTTTGAGTTTGCTGGGACACAAAAGTTTATTCGTGACAATCAAGATAGCATTCATTTTCACCAGTTCCTGCAATGGGTCGCCGATACGCAAATTAGCCGTGTTCAAGCACTGGCTGAGCAAAAAGGCATGACCATTGGTCTGTATCGCGACTTGGCCGTTGGCGTCGCGGATTCTGGCTCTGAGACATGGGCAGACAAAGGCAACTTGGTGATGGAAGCCGGCATCGGTGCGCCGCCGGATATTCTTGGTCCACAAGGACAAAGTTGGGGTTTGCCGCCGCTCAATCCTCAGGTTCTAGAGCAAACGGGTTATCAAGCCTATATTGATTTGTTGCGCGCCAATATGAAGCATTGTGGCTGTTTGCGGATTGATCATGTGTTGGGGTTGCTCCGTTTGTGGTGGATCCCGCGTGGCAAAGCGGCGACAGAAGGGGCTTATCTCTATTATTCGGTTGAAACCATGTTGGCGATCCTCGCGTTAGAATCGCACCGCCATCAATGCACTGTGATCGGTGAAGATCTTGGTACGGTTCCGGTGGAAATTGAACATATCTTGCGAGAAGCGGGAGTACATTCCTACAAAGTGTTCTTTTTTGAAACAGCAGATGATGGAGGGTTTGTTTCCCCTCAACATTATGCGCCACAATCAATGGCTGCGCTTTGTACCCATGACATGCCTACCTTGCGAGGCTATTGGCATTGCGAGGATCTTAAAATGGGACAGTCGCTTGGCATTTATCCTGAAGATAAATTAGCGCCACTGTTTGAGCAAAGATTGCGTGATAAGCAACGGATCTTAGACAGTATCGCATGGCACGGTTATTTGCCTTCCGGTGTTGGTCGAGACGCCAGTCTGGTGCCAATGGACAGCTATCTCAGTGAAGCGTTGCAATTGCACTTAGCGTCGGGTGCGACCAACCTCCTCAGTGTACAGCTTGAAGATTGGTTGGAAATGGACTTGCCAGTCAATATTCCAGGAACCACGCAAGAGTATCAAAACTGGCGCAGAAAACTGTCGTTACCGATTGAACAGATGTTTGAACAAGACAGTGTTAATCGTATTGCGCAACAATTAACGCAAGTGCGTAGCCAGGTTGGGTGATAGCGAAAGCCAAGAAATCGGTTTTCCAGCTATACAAACTGGGATGGAACTTGAAAATCAGGGCTTTATCACTTCAAGGGTGATTGGTTTTCAGTAGAATGAAATGCACTGATATGCCCAAGTTACCTCAATGTGTCAGGTTTAGTGAGAGTGATTTGGGTATAAGCCCGCAGCAGTATGCGGGCATTTTAGTTTATGTCGAACAAGCCCATGTACCCCAAAAGTGGTCATTATTGCCGATGATCCAATATCAGCAGGCGCACCACCCATAACTTTGAATAATAACAGGCAGCTTGGCCACAGGAGATAGACGTTGAAGAACAAAAGGCTAGTAAACTCAGAACAGACGCACCAGCAATTGCTAAACGCGTCGTTCGCAGACCCATTTTCTTTTTTGGGACCCTATGCACAGCAGCAAGGCGTTGCGCTACGAGTATGGATGCCAGGGGCTGACAATGTCACCGCGGTGTTAAGTTCAGGAGAGCGTATTGCGTTAGAGCAGGACAAGGATCAAGAGTTTATTTTTGTTCTTAAATCAGATCAGGATCTACGTTGGACGCACTATAAATTGATCGTTGATTGGGCAGGTACCGAGCAGTTGATCGATGATCCCTATCAGTATCACGGCATCTACGCAGAATACGAAGAGCTGCACACACCTAAACAGATGTACCACAACCTCGGCGCTCAATTTGTCTCGCTAGAGCGTGAAGGTAAGCAGGTGGAAGGGACGCGTTTCTTGGTTTATGCCCCTCATGCTTCCGCCGTGAGTATTGTTGGCGATTTTAACGGCTGGGATGGTCGTCGTAACCCAATGCAGCGTCTAGATTATGGCATTTGGGGACTGTTTCTACCTGAGCTGCCAGAAGGCACGCAATATAAGTTTGAAATTAAAGGTCCTAATGGTGAGGGACTGCCGCATAAAGCCGATCCTTGGGGTTTCTATTCCGAACAGTTCCCGTCTTTGGCTTCGGTCACCTATAACCACCGCAATTATCAATGGCAGGATGACACCTGGCAGAATCGTGAAGTCACCGTAAAACGTAAGCAGCCTTTATCATTTTATGAGTTACATGCGGGCTCTTGGAAGCGCAAAGAGAACGGTGATTTTCTCAACTATCGCGAATTGGCCGATGAGTTAGTGCCTTATCTGTGTGAGATGGGATACAGCCATGTTGAATTGATGCCCGTATCCGAACACCCTTTCTATGGTTCGTGGGGTTATCAACCCGTCGGTCTGTTTGCACCGACCAGTCGCTTTGGTGCTCCTGATGATTTCAAATACTTCGTCGACAAATGTCACCAAGCAGGTCTCGGTGTGGTGTTGGACTGGGTGCCAGCGCACTTCCCGGCGGATGGTCATGGTTTGGCAAACTTTGATGGTACTCCTCTGTTCCATGATCCCGATCCACGTCGCGGTTGGCACCAAGATTGGAACTCGTACATTTACGATTTAAGCCGTGAACATGTACGACGCTTCTTAGTCGCCAATGCGCTGTATTGGTTTGAGCAGTTCCATATTGATGGTATCCGCGTTGATGCGGTGGCGTCTATGTTGTACCTCGATTACTCCCGTAGCCATGATCAGTGGGTGCCCAATATTGATGGTGGTCGTGAGAACTACGATGCGATAGCCACAATGAAATGGATGAACGAAGAGGTATATAAACACTTCCCGAATGCGATGACCATAGCTGAAGAGTCAACGGCGTTCCCGGGTGTTTCTGCGCCGACCTTTATGGGTGGTCTTGGTTTTGGATTTAAGTGGAATATGGGTTGGATGCACGACAGTCTGTCCTATATCCAAGAAGATCCCGTACACAGAAAATATCATCACGACACCATTACTTTCCCGCTCGTGTATGCGCACAGTGAGAACTATGTCTTGTCTTTGTCTCACGATGAAGTGGTTTACGGTAAACGTTCTATCCACAATAAAATGCCGGGTGATGAGTGGCAGCAGACAGCTAACCTTAGAGCTTATATGGGTTACATGTATGCTCAACCGGGTAAGAAGCTTAACTTTATGGGCGCAGAATTTGGTCAAACCGGTGAATGGAACCATGATGATCAATTGCAATGGTTCTTGCTGGACTTTGAACGTCACCAAGGTGTGAAAGCACTGACTAAGGCACTCAACCATTTGTACCGTGAAGAGAAAGCGTTACATGAGTTGGATTCAGAGCCAAAAGGTTATGAGTGGCGCTTACAAGATGCGGCGGATGCGAGTGTGCTTGCTCACGAGCGTATCAGCGAGAACGGGGAGCGTATTTTGGTGATTAGCAACTTTACCCCAGTTCCCCATGACTCATTCCGTTTAGGTGTACCATTAGCGGGACGTTATCAGTTGGTGTTGAATACCGATGATACTCAGTTTGCTGGAAGCGGCTTTAGTGTGATTGAAACCGCTCAGACTGAAAAGGTCGAGAGCGAATCTCAACCTCAGTCGCTACAGCTGTGCTTGCCGCCGCTTTCAACGGTTTATTACAAGTACCAAGGTTGATTGAACGACCTTGACCTGCTCAATGAGAGCAGATAGCGAACATAAAATGCCTCAGCCCTTTGCTGAGGCATTTTTACATTCAAAGATGCGTAATGTTTTGCTTAAGCTACACTTTTTACTGGCTCGCAAGTCGTATCTGTTTGCGCGCAATGAGATTAAGTTTATAGAAACAGGAGTTCATACCTTTATGATCACAGCGTTATACGCGTCATTAATGGCGGTTATCATGATCTGGTTAGCCTTTGAAGTGATTAAGCAGCGACGCAAACATCAAGTCTCATTTTCCGATGGCGGTGTTGAGGCGTTGCAAATCGCCCGCAGTGCCCAAAGTAATGCGATGGACTATATTCCCATTACGCTTATCTTGATGGCGCTGGTGGAATACAACGGTGCGCCTCTTATCTTGATTCATGTTTTGGGGCTGTTGTTTGTGGCAGGGCGGATAATGCACGCCAAAGCGATTCTTAAGCAAGGCTTCAAAGGCAGAGTATTAGGAATGCAACTGACCTTGCTGGTGATGGTGGTGCTGATTGTGTCGAATGTGGTTTATTTACCTTTTGATGCGCTGTGGTAACCGATGAAAGTGCGTCTATAAAAAACGCTTACCTATTGAGTTTCTTTATAGAGAAACGTGCCTAGAAGTCGTTGTGTTCGATGAGATGGCAAACAAAACCGTTTCATTGCTTGTTATCAGTGCTTTTTGCCCCAATTGTTAACTCATACTACTTGCAGAGGAAATCACCATGAGCCTTTTTCAACCGATTCAACTTGGTCAGCTTAGTCTGGAAAATCGTATTGTTATGCCACCCATGACTCGCTCAAGAGCAAGTCAGCCAGGAGACGTTGCCAACGAGATGATGGCGACTTACTACGCTCAGCGAGCCAGCGCGGGTTTAATTGTTGCTGAAGGCACGCAGATCTCTCCAATGGGTAAGGGTTATGCTTGGACACCCGGCATCTATTCTCAGGAACAGATCCAAGGTTGGCGTAAAGTGACCGATGCTGTGCACAACGCAGGCGGTAAGATTTTTGCTCAACTGTGGCATGTTGGTCGAGTGACTCATCCAGACAATATTGGCGGTCAACAGCCAGTATCTTCTTCTGCCCTAAAAGCCGAAAATGTGAAAGTGTTTATTGATAACGGCAGTGATGAGCCGGGCTTTGTTGATGTGGTTGAGCCAAGAGCCTTGAGTGTGGATGAAATCGCAAAGGTGGTCGAAGAATATCGTCAGGCGGCACACAATGCGATGGCAGCCGGTTTTGACGGTGTTGAGTTGCACGCGGCAAATGGCTATTTGGTGAATCAGTTTATTGATTCAGAATCAAACCAACGCAGCGATGAATACGGTGGCAGTTTGGAAAATCGTCTGCGTTTTCTTTCTGAAGTGGTCACCGCATTAAATGAAGCGGTGGGCAGTGACAGAGTCGGAGTGCGTTTAGCGCCATTAACCACATTAAACGGCACTGTCGATGCCAATCCCGAAGAGACCTACACTGCGGCAGCAGCATTGCTGAATACGCTCAATATTGCTTACCTGCACATTGCTGAAGTGGATTGGGATGATGCACCAGAAACCCCACGCAGCTTCAAACAAGCATTGCGTGACGCCTTTAGCGGGGTACTCATCTATGCGGGTCGCTACAACGCAGCAACCGCTCAAAAAACCATAGAGGATAACCTAGCCGATATGATTGGCTTTGGTCGCCCGTTTGTATCCAATCCAGATCTGCCTGATAGACTTAAGCATGGTTACCCATTAGCACAGCACGATCCGAACACACTGTTTGGTGGTGGGGAGAAGGGCTTGACCGATTATCCAACCTATCAAAAATAGCTAGCTATCAATATCAGCAAAAGGTCTGGAACTTCTCCAGACCTTTTTTGTTATTTGTCATCAGATAAATGCAAAAAAAAACGGCAACCAAATCATGTTGGTTGCCGTTTAATTGATTACTGCGCTAAAGTCGCGAGCGTATTACTGAGTCGATAGCTCTGAAGATGACGCTTGACCATTCTTAGAGGCATTCACCAACAAGATACCGACAGCCAGTACCATCGAACCACAGACTAGGAACAGTAGACGACCAGTAGGCTCGTTTGGAATCAATGCCATTGCAAGGATACCAAAACCTGCCGTACTGATTAGCTTGCCTAGCATACCGCGTTGTTTAGTATCTAGGTTTTGCTGCTCTTCGCTATCAGCCACAATCGGTGTGTTCCAATTAGTGAACAGTTGCTCAACTTCTTGTTCACGCTCGGGTGTCAGACCTTTGTAGAACTTAGTGGTTAGAATGAAGAAGCCACCAGTGAACACAACGTGTGCTGCTAAGCTTAGACCCACTTTTAGATCTGACCATTCACGAGTCGTGAAGCTTTGCTCAAGACCAAATAGGTTTTCGATGTGGTGTGCTTGTAGCGAAATACCAAAGAGGTAAGAAACAAAACCACCAACAACCAGTGTCATCCAGCCCGCCCAGTCTGGCGTCTTGCGGATCCACATACCCAGAAGTACAGGAATAAGCATTGGGAAGCCGATGAGTGCACCAACGTTCAATACGATATCGAATAGGCTTAGGTGGCGCAGTGAGTTAATGAACAGACCGATACCAATGATAATGAAGCCCATCATAACGGTGGTTGCTTTACTGACCACTACCAGCTCTTTTTGGCTTGCGTTTGGACGCAAGATTGGCGAGTAGAAGTTCATCACAAAGATGCCAGCGTTACGGTTAAGACCTGAATCCATTGAAGACATGGTCGCAGCAAACATCGCTGACATTAATAGACCCACCATACCGGCTGGCATCACGTTTTGTACGAATGCCAAGTAGGCAGCATCGCCACCCACGCTGCCGTATTGGTCAGCGAAATCAGGCATAAATGCGCTCACATACCAAGGCGGTAGGAACCAAATAAGTGGACCCACAACCATCAAGATACAAGCAAGCCCCGCGGCTTTACGCGCGTTCTCACTGTCTTTAGCACAGAGGTAACGATAAGCATTGATGGAGTTGTTCATCACACCAAACTGCTTAACAAAGATAAACACAACCCAAAGGACAAAGATGCTGACGTAGTTCAGGTTATTACCCAGCATGAAGTCGCCTTGGAAGTTATCGACGATGTTGCCTAGACCACCGCCGTGGAAGTAGGCTGCGATCGCACAGGTAATGGTGACCGCCATAATGACCAGCATCTGCATAAAGTCAGAAGCAACAACCGCCCAAGAGCCACCCGTTACTGCCATCAGCATCAACACTAGACCGGTCACGACGATGGTCGCTTCCATAGGAATGTTGAAAACCGCGGCAACGAAAATAGCCAGACCGTTTAGCCAGATACCCGCTGAAATCAAGCTATCAGGCATACCAGCCCAAGTGAAGAATTGCTCCGAGGTTTTACCAAAGCGTTGGCGAACTGCCTCAATGGCAGTGACAACGCGCAACTGGCGAAACTTAGGCGCAAAGTAGAGGTAATTCATAAAATAGCCAAACGCATTGGCTAGGAATAGAACGACGACGACAAAGCCGTCATTAAATGCGCGTCCTGCGGCACCGGTAAACGTCCATGCTGAAAATTGAGTCATGAAGGCGGTAGCACCTACCATCCACCATAACATCTTACCGCCACCTCTAAAATAATCGCTGGTAGAGGTGGTGAACTTGCGGAACATCCAACCAATAGCAATCAAAAAGAAGAAGTAGGCGAGTACAACAAGAGTATCAATAGTCATTATTCAGCCTTAATTAATTTACTTAAAATCTGCGACTAATAATAATTAAATTAAAAGTTGTTGTATTACAATATGGTCAAGTTTGTGATTGAAAGTCGCGAGTAAATTGTAACAAAGCTTTATTCAAGCCTTGCTAGTAAAGGCTTTGCTTGATTTTTTGTTCTTATTGTTAATTAGGTTTCAAGTGATTTTATGTTTTTAATTGTCATACAATTGTCAGGGGAATGTCAGCGAGAACGATAAAATGAATGAAATCAATAAAATGGCAATCGGTGTTCATTCGCTTGATGATCAGCACAAGATGAGGCGGCTATTCCGACGGCAGAGCAGCAAAGAGACGCTGAGTTGTAGGGAAGGCAGATAGTTTACAACACTGGCTAGCTGTCAGGGAAAGCGGTAATTTGGAACTGGCTGCTACGGAAAATAAGGCCGCGGTCTGAAACGTCGATGTATCCGTTTACCGTCGATAATACCTATCAGAGAAATTAAAAAAGCGAGCCACTGGCTCGCTTTTGCATTCAATTATGAAAAACTGAATTATTGGTTAACGTGTGAAACCGCGTCTTTAACCAATTGACCTAGCTCTTCCCAACGACCTTCGTCGATTAGGTTAGTTGGTACCATCCAAGTACCGCCACAAGCTAGAACAGATTTGATCGATAGATACTCATCAACGTTCTTCAGGCTAACACCACCAGTAGGCATAAATTTAACTGGGTAAACTGCTGTTAGTGCTTTAAGCATACCAACACCGCCAGATGGCTCAGCTGGGAAGAACTTAAGTGTACGCAGACCCATTTCCATCGCTTGCTCAACTAGGCTTGGGCTGTTAACACCCGGTACGATCGGTACGTTTTTGTCTAGGCAGTACTGAACAGTGCGTGGGTTAAAACCAGGACTAACGATGAAGTCAACACCCGCTTCAATCGCTTGGTCTACTTGCGCGTTAGTCAGTACTGTACCAGCACCAATTAGCATCTCTGGGAATTCTTTACGCATTGCTGCGATAGCATCTACTGCACACTCTGTACGGAAAGTAATTTCTGCACATGGCATGCCGTTGTCAACAAGAGCTTTACCTAGTGGAATTGCATCTTCAACTTTGTTGATGGCAATAACTGGAATTACTTTCAAGCTAGCTAGCTTATCGTTCAATGTAGTCATGTTTTTAGTCCTACTAATCAAGAGTGGGTGTGGCATCTTTTGGAATTACGGCACCTTGATGCTGAATTACAGTGCCTGCAACTTTGTGTCCTACTGCAGCCGCTTCAATTGCAGAACCACCCGTTAGGCGTTTTGCTAAGTAGCCCGCACTAAATGAGTCACCTGCAGCAGTAGTATCTACTACGTTGGCAACTGGTTTTGTAGCAACGTAATTGGCTTGTTCGTCAGCAATCACTAGGCAGTCTTTAGAGCCACGCTTGATTGCGATTTCAGAAACACCCGCTTCGCTTGTACGTTCGATACATTGCTCAACAAACTCATCACCGAATAGATCTTGCTCATCATCGAAAGTCAGTAGAGCAGTGTCAGTGTAAGTTAGCATCGTTTTATAAGTATCGATAGCGGTTTGTTGGTCAGCCCAAAGCTTAGGACGGTAGTTGTTGTCAAAGAAGACTTGACCACCTTTCTCTTTAAATGCTTTTAGGAAGCTAAATAGCTTGTCACGACCATTGTCAGTTAGGATTGCAAGTGTAATACCGCTTAGGTAAACCGCATCGTAACCTAATAGTGTTTCAATAAGAGTCGCAGACTCGTCTTGATCGAAAACAAATTTCGCTGCCGCGTCGCTACGCCAGTAGTAGAAGCTACGCTCACCAGTGCCGTCAGTTTCGATATGATACAGACCTGGCATTTTATTTTCTAGTCGCAGAATCTGTTCTGTGTCGATCCCTTCGTCGTTCCATGCGTTCATCATTTCCGCAGAGAAAGGGTCATTACCCAAAGCAGTGATATAGCTAACTTTTAGGTTGTGATTTTGAGTAAGACGAGAAAGGTATAAAGCTGTATTTAGGGTATCACCACCAAAGCTCTGCTTGAGTAGTTCACCTTTACGCTGTAGCTCGACCATACATTCGCCGATGATTGCGATTTTAAATTGATTCATAGTTTGCTATCCACTTTGGAGTGATTAACTTAAGAAGTCTTCACGAGAAGGAGAGAATATATCGAGTAATACACTGTTTTGCTCTAGGGCAGTAATACCGTGGTCGAGCAATTTTTTTACAGTGAAAGCGTCACCCGCTTTGAGTTGTTGCTTTTCACCGTCTACAATTGCTTCGAAACGACCACTGACTACATAGACGATTTGATCATGGATCTCACGCTTACGTACCGCGCCTTTGGCACCTTTGTCATAACAAAGATGCATTGCCATAAGATCGTCGGTGAAACCTACTACTTTTCGCTTGATGCCTTCAGAAACTTGTTCCCAAGGGTGTTCATCAGCAGAAAAAAAACTATACACCAACGCCTCCCGGACATAGACAGTGTCGACTGTTAATTTAACTTAACGCTATCATAAGCGCATTTGCCAAATTGTAATACAATAAGTTTACAGTAATGTGATTGCGATCAATTATTTTCTAAAACGCTATTTTAAAATAGCGTCATAAATGAAGAAAAACTGACTTTATTTCACGCAATAACTTGAGTTGTGTCTCAATTTAGTGTGACTGAGGTCAGCTTTCTATGACTTTCTTGTATGACAATAAGGCTAGTTGTATTACTTTATTGTCAGATTATTAACTGCATTTCAAGCTGAGGGTTAAAATGTCAACATTAGTTCAACCCATTTTGCTAAGCGAAAGTGAAATCGCTGAGCTTAGGAAAGAAGTCGGTCGTGATACCCTAATGGGTAAGGCGATTGCGAAAAACATCAAGGACGTTGAAGCCTTTATGAAACTTCCTTTGGAGGTTCCAGGGCACGGTGAAGCTGGTGGTTATGAACATAACCGTCACAAGCAAAACTACCAATATATGAACCTTGCTGCTCGTCTTTTCCTAATCACAGGTGAAGATCGTTACGGTAAATTCGTTCGCGACCTTCTTGCGCTTTACGCGGAACTGTATCTGACATTTGGTTTTCATGTTCAAAAGAACACTAACCCAACCGGTCGACTATTCCACCAAATTCTAAACGAACACGTTTGGTTGATGTTCACAAGTATCGCCTACTCTTGTGTGGCTTCTTCAATGACAGAAGAAGAGCGTCAAAACGTGATCGATCGTCTATTCCAACCAATGTTGGATATGTTCGTAGAAAAATACGGCCACGATTTTGACCGTATTCATAACCACGGTATCTGGGCTGTTGCTGCTGTGGGTACTTGTGGTCTAGCGATTAATCGTCCAGAGTACCTAGAAAAGTCTGTTTTCGGTCTTGCTAACAATGGCACGGGCGGTTTCCTAGCGCAAATTTCTCAACTGTTTGCACCTTCTGGTTACTACATCGAAGGTCCTTACTACCACCGTTACGCAATCCGTCCTTTGTGTCTGTTTGCTGAGATCCTACACCGTCACAGACCTGAGCTGGACATCTTTAACTACAAAGATGGCGTGATTGGTACCACAGTGAAAGCTCTGCTTGCGACTGCGTATCCAAATGGTGAGTTCCCTGCATTAAACGATGCGTCTCGCACAATGGGTATTACGGATATTGGTGTACAGGTAGCTGTGAGCCAATACGCTTCGCACTACGGTGTTGATGAAAACCTACTAGGCATGGCGAAGATCCAAGATTCAGTTTGGATGCACCAGTGTGGTCTAGAGCTTTCTCGCGCTTACGAAAAAGCATCAGACGTAGGTCTACCATTCTGGCCAAGTGTTGAGCTAAACGAAGGTCCAAATGGCGACCGTGGCGCTCAAGGCTTTATGCGTGTTCAAGACAAAAACAAAGACGTATTCCAGCTAGTGATGAACTACGGTCAGCACGGCATGGGTCACGGTAACTTTGATACGCTAGGTATTTCTTACTTCAACCGCGGTGACGAAGTCCTTCGTGAATACGGCTTCGGTCGTTGGGTAAACGTTGAGCCAAAATTTGGCGGTCGTTACCTAGACGAAAACAAGACTTACGCGCGTCAAACCATTGCTCACAACCTAGTGACGATTGACGAAACGTGCCAAAACTACTTTGACGTTGAGCGCGCAGACAGTGTTCACGGTCTACCGCATTTCTTTGAAACACAAAGTGAAAACCTAGTCGGTATGAGCGCATTCGCGAATGGACACTTTGATGGTTTCGGTCAGCAACGCAGTGTATTCATGTTCAAACACGATGAGCTTGAAGCGCCACTGCTTATCGACCTTTTCCGCCTAACAGGCGAAGGTGAGCATCAGTACGATTACTCTCACCAGTATGAAGGTCAGATCGTTCGCACCAACTTCGAATATCAAGCACACGCAGAGCTCAACACGCTAAGCGATGAGCTAGGCTACCGTCACCTATGGAACGTAGCGGAAGGCGAAGCGAAAGACACGGCATTGGTTAGCTGGCTACAAAACAACACTTATTACACTTGGTTGGGCACAAGCTCAAACGACAACGGTAAGGTTATCTTCACTCGCTCTGGTGCTAACGATCCAAGCTTTAACCTACGTAGCGTACCAAGCTTCATTCTTCGTTCTAAGGGTGAAAGCACGCTATTCGCTTCTGTGCTAGAAACACACGGCTACTTCAATGAAGAGTTTGAGCAGTCAGTGAACGCACGTGGTCTGGTTCAGAGCATCGAAGTGATTGGTCATAATGCGCAAGGTTCTGTTGTGTCATTCGCAACCGACAAGACTCGCTTTACTCTGATGGTAAGTAACAACCCTGAAGCAAGCAAAGACAGCACTCACTCTGTTGAGGTTGCAGGTAAAACTTACACTTGGGCTGGCTACTTCGCTGTTGAGCAGGAGACTTTATAATGAACTATCAACCACTACTCCTTAATTTTGATGAAGCAGCAGAGCTTCGCAAAGACCTAGGTAAAGAGACTCTTCTAGGTAAAGCATTAGCTCGCGACATCGCACAAGTTGCCGCTTATGCTGAAGAAGTAGGCATCGAGGTTCCAGGACACGGTGAAGCGGGCGGTTATGAGCATAACCGTCACAAGCAAAACTACATCCATATGGATATTGCTGGTCGCCTATTCCTGATCACTGAAGATGTAAAATACCGCGATTACATCGTGGATATGCTAACGGCGTACGCTAACGTTTATCCAACGCTAGAAAGCAACGTGAGCCGTGATACTAACCCTCCGGGTCGTATCTTCCACCAAACACTGAACGAAAACATGTGGATGCTTTATGCGTCATGCGCTTATAGCTGTGTGTACCACACGCTATCGGATGACCAGAAGTCTCACATCGAGAATGATCTGTTCAAACAGATGATCGACATGTTCGTTGTGACTTACGCGCATGACTTCGATATCGTTCATAACCACGGTCTATGGGCGGTAGCGGCAGTCGGTATCTGTGGTTACGCAATCAATGATCAAGAGTCAGTCGATAAAGCGCTTTACGGTCTAAAACTAGACAAAGTGAGTGGCGGTTTCCTTGCTCAGCTTGATCAACTGTTCTCGCCTGACGGTTACTATATGGAAGGTCCATATTATCACCGTTTCTCACTGCGTCCGATCTACCTGTTTGCAGAATCGATTGAGCGTCGTCAGCCAGAGCTTAAGATCTATGAGCACAATGACTCGGTAATCAAGACCACCACTTATGCCGTTATGAGTACCGCGTTCCCAGACGGTACGCTACCAGCACTGAACGATTCATCTAAGACGATCAGTATCAAAGATGAAGGCGTTATCATTGCAACAAGTGTGTGCTATGACCGCTACGAGAAGAACGAAACGCTGGTTAGCATGGCTGATCACCAAGATAACGTTTGGGTTCATGCTGCGGGTAAAACGCTATCCGATGCGGTTGATGTAGCGACCGATATCAAGCCATTTAGCTGGGGTAGCCTATTCGTCACAGACGGTCCTAAAGGCGATAAGGGTGGTCTAACTATCCTACGTCACCGTGACGAGCAAGATGACGACACCATGGCGCTGCTATGGTTTGGTCAGCACGGTTCTGATCACCAGTACCACTCTGCTTTGGATCACGGTCATTACGACGGTCTGCATCTAAGCGTGTTTAACCGTGGTCAAGAAGTGCTGCACGACTATGGTTATGGTCGTTGGGTTAACGTAGAACCTAAGTTCGGCGGTCGTTACATTCCTGAGAACAAGAGCTACTGTAAGCAGACTGTCAGCCACAACACCGTAACGGTTGATCAAGAGACGCAAAACGAGTTCAACACTGCGATTGCAGAGAGCCGTTTTGGTTCTAAGCACTTCTTCAAAACAGAAGACGCGAAACTGCAAGGTATGAGCGGTAAGATCAGCGAGTACTACGCAGGCACAGATATGCAGCGTTCAGTGCTACTTGCTGATATTGAAGAGTTTGAGAAGCCGCTTGTGATCGATGTTTACCGCATCAAGGCAGACAAAGAGCACTCGTATGACCTACCTGTTCACTACAAGGGTCAAATCATGCGTACTGACTTTGAGTATGACCTAGAGCCAACACTGCGCCCACTGGGTGATAAGTTTGGTTATCAACACCTATGGAACCTAGGTTCTGGTAAGGTTGAAGGTAGTTCGCTCGTTTCATGGCTACACGGTTCAAGCTACTACAGCTTGATCACCACCGCAGCGAAAGAGTCTGAAGTTATCTTCACTCGCACTGGTGCGAATGATGCCGATTTCAACCTACGCAGCGAGCCTGCACTGATCCTACGTCAATCTGGTCAAGATCATGTGTTTGCTTCCGTACTAGAGACGCACGGTTACTTTAACGAGTCAATCGAAGCTTCTATCGGTGCTCGCGGTCTTGTTGAAACAGTGAAAACACTGTCTGATTCAGATGACGCAACCCTCATCGAAATCAACACCACAACAGGTAACGTATACCGCTTTGCTATCAGCAACCGTGCTGAAGCTGAGCAAGATACAGCACACGAAGTGACTGTAGACGGCGCAACCTACACTTGGACCGGTGCATTTGCACGCGTTTAAAGTGAAGTGATACCAACTGTGTTGGTGATACAATAATGACTAAGGTCGAACAGCATGTTCGACCTTTTTTTTGCCGGTTATTCTAGCCCGCCAGCCATATTCCCCATCAAATCTAATGTCCTGATATTCGAGCGATGACTCATAGTTGAACACTAGCTAACCCCGTCGAACGCCAAGAGCAAATAAATTTAGCCGTGATATTCATCAGCTGAGAACATCGGTTGTTTTTCCCCTCGACCTAGCGTAAAGCTGGCAATACCATTGCGTGCCGCCCTACATCTTTGATTTACACCGAACAGCATTAAAATTGATGAAGATGTATGGGATGCATTGTTCTGTCTTTGTATCGCTGGACTGTATCTGCTTTCGTTATCAGGTATCAGGTTAATGGTTTGGTGATACAAAAGATGGAAACGTCTGGGTACGTCAAATTGTTCAGATTTGAGTTATTCAGTGACGGGTGGAGTATTGCGGTGATCCGATCTCGGTTCTATGGTTATAACATACTGAAAAGATTTAGCGTTACTTCACCGTTTTATAGGCCGAGATTTGGGAAATCGTTGTCAAGAACCCTAAGCAATAGCTAGAGTCACGAGACTCCTTTTTAGCGTATTTCTCTGCAATGGCCTAAGCATATTGAGGGCATTAGCTTTGCAACAAAATAATCTAGAACGCATCCGTGCAGAGTACAACGTTAAGCACTGGAGCCAAGGTTTTTACGGTATTGATGATAATGGAGAAGTGTATGTTTCTCCCTCGAGTGAAGATCACCAAATCCCCTTAAGTCACATCGTTAAGCAACTGGAACAGCAGCAAATTGGACTGCCTGCCTTGGTTCGCTTTCCTCAAATTGTTCATCAGAGAGTTCACAATATCTGTGATGCATTTAATCAGGCGATTGAAGAGTACGATTACGATAATCACTATCTATTGGTCTACCCAATCAAGGTCAACCAGCAGAAAGAGGTCGTGGATGAGATCTTGGCAAGCCAAGCGAAACTGGAGCAAAAACAGCTCGGTTTAGAAGCGGGAAGCAAGCCGGAACTGTTAGCGGTACTCGCACTGGCGCAAAAAGCCAGCTCTGTGATTGTGTGTAATGGCTATAAAGATCGAGAATATATCCGTTTAGCTCTGATTGGTGAAAAGCTAGGGCATAAAGTCTTCATTGTGCTTGAAAAGTTATCTGAGCTCGATTTAGTGCTGCAAGAAGCCAAAGCAATGGGAGTTAAACCTCGCCTTGGCCTGCGTATTCGACTCGCTTCCCAAGGGGCAGGCAAATGGCAAGCCAGTGGTGGTGAGAAGTCCAAGTTTGGCTTGTCCGCATCACAAGTCCTTACCGTATTAGACAAACTCAAAGCCGAAGGGGAGTTAGACGCACTTGAGTTAGTGCATTTCCACCTTGGTTCGCAAATGGCGAATATTCGCGATGTACGCAACGGCGTGAGTGAGGCGGCACGTTTCTATTGTGAGTTGCGTGATAACGGCGCACAGCTGAAGTATCTTGATGTCGGCGGTGGCTTAGCGGTTGACTACGACGGTACGCGCAGTCAGTCCTCCAACTCAATGAACTACGGATTGCGAGAGTATGCGCGCAATATCGTTACCACGGTGGGGGACATCTGCCAGCTTTATCAGCAGCCGATGCCAGTGATCATCTCAGAATCGGGTCGTTCCCTTACCGCTCATCACGCTGTGTTGATTACCAATGTGATTGGCACTGAAACCTATATCCCGGAAGATGTTATCGCCCCTGATGAGGATGCGCCACTCCTACTTCACAACATGTGGGATAACTTCCTGTCTGTTCGTGATGGTAATGATGACAGAGCCTTGATCGAAGTTTATAACGGCACCCAAAATGATGTGGCTGAGGTGCATAACCAGTTTGCGGCGGGCATGGTTAATCTGCAACACCGAGCGTGGGCAGAGCAGTTGTCACTTAGAATCAACTATGAGTTGAGCTTGGCGATGAATACCAAGAACCGCTATCACCGACCTATTTTGGATGAATTGAGTGAGCGCCTAGCGGATAAGTTCTTTGTTAACTTTTCACTGTTCCAATCGTTGCCGGACGCTTGGGGTATTGATCAAGTGTTCCCTGTGCTGCCACTGAGCGGCTTAGATTGCGTAGAAGAAAAACGCGCGGTAGTGCTGGATATTACCTGTGACTCAGATGGTGCGATTGACCAATACGTCGATGGGCAAGGTATCGAGACGACATTGCCAGTCCCCGCATGGAACCCAAATGAGCCGTATTTGATGGGGTTCTTCCTCGTCGGAGCATATCAAGAGATATTGGGTGATATGCACAACTTGTTTGGTGATACCCACAGTGTGGTGGTTAATGTTGACGAACAAGGTCAGGCGAACATTGATTTCATCAACCAAGGCGATACGGTAGAAGATATGATGCGTTACGTGCATATCGACGTAGAACTTATCCGTAGCCACTATCGCGAAATGGTCGCAAGCCGTGTTCCGGCCGATGAGCAGCAAGATGTACTGAATGAATTAGAGCAGGGCTTGGTGGGTTACACCTATCTTGAGGACTTCTAATGAACGATCTATTTTCAAAAACAGATTACTCCTTGTACTCCAATGCGATGACCTTTATGCGTCGTCCTTTGGTACCAGATCCAACCACAAGCGACGCTGATGTAGTGGTATTAGGTGTGCCGTTTGATATGGCGACGTCAGGTCGCTCAGGCGCACGATTCGGACCTGATGGAATGCGTCGAGCCTCGGTTAACTTGTCGTGGGAAAGCAAAAAATTCCCATGGGATTTTAACCTATTCGACCATACTAGCGTGATCGATGCCGGCGATCTGGTGTTCGACACGGGCGATGCGGAAGATCTCACTCAGCGATTGGAAGCCGCTTGTGATGCCATTTTAGCGAGTGGTAAAACCTTGCTGGCTTTCGGTGGTGATCACTTTATTACCTTGCCGCTGTTGCGCTCTTATCATAAAAAGCATGGCGAAATGGCCCTGATTCACTTTGATGCGCATACCGACACGTATCCACACGGAAGCCGCTTCGATCACGGTACTATGTTTTACCACGCACCTAATGAAGGGCTTATTTCGCCCGAGCATTCGGTGCAGATAGGTATTCGTACCGAATACAGCCGAGAAGGGCATCGTTTTCAGGTGATTAATGGCATGCAAGCCAATGATATGTCAGCCGATGAGATTGTTGCGCAGATCAAACAAACCGTGGCCGGTAAACCCGTTTACCTCACCTTTGATATTGATTGTCTTGACCCAGCCTTTGCACCGGGAACAGGTACGCCGGTTTGCGGCGGTATCAACACCGATAAAGCATTGAAGATTCTTCGCGGTCTTAAGGGCATCGATATTGTTGGTATGGATGTGGTTGAAGTAGCACCTGCCTACGATCAGAGCGATGTCACGGCGTTAGCGGGTGCGACCATTGCTTTGGAGATGCTGTACCTTTGGACAGCGAGTCATTCAAAAGTGAAATAGTGACATACAAGCCCTGTTACTCTTTTTGCTCATTAGACTCTTGCTCATTAGTGTTGTTGCACATTAGAGCTCTTGCTGGTTAGAGATATGTCTTATGAGCGGAATGGATAGTAACAGGGTTTTGGTTGAATTACGCTTGAGTTTTAGCTGCGATAAGCAAGTCGGCAAATTCGGCAAAACCAAAACCGCCATTGCTTTGGGTAATGTAGCTTGGCGCTGTGGTTAGCTGGTTGAGTATCGGTCGAATGTTATTGACACCAACGGTCAATGGTAGCCACTCAAACATGGTCTGATCATTTAGGGAATCACCGATATAGCAGATTTTCGATAAGTCACTATGCTGATGCTGCTCAAGATACCGTTGAGTGGTGGCTCGCTTGCTATGTTCGCCAACCCAAGCATTGATATGGATTGAGCTTGGCATCGCTGTTACGGATTGCCCATCAATTTTAAGACAAGCGATCTTGTTAAGTAATTCATTGATTATGTTCGATTCCAGCATAGGACGGTCTTGCCCGATATTGATGGCCACATCAGAAAATCGAAACGGCTGATCGCTGGCAAGGGTAATCTCAGGATAGTGTGACAATATATCGCTAACCGCTTGTTTGAGTTGCTGCTGCTGCGCTCTCATGGTGTCGAGAGGGAGTGGCGAATGAATCTTTAGTCCATCGATCTGCTTCTGCATCCAGAAAGCACCATTCTCTCCAATAACGCCGTGCACCGGCCACAGCTTCGCGATTTGATCGCACCATCCTGCACAAGCTCCGGTGACGGCGACAACCTTGATGCCAATTTGTTTAAGGCGAGCCAATGCTGTGAAAGTTTCATGTGGCATCGCCCCTTGCCAAGTTAGTGTGTCGTCGACATCGGTAAATAACCACTCTATGGTTTTTGCTTCGGCTAGGGTGAGTTGGTTTAGTGATTTAGGCATGCTGGACTTCTTTTGCATCAATGACTCGCGAGTAAGTGAGTGTTTGCTTCAGTTTAATACGCTTTTCCGTACTGGTATCAAACAGGTGTATATGTTCTGGTTTTATCTCAACACCATATCGGTCGCCAATAGCAATCTTAGCGTGCCCATCGGCTCGTATAACCAGATTTTGTTGACTGCTATCGAGAGTGCGACAGTAAAGGAGTAGATCGGCACCTAGGGCTTCGATTAATTCCACTTCAACCTGTAACCAAGAGGTCGTGGTCGTCAGTTGGAGGTGCTCAGGTCTTAAGCCAAGTTTTACTGCGCCAAGTTCGAGAGGGTGAGTGTTACAAGTTAGACTGACGTTGCCAACATCAATGCCGTTGGGGGTAATTGTTGCATCCACAATATTCATGGCAGGGGAACCCATAAACGTTGCGACAAACAGTGAAGCAGGTTGGTCGTATATCTCTAGTGGTGAACCGACTTGCTCGACATTACCTTTGTTAAGGACCACTAGTTTATCGGCGAGAGTCATCGCCTCTACTTGATCGTGAGTGACGTAGACCGAGGTGGTGTTGAGTCTTCGTTGTAAGCGTTTGATCTCCAGACGCATCTGGACTCTTAGCTTAGCGTCAAGGTTGGAAAGAGGTTCATCAAATAGAAACACTTTGGGCTCACGTACAATCGCTCGTCCCATCGCAACTCTTTGACGCTGACCACCAGAAAGCTGTTTGGGTTTTCGGTCTAACAGGTGAGCCAATTCCAACATTGTTGCGGCTTCATTGACGAGACGTTCAATCTCGGGCTTAGGGGTTTTGCGGTTTTTTAGACCGTAAGCCATGTTGTCATACACGGTCATATGAGGGTACAGAGCGTAGTTTTGGAACACCATAGCGATATCGCGCTCTCCAGGCTCTAACTGATTGACCACCTTGTCATCGATGGTCAGCGTTCCGGAAGTGATGGTTTCTAAACCCGCTAACATGCGCAACAGAGTCGACTTACCGCAACCACTTGGACCCACTAGAACGACCATTTGACCATCATCAATGGTCAGATTGAGATCGTGAATCGCTTGGTAGCCGTTGGGATAACATTTGGCGATATTATTAAGCATTAATGTAGACATTTATTTCTCCGAATCTACCAAGCCTTTAACGAATGCTTTTTGCATCGCTAAGACAACAATTACAGGGGGAAGCATGGCAATGATGGTGGTTGCCATAATCTTGTTCCATTCAATGACGCCGTCGACCACACCCAACATCTGTTTGATGCCCATGACGATGGTGTAGTACTGAGCGTCCGTTGTGATCAGCAACGGCCATAAGTATTGGTTCCAGCCGTAGATGAAGGTGATCACAAATAACGCTGCGATATTGGTGCGTGACAGTGGTAACAAGATATCGATAAAGAACTTAATGGGTCCTGCGCCATCAATACGTGCCGCCTCGACCAATTCCGCGGGAATCGTCATAAAAAATTGGCGAAACAAAAACGTGGCTGTCGCGCTGGCAATCAATGGAATGGTTAAGCCCGAAAATGAGTTGAGCATGTTGAGATTAGTGATCACCTCAAAGGTTGGCATGATGCGCACCTCAACCGGTAGCATCAGGGTGAAGAAGATCATCCAAAACGCCAACATACGACCGGGGAAGCGAAAGAACACCACGGAATAAGCCGATAGTATCGAGATAGTTAATTTACCTATCGTGATACATAGCGCCATGATTAACGAGTTCACTAGCATGCTAGTGATAGGTAATGCATTGTTATTAAAAGAACTCTCATTGCTCAACAACTCGCCAAACACACTCAATCCCAGATCACCAAACCAGAGTGGTGTACCAGTAGCAAATACGGTGTTGTCGTGTGTGGTCGCCACTAGGGCAATCCAAACAGGCAGAGCAATAGAGACAATGCCAACAATCAAAATGAGATGGCAAAATAGATTAAATAGCGGACGTCTTTCGACCATTAGTAAGCCACCTTTTTTTCAATATATTTAAATTGGAACACCGTTAATATCGCGACTAACGCCATCAGAATGACCGACTGCGCCGCTGATGAACCTAAATCGAGCCCGATAAAGCCATCGTTATAAACCTTGTACACAAGGGTTGAAGTGCTGTTACTCGGTCCGCCTTGGGTCATGGCGTGAATAATGGCGAAAGTGTCAAAGAAGGCGTAGACAAAGTTGACGACCAGCAGGAAAAAACTGGTCGGTGAAATCAACGGGAAGCTAATCGTGAGAAAGCGCTTGACCGGTCCGCTGCCATCAATAGCAGCCGCCTCGATCAATGATTTAGGTACGGATTGCAAAGCCGCAAGGAAAAACAGAAAGTTGTAGCTGATCTGTTTCCATGTCGACGTGATGATCACCATCCACATAGCGTGGCTGCCATTTAACGTTGGGTTCCAGTTAACGCCAAAGTGGTTCAAAATCTCGCTAATGACGCCAATCGTGGGATCAAATAGGAACAGCCACAATGAGCCTGCGACGACGGGTGCAACAGCATAAGGCCAAATTAAAAATGTTCGATAGGCGGTGGCGCCGCGTACGATGTGCTCGGCAAAGGCGGAGAGAATAAGAGCGCTGACTAAGGCTAATATGGCCACGCAGGCGCTAAATTGTAAGGTGGTGAAAAACGAGCTGAGGTAGTAGCTATCGTTCATTAGATTGGTGAAATTTTCTAAGCCAACAAATTCACTGCTCATGCCAAAGGCATCTTCAAGTTGTGAAGATAGGAAGATCGCTTGACCCGCGGGCCAGATAAAAAACACCAAGGTAATGATTAACTGAGGCGTAATTAAGGCAATAGGTAGCCAACGGTGGTTAAATACTACAGGAGAAGACATATAAGGTACCGAATAAATACCCTTCATACTTGAAGTTGCTTCTGCGTTGACTGCGCTCACTCATCCCAATCACTCAATTACCTAAGCTAATAGGACTAAGCTCATGAGACTTCGTTTGCTTGTCGCCTTGAGGCAACTCCAATTATTTTGGGTAAAGACGCCGCCTCAATTGAGACGGCGGGATTCACGGGTGAATTACTTTTGAACGCGCTCAAAGCGACGTAGCTGCTCGTCACCACGGCGAACCGCGTTGTTGAGTGCTGTTTTAGCCGTTGTTTTTCCTGACCACACGCCTTCTAGCTCCTCGTTGATAATGTCACGAGTTTGTAAGAAGTTACCAAAGCGGATACCTTTTGAGTTTTCCGTTGGTTGAGTTGATGTCATTTGCACGACCGCAGTGTCGGTGCCAGGGTTAGCGTCATAGAAACCTTGCTGTTTGGTCAGTTCATAAGCTTGCTGTGTAATTGGCAGGTAGCCAGTGAATTGGTGCCAGTCTGCTTGAACCTCTGGGCTAGAGAGGTAGCTAAAGAAGCGAGCAACACCTTGGTATTCTGGTTTGGAGTGACCTTGTAGAACCCAGAGAGACGCGCCACCAATGATGGTATTTTGAGGCTTTTTAACCAACTCATCGTCGTAAGGCAGTTCAGCAACACCAATGTTGATGCCTTTCATATTCTCTTGAATACCCGCTAGACCTGCTGATGAGCCCATCGTCATGGCACATTCTTGAGTGTAAAACAGTGGCATACCATCAGATTGGCGACCACCATATTTGAACACGCCCTCTTTTGACCACTGACCAAGCTGCTCAATATGTTTTACGTAAGGTGCGTCATTGAACTTAAATTCAGTGTTAAGCCCGGCAAAACCGTTGCTTTGTGTCGCCACTGGGATGTTGTTGCGCGCCCCAAAGTTTTCGATCTGCACCCAGGATTGCCAAGTTGTGGTAAAGCCGCATTTAGCACCAGAATCCAACAGCTTACGCGAGACCTGTTCCATCTCTTTCCAAGTTTTTGGCGCCTGCTCAATGCCTGCTTTAGCAAACATGTCTTTGTTGTAATACATCACAGGCGTTGAGCTGTTAAATGGCATCGACAGCATTTCACCTTGGGTGTTGGTGTAGTAGCCAGTCACTGCAGAGAGATAGTTATCTGAGTTAAACGGTTCTTTGGTGTCAGCCATAAGCTGATAGACAGGATAGATAGCTTTTTCCGCGCCCATCATGGTTGCCGTGCCCACTTCGAACACTTGCACAATGGCAGGTTGTTCTTTGGCGCGAAACGCTGCGATGGCACTGGTCATCGTTTCAGCGTAACTGCCTTTATAGACGGGTTTGATTTCATACTCATCTTGTGAGGCATTAAAGTTCGCGGCAATCTCATTCACTTTTTGACCTAAAGCACCACCCATCGCGTGCCACCATTCCACTTCGGTTTTTGCCTGTGCGTGTGTGCTGAGTAGTGCTGCTGTGACTGCAAGACCAGTAAGGCGCATGATAGACATAATGATTCCTTTGTATATTTGATCGTTGGTTAACGATGTCGATTAGTTCGGGTCACCCTTGACCCAGTAAAGGTTCACTTGAAAGTTAAATGAATAAAATGACGCTTCAATTACAGTTAAATGAACTTAATTGAAACTATTTTTGGCGCATTTTCTGCCATGAAATTGTCATGTAGCCGTGTAATTCTTCACTTGAGCATAAATGAACAAATAGGAAAATGATGAACATAACAGCGCATCGCGGGGTGTCTAGTTTGGCTCCCGAGAATACCTTGACCGCCTTTCGACTTGCGCCGCAATACGGATGTGAATGGATCGAGATAGATGTTCAGCTGAGTCAGGATTTGATCCCCGTCGTGATTCATGATCAAACCGTTAATCGTTGCACTAATGGCAGCGGTAAGGTGGCCGATATGACATTGACGCAACTAAAAAAATTGGATGCGGGTCTCTGGTTTTCTGAGCAGTATCGAGGTGAAAAAATCCCGACTTTGCATGAAACGCTTAAGCTGGTTCAAGCGCTAGGTTGTAGGGTGAATATCGAATTGAAAGTTTACCCACAAGATGATGTGGCGCAACTTTGTGCTGAAGTGGCAAAGGTGATTGATGAAGCGAAGTTACCGACGGATCAGTTGTTGTTTTCTAGCTTTGATCGGCAAGCATTGCAGTTGATGCAACGTTGTTTGCCACAGATCCGACGTGGACAATTGTGGCAGTCTATTCCACCGAAGGCTCTTGAAGAGCTGGATAGTATCGAGGCTTACAGTGTCCATTGCGACTACCGATTTTTGCTGCCTGAACAAGCACAGCAGATGAAACAAGCGGGCTATCAGCTCTACTGCTATACCGCCAATTTTCCAGAGTTAGTGGAGCAACATTGGGATTGGGGTGTGAATATGATGATTAGCGATAGGCCACAAGCTTATCAGCCAGTAATCAATCAAGTGTGTTAATCTGTTAATCAACTTATCGCCATCACAAAATTACTCATAACTATGAATAACTTGAGTCTCAGACAGCAAAGTATTATTGATCTTATTCAGCGACAAGAATATTGCTCCATTGAAGAGTTATCGGCACAGTTTGATGTTACCACTCAAACGATACGCCGTGATATCAATGAGCTGTGTCATTATGGATTAGCTCAACGTCATCATGGTGGCGTTGGATTGCCAAGTACATTGAGCAATCGCAGTTTTGTTTCTCGTCGCCTAGCGAATCAGGATGAGAAGCAGCGAATAGCTCAGCAGGTCGTCAATGCTATCCCGGATGGCTGTACACTGTTTTTGGGCATTGGAACCACCATTGCCGCTATAGCAGAGCAGTTGGGTCAGCATAAAGAGTTGCGAGTCGTGACCAACAATTTCCATGCGGCGCATATTCTTTCTCAGTATGAACAAATTGAAACTTGGCTGCCTGGTGGTCGAATACGCGTCAATGATGGTGATGTGATCGGTGACGGTGCCGAGGCATTTTTTGCCCAGTTTATCGCGGATATTGCAATCGTTAGCTGTGCATCGATCAGTCGAGTACCCAAGCTGACCCCCGTTTGTGAAGAGACACAATTTGAAGACTATGTTATGGAACATGAGCTAAGAGAAGCCTCAGTAAGTCAAGCGATACTAGGCAGCGCCCAACAAAAATGGTTAGTGGCGAATAGTTCAAAGTGGCAACGTAAAGCCAGTGCAAGAGTTGCCCCTATTCGCTACTTTGACCGTATTTTCTCTGATAAGACAGGCGAAACTTTCAGTGAATAATGACAGTTAACAACACATCAGGTGTCACAGAGTTTCATCGTTACTGATGATAACTCTGTGACTCAATCGCATTAATCCTCACCATCGCTGGCTTGATGGATATGTTGATCGCTACGCCTCAATCGTTAACCGACATTCTGCAAACTGATAGCAAATACGTTGCTTTTTCTGTGCCGTTTGTAACGTGAACTGCACCTCGTTATGCTTCCAAATGACCTCTTGTAATGAGTAACATTGCTCACTCGATAGATCATGTAACACCATCGCTTGCAGGCGTGGTGCTGTTGAGCGCAGTAATGCATAAGCCAAATCGGAAGTCGCTGGGTTATCCGGTGCGTAACCGACTAAGATCTCACACTCTGTCGCGCAGGCGATATGTTGATGATAGCCATGGGGTTGCTCTTCAATCGCATAGTGTAAGGTGTGCTGGCGACTTTTCTGATGACAATGCGTTTTGGTCATGTTGGCTAAGACCCCGGACAATGGGTTGGCGCAGACCTGCCAATGTTCCGATAATTGATGCTGACCTCTTACATGGTAAGTCAGATCCAGTTGTTGCTGATGTGGATTAGTGACTTGGTTTAATTCAATGTAGGCCTCACCAATACGGATGATGGTACGTCTAAAATGAATATCTTGATAAGCGTCACTATCCCAGTGTTCTAAGGTATGACTATCAACCGTCGCCGCAGGTTTGCTCCAATCGACTTGGCAATCGATAAGGCTATATTGTTCGGTGTTGCGATAACACAGTGTCTCCGGGTTAATCGGTGATTGATTTTGTTGATTCACAACCAGCGTGTTGTGCGTCGCGGAGTTTTTGTAATATCCGTAATGTAGCGGTGCGCCATAACCTGTCGTGCCCAGATCCGGTAAGATTTCTTTGCCCTGTTTGACGATAATCAATCCAAGTCGGTCGTAGTGATCATGTTCTCCGCCATAAGGGGAATGCTTGAGCAGCATCGTATGCTGATGTTCTGAATCATATTCTATGGTGATCCCCGCTTGTTCTGCGTGTAGCGACTGGCACTGTAGCGCTGCGGTTTGTGGCAGCGTATCTACGCCGTAGAGCAGGGCATCAATATTATTGCGGCGGATGTTGCGGTAAATGCTGGTGAGTGCTTGGGCAAATTCATCGCATGGATAGTGCTGGTAAGCGAACTCAAATAAATGGCTATGAGTAAGTTTTTCCTGACCCGCGATGCAGTCGTTAAGACGAGGAAAGTCTCCGGTATTCAAAACCAAGTTGAGTGGGAACTTGAGCATTTTTAAAAAATGGCGATTACTGCTGACCGAGTAGGGCGTGTTATAGGCCATTTTTTCAAAGTTGAGCAGCGCTTGCAGTGCGTAATAGTGATAGTGAATGGAGCCTTCAAACCACATTCCTTCCTCACTTGACCCATGATTGAGTTGGTAGTGGATGCCATAAGGCGTATTTAATGCGAAATCGAGATAGCTATTATCATCAAGAATTAAACCAATCACACCAATGGTCGCATTGATCTTCATTTCATGGTTATGCAACTGTTTCGTGCGGTGCTGCATCAAAAACTCAGCACCTTCACGCAATAATCTCTGCTCAATATAGACTTGCTGCTCGTCACTGAGTTCGGATTTAATAAAGTCATAGCCGCGGGCAAGATCGAGGTGGCAATTGGCTTCGCATAGGGTCTGTGCATTCGCTTTGCCCGGACCATTGTACGGGATGCCGCCATGAACTTGATACTCGGGGTAATATTGTGCCGAGAGCATTAATATCTCTGTCACTTTATCAAGATAGCGCTGTTCTCCGGTCAGTTGCCACAATAGCCCCAATTGATAGCAAGCTTTAGCATTCAATCCATTAAGCCAGCGCCACCATGCGCCATCATAGGGCTCTCCCGTGAACGCTTTGTTATCAATAGGGCAGCAGTGCGAGGTCGGTTTATTACGATCCCACTGTAAACGCACGCCATGTTCAGGACAGAAATAGTAAAGGTTCCACGTCGCTCGACCATCAGGGGGCACCAAGGTATCACTTTCAAGTACCACCTGATTGTCTTGGATAAGTTGTTGTATTATCTCATCGCTTGCGCGAGCTTTAATACGAGTCATTTGTTGAGAGGTAAATTGAATCATTGAACCGCCTCTTGTTTGTTCACTGATGGGAAATTGAAATAGTTCAGAGCGTTGTAGTAGCAGATGTTTTCTATGGTCATTTTGAGCAATGCCATATCGTTCGGGAGCTCACCTTGGTCAACCCATTCGGCTAATTTGTTACACAGCACTCTGCGGAAGTATTCGTGGCGACTCATTGAAAAAATATTCCTCGAATCGGTTAACATGCCGATAAATCGACCTAAAGCACCGAGGTTTTTCAGCGTGGTCAGTTGAGCTTCCATGCCATCCTTGTGGTCGTTAAACCACCAAGCAGCACCCAACTGAATCTTGCCTGCTGCGCTGTCGCTGTCTTGAAACGCGCCGCTAATACTGGCTAGAACGCTATTATGTTCAGGATTCACACTGTAAATAATGGTTTTAGGCAGTTGCCGAGTGTCGTCGAGTGAATCCAATAAGCGGGTCAAGTTTTCCGCAATGCGTTGATCATTGATCACACTGAAACCTGTTCCCGCCCCGAGTGCGGCTTTACGTCTTGCGTTCACGTTGGGTAGCACTCCGATGTGTAGTTGCATCGCCCACTCATTGTGGTGATAGAGCTTTCCCAGATAGGTAAATAGAAAACTCTTTAGCTGTATGACTTGTTCCGAAGTCAGGTCGCCACCGCGTCGAAGCAGATCGAAGCACCGTTCCGCTTGCTGTTTGCTACATTGAGCAAAGGTGACGAGAGGCAGACCAAGATCGGCCAGTCGGCATCCCGTTGAGTGGAAAAACGCCACTCTTTTTTGGATAACGGATAAGTAGTCGTCGAGGGTGGCAATCTTTGTCTGTTCACACGTCTCCAATTGCGCGATGGTTTGCTCGATAGCTTGTGGATCGTCAATAGCAAACAGTTCGTCGGCGCGAAAGGTCGGTAGAACTTGGGTCGAACAGTGGTCTTGTTGAAGATGAATGTGGTATCGCAAATCGGAACAGGGAGAATCCGTGGTGCATAACGTGGTCACATTACATTGCTTGAGCACTTTTCGTGTACTGACCTGCTTGTCATTAAATTGAGGCTGGCACTCTGACCAGATTGCTTGTCCTGTGTGTTGACTGAGGGTTTTTGAGCAATTGAAGAAGCGCTTCAACTCAAGATGTGACCATTGATACAGCGGGTTACCCAATAGGTAAGGCATACACTCAGTCCACTTTTGAAACTTCTCTTGATCACTGGCAGCACCAGTAATCCAATGCTCATCAATGCCATTCCATCTCATCGCCCGCCATACATAGTGATCCTTGTCTAACCAAGCTTGAGCAAGATTGGTCGCACAGTGATCTTCCCAGATCTCTTTTGCTTCAAGGTGATTGTGATAGTCAATGATAGGCAAGGATGCGGCGTAGTCATGATATAAGTCAATCGCCAGAGGAGTAGAGAGTAAAAAGTGTTCACTGATGTAGGTATTGGACATAGTTAAGTGACCCAGTTAAGCGACCTGTTAAGAGCGGATAACTAAAGTTACCATAAAAATAAAACGTCGGTTTGATTTTAATGCGATCAATGTTTTAAAAATTAAGAATTTTTGTTTCTATACATGCTTGACGATCACATAACCATGAATGTGGTGTTTATTTATACGAGATATAAGTAAAAATGAAACGGTATTTTAAAAATCAACTTTCGCGGTAACATACTTAGTTAAGGAGTATCAGATGAATATCGATATGCTCGTTGTGGGCGTTTATTTCGTTTTTATGATCACGATAGGTGTGATCTTTAAACGCTTTGCTGGCAGTTCTACCAGTGATTACTTTCGTGGCGGCGGCAAAATGCTGTGGTGGATGGTGGGCTCCACCGCTTTTATGACACAGTTTAGTGCATGGACGTTTACCGGGGCGGCGGGCAAAGCCTTTACTGATGGCTTTCCGATCATGGTCGTCTTTATGGCCAATGCCTTTGGCTTTTTGCTTTCGTGGTTATTCTTTTCTTATCGCTTTCGACAAATGCGTGTTGTTACACCCATTGAAGGTGTTAGGCGTCGTTTTGGCGCAACCAATGAGCAAGTGTTTACTTGGGCGACCATGCCAACCAGTATTATTTACACTGGTATTTGGTTAAACGGTTTGGCGCTATTTGTTAGTGCCGTATTCAAGGTAGATATTCAAACCACCATCATTGTCACGGGTCTTATTGTACTGTTTATTTCGGTCATTGGTGGCGCGTGGGGAGTTGTGGCGTCTGACTTTGTACAGATGGTGGTGATTATGTCAGTGACCGTGGTCTGTGCGGTGGCGGCGTTGATTAAAATTGGTGGTCCTTCAAACCTTATCGAACAATTTCCAGCGGATTCCATCATGGGCTCGAACATGAATTATAGCCTGCTGTTTTTCTCCTGGTTTATCTTTATGTTCGTCAAACAACTGCAAAACATTAACAACATGCAGGACTCTTATCGCTTTCTAACCGCGAAAGATTCAACCAATGCCCGCAAAGCGGCACTGCTTGCCTTTGTGTTAATGCTGATTGGTCCAGCCATCTGGTTTTTACCGCCTTGGGTTACAGCCGTGTTCTATCCTGATGCTGCGACTATCCATGCCGCAGCGCTGGGTAAAAAGTCTGCGGATGCGGTGTATTTGGTTTTTGTCGAAAATGTAATGCCCGTGGGCATGGTTGGTCTGCTGATGTCTGCGGTTTTTGCCGCCACGATGTCGTCTATGGACTCTGGGCTGAATCGTAACTCAGGTATTTTTGTCCGTAACTTCTATGCGCCAATATTGGACAAACACGCCGATGACAAAAAATTGATGCGTGTGAGTCAGTTTGTGACGTTTGTTTTTGGTGTCTTAATCATTATGGTGGCGTTATTTATTAACTCATTGCGCGGCTTGAGTCTGTTCGATGCCATGATGTATGTCAGTACCTTGCTGCAAATGCCGATCTTAGTCCCACTGTTCTTCGGTATTTTTATTAAGAAGACGCCAGATTGGGCAGGCTGGGCAACCTTGGCGGTCGGT
The DNA here is from genome assembly GCF_921292975.1 of Vibrio hippocampi. Classification (NCBI taxonomy): domain Bacteria; kingdom Pseudomonadati; phylum Pseudomonadota; class Gammaproteobacteria; order Vibrionales; family Vibrionaceae; genus Vibrio; species Vibrio hippocampi. The sequence goes on from NZ_CAKLCM010000003.1 coordinate 51,136, forward strand.
ATGGTGGTGTCTTATCTTGTCAGTTTTGTTATCACTGCGGACGTTGTTGCCAATTGGCTGAACTTAGAAGTGCCATTTACTAGTCGTGAGGCCTCCGATCTTAAGGTGATGCTTGGTATTGTTGGTCACCTGTTTATCACTGGCGGATTCTTCTGCTTAACAACGAAGTTCTATAAACAGCCACAAGGTGAGCGTAAAGTAGAACTAGAGAGCTTCTGGAATGATGTTAACACACCAGTGATTGAAGAAGCGGGTCAAGATGAGATAGACCGTCAGCAGAGAAACATGCTGGGTAAACTCATTTTAGTCTTCGGTAGTCTAGTGATGCTGATGGTATTGATACCGAATCCATTCTGGGGTCGTATGGCGTTTGTGTTCTGTGGTGTGGTGATTGTGACCGTAGGCGGTTTGCTGCTGAAAAGCGCGAAGCGGACAGAGAGAGCCAGTGTTAATGCTACTGTCTAGGTGATCAGTTCGAGGTTTAGGTGATGAATTCTAATCACTTGTACTCGTTAAAATAAAAAAACTCGGCTATTGATGCCGAGTTTTTTATTGATTGCTCTTGTGTCTATTCGACAGTCAATGGCATAGGGTAATGGTGAAAACCCAATTGCTCAGAGACGTTTTTACCTGCTTGGTGTAGCAGTGCAATGTAATCCTGTTTTTTGTCTTGTTCGAATCGAATGGTAGGAAAAGAGACTGAAATTGAGGCAATCGCGTGACCAAAGCGGTCATAGATTGGCACTGCGATACAGCGTAAGCCAGGTTCTTGCTCTTCGTTGTCTTCGCCAAAGCGCTCAACGCGCACCCGATCCAACTCTTCCATCACTTGCTCTGGTGTTTCGTGAGTGTTTGCCGTGTGCTTAATAAAGTCGACCGATTCGAGTAATTGCTTCGCTTCGTTGGGATCCATGTCGGCCATCATGACCTTACCAATTGCGGTGCTGTAGAGTGGGTTACGACGACCAACGCGTGAATGCATGCGCAGGTGGTAAGTCGAATCTATTTTGTGAAGATACAAGATAGAGCCATCGTCAATACAGCCTAAATGCACTGTCTCGTTAATAACATTAACTATCTTGCGCATCTCCGTGTCAGCAAGATCGATAAGATCGACATGTTCAAGCGCTTTTGAGCCAAGTTCGAACAGCTTTAGCGTCAACGCGTATTTATCAGCTTCGCCTTCCTGAACCACAATCCCAAGACCTTTCATTGTTTGTAAGAAACGATAGGTCGTCGCTTTGGACATCATTAAGCGTTGTGACAGTTCAGAGACGCCTATCTCTTTCTGCTCACCAAGAGTTTGCAGGATGTTAAACACTTTAAGTACCGAAGATACGGCTTCTGGCTGAGTTGATTTTTCCATATTCCCTGATTCGCGTGACTAAAAACCTGGTCATTATAACGGCTATCTCTAATGTCGTCAGCCAAAAATTAAAAAGGGAGTTCATTTAATTTAAAACTATTCTTTTGAGTAAGTTCAAAAAAACAAAATGAACACAAAGAAAAATAAAACGCTGGTTTATTTTACTGTTGTGTAACGAGCACTTCTGGGTATACTGGGTAGCATCTTGATGAATAGCGGATTCGAGTTTAACTTGACTTATGGTTAGGTAACGAATTTTATAACGAGTGATAGCGACTCTTGCGCTATCCACGGGAGTAGATAAATGAAAATTGCACTGATGATGGAAAACAGCCAAGCGGCGAAAAACCCAATGGTGGCAGGCGAGCTAAACGCCGTTGCGGGTGGTTTAGGTCATGATGTTTATAATGTGGGCATGACGGATGAGAATGATCATCCGCTGACTTATATCCACTTGGGTATTATGGCCAGCATCCTGCTTAACTCAAAAGCGGTGGATTTTGTGGTGACAGGTTGCGGCACGGGTCAGGGAGCGATGGCGGCGTCTAACTTACATCCAGGTGTTGTGTGCGGTTACTGTTTGGAGCCTTCGGATGCGTTTCTGTTTAATCAAATCAACAATGGCAACGCGATTTCTTTAGCGTTCGCTAAGGGGTTTGGTTGGGCTGGTGAGCTCAATGTTCGCTATATATTTGAAAAAGCTTTTACGGGTGAGCGCGGTGTCGGCTACCCAATCGAGCGAGCTGAACCTCAACAACGCAATGCCGCGATTTTAAACCAAGTAAAAGCGGCAGTGGCGAAAGATGTGGTTTCTTCACTGAAAGCGATTGATCAAGAGTTGGTTAAAACAGCGGTCACCAGTGTTCAGTTCCAAGAGTGTTTCTTCGCTCACTGCCAAGATGAAGCGATCGCAAGCTATGTTCGTTCTCTGATTGAGTCGTAATAGCGTGATTTAAGATTCACCAGACTAAATTAAAATAGCCCTATGTGTAATAGGGCTATTTTTTCGTCAGTCTCTTTAGCGCTACTATTTATATGCCGTCATCCCTTCGAAGGAAGGGGGGCTTGTTACAAGCACGGTATGCGCTTGGGGTAGATTCCTTCCTACGAAGGAATGACGTGTAACTGTGAAATGACGTGTAATTGTGGAATGACGCGTGACTGTGGAGCGACGTGTAATTGCGGAACGACGTGTTACTTATGGGCTGACGTGCTGGTGCGGAACAACGTTGTCGCTAGCAATAACGTTATGTCCATGACCTATCTTGCAAGCCAACCGCCGTCAACGGCGATGGTGTAGCCATTGATATAGTTCGCTGCGTCTGATGCCAAGAAAACACATGGACCCGCGAGGTCGTCGGGCGTTCCCCAGCGCTGTGCGGGGATGCGGTCAAGGATTTCTTGGTTGCGTTGGTTGTCGTTACGTAACGCTTCGGTGTTGTCGGTCGCCATATAGCCGGGTGCGATGCCGTTAACATTGATATTATGTTTGGCCCATTCGTTGGCCATGAGGCGGGTAAGCCCCATAATACCGCTCTTTGATGCCGTGTATGAAGGCACGCGGATACCGCCTTGATAAGACAGCATAGAGGCAATATTGATGATCTTACCGCCATCTCCCTGAGCAATAAATTGCTTGGCGACGGCTTGAGAGAGGAAGAATGCGGTTTTTAGATTGACGTCCATAACGTCATCCCAATCTTGTTCGGTAAAGTCCACAGCATCGTTACGGCGAATGATACCTGCGTTGTTCACTAAGATATCCACTTTACCAAATTCACTCAACGTGGTTTCAATAACCGAAGGAATATCGTCGGTTTTCATTAGATCGACGCGCTTGTCGATAAAGCGACGACCGCAGGCTTCGACCTGTTGCTGTGTCTCACTCGCCGCACTGCGATTAACGCCGACAATATCACAACCCGCACTAGCAAGGGCGACGGCCATTGCTTGGCCAAGTCCTTTGTTACAACCGGTAACGATAGCGGTTTTACCAGACAGATCGAAAGTGTTAAGAATCATAGCAAGTCCTTGGTTTATTTAGTGATGAATGACGCATGAATCGCCCATTGTCTCGACGATTTTCGCTACAAAAACAATAACGAAAAATGGCGCATTTTGCAATAAATGAAACGATGTTTTGATTTTAAATTAGTTTATAGTTAAACAAAAAAAGGAAGAGCCTTGGCTCTTCCTTTTGCTGATATCGACTATCTCAGATAGACGTTAAGGATTTATTTATAAGCACGGTCGTATGCAGACTGCATCACGTCGATAACCTTGCTGTAGCCCATGCGCTCGATACTCTTCTGGTAAGAATCCCAGTCCGCTTCAATATCACGCGAGCCTAAGATCCACGCTTGCTGCATCTCTACCATATAGTCACGGATAGTTACCCAGTGCTTATCGAACACTTCTTTTTCTTTCGCGTTTAGAGAGACACCCATGAACGGTTCAAGTAAGTAGTCACCTTGGTCGTAAAGCTCAATACCTTCAAGTGCATATTTGTTAGACCATTGCACTTCGTTTTGGTAGTCCATTGGGAAACCACGTTGAACCTGTGCACCGATCGCCCACATTTGTGCGTTGACTGGCGTATCACCTTCTAAGATCTCTTTCTTGAACTGTGCTTTACCATCAACGAGTTCATAGTGTTGACCTTCGATACCAAAGTTAGCCAGACGCTTACCTTCTTGAGTGAACCAGAAGTCGAAGTATTTGATCGTTTCTACAGGGTATTCGTTAGTATAAGAGATCGCCCAACCATCAGGTTTCACTTTAGCACGGCGGTGTTCTTCAACGCGCTTACCACTGATACCTGCTGGTGGGATCATTGCTTTGAACTCAAAGCCAGGTACTTTGTCTTTTAGCTTGTCGTTGTAGCCAGATGTTGAAGCAAACCAGTCGTGAGTCATACCACCGGTGTCGTTAGACAGTAGGTAGTCGCGAGAACGGCTACCGCGAGTGAATACTTCTGCGTCGATAAGACCTTCTTTGTACCACTTCGCTAGGTTTTTGATACCTTCTTTATATTCGTTACGTGCATAGCCGTGACGGATTTCACCTTCTACAACGTGGAAGTCGTGGAATGAGTCAGACCCCGATGTACGACCGTCCCAAAGTGTCACGAGACGAACCATCTCTTGCCAGTGGCGCGCAAAGAATGGGACTTCATCTTTTTTACCGTTTCCGTTTGGATCTTGGTCGCGGAACGCTTTCAGCACTTCGTACATTTCATCGACGTTTTGTGGTGCTTTAAGACCCAACTTGTTGAGCCAATCATAACGGATGAAGTAGCCACGACCATACTTACCGTCTGGTAGGTAAGGGATGTAGTAAATGTTGCCGTCAGCAGCCTTGATAGAAGAAGCAATATCAGGGTTAGCATCGAAGAAGGCTTTGATATTTGGCGCATGCTCTTCAATCAGTTTGTTAAGAGGAACGAATGCGCCTTCTGGACCGTAGGTGTTAACGTTGTTCTTCATGCTTGAACCACCAACGATAGCTGGAAGTTCGCCAGAAGCGATCAATAGGTTGAAGGCTTCTTCACTCTTTGTCGTTGCCATCGAAGCAACGTTGTTTAGATGCATGTTAGTAAGACGTGCCGCTTCTTTCTCTACCGGCCAATCGTTGCTGTATACAAATTTCTTTTGGTGCAGGTGAATATCAAGCTTGATTGGCTTATCAGCCACTTTGTATGCACCATCAGGAGATGCGGCAAAAGTTGGAGCGGCAAGCGTAGCTGCAATCACAGTGGAAAGCGCAGTGATTTTTACATTCATCTTTTGTTTCCTTTCTTTATTATTACTTCTAACTTTTTTTTATTTTATGGAGGCACAACCCCTATGATGCGCCTCCGTGAGTATTGGGTGAGGGTTATTCTTTAACGCCGCCCAACATAATCCCTTTATTAAAGTATTTCTGAATAAACGGATAAATCAGTAGTACTGGAATGATTGAGCAGACCATGATGGCAGCACTCACCGTTTCGAATGAGTAGACCGAGGTCATCAAGGTACTTGCGAAGGTGTCATCGTCGGTCAGCTGAGTAATGATCTGACGTAGGTAAACCTGTAGCGGCACCTTGTCTTCATCACGCAGCAATACCATCGCCCAGAAGAAGCCGTTCCAACGCGCTACGATACAGAACAGTGTTACGGTTGCGAGTGCGGGCTTGGCAAGCGGGATAAACACTTTCCAAAGCACTTGGAAATCGTTCGCTCCATCCATTCGCGCGGCTTCTTCAAAAGACTTAGGCACGGCTTCAAAGAAGTTACGCAGTAGGATGATGTTGAACGCGTTACAAGCAAAGCCGATGATGATACCGAAGTAGCTGTTCAATAGACCTAAATCACGCATGTTCAAGAAGAACGGAATCATACCTGCGTTAAACCACATGGTGAACGCGACTAGGATGTTCCAAAACTTACGACCCAGTAGTTGTGGGCGAGACAGTGCATACGCACCCGGAACAATAATCAGTAAGCTGGTTAGCGTACCGCCAAAGGTATAGATAAAGGTGTTCTTATATGAGGTCCAGAATGCAGGGTCATAAAGAACTTTTTCGTACGCGGCGAACGTGATATCGACAGGTGTCAGGATCACTTCACCGGCACTGACCGCATTACCCGCACTTATCGACATCGATGCGACATAGATAAACGGATAAAGGGTACTGATTGTGAACGCCGCTACTAAGAACATGTTGAGATAGACAAATGCCTTATCACCACGGGAGTAGAGGTTCATGTTTTGTGCTTGACTCATAATTTACTCCATTACCACAGCGATGTTTGAGATACGCGGCGGCTGATGCGGTTGGCAGCCATAACCAAGATGAACGCGATAACAGCATTAAACAGACCAGCGGCGGCGGCTAAATCATATTGCGCTGCCTGAATACCCTGACGGTAAATGAAGGTACTGATAACGTCCGCTGTTTCGTAAGTTGCTGGTTGATACAGCATGATGATCATCTCGAAGCCCACCTCAAGGATGTTACCGATTCGGATGATAAGCATGATGATGACAGTCGGTAAGATACACGGCAGTGTAATACGCCACATCATCTGCCAGCGCGATGCGCCATCAACAACCGCAGATTCATACAGAGATGGGTTAACCCCCGCAATCGCTGCTAAGAATACAATGGAGCCAAAGCCTGCTTCCTGCCAAATGCCCGTTCCGATAAAGATGGTGCGGAACCATTCTGGTTTGGTTAAGAAGTAAACAGAGTCATAACCCAAAGCGTTAAGCAACAAGTTCACCACACCCGTCGACGGCGAGAACGCAGTAATAACGATACCTGCGATGATGACAGCCGAAATAAAGTGAGGTAAGTAAACAATCGTTTGCGCAGTACGCTTAAATTTAGGATTGAGGATCTCATTGAACATCAAAGCTAAAATAATAGGGACTGGGAAACCAAACACGAGGTTTGCGCCACTGATGATGACGGTGTTTTTAATTGCCCGTAAGAACTGGTCGTTATGGAACAGTGTTTGGAAGTGTTCAAAACCGACCCAAGGACTGTTCGCGATACCTTTAAACACACTGTAGTCTTTAAAGGCGATCTGTAGACCGTACATCGGCTTGTACAAGAATATTAGAAACCAAAGAATGGTGGGCGCTAATAACACGTACAACTGCCACTCTTTTTTGAAGTGCTGAATAAGCCAATGAACCTTCTTCGCTAACGCAGATTGCGTCTGCTTTGGGGTTCCAGCTTGAGTATGTGTATTTTCCATACTACCTCTCCAGATTAGTTGACAGTAATACGCTCTAGCGCCATACCGGTTTCCTTATTGAATACCGTGATAGCGTCTACAGTGAAGTAAAAGTTTTCAACGTGTTGCAGGTGATCGATACGACCATGAGTTTCTGCTTTAACAACAAAAGGCTTGCCATTGAATTGAGTGTGTAGCAGAGCTTCAGAACCCAAGGTTTCAACTAAGTCGATGTTAACTGGAATGGTTGAAGCATTATCTTGTGGCTGTAAGTCGGTGTATTCTGGACGGATACCGACGATAATTTGCGCACCATCTTCAATGCCCGCGACATCGGGAAGTTTACAGTGAATACCATCAAATACACCGTACCAACCATCTTCACGTTTTTCAGCAACCGCATCGATTAGGTTCATCGGAGGTGAACCGATAAAGGTAGCCACGAAGGTGTTGACTGGGCTGTTGAACAGTTCCATTGGTGTGCCGATTTGCTCGATACGACCGTCACTCATGACTACGATCCGATCCGCTAGCGTCATGGCTTCGACCTGATCGTGGGTCACGTAAACACTGGTTACGCCAAGGCGCGAGTGTAGGCGTTTGATTTCTGCACGCATTTGCGTACGCAGCTTGGCATCTAAGTTAGATAGTGGCTCATCGAACAAGAATACTTTTGGGTGACGAACAATCGCACGACCCATAGCAACACGCTGACGCTGACCACCAGATAAGTCGGCTGGACGACGGTCAAGCAGTTTAGTTAGCCCCAAAATTTCGGCGACGTCGGCGACGGCTTTTTTAATTTCTGGCTTAGGAACTTTACGGATCTTAAGACCGAAAGCGATGTTGTCGGCCACGCTAAGGTGAGGGTAGAGTGCGTAGTTTTGGAATACCATCGCAACATCACGATCTTTGGGTGCGACATTATTAACAACACGGTCTTCAATTTGAATTTCACCACCAGTGATTTCTTCCAGACCCGCTAACATACGCAGAGTTGTCGATTTGCCGCAGCCCGAAGGCCCAACTAATACGATGAACTCTTTAGATTTAACTTCTAAATTGATTCCATGAACGACGCTCACGTCGCCATACGCCTTCACGATGTTATTTAACTGAACACCAGACATAAGTTCTCCTCGTTGCCTTGTAGCAACTTAAATAAAATAATGTGCCTTACAACCAGCCACGAATAATGGATCCTTAAGGAAATGTGGTGATTGGTGACGTTGGGTCGAATTATTGCGTGTAATATTTCAGAGTTTTAAATTGCACAGTGCCGCGACCAGAATCCTGGTTATATACACCGGCTTTAAAATAACTTTCTAAATGACTCCAATAGGAAACATCGTATTTAGAAATTCCATCCACAGCGACGCCATCTTTTTTAACGGTCATCATATTATTCTCGACACGGACTTCGATTTTTACGGCTTGAGTGTCGTCGTGTTGAGAAATAAAGATTTTGTCATATTGGTCACTATTTTCGTCTGCATCTTGTTTAATCACAGCCCAAAGACCATTCTCGATGCCGTCACGTTCTCGATACCAAACTAAACGCAGCAGTGGCAGGTTGATGGCATTGCCATTATTGGTGACATCATGGATCTGCATAAAGGTGATTTGGTCAACTTCGCCCTCAAGCGGCGATTGAATGTAAACCTCACCAATCATTTTATTCACGTCACCGTCATCGGTGTACCATTCATAAACTTGGCGAAGCTCGGAGCGCTTGTGATCACCTTCTACCGTAAATGTCATCCATGTGTTGCCATTATCAGGCACATGGAAGTATTGGTTATATTGACCAGCAAAATCCCCTTGCTTAATTAGCTTAGTGCTAGTGGGGGCTTGTAAATAAGAGTCGTCCAATACCGATTGATATTGACTGTAAGAATAAGGAGGTGTGTCAGCGTGGCTAGAAAAAGCAGTGATAACAGCAAGTGCTGCAAACGATTTGAGTGACTTATGAACCGTCATAAAAGTGTACCCAGTAAATCTTTAACTCGCCTCTACAAATAAAAAATGACTCAATTTAGATATAGAGAGATTAAAATGCCTAGGATATACCTAGGCATTATCACGATAATAAAACGTCTATGGTTTTATTAGATTGAACAAGGTTTAGAACTTGTACTTGATACCTAGACGGTATTTCGCTTCACGGTCATCTGATGAAGAGCTGATATCTGTTGACCAAAGCTCTGCGAATGGAGTCCAGTTACCTAGTTTATAAGCAACTTTAACACCGAAATCCCATTCCCAATCTTTACCATCGTATAGTTTTACGTTGTCTAGAGATTTAACGTAGTTACCTTCCCAAGATAGACCTAGCTTAGGCAATGCTTTGATTTTGTATGCACCGGTGTAAGTCCACTTGGCTTTTTTACCCATCGATAATTTTTCGCCAGTTTCCATGTTGCTGTCAGCAAATCGGTCATCGCGGAAATCAGCAAATTCCATACGTAGACGTAGAGCGTTGGTTAGACCCATATTTGCTTTGTAACCAAGACGGAACTGTGGCTTATAGGTGACTTTTTTCATCATCCATGAACCGTTGTGCGCTTCTGGCTCATCCCAGTCCCAAGCGATTGGCATACCAACTTGTAGATACCAGTTTTTGTCAATTTTGTAAGTTGCGGTGTTGTCAAGCTCCATACCGTAAACATAGAGGTCTTGCATAAACTGCGAGCTATTAGAACCGCCTTCTTTCTTGTCATCACTGTGGAACTTAATTTCTAAGCTCGTGCTGTGTTTCCAATCGCTGTTTATTTTGAAGCTTTCGCCAATTTTTACACGAGATTGGTGACGCTCATCAACCGAACCTTTTGAACCGTCAGTTTTGGTATAAGTCGTATCCGCACGATATTCATGACGGAAGTCTAGTGTTAGAGCTGACGCTGAACTTGCTGCAACGATAAGTCCCACTGCTAGTGCGGTTTGCTTGAGTTTCATACTGATATTCCCTTTATTTATATAAGATTTTTGTATATGAAGTTATCGATTCATATAACGCCAATTATTAAGTTTTATTTATTGTTTAACTTTTCTAATTGGCGACTTAAAAATTAATTAAAATTCTTAATCTCAATTAATGTATGACAAATGTTAGCGGCGGAACCGAGATTATTCTGTGAATTAGTTCAATTTTTTTGTTGCTACTGTAATACAAATTATCATTATAGGTGTTGTGATCACACTTTTTAATCAATTGTTGCATTTATCCGGGGGGAAAGTTTGCAGGTTGTGCCAATGAGTGTTAGATGCAAAATGGAATGGTGTTAAGTCTTTGAATTTATTGTAATTTACCTTTCTTGGTGATATTGCTCACATTAATTAGTGGCGATTTGTTTATATCAATTTGAGCTATTTGGTGGTTCTCACTGAATGAGATTTGATATAAATCACAGGTTATTTATTGCTGCAGAAGTACTAATGAATAACAAAATATGACGCAGTTAACTTTGTTGAGCCTTTAGAAACAGAAAAACGATACACAGCTCACGAATGGGCATATTGTATTACAAAAGTTATTATTAAATAGATAAGATTGAACTGTAACAATTAGTAAAACTAAAGGATCGAAGTATCATGGATTTAAACACTCTCATCGTACTCATCTATTTCCTATTCCTTATGGCAATAGGTTGGATGTTCCGTACATTTACAAATAGCACCAGTGACTACTTCCGCGGGGGCGGTCAAATGCTTTGGTGGATGGTAGGTGCAACTGCGTTTATGACTCAGTTCTCTGCTTGGACGTTCACCGGCGCAGCTGGTAAAGCATATAATGACGGTTTTGCAGTAGCAGTGATTTTTATTGCTAACGCATTCGGTTATTTAATGAACTATCTATACTTCGCACCAAAATTCCGTCAACTTCGTGTTGTTACGGTAATTGAAGCGATTCGTATGCGTTTTGGTAAGTACAACGAGCAAGTATTTACTTGGTCAAGTATGCCAAACAGCGTTATCTCGGCAGGTATCTGGCTAAATGGTCTAGCGATCATCGCATCAGGTATCTTCGGTTTCGATATGACGACGACAATCATTGCAACAGGTGCTGTTGTACTGCTTATGTCGGTTACAGGTGGTTCTTGGGCGGTTATCGCATCTGACTTTATGCAGATGGTAATCATCATGGCGGTAACAGTGACCTGTGCGGTTGTTGCTATCATCCAGGGTGGTGGCGTTGGCGAAATCATCAACAACTTCCCAGTTGATGAAGGTATGTCTTTCGCTTCTGGTAACAACCTGAACTATGTAAGCATCTTCGGTATTTGGGCTGTCTTTATCTTCTTCAAGCAGTTCTCTATTACCAACAACATGCTTAACTCTTACCGTTACCTAGCGGCGAAAGACTCTAAGAACGCGAAAAAAGCAGCACTTCTTGCTTGTATTCTTATGACAATGGGTCCAGCTATCTGGTTCATGCCTTCTTGGTTCGTTGCTGGTCAAGGTATTGACCTTGCTGCTGCTTACCCAGAGGCAGGTAAGAAAGCGGCTGACTTCGCTTACCTATACTTCGTACAAGAGTACATGCCTGCGGGTATGGTTGGCCTACTCGTTTCTGCAATGTTTGCTGCAACGATGTCTTCTATGGACTCGGGTCTAAACCGTAACTCTGGTATCTTCGTTAAGAACTTCTACCAGCCAATTCTACGTCCAGATGCGACTGAGAAAGAGCTAGTATTCGTTTCTAAAGTAACGTCAACAGTATTTGGTGTTGCTATCATCCTTATCGCGATGTTCATCAACTCGCTAAAAGGTCTGAGCTTGTTCGATACCATGATGTACGTTGGTGCCCTAATCGGCTTCCCAATGACAATCCCTGCATTCTGCGGCTTCTTCATCAAGAAGACGCCAGACTGGGCTGGTTGGGGTACGCTAGTTGTAGGTGGTATCGTTTCTTACATCGTAGGTTTCGTTATCACTTCTGACATGATTGAAGGTTGGTTTGGTCTAAACGAACTAACTAAGCGTGAGTGGTCTGACGTTAAGGTTGCGGTTGGTCTGATTGCCCACCTAATCTTCACAGCTGGCTTCTTCTGCCTATCAACGCTGTTCTACAAGCCTCTATCTGCAGAGCGTCAAAAAGACGTGGATCTATTCTTCAACAACCTGGCAACGCCACTTGTTGCTGAGTCTGTAGCTCAGAAGAAACTAGATAACAGACAGCGTAAGATGCTTGGTACACTGATTGCGGTTGCAGGTGTGGGTGTTATGACCATGTTTGCTCTCCCTAACCCAATGTGGGGTCGTATGATTTTCGTTCTTTGTGGCGGTATCGTTCTAGGTGTTGGTCTACTACTTGTTAAAGCGGTAGATGACAAAGTTGAACAAGCTATGGAAGAAGCTGAAAGCAACTAAACTAAGCAATTAGTATGATTAAAAAGGAAGGGGTCGGGCCCTTCCTTTTTTTATGTCTGACCTATTTTATCCAGTCCAATCGCTCACTCTCATACCTCCTCCTTTACTAAGTAATCCATAACACACTGAATTAAGTCTGGTTTTTCTTAGCATTTATGCTTGTACTCTATCGCGCATTAGGTTTACTGGTCGCCATTTATGCGACAAATGCGGGTTATCTACACCCGATTGAATCAAGCGCTGAATTTCCTAGTCCACTTTGCGTAGACATCGAATTATATTTACCATCAATTGAGATTTGCAGTGAGCTGGTGGGTATTGTTCGTATGAGGTCAAACGAATTATTGATATGTGAACGGGGTTGAAATTGTCATGGTGTGAGAATCTCAACCGAAATTGGAATAGCTGATTATTGTCTCTAAGTTATCACAATAAACTTCGGAGCCTTTTTAATAGTAACAAGCCCTTGTGAATAATAATAAGCTCTTGTTAATAGCAATAATCCCGTGCCGAAGGACGATTATTTAAAGGTGATGCGAATAACAATAAAGTTTATTTAAAGGCAGGCAATAAAAAAGCCACCGCTAGGGTGGCAACAATCGACAGATTGGAGGTGACGCAAATTAAATGATTAAAGGCTGATTAAGCAAACAACTTTTCAGCTTCTACTCTAGCCAGTTTTTCGTCAGCAATCATAATTGAATTATAAATGGCTTGGAAAAGAGTTAAGTTACATTGGGTTAATGCGGACGTGTGTTGTGATTGAGTTGCAAAAACAATATCAAGAATTTTGGCGTAGGGAGAAAATAACTCATTATTTGATGCCAACAGCAGCGATTTGTAAAACTCACAATGTAAATGGGTGCTTAATGCACACTCGGAGGTATAAGATTGTGATTCTATTGATTGATAAATACGAGAAAGTTGAATGCGCTGCTCGCTAGTCGCAAACTTAGCTGCATCGGCGCAAGCCTCTGGTATTAATACTTTTTGAATCCGGATAAACTTATCGATAATATCCGACATCTCTGGAAGTTCAGAGAACCATTCAAATAGCTGAGGGTCAAGAAAGTTCCACTCGGTGCGAGGTGTTACTTTAGTTCCAGATTTCTGCTTGGAAGACAAAAGACCTTTAGAGGTGAGGATTTTTAAAGCTTCTCTGACGCTATTTCTGCTAACTGCATAATAATCTGAAAGTTCCATTTCCGTGGGTAGTACGCTATCCGTGAACTGTCCAGTAATTATCTTTCTAGCAATTTCATTGGAAATTTTTATGTGGATACTTTCCTTGCCATTTTCCATCATTTTTTATTTTTCTAAACTGTAAGGATTTATTTAATTTTATCATTTGGCTATCTTTGGTAAATATTTGTTTGTTAATACTGTGACATGAATGAGACTCTCTTTTCATAGTCGCAATCAAGTTCAAATAAATAAAAAAACGGTCTATGCATGGGCATAGACCGTTTAAAATATGTGATGTAACTAACAGTTATTAATTACAAGCAGCGACTAATTACAAAAAGTCATCACGACGTGGTGTGAAGTTGTCTAGAAGCATACCTTTCTTCAGACACTTACAACCGTGTACGATGTTTGGCACTTTGTATAGAGTGTCACCCGCTTTTACGATCTTAGTTTCGTCACCGATAGTGAACTCGAATTCACCTGAAACAACGTAAGTGATTTGCTCGTGTGGGTGGCTGTGTAGTGCACCGATCGCGCCTTCTTCGAAGTATACTTCAACAGACATGATGTTTTCAGAGTGAGCCATAACTTTGCGGCTTACACCGCCACCTGTATCTTCTAGCTGTACATCTTTGTTATAAATAAACATTGCTAACCTCTTACTTGTCGTGGTTTGTTAGTTAATTAAACCGCATCCAAGAGCGCAAGTCTCTGGTTGTGGTCTTCAAGTAGTAGTTTTGATGCTGACCTCGCGGTTAACGCGTCGCCAGACATAATCGCTTCATAAATATCTTGGTGTTCTTCGATACAGAATCGACCACCGACGGAGGCTTCATCGATAAATGTTTTAAAGATAGCATCAAGTATATTAGAGAAGGGAATGTAAAACGGATTTGCTGTTGCCAGGAAAATCGTTTTATGAAATTCGTGATCGTTTTCAGTCCAAACGGCATAATCGTGAATCGTAGCCGCGTGTTTCATGTTCTGAAAGCACACGGAAAGCACTTTTCTATGTTCAATTGAGGCGTTGGTCGCTGCCATTGCGCACGCTTCTGGTTCGATGGCTTTACGCAAACCAAGGAATTGAATCAGAAACGGTTGAACATTGTTGGTGTCTTTTACCCAATCTAAAAACTGCGGGTCAAGAAAATGCCATTCATTGCGTGGGTTAACATTCGTGCCCACTTTTGGCTTGGAAGCAATCAGTCCTTTGGCTGTAAGTAGCTTAGTCGATTCACGAAGAGCGGTGCGGCTAATACCAAATTTTTCACATAACTCAAGTTCACTAGGAAGTTTTTCACCTTCCTTTAGCTCACCTGTGAGAATCTTACTGGCAATTTCCTTTGCGACCTGGACGTGAATCCTGCGACTTGAATCCGCTACCGTATGAAACGTAGCCATAATATATAGAACCTTTGCTTGCACCCTTGTATCGTTCAGGGAACTGAGAGTAGAGGCTAGATTTTCCGGCTTGTGCAGAGAGGTTTGAACGCTCTCTTAAGCCGCTCTAGCACGGAGAATTTGATTTTGTCAGCTTGTGATAGAGATGTTTTCGGTCAAGTGCGACAACGCTCCAAATCCATTTTTATCAGTTTACTAGGCATAATTTATTAATCATACAATAGCACTTTACCGCGTCAAGTGTAATTCATGATAAAAGACATTAATATGACAAGGTGACGGTATATTATATCTGAATGTGTGAAGAGAACCACAAAAAACAGGGGTATTTTGCCCTTTGATATGCGAGTTTTATGAGCAGATGGCGTGAGTGAGTTGCCATTAACTGCGTGGCGTCACATTGTTGGTATACGGAATGATGGTAGAATACCTGCTAAAATAATACATAAATTCATGGTAAGCGATAACACTCATGTCAGGAAATTTTAATTCAATATCGGGGTCCAAACGAAGTATCCACGTTCAAGTTGCTCGTGAGATAGCTCGAGGTATCTTGTCGGGCAATCTTGCAGAGGGCTCTATTATTCCCGGTGAAATGGCTCTATGCGAGCAATTCGGGATTAGTCGTACTGCATTACGCGAAGCAGTCAAACTTCTTACTTCTAAAGGTTTATTAGAATCACGTCCAAAAATCGGCACACGTGTTGTTGATCGCGCTTATTGGAACTTCTTAGATCCACAACTTATCGAGTGGATGGACGGTCTAAATGATGTCGAACAATTCTGTGGTCAATTCCTTGGTTTGCGCCGTGCTATCGAGCCTGAAGCGTGTGCGCTCGCTGCAAAATTTGCGACAGCAGAGCAACGTATTGAGCTTTCAGCAACCTTCCAAGAGATGGTTGAAGTGTCTAAAGAAGAAAACTTCGATCAATACAAATGGCTAGATGTTGATACACGTTTCCACAGCCTAATTTTTAACTCAACGGGTAACGATTTTTACCTGCCGTTTGGTAACATTTTAACCACTATGTTTATCAATTTTATTCAACATTCTTCAGCCGGTGGTTCAACTTGTATCAACGAACATAGAGCGATTTACGACGCCATTATGGCCGGTGATAGTGATAAGGCGCGTGAAGCGTCAGCAAATCATTTACGCGAGGAAAATCACAGATTGCCAATGGTGAGCTAGTATCCAGCTAACACTTTAAACAAAAAGGCAGCATTTATGCTGCCTTTTGTGCATTTTATAACGTCCCAATTACTTTTTCTGCTGATATAATAAGACAAAACTTAGCTTGGAGCTTACTGAATGTCGCACGCCTTGTTTCCTAACATCACTCAATTTTTGAGTCAGATCGATCCGTTCAATAAGTTGGATCGTGCTTTATTACGCGAGGTAGCATCTCACATCAAAATTACCTATTTAGGGAAAGGTGATGTCATTGATCCTGTTAAAGGTTTAGTGGGAAACGCCACTAATATCGATGGGGATGTTGAAAGCACTGAGAAACAGAAGTTTCTTTACGTCATTCGTACGGGATCGATGGAACAAAGAAAAAGTGATGGCGTTCTTAGAGCAAGGTTAGGTCCTGAGGATCTGTTCGGTTTTACCTTCTTAGACGATAACGTCGAGGAGGAATCGGGTTACCAAGCCGTTGCCATTGAAAACACCTTGCTTTATTTGGTGCCACATTCCTTTCTTGAGTCTATTTTCCTTCGTCACCCAGAATATGCCGAATATTTTGCTTCGCAGGCTCAAGTGCGTCTGAAGTCAGCATTGGATGTTGTCTGGTCAAATAAAGAGAAAGGTCTGTTTATCAAAAAGGTATCAGACATTGCTAGTGGCGTGATTGCGATCGTTCAAGCGAGTGATTCGATCAAGAAAGTGGCCCATGAGATGCGCGTGATCAAGCGTTCATCAACCGCTGTCGTTTGTGAGAACGGCAAGTTAGTCGGATTAATGACAGATCGTGATATGACCAAGCGAGTCATCGCGGATGGTCATGACATTAATGCGTCTATTCGTGAAGTTATGACCCCCAATCCTCTTACCGTTGCACCGGATGATCTGGTATTACATGCTGTGTCTTTAATGATGCAGTACAACGTTCGTGGTCTGCCTGTTGTATCCGAGGGCAAGGTGGTGGGCTTGTTAACCACCACACACTTGGTGCAAAACCACCGAGTGCAGGCGGTGTTCTTGATTGAAAAAATTAAATATGCCGCAAGTGTCAGAGATCTCGCCAGTTTCACAGCTGAACGTCAGGCGATCTTTGAAGCGCTGGTTGAGGGCAAAGTAGCGCCACAAGTGATCGGTCGTGTGATGTCGATGATCATGGATGCCTACAACCGTCGCTTAATTCAAATCGCAATTGATAAGTTGGGTGAGCCACCTTGCAAGTTCTCTTGGATTGTTGCGGGTTCTCATGCTCGAAATGAAGTTCATATGTTATCGGATCAGGATAACGCACTGGTGTTAAGTGACGATGCGACTGAGAACGATAAGATTTATTTCCGCCACCTGTCCCAATACGTCGCTAATGGTCTCGCGGCATGTGGATTCCCACTCTGTCCTGGCAATTATATGGCGGCGAATAGCAAATGGTGTCAACCACTGAAAACTTGGCGTCATTATTACAAGAAATGGGTAGCGAACCCCGAATACGAACGCTTGCTCAACATCAGTGTGTTTTTGGAAATACGCTGTGTGTATGGTGAGACAAGCTACGCGGATATGCTGCGTGACGAAATGCATGCCAACATCCGTAATAATCGAGAGTTTTTAGGCATCTTGGTACGTGAAGCGATCAGCATCAATCCGCCTCTCGGTGTATTCAATAATCTCGTACTTGATAAGGGTGGAGAAAACAAGAAGACACTTAATATCAAAAAGTACGCGATTAACTTGATCATTGATTTGGCGCGGATCTATGGTTTGGCGGTGGAGTGTGACTCGTCATCGACGGACGAGCGCTTTGCTAAAGCGAACGAAAACGGCATTATGAGTGACGACGCTTACAAGAACATCATCAACGCATACCAATATATCTTGATGTTTAGACAGCAGAATCAGCTACAAGCCCTTAAACGAGGTGAAGAGCCGGATAACCACATCAATCCAGATAGCTTTGGTAGCTTTGAGCGTGGGCATTTAAAGGATGCGTTCCGAATTATATCAAGCTTGCAAGATGCTGCTAAGATTCGTTTTATGAGTAGGATGTAACGCATGGTTGGACTATTCACCAATGTCATGAACCAGTTTCATGTATACCAATATTTCGTTCGTCATCGCGAGCGTTATATGGCTCGTCAAGATTTACCCGAGAATTTGCAGGTCTATTTGACGCCTGATTTACCGGATATTGAAGATGAAGCCACCGGGTTGGATTACTTGGTTTTGGATTTTGAAACAACGGGCTTAGAGGCCGAAACCAATACCATTTTAAGTATGGGATGGGTTGAGATTTCAAACTATAACATCGACTTAGAAACCGCTACTCAGATATTTATCGAGTCCCCAGATACGGTGAAGGCTGAAACGGCGGTGATCAACCACATCATGCCAGAAATGCTACAAAACGGTATCTCTCTTGATGAAGGTATGGAGAGGCTGTTTGCTGCCTCTAAAGGCAAGGTATTGATTGCCCACGGTTGTGTGATTGAGTCAGCCTTTGTTAAGCGTTACCTGCAACAACGTTATGGTATGGGGGATTTACCTGTGATGTGGTTTGATACCTTGGCGATTGAAAAGGCGATGGCGAGAGCGATCAATAAAGAATCCAATATCGATGTGCGTCTATCGGAAACTCGCGAACGTTATGGGCTTCCTGAATACAATGGGCATGATGCACTTATTGATGCGATTGCGACTGCTGAGCTATTTTTGGCTCAGGCACAGCGTTTATTCCACAAACAGCATCCCTGTGTTGGTAAGCTCTATCGCATGAGTCAGTAGTCACTTACACTTTTTCATGCAACAAAAATGGCACTCATTGCGAGTGCCATTTTTTATAAAACCAGCAGTATAAAACGTTAAGCTCGGTCTCTGTATATGAACCAGTCTTGTCTGTAGACCAGTTCCGTTTATAAACCAATTTTGTCTATAAATAGAGCCACCGCGCCTAATCTCATTTGCTGTGATTAGAAGTTGTAAGTAACACCAACGCGGAATCGCTCTTCACGAGTAGAGCCGTCGCAGTCGCCTTCATCACTAATGCAAGCGACGTTGCCGAATTCAAAGTAAGGCTTTACAGACCAATCTTGTGGTTGGTATGCAACAACTAAGTTGTAATCCCAGTCGTATTGGCCGTTGTGACCATTACCACTCCACCAGTCATTGTGTACATAGTCTTCAGCCCAGTTACCTTCAAGTTCGAAGTAGAAATCTTTCCAGTCATAAGCAATCCACGCCGTTAGCTTGCTGCGATCTAGGTGAGTATGCTCTTTGCCATCACGACCTGTCACTGATTCACCATCAACATAGTTTTCAAACTCATGACGGTAACGGAATTTTGCAGTCACGCCGTTATCAAACGCGCGAGTGAACATAACCTGAGGCTTGAACGTTCTTTTGTTGTCGTCGAAATTGATTGGCAGGCTTGGTTGAATTGACCAGTTTTTGTTTACTTGAAAATTGTAACCGTACTCGACTTCGTTGTCGCCGCGAGACCAATCACTGAATGGTTTGCCTTGGTTGTTCGCTTCAACAGAGAAAAAGTGATTATCAAATGAACCACCGAGTTTGATACGAGTTTCATACTCGCTAGTCTCAGACGTGTACCCTTGGCGAACATCAAGATAAGCTGCGCTCGCTGCGGAAGTAGCAAGCGAAGTGATAAGGACCACTGAAAGATTTTTAAGAGTGCTCATCCTACTAAATTTCCTTAAATAAGCATAATTATGATTTTGTTTATGTAAGACAAATTGTTGCAGATTTTTAAGTTATATTGTGTGACAAATGTCGAAAATCATATACACGAGTTGAAACTTTTTATTGAGTATGAGCTCAGTTGTCTATTTAAAGTCCTTGTTTTTAAGGGGTTTGAGGCATTTTTCTTAACAGGATAAAACAAAATTATCACAAATTGATACGATGACTCAGTTCGCGCTGTATAAGTAATGTCCAACTATTAATGTTTTTGCTTGCATGTTTATCGGTAGTATTTGTAGGGCAATACGTGTTTTTGTGTTGAGCAGTTTTGATAGTAGGTAATGGGGGAACCGAGTTTGGTTACTGAAAAGAGATGGCTAGTGAAGAACATAGATAGCGAAAAAAGAGAGATAGCCAGTCTTAGTCTTGCAAAAAATGAGAGGCCAGATTGGTATGTCGTTGGTGACACAGTTCTGGCCTATTTATTACAGCTTTGAGTGAATCTTGTTTAGTCTACCACTAAGCCTTATTAGCAAGTCCGATTAGAAGCTGTAGGTGATACCGACACGACTTCGTAGCTGGCGGCTACCGCGATCGTCCTCACAAGCACTTGATGCACAGCCAATATTACCTAGCTCAAAGTAAGGTCTCCAATCCCAACCTTTCTGCTTATAGCCGACTTTCAGGTTGTAGTCCCACTCGTATTGACCATTGGTGCCTTTGCTCCATTTGTCGCTAATGAAGTCCTCGTCATAGTTACCTTCAAGACCAAACTGCCAGTAGCCAACGTTCCAGTTTAGGTTTGCAGTGATCTTACTACTGTTTACATAGCCGTATTTTTCACCGTCACGACCGGTTGTTGTGTTGTCTTCAGAGTAGTTTCTGAATTGGTGACGGTAACGTAGTTGGGCAGTAAGACCATTATCAAATTTATATTGAACTCTAACCTGCGGCTTATAGGTGGTGTTACCGTTAGCAAAGGTAATTGGCATCGAAGGTTGAATACGCCAGTGCTTGTCGAGATCAAAGCGGTAGCCGTATTCGAACTCGTTGTCACCGCGCTCTATATCAGAGAAGGGTTTACCGGTTTGTTTGGCTTCAAGGCCAAAGAAATGCTTACCAGAACTGCCGCTGATTTTTACACGGCTATTATATTGATCTTGTTTGTTTCGATACTCTTGACGGAAATCGAGAGACGCAGCACTCACTGAAGACACGGCAACGACCGAGATGACGCCAATGGCGATTTTATTAAAGCTGTGCATGAGAATTTTCCCTATTAGCATTGTTGTTATAAATATTGTTGTTGTAAACATTGTTGTTATGTATGACAAATATGCTAAAGAACGACTTTTAATTTGTATGTGATGTTGATCGTTTACAAATTTTCAAAAAAGTAACTGAATATGAACCCGAACGAGGTGGGGTAATCATTAAGTTTATGATTAATAATTATTTTTAATGCCTGTTGAGTGCGTTTTTTTTGCCAGCGCTAGTAAGGTGATGTATCTCTTGCTTACATTTGGACATAGAAAACCAAGCCGAAATACGCTTGACGGCATGAAAGTTGTTGGGTTTTTTGGGGAATAAAAAGAAGGAAGGGTGCTAAGTGCACCCTTTTGTCATATTTTAATTTGAGGTCAAAGCCTCAATGGAATCTTTACTTATAAGCACGATCGTAAGCCGACTGCATCACTTCGATCACTTGAGGGAAGCCCATTCGCTTGATGGTTTCTTGATATTGAGGCCAGTCTTTTTCGACATCACGCGATCCAAGAATCCATGCTTGTTGCATTTCAAGCATGTAGTCGCGGACGGTTACCCAATGTTTATCGTACACGTCTTTCTCTTTGGCGTTCATCGACACACCCATAAACGGTTCAAGTAGATAGTCGCCTTGGTCGTAAAGTTTAATGCCTTCTAGCGCGTATTTGTTTGACCATTGAACTTCGTAACTATAGTCCATTGGGAAGCCACGCTGAATTTGAGCACCAATAGCCCAAAGTTGCGCGTTGACGGGGGTATCAGACTCGAGTACTGACGCCTTGAACTTAGGCTTACCATCCACTATTTCATATTGCTCACCCTCGATCCCGAAGTTTGCGAGGCGCTTACCTTCCGGAGTAAACCAGAAGTCGAAGTACTTGATGGTTTCGACGGGATGCTTGTTGGTGTAGGAGATTGCCCAGCCATCAGGTTTGACTTTGGCGCGGCGGTGTTCTTCAACGCGTTTTCCGCTGATGCCCGCAGGCGGAACAAACGCTTTAAATTCAAAGCCTGGAACTTTGTCTTTTAAAGAGTCGTTATAACCAGAGGTGGAGGCAAACCAATCATGAGTCATACCGCCAATATCATTGGATAGTAAGTACTCACGAGAGCGACTGCCACGAGTGAAAATTTCTGCATCGATCAGCCCTTCTTTGTACCATTTGGCGAGGTTTTTTATCCCTTCTTTATAGGCTTCTTCAGAGTAACCGTGCGCAATTTTACCGTCACTCACATAGAAGTCATGGAAGATATCAGAGCCTGACATTCTGCCGTCCCATAAGGTCACAAGGCGTATCATTTCTTGCCAGTGGCGAGCGAAGAATGGCACCTCATCTTTTTTGCCGTTGCCATTAGGATCTTGATCGCGGAATGCTTTGAGGACTTCGTACACTTCATCGACGTTCTGTGGCACTTCAAGGTTAAGCTTGTTCAACCAGTCGTAACGAATAAAGTAACCGCGCCCATACTTACCATCTGGTAGATAAGGGATGTAGTAAATATTGCCATCTGCCGCTTTGATTGAAGATGCAATATCTGGGTTTTTATCGAAGAACGCTTGAATATTTGGCGCATGCTCTTCAATAAGTTTGTTTAGGGGTAAAAATGCCCCTTCTGGACCATAGGTGTTCACGTTATCACGCATACTTGACCCGCCGACAATATCAGGTAGGTCACCTGAAGCGATTAACAAGTTAAACGCTTCCTCACTCTTAGTGGTTGCCATAGAAGCCACATTGTTAAGGTGCATATTAGTAAGACGTGCAGCCTCTTTTTCGACGGGCCAGTCATTGCTGTAAACAAACTTTTTTTGGTGTAAGTGGATATCGAGTTTAAGTGGCTTATCTGCCACTTTGTAGGCTCCATCATCAGCGGCGAATGTGGCTGGTGACGTGATGGCGACTGCGATTAACGCAGGTAAAGTTGTTTTCACGTTCATCTTTCGTTTCCCTATAGTTTCTTTATAGTTATGGTGTTTTTATTATGGTTGCGAGTATATTTCTAGGAGAGGGTTGCTCAATAATCCAGCAGCTTTTGTGTTATAATTATACAAAATGTTAAAAAAGATAAACGTGTCACATTGCCAACCGTGTTGATACAGAAAACCCTGTGATGAATGCGATGATTCAACAAATACTGCTTATATGAAGAAGAGAAGAGGCTTTAGCCTCTTCTCTTAAGTTTAATAAAATTATGTGGTTATATGGGTAATTGTCGCTGGCACACTGGAGCCATAGAGCAGTGGCAAAAGGTCAATCGCAAAACTTTCAGCTCATACCTTCTGCACGTTTGAAACAGGGCAAACGTTTATTGCAATCATGAGCGAATAAATAACAAGCAGAAAATGTAACCAATCGGTAGTGATATAAAAAGTAGGTATTGAAATGAAAGGTTATTGGTAAGGAGTGGCAATTGAGTTGGATAAAAAAACCTAGACCCGAAGGTCTAGGTTTTTAGGTGTGGTTTTTGAGGCGTGATTAGAAAATGTAATCAGCAGAAAGACGGTATTGGAAATCCTCTTTCCAGTCTGTTGCGCCGTTATGAATGTCACGAGTTGATTCTTTACGTAGACCAGCACGTAAGCGCCACTTGTTGTCGAAACGTTGTTGTACTTCAAAGGTGTGGCGAATACGGTTCCATCCTTCTTGCCCTCTCACTGTGTAGCGTGGAGAGAAGTAATAAGAAACCGTCGCTTTGTTTACTTTGTAGTGGAACTCATTGGTTGGCTGTACTTGCCAGCGTGAAGAGTCGTCGCTATCTACGTGGTTAATGTCAAGGATTTCTGGAACGAATACCCATTGGAATTTTTTGCCGAAACGAACTCTGTTACGTAGACGAAGTTCACCGCGCTCTGAGTTATTAGAGTTTGTTTCTGGGAAGTGGTCGATACGAACACGCACATCTCTCAGTAACCATTCTGGTGTGCCTAGCTTCGAGAAAGTCGTCTCTGAACGCCAACGAGTATCATCGTATAGCTTCTCATTGTCCGACTCACGGTATTTTAGCACTGAACTAATGTGGTCATTAAACTTATACCCTACATAGCCTTCCATACGAAAACGGCTAGCGGAATCATCTTTTTCGATACCAAATAGAACATTGTTGTCATTAACTTCAATACCCGCTTCAATGGTATCGGTATAGGCTTGGTTTAAATAAAACGAGCCCTTTGCTGCCAAAGCAGCTGGCGCCATCACTGCTGCAATAAGTAAAATAGATGCTTTTTTCATTATTTGATTCCCTTGGATTGATCTTATATTTAGCATTGGAACGATTTAATTGTCCTAATGTCTGACAAATATGTTAGATACTCTTTCGGCTTAATAATGAGAAATAAGTCACAGCGGATGTATTAATGATAATTATTAAATCAATAGGGTTATATTTACTTTTTATATTTGAATTAATTTGTTACAGAGCGTCAATCGCTTTGAAATTTTTCATGATGATTTTCGTTTCTAAGTATCCTTATGAAAATACTAAGATTTAATTTCTCTTAATATGCACCCATTCCTACTTGTCTAAGTTATTTTTCATAATATAGATTTATTTTCGCCTAGGCATTATATTTGTTTCTGATAAGAATTTATGACTAACTTTTTGATTTTACTGTTAAGTGATGCTGGCTTGATGGCGAGTTCAAATGGGGGGTGTGTTAGTGAATGTAACGAAATGGAAGAGCTTCTATTTATTGCAAAGTATGAAAATAATAATTATAAATGATGGGTAAGATGATTTTATTCAACTCTGTTCACAGATGGATAAGGTTGTTGTTATCACGTTTCCCATTTTCGTGATAAATAATTTTTATTATTTAGTTAGTGTGGGAGTATTATTGGTGTTGATTCGGTGTGAGATTCTTGATTTTTATTATTGCTAAGTAATCTTATTCGGTGTTGATGTATATATGTGTAGGCTAACTTGATATTTACATGGTGGTTTTTATCAGGATACGGATTTACTCTCGCTTTAATACCCTGAATCGAAAATGATACCAAATAAGAGTTCAAGTTAACTAACCAACAGTTAGTGTGACGGTGAGTAAGCCTAACTCAGTGATTGATTCTACGTTTTTAGGTACTAACTTTGCTTACTAATGGAATACAAAAATGAAAACCTTACCTACCTCACTGATAGCAGCACTTTGGTTGTTAATCAGTATGCTATTTGCTCATAGTGCATTGGCGGTCTCAGTGGCTCATCTTTCTACAGGTAGAATAGACGCGAAAACGAGCATTATCGTAGAACTTGAAGGCGCAACGTTACCTATCTACTTACCTGTTAAAAAGGATGGTGTTGATATCGCTGCAGAGTGGGCATTATCCCACGATCATAGCTTTCAATATCTCGATGTTGAGAAATATGGCTTAGGTGAGTTTGAGGTCAGTCTAAGTAGTGTCAGTAGAAAAAATGGACTCGATAAACAAGAGCATATTTCAATTTATGAAGCGTCACCGAGTATTCGCGTCGTAGGAACGGGTCCATTTGTTAATGCGAGTGGGAACCGAGCCATTCCTATCGAAGCGGTGAACGCGACCGCAGCGAGTCTTTCTATTTACAAAGTGAATGATATTCCTGACCTTTTTAACGAGTATTTTTACACGAATAAGCTTCTTTCGTGGCGTGCAAATCGATTAAGAAAAAACTTTGAACACGTGACGGATCTCACCTTCAAGCTGCCTTTAGGTCGTCCGAATGAACCTAAATTATCCAATCTCACTCTACCCGACGAGCTAGAAAATGGCTGGTATATCATTGCAATAAAACCATCAGATTTGTTTGATGATCCCGAGGTTTTCCATGTACTTCTGTCTGATATCGGCTTACAAGCTAAGGTATTTGGAAAAAATGCCTCCCTTCAAGCGGTAGATCTTAAATCTGGCGAACCACTTAGCCATGGCAAAGTAACCATTATCAGTAAAGATGGTGTTCGTGCTACTGCTGAGCTCAACAATGGGTTTGCTCAGTTTGAGTATAAAGAAAGAGCAGAAACGGACATCATCCTAGTCGAGCATCAAGAACATTTGGCAATATTGCCTTTGAAAGAAGTGCCTCTTGATTTGTCTGACTTTGATGTGACTGGAGCACAGCAAAAAGCGCTCAGTACGTTTATATTTTCGAACCGTGACTTATTCAAACCCGCTGAAACAGTCTCATTCAATATCGTATTAAGGCAGGTGAGCGGGCACTTGTCTGCGGAAAACAGTGTTTTTGTTGAGGTGATTAAGCCTGATGGCAAAGTTGCAGTATCTGAAACGCTAGATGAGCTTAGGTCTGGTCTATTTACCTATGAGTTCGCAATCCCTAGTTCAGCTAAGCTTGGAAGGTGGACACTGTCGGTGAAAACGAACGCGAGTGAAGAAAATGGTCTTGGACAATTTTTCTTCAACGTTGCAGAGTTTGTCCCGGAACGCATGGACTTAGACATTGACTCCCCAGAATTTGTTGTCGCGGGACAAGAGGTGTCAGTATACGCATCAGGTCGCTATCTATACGGACAAAAGGCTGCGGGTAACCGATTCGTGGCGTCTAGTGTATTAAGATCAATTGATTTCTTTCCCGGTCAATACCAAGATTATTTCGTTGGCAAACAACATTACATTAGTTCGTATGAATCACCTGATGATGTCGAAATTGAATTGAATGAAGAAGGGCATGGTGAATATCAGCTCACTGCTATCGATCCAAGTGTTCTTGATGGACCCGCTCGTCTAACCGTAAGTAATCAACTTTTTGAAAGTGGTGGAGCAACAACGACACGGGTAACGCGTCTATTGGTTTCCAATCAAAACTCCGTAGTGGGAATTCGTCCGCATTCAGAGCAATTTAACTATTTTGATGATGCGAATTTTTCTTTGCTTCTTCTCAATCATAAGGGCGATAATCCTGTCTCCGGTAAAGTCAGCGTTAAGCTAGAACGTAACCGAGGTGGTTATTATTGGGTTTATAGTGAAGGCTCTGGCTGGGATTTGAATCGCGATGATAAATGGCGTCTCACAGATTTTAAGCAGATTGACTTTGGTCTTAAACCCCAGTCTCTTTCTTTTCCTGTTGAATGGGGTAACTATCGTGTTACGGCTACGTCACCTGATGGTCAAGAGACAGTATACAGTTTCTATGTCGGCTGGAGAGAAGGCGAAAGGCAAGTCCCAGTAAAACCAGATCAGCTGGCTATGTCGGTTAATAAGGAGAGTTACCTTGATGGTGAGTCAATCGATATAGAGATCAACTCTCCGGTCTCTGGTATGGTTTCGCTTGAGCTAGTGGGTGATCGGACTTATGTGCAAAAGCAGGTGCGTACCGAAGGCAAACTGACCACCCAGATCCAACTGCCAGAATCACTAGCACGACATGATTTATATTTAATTGCGACTCTGGTAAACACGGAAAACGCTTATACTCGTCGTCTATTAGCGGTTCAACCGATCAAGCTCAATCGTGATAACAACAAAATCGATGTTCAGCTTGAGATGCCTCGGCGATTCGAGCCATACAAAACGCATTGGATTACAGTTAAGGCAAAAACGAAAGAGCCTTTGCAGGACCCTTATGTGGTGTTGACTATTGCTGATAAGGGGATTTTGAATCTCTCTCGATATCATGTGCCAGATATCTTTAATCAGTTCTATGGTCAAAAGCGCCTTACTGCAGATATTATCGACCTCTATTCTAGACAGTTTGAAACAAGACCATCTTCATTTATCACTCATCGGTATGGTGGTGATGGTGATTCGGACAGTAGTGGTAGACCACTTGATGGACTTGTCGAAAGCAAAACGTTTAATCACGTATTTGCTCCCGTTGCTCTAGATAAAAATGGTGAGGCACGTATTGAAGTTAAAGTGCCTGACTACAATGGCGAAGTTCAAGTTGTCGCCACTGTTATTGATCGAAATCGATTTGGTCATCACGTTGAAGATCTTAAAGTCAGTGCCCCAATTGTTGCGGAACTGTCTGTACCCCGCTTCTTTGCCATTGAAAGCACGAGTCAAATAATGCTCGAAGCCGCCAACCAAACGAATGAACCCCAAATTGTGACACTGGACATCGCCACGCAAGGGGGAGCGGAGCTGATTGGAAATACAACTAAAACTTTTAAGCTCGATCCTAATGAAAAGTTCGCTTTTCCAGTCGATGTGCGTGTCGGACATTCAGTGGGTCTAGCCACATTCACACTATCGGTGGAAAGTGAGGTCTACAATGTTACTCGAAGTTGGCGTGTTCCGGTGCGCTCGGGTACCCCATACGTAACAAAACAGACAACAAAAGTTATTGCACCGGGACAGAGTCTCGCGATTACGCAACGCCAGTGGGCAGGGATTTTACCCATTGTTCAAGGTGAGAGTACGGTATCTTTTAGTTATACCCCAAAGGTCGATCCTCTTTCATTTGCTCAAGGTCTTTACCGATATCCTTATGGTTGCGTTGAGCAAACAACAAGCAAAGCCTACCCTTGGTTGCTGAATGAACAATCACTGGAACCACTCAAGAATAAAGTCGTTGGCGAGATGTCCGATAAGGATATGTTGATAGCCGCTGTAGCGCGTCTTGAAAATGCTCAAAAGTCTAATGGGGGATTTGGTTTGTGGGGATCTCATTCAAGCGAAGAACCTTGGCTCACTGGTTACGTCGCAAACTTCTTGCTGCAAGTCCAAAAACAGTACCCAGAGATTGTGGCGGAGAAAACGGTCAATCGCACAGTGAGTCGGGCAAAACAACACCTAAGAAACTCAGATGCGATAGGTGAGGACAAGGCATATATTGGATATGTATTAGCATTACACGGAGAACTGACATTTGCTGATGCATCCACACATCTTAAATCAGTCGCTACCTCAGATAGTCTGAGCCAAGCTTATTTGGGTGGGACGTTTTACTTACTCG
Source organism: Vibrio hippocampi (assembly GCF_921292975.1). Lineage (NCBI taxonomy): Bacteria > Pseudomonadati > Pseudomonadota > Gammaproteobacteria > Vibrionales > Vibrionaceae > Vibrio > Vibrio hippocampi. The sequence goes on from NZ_CAKLCM010000003.1 coordinate 80,210, forward strand.
GCGATATGAAAACAGGGCAACGATTCATCGATAGCAGTATACGAGTGTTTGGCGATAGTTGGGGTAAACGTACAGGCTACGACTATGATTCCCAATTATCTTCGGCTGCTAAGATTGTCTCTATCATTACTAACCTAGAAAAAGTGGGACCTATAGACAATAACCTAGCGAGTTTTCGTATTCATGCCGCTGAGGAGATTTTAGAGCGTATTAAGGGGCGTCGATACTTCAGTACACAAGAGAAATTTGCATTAACCATGGCTGGGTTCGATTTACAAAAGCTCAATAATCAGGTTGTTCATTTACAACAGAATCACCAAAATATTTCAGCGGCAAATGCCATTGAAATGGTGCTGGGTGATCAGTTTAGAAACAATACTGAGAAAAGCATCTATGCCACGGAATCTATAGAGGGTTTTGCTGACCCAGTTTCACTTGCAAGTAGCATTAACGTTGAGCGGGTCAAACGTACTTACTTTGACAACAAAGGAAACAAGAAGTACACGCATCAGTTTAAAGTCGGTGACATTGTGATTGCTAAGGTGGAATTTGAACTCGAAGAAGATATTGCTCGTGGCATGATGATTGACTACATACCAGCAGGCATGGTGATTGAAGATCCCGCGTATACGGCAGCGAATGATATTCTTGAAGCATTAGAGATGACGAATAGTTCTGCCGAGATGATCGAGTATCGCAACGATCGATTTGTCACTGCCGGTTCGTATAAGTCGGGGCGAACATATGTCTACCATTATGTGATGAGAGCAGAAACGCCGACTGATACTGTTGTTCCAAACGTCTACATTGAAGACATGTACTCCCCGGAACGTTTTGTTTATGAGGATGCTAGCTTCATTAACTATCTGAAAATTTGGCGGTAATGAAGGATAAAGACGTCAATGCAAAGCTGAAAGCCATCGGCGGTGCTGTACTGGCATCAACACTGCTGATGTACTCAATTTGGAGCGCCCTAAATTGGGCGTTTCCTTTACCCACATTGGATACTTCTCGTCAGGCCACCAATGTTTTGGCATCTGATGGGCAAGTGTTACGGCAGTTTGCCGATCAAAATGGTGTATTCAGAACACCAGTTTCTCTGGATAAAGTGTCCAATATATACATTGATACACTGTTGAGTTATGAAGACAAAAGGTTCTACCATCACTATGGAGTCGATGTTTTTGCGCTCATCCGCGCGGTAGGTCAACGACTTGCGTATGGTCGTGTGATTTCAGGAGGATCAACGCTAACTATGCAGGTAGTCAGACTGTTTTTTCCGTATCAACGCACATACTTGGGAAAATTAATACAGATCTTTCGTGCACTTCAACTAGAGCAACAATATAGCAAACAAGAGATACTGGAGTTTTATCTCACTTATGCGCCAATGGGGGGGAATATTGAAGGGGTAGAGGTCGCAAGCCAACGCTATTTTGGCAAATCTGCCCATGAGCTAAATATCATTGACGCTGCATTGTTAGCGGTAGTCCCGCAAAGACCGAGTGTTTATCGACCCGATCGTTACCCAGATAAGGCAAAAAGTGCGAGAAACAAGGTACTTCGACGCCTAATGGTTAATGGAAAACTCACCCAAAACGCGTATCAATTATTATCGCAAGAGCCGATAGTTTCCCAGAGAAAACCCATTAAAAAAGGGGTGCCGCTGTTAGCGCGAGAGCTGAAGAAAAGGTATCCAAATCATACCCAAATCCAGACACATATCAGCAGTGAGTTGCAATCGGATATCTCTGATGTCATTGCTCAACGATTCTCTACACTCAATAGCCAACTTTCTATCGCAGTTTTGGTTATGGAAAATCAGTCTGGAAATGTAATAGCTTACAAAGGCTCACTCGACATTGATAATCAGACCAGCTTTGGGCATGTGGATATGACAAAAGCGGTTCGTTCGCCCGGCTCAACACTGAAACCGTTTATTTATGCACAAGCGTTTGAGGCGGGGCTGATTCATTCTGAGAGTCTGCTACTTGATATTCCAACCGATTTTAGTGACTACCAGCCTCAGAATTTTGACCAAGAATTCCAAGGTCGTATCTCAGCATCTGAAGCTCTGCAACAGTCTAAGAACATTGCTCCAGTTTTTTTGCTCAATCGAGTAGGGGCACAGACGTTAAGCGAACGGCTTGAAGTCGTCGGGGCCTCATTACGCCTTCCAGAAGACAACTTAACCGTTGCGTTAGGCGGAGGTGGTTCAACGTTGCGCGAGCTTGTTATGTATTACTCAGCATTTAACCGCCAAGGTGTAGCTATAAAGCCCAGACTAGGGGCAAGTGAAAGCCTGAGGGAAGCTCGAATAATGACAGAAGAAAGTGCTTGGATAGTAAAAACAATACTGGAAGATATTCGTCCACCAGATCGAGCAAGAGCAAACTATGGTCGTAACGTTGCTTGGAAGACGGGCACTAGCTATGGCTATAGAGATGCTTGGGCGCTTGGAACCAGTTCAGACTACACCGTTGGAGTTTGGGTTGGACGACCCGATGGAACGCCGTATGTAGGACAGACAGGGGCAACTCAAGCTGCCCCTTTGCTATTTGATGTTTTTGACCTTTTACCAAAAGATACGATCAAACAGCAAAAGCCAGAGACCGTTGTTCAAACCGATATCTGCTGGCCAAGTGGACTCGATGCCAAATTGGTGAGCAGTGAGCATTGTAGGCTAAAGAAACGAGCTTGGACTATCGATGGATTAACCCCAAGAACGCTTCGGGAAGACGACCAAATTGAGAAGATGCACCAATGGCCTCATGCTTTGACATTATGGCGCCAAAGTACAAATCATCGAAAGATTGACATTCTTGTGCCGAGAGACGGCAGTCATATTTATTCATACGCGGGTCAAACGATACCTTTAAGGGCTTCAAGCGATAACGTGCGATGGTATTTGGATGGCTCGGTGACGAGTAATGTGTTGTATTTGGATGAACTAAAAGGTGAGCATAGGCTCACTGCTTGTGATGGGAACGTTTGTGGAGAGGCAACGGTGAATGTCTATTGATATTAAGAGTATGGTTCTATACCAACAATGTTCTATACCAACAATGTTGGCTACCAAGTCAATACAATTACTCATATTTCCAGCCAAATGACGCATCGCTGCCTCAACGTGTCGTAGTAACTTTAACCGAGAACGAACTTCCGAGACAACTCACGTCACTAGCTATCTTATAGAACTATTTCATACAGCTATCTCATACAGCTATCTCATAGAACGATACGCGATGGCATCACTCTCGAAGTCAGCACAGAAGATACACCTTGAACGCTAACTATCATGCTGCTTGGGGCTCAAGGAGGGTTGGTCTTTGTTGGTTATGATAAATGGATAAATAATACAAAAAGCGTGGCTTTTCGCGAGGTTTTAACGCCCATACACTTTATCTAGTAATTAAATAAGTGATTAAATTCATATACTTTGGTTAATAACATGCTCAATGTCCACTTCTGATAATGAAAACATTTAGCAATTGAGAGTAGGATGATATTGTATGATGATAGTGTTTGTATAAGAAACATAGGAAAGAGTGTTTTCAATGAAGAAAAAATATTTAGCTGGTGCGATTTCACTGGCGTGTCTATTTGTTTACGGCTGTGGCGGAAGCAGCGATGGTGGAAGTAGCGGCGGCGGTGATGACTCCGAAATCGTGATTGATGGTAACGCGGAATCGGTTGAAGAGTTACAGGCTGAGCTAGAAGCTGCCACTGATGGCGATACGATCACGCTTTCTGGTGATTTTAGTTCGACTGAACCGGTTACGTTTACGCTTGATAAGTCTATAACCCTTACTGGCAGTGCGACAGCGGCAAGTTCGTCTAGCGATGGAAAAGCCGTGATTTCTGGCAATGTCTGTTTTGACGTTCCTGATTCGGCAGATGGTCACGGGGGCATTACTCTCTCAAATCTTCATTTTGAAGATATTGAAATGGAAGAGAGCAGTGATGGTCAATCATGTGGCAGTGAAAGTGCTTCACGCTCTATCATCAATATCGGTAAAGTGGGCACGGGTGATACTTACGTGACTCTTGAGAACCTCAGTTTCGATGGTAGCGGTTTTGACGAGTTAACGGGTAACCCTACGGCTTGGATCTATTCGCGTGGTTTAGTCAAAGTCATTGATAGCTCCTTTACCAACAAGCAGACGGTGAATGCAGCGAATAGCATTATCTATTTGAACTGTGGCAGTACTCGTGCGGACGACTCTCTGTTTGACAATAACAATTTTAGTTTGGAACAAACCTCTTCAGACGTCGCGGGTGTATGGGTTGGTCAGTTTGATGGTAAAAGTTGTGCGGCTAGTGTAACGGACAACACCTTTACTAACTTCGCGACGAATACGACGGACACTGAGGACGAGTTTGCCGCCATCGTTGATGGTAGCTCAGACGGTGTTCAGATCTCAGGTAATGATTTTGGTGACGGAGAAGTCACTGACCCAGAAGAGCCGGGCGACGGTGATGTGGTTGCTCCCTATTCGCTATCTGCATTCTCTAGTGTTATTGACCAATCTAAATTGCAACGTTGGGACCCGACATTAAGCGATGGCGATAAGCTTGAAGTTAAAAATAGCACCATTGCTGATGATGAATACTATGACGACTATTTCTACGCTTACGATGGCTCTGAAGAAATGGTCTTCACTATGCGTGGTGATAGTAATCGCTCGGAATTGCGTGTAGAAAATAACTTCGACGTGACTGATGTTGGCTATACCATGAGTGCGAGCTTCCAGCCGATTGATATTGATGAAGCGATTGCTGTGAGTGTTGATGGCGACGAAGTGACATTCTTGCAGGTTCACAATAATAGCGGTGATGACTATATCCCTCATCCATTGCTGCGTGTTACCTATGAAGAGACTCGTGACGACCTTGACGGTCATTACTGGGCAGTCATCAAAACCAATGCGCTAGACTGTAGCTCCGATAGTGACGATTACGGTAGCGCCGATTGTAACGACTCTTATGAGCGAATTAGCCTTGGTGAAGCGAATTTAGACGCGATGACGGATATTGATATTTCCGTTGGCAATAGCCGTTTAGTCATTACGGTCGAGGGTGAAGAAAAAGTTGACTACGATATCAGCTATTGGGGTGATCTACTGAGCTACTTTAAAGCCGGAGTTTATAACCAGTACGATGTTAATGGTGCGGATTATTGGTCAGAAGCTCGCTTCTCTAAATTAACCGTATCAGAAAATAGTGAAGAGCCCGATCCAGAGCCAACCACGGGTTGGGATATCGATGAGTGGAAGATCACTATCCCAGCAAGTAAAGATGATTGGTATGGTGATGGCGGCACTTCTGCTGCGGAAGTCGTCCCTGCGTTTTGTGATGATGACAGTAAAGATGTCTTAAGCGACGATGCCGATCTGGTTTATAAAGAGTACGAAACCGATATTTCATTCTTCAATGTGATTGATGGTCGTATGCACTTCAGAACTGATATGGGCTACGGAACATCAACGAGTAACTCAAGTTACATTCGTTCAGAGTTGCGTGAACTGTTCAATGCGCAAGCGTTGGATACCTGTAGCACCAGCAACGATGACCGAATGACGAGTTGGTTTATTGATGACAGTGCTACAAATACACAGACTCACAAATTGACCTCAGTGTTGCGTATTGAAGAATACCCGAGTATTAGCGGTCAAGATCCTAAAGTGGTTGTCGGTCAGGTTCATGGCTGGGAGATCTCGCAAGCTTTGGTTAAAGTGCTGTGGGAAGGTGAAAACAAGCCAGTACGTGTCATTATGAATCAGGGCTTTTTTACTGACAATGAGAAGTGTGACGACGATAACCCGGTTAATAACTGTGATGAGTGGTCATTCAGTATCGAGCTTGGCACGTATGCGGCAGATGTGGATTGGCAGTATGTGATTCAAGTTGACGAAGATGGCATCTATCTGGCGACAGAAGACGAATCGGGTGCGGTTGAAAAGCAGATCAATTGGGGTGTCGCGTTCCAAGATAAGGATGGCGATTCAGTTACCATGTCAGAAGATTGGGCGGGTAATGACATCGCTTACTACTTCAAGGCGGGTATCTATCCTCAATTTAAACCTGACAGCGATAATGCCGGCGAGCGCTTCGATGTGAGTTTCTCAACGGTGAATATCGAACATAAATAACCCAACGGGTAAAACTAAAATTGCAGCCAATCGGCTGCAATTTTTTTTATCTCTCTGGTCGACTACTCAGCAAGAGTTTGTGCTGGGGTAGGCTTGCGTCTTATTAGCTTGTGCCAACGAATAGGCATCATAGGCACGACAATTAAGGCAATACCCATCAAGGTCAATAGGTCTGGGATTTCATCAAACCACATCACACCAAATAGCGTGACAAAGACTAAACCAGAGTATTCAGCAAGCGCAATTTGGTTCGCGGGTGCTTTGTTGTAAGCCAACACGACCAGAGCATGGTATCCAAGAACAAACAGGTTGATCGCCAAAATCCACCCTAACTGAACGGTATTAATATCGGTCCACTCTCTGAGGGCAAGAACGAGAGAAACCGGCAGGGTCATGACTGATGTCCAGAACAGGGTTGAAACAATGTGGTGATCGGAAGGCAGCTTCTTCACCAGAATGTTACCCATAGCAAGACCCAGAGCACTCCCCAATGCAACGATCATAGCCCAGTGAAATTGGTCCGGTCTTAGAACAATCAGCACGCCGCAGAAGCCAATCAGAGTCGCTATCGCTTTCTGCTTTGTTGGACGCTCAGCCAGTAAAACCATAGAAAGCGGCAACATCATTAATGGACCAACGTAAAACATGGCGTTAGCGGTCGCGAGTGTCAGGTGAGTGATTGCGACCATGGCACAAGCACTACCGACTAAGATGAACTGCGCACGCAAAAAGGCGATTTTGCCACACCCTTCAAAGCGTTTCTGTTTTGGCAGTCTTAACCACAGAGGCATTAAGATCAACACACTCATTAGCTGACGAATAAACACGTATTGGAATGTCGGCACTTCACCGTTGAGTACTTTTAGAGAAACATCAGAAAAAGACGCAAGTAGATTGGCCAATACCAATAGCAGTATGGCTTGATGGGTCACTTTATTCATGGGGGTTCGTTGTGGGCTTATGTCATACAAAATAGAACGGTGGCGAATCATACACCATAAGTTTGAGTTTGGCTTGGGTATAGATAAAAAACAACCAAAAAAAAGCCCCGAGGTAGTCACCTCAGGGCCCGTATTTAGACAATCTGTGAGTTACACTTTGAAGCGGCCAATTAGACCTTCAACACGCTCGTTAAGCAGCATGATGTCCGCAGATTCAGTGACTTGCTTGTCACTCAGTTCGTTCAAAGCCATCACCAAGTCATTGATACGGTGAATGTTCTCATTCACGCTCTGAATAACGGTATTTTGCTCACTTGAAGAGGTCGAGATCTCAGCATTGAAGCCGCTGATAGTCTCAATCTGTTGATCCAGTGTTTCTAGCATCGTTACCGCTTGGTCGACTTGCTCACGAGTATCGTTACAGTTGCGTTTGGTATGTTCGATAGAAGAAACCAGACGCTCAGACTTATCTTGAAGTTTCGTGAGTGCATTTTCGATTTCAGAGGTACTGACTTGAGTACGATTCGCAAGGGCACGAACTTCATCGGCAACGACCGCGAAACCACGACCATGTTCACCTGCACGTGCTGCCTCAATCGACGCGTTCAGTGCCAGTAGGTTAGTCTGCTCTGCAATGCTACCGATCACATTAACGATAGACTGAATGCTTTGCGTTTCGTCTGCCATTTCAGCGATATCTTCCGATGTGCTGGCAATTTGTTGCTCTAGGTCAACGATATGCTGCTGAGTAACGCTGTTGATCTGTTTGGTTTCATCACTGTAATCAGACGCTTTGTTTGCAGCTTCTGCAGCGGAACCAGAGTGTTGCTCAACCACCACAGAAGAGTTTGATAGCTCATCAATCGCAGTCACGATCTGAGTGGTTTCGTTGGTGTGCGTTTCCAACGTGTGGTGTGTATGCTTAGAGCCTTCTTCGATGATTCGAGTCTTGCTGCCCAACTCAGTCGTCGCTGCACGGACATCGCGCAACATCACCTGTAGACCATCAATGAATTGGTTGATGCTGAGCGCAATCTGACCTAGGTCATCGGTGCTTTTCACTTCTAAACGCTGGGTTAGGTCACCATTACCACGAGCAAGGTCGTTCACGATCGCTTTTAGAGACTGAATTGGCTGATAAAGTTTATTTAGAATCAGAATCACTGCAGCGATAGAAACTAGAATCGCTAAAAGGATAGTAAAGATGGCTTTTTGGCTTGCAGCGGTGAGATCAGACAGCGCGATGTCTTTGTTTACTGCCACAACCATTTGCCATGTCGTTTGCTTGCCCAGTTCGATAGGCTTTGTCACCACTAGCGAGTCAACGCCATTGATATTGCTCTCTGAGAACTGACCTGGATTTGCAACAAACTGGTTTACTTGGTTTGCAAGAATAGAGTCTTGAACGTTAGTTTGCGCATTGACACCTTCAAGAGTCGACGCAACCACCATGCCTTTTTCATCAATCACAAACGCTTTTGCTTCACTGATGTAGTTCAAGCCTTCGAGCTCTTCCCTTACCTTATTGAAACGAATGTCCGCCATGATAACGCCGTTACCTAAGTTGTAGGTCACACCGATCATTGGAGTTTGGTCACTCTTTGTGAAGAAAAGGTCACTGAGTGACAGACCAGACTGACGCTTTGAACCAGAATACCAAGGACGAGTTCGAGGGTCGTACTTGCTCTTGATGCCAACACCGTTAGGGAAAGATTCAGAAGGGCGCGAAGTATAAGAAGAGCCGTCATCATAGCCGACGAACATTTTATCGACACCACCAACCTGATAAGCAATATGCATCAACGTTTCTTGAGGCACATGGTCGACTTTTCCCGATTTTAGTTCATCAGCAACGGCATTAACCGCGTCAATGGTTCGCTGTACCTGATCCTCTAGTTGAGTCACTTCGCGAGATAGGGAGGCATCAATGTTACCAAGGATGCGTTGGTTAACTTGGTCTTGCAACGAATTATACGACAGCACGCTGGTCGCGATTAGCGAAACAGCGGTGGTAATTGTGGTAGCAAGTATTAGTTTAGACTTAAAGCCCAATTTCATTACGTTCATAGCAGTGTTAATACTCCGTATCTCATTTAATCTGATCGAAGTGAGCCTCGTTGTATCTCAGCTCAATTTATTTTTATTATTGATTTAGCGAGTTAGAGAGAGGATTGTTCATACGCTCTCTAGATCGACCAAATGCTTTTTGACGGTCAACTGATTAACATCAGTATCGTTCAATATTTTTATCCACTCGGGACGTTGAATCGCCAGCATCGCTTTTAATTTAATCGATGGTTGCCTTCTATTTCGACTGATGGGTGGTGATCTTTAGTGGCTTGTACTACTTTTCTGTCAGAAAATGGGGTAAAGATCCAATAATGACTGATGAATTAAAGAGTTACACCTAAAAGTTCTTCTTCTCTCTTCGTTGCTAGCTTGGCAGTGAACCAAAAACAGTAGAAAGCACCTCGCTGATTTCGAGCATACCAATGATTAAACTGACGAGAGAAGCACCCATAACGACCGAAACGTCACTGTGATCGCAGTTAAGTCATACAATAACGGTAAGCAGATAGATCAGGCATATCCCGAGATTTGAATCATATAGGGGATATCTCCGTAAGACAATTCAGCTAAAAGTTGTAGGAAATCACATAAACTCTTTAAATTACAACCAATTATATTGATAAACATAAAAACACCGATATAAGTGATGTATAAAATTGTGTCAAAAAATTGATCTGAGTCGCATTAATTTTATTTGTAATACATTAAGATTAATGCCGTTCAAATAGAGCCTTATTCCATTATAGTAATGGTCTAAACCCTTGTATGACGGGGGTTGTGTGCAGTTTACATTTAATAGTGAGTTGCATATGACACTGAGTGCTTATTTGATCTCTATTGTCAATCGTCTGGTGTGACACCCCAACATCATGCTATTGCATAAGGTGATTTTTAGAATTCAGCTAAGGCGCAAATTTATGCGATTTGGCATAACCAAATTGTTCTTCTTGACCCCAAGCGAGAAGAATGATGTAAAACCTACCTTGATAAATAATAAGAGACGGTGCTTCTAGTACACCTCTCACACCCCCACAGTCTAAGTTGACGTCACTCAGCTAAGATTATGGATCTCCTAATGTCGTTTACCCTCATACTATTACAGGTGGTATGAGGGTTTTTTTTGTTCAACTAGTCCTACAATATTAGCGTTAAATTCATTTAACTCTTTAAACATTTAGTAATTATTTTATTGAGTTACCTGCACGGTTATAGTGCATTTGCTGCTCAATTCGCCTCAAATTCCCCCAAAACATCACATTTTGTAATGATTTTTTGTGAAATAATGTTTAAAATATGAGGCAGCTAAAATGTCATACAATAGATAGACCTCTAATCATGATCGAGGTCACGCATTTATTATATTGTAGTACAAAATGCATTTGTGGCTGTTATAGTCACACCCAATCGAATAACTCATCAGAAGGTTTTCACGATGGATCTCAATGTTTTTATTGTAGGTATCTACTTCCTATTCTTGATTGCAATAGGTTGGATGTTCAGAACATTCACTAGTACAACTAGTGATTATTTCCGAGGCGGCGGTAGCATGCTTTGGTGGATGGTAGGCGCAACAGCGTTTATGACCCAGTTTTCTGCTTGGACCTTTACCGGTGCAGCAGGTAAAGCTTATGCGGATGGTTTTGCGGTAGCAGTTATCTTCTTAGCAAACGCTTTTGGCTACTTAATGAACTACCTATACTTTGCGCCAAAATTCCGCCAACTTCGTGTTGTTACGGTAATTGAAGCAATTCGTATGCGCTTTGGTAAGTTCAATGAGCAAGTATTTACTTGGTCTGGTATGCCAAACAGTGTTATCTCAGCAGGTATCTGGCTAAATGGTCTAGCGATCATCGCATCGGGTATCTTCGGCTTTGACATGACGACAACAATTATCCTAACTGGTCTTGTTGTTCTAGTAATGTCTGTAACTGGCGGCTCTTGGGCGGTTATCGCATCTGACTTCATGCAGATGGTTATCATCATGTCGGTTACCGTGACTTGTGCTGTTGTTGCTATTATTCAAGGCGGCGGTGTTGGCGAGATCGTGAACAACTTCCCTGTACAAGAAGGTGCATCATTCGTTTCAGGTAACAACCTAAACTACCTAAGCATCTTTGGTATCTGGGCATTCTTTATCTTCTTCAAGCAGTTCAGCATCACCAACAACATGCTTAACTCTTACCGTTACCTAGCGGCGAAAGACTCTAAGAACGCGAAAAAAGCAGCACTTCTAGCTTGTATCCTTATGACTATGGGTCCACTAATTTGGTTCATGCCATCTTGGTTTATCGCAGGTCAAGGTGTAGACCTAGCCGCTCAGTACCCAGATGCGGGTTCTAAAGCGGGTGACTTTGCTTACCTATACTTCGTTCAAGAGTACATGCCTGCAGGTATGGTTGGTCTACTGATTGCTGCAATGTTTGCTGCAACTATGTCTTCTATGGACTCAGGTCTAAACCGTAACTCTGGTATCTTCGTTAAGAACTTCTACGAGCCGATTCTACGTCCACAGGCGTCTGAAAAAGAGCTAGTACTTGTTTCTAAGCTAACGTCTACTTTCTTCGGTATCGCAATCATCCTAGTCGCGTTGTTCATCAACTCGCTAAAAGGTCTGAGCCTGTTCGATACCATGATGTACGTTGGTGCCCTAATCGGCTTCCCAATGACTATCCCTGCATTCTGTGGTTTCTTCATCAAGAAGACGCCAGACTGGGCTGGTTGGGGTACGCTAGTAATGGGTGGTATCGTTTCTTACTTCGTTGGTTTTGTTATCAATGCAGAAATGGTACAAGGCTGGTTTAACCTAGAGCCTCTAACGGGTCGTGAGTGGTCAGATCTTAAAGTGGCTATCGGTCTAATCGGTCACCTAATCTTTACAGCTGGCTTCTTCTGCCTATCGACTCTGTTCTACAAGCCTCTATCTGACGAGCGTCAGCAAGACGTAGACAAGTTCTTCGAAAACCTAGACACGCCACTAGTGGCAGAGTCTACAGCTCAGAAGAAACTGGACAACAAACAGCGTCGTATGCTTGGTTCACTAATCGCAGTCGCGGGTGTCGGTGTAATGGCTATGTTCCTACTACCAAACCCACTATGGGGTCGTCTAGTGTTCATCTTGTGTGGTGCAATCGTAATGGGTGTAGGTCTGTTGCTTGTTAAAGCCGTTGATGAGACTGTTGAAAATGCTTCTGATGATGAAGCGACAGCATAAAGCTAATAGGACGATAAGTCTTAATTAATCCATAAGCGGCTGATTATCAGCCGCTTTTTTTTGGTTTATTGCTGGAATCATAACAAGGTGAGTTTAACCTACCTCTAAACGAGCAGCGGTCGCTGTTAGCTCGTCATTCTTGTCCTTTTTATCATGAATCAATCTATCGTAGATTAATCGTCGCCACCATCGTCATCACTATCGATGATGTCATCGTTGACATCTGAAGCATCAGAATAGCCATCATCACTTTCACTGTCAGCAATGGACTTCTTGCTGTTTAGGGTATGAAACTTCTTTCTATCCCGTGCAAGGTGAACATATTTCATCCATGCCTTTTCTATCTTACTCTCTGGCGCTTTTTCCAGAGCGAGTACCTGTAAGAACTGTTGTTCTAATTCGGTTTCGGGTCGTAGCTCGCCCGATTCAAGTAAGCTTAACGTATCACCATAACGGATCAGGATATCCTCTTCAGCAATGGTGAAATCACCGGATTTTGCAAACCCACGGCGAAATTTTTTATTGTCATAAAACGGCTTTTTTCCTAGCCGAAAGTCTGTATTAGAGAAATTAGACATAGCACCCTCAATTCAATAACGATAACCATTGGACTTTGCCAATTATGACCGGACAAACCATAACCAAAAAAATTATAGCCAGTGCTGTGAATTTTTCTAACTGTTGATTTACGCGGCTAGTAAGTCGTATTGATTAGTTAAATAACGGATGGTCAGAGCACCAGTTTTATCGAGTTACCCACGGTATCGGTGGTCGCTTGAACGACAGGTGCAGTGATTAAAAGAGATAAGACCAACCAGTTTGTTTGCTGATACTTTTACCGGATAGCTTTAAATATTCATGACTGAACCGTGAAGTTTTTGTGGCGCTGATTGAGTTCCGAAAATGGCTACGAGTCACTTTAATATAAGGTACACTTTGGGTAAGTTTTTATACGGTGTTCAATAGGATTCGACACAGATGAGAGTGGCGCAGGATTTACAACAATATCGGACCGCACGTTTATCAAGAGATGCACGCTTTGACGGAGCGTTTTTCGTTGCTGTCAAAACAACGGGCATATTCTGTCGCCCAATCTGTCCTGCAAAGCTACCAAAAGAAGACAATGTTGAGTACTTTGACCACGCGCCAGCCGCTATTCAAGCGGGTTATAGACCCTGTTTGCGATGCCGACCGGATAGCGCGCCCGAGTCTTGGGCTTGGAAAGGTACAGAAACCAGTTTTCAGCGTGGGCGTGCATTGGTAGAGGCGGGAGCATTGAATCAAGGAAACATCGAAGATTTGTGTCAGAGGCTGGGTATATCGAGTCGTTACTTTAGACAACTGTTCCAAACTCATCTCGGTATGTCGCCAAAGATGTATAGCCAGTATCATCAATTAATGTTCGCGAAACAACTGCTACACGACAGTCACCTTGCGATTGGAGAGGTGGCCTATGCTTGTGGTTTTAATAGCGTAAGGCGCTTTAATGATGCGTTTAAGAAATATCTTCATTTGACACCGACTCAGGTACGAAAACAGTTATCTGTGCAGCCGCGACAAAATGTGCTTTATCTCAGTTATCGCGGAGACTTTGCTTGGGAATGGTTACTCAATTTCTATCAACTTAGAGCGATTGAAGGCGTTGAGTCTGTGGATAGTGAAAGTTATCAACGCTTTGTCGATCTAGAAGGTGACTTGGCTTGGTTCCGAATCAGCAAAAATAGGCTTAAAAACAAGAGTATAAAGGTAGAATTTAAACTCGATGATGCCACAAAGTTGTATTCTCTGATCGATAAAATTAAGTCCTTGTTTGATATCAATGCGGATACGCAGCATATCGAGGCGCATTTAGTGGCTCAAGACAAAAAGATTGTGCGTATCCCAGGAATTCGAGTGCCCGGTGTGTGGTCTGTTTGGGAGGCAGGGGTTCGAGCGATTCTAGGTCAGCAAGTATCTGTGAAAGCGGCGATCGGTCAATTAAATCTACTTTGCCAAACCCTCAACTATTCTTTGTCACAACAGCTCGTTTTTCCACCTCCTGATCTGTTAGCAAATGCGGATCTCAGCTTCTTGCGGATGCCCGAACAGCGCAAACAAACGCTTAAGAGGTTTGCTCAATACATGTGTCAATCTGAGTCATTAGATATTGAGGACTGGCTGAATATTAAGGGTATTGGTCCATGGACGGTCAATTATGTGCGTATGCGTGCTGGACATGATCCGGATGTCTTTCTTGATGGTGATCTTGTGGTTAAAAAGTATCTCACGCAGCACTTAACAAACGCTCAGGCAAATTTTTCACCTTGGGGCAGTTATGCCACTTTACACTGTTGGAGTCATTATTAATGAAGTACTACACCACAATGGAGAGCCCTTTGGGGACTGTCACCATACAGACCACCGATATCGGTCTTACTGGAATTTGGTTTGAAAATCACACCACCATGCCAAGCGAGTTGGGTGAGCACAACCAGCAACATGAAGTGTTACGGCTTGCAAAGCAGCAGTTACAGGCGTATTTCGCAGGTCAACTCACTCAATTTGATCTTCCTTTAGCAGCAACGGGAACGGCATTTCAGCAGCAAGTTTGGCAGGCATTGACCGAGATTGAGTTTGGAGAATCGTTAAGCTACCAGCAACTCGCCAACCGTATTGGTAATCCTAAAGCGGTCAGAGCCGTGGGAGCCGCCAATGGAAAGAACCCGATATCTATTGTCGTGCCTTGTCATCGCGTCATCGGCGCCAACGGTTCGTTGACGGGTTATGCTGGAGGCATTGAGGTCAAAAAGCAGTTATTAAAACTTGAAAACATCGATATTAAGTAAGCGTGTACCGCATTATTATACTGTCGCATGATATGAAATCAGATCGGATAAAATTGGAATTTACTAGCGCTGATTGCATTATGCAAAAGCGGTTTTCGCATAATGCTCCATATTTTGCAAAAGTTATTGATAGCTAGGTGCCATATTGCGCATATTTCAAACAAATAGACGTGAAAAGTTTATAAAACACAGGTATGACAAGTTGGCACGATAGGTGCATTAGTTATAGTGACCCTTATTAAGCCGAGGGTCACCTAGCCAACTGACGTTGTTAGTGAACCCTTTATTGTTCACAATTGTATATAACCAGTCACCCTGTTTTGTGGCTGGTTTTTTTTTGCTTTTTTATCGCTAGTTGCCTCTGTCGTGCTGATCACTCATTTGGTGTCAACTTTTTTTATGACAACAAGGTACTCTCGGGCAGGTCGCGCCGCGCTCGCAGATTAATCTAGCGTCAGATTCAATTCCTCGCTCGATCCAGTTAATGTTTAATATCTTCGCAATGGTTCGCAAGTTACTACGAATCGAACTAGGAATAGCCGCACTGCCTCCTTGCTGAACACAAAGTGCTTTCAACTCTTGAGCAATATCCAGCGCTTGTCCCCCTTGTGCATCAATGGCGGGATTAAGATCAATGCCTGCACACAGAACGCGGTTGTTACCCGCAGGGTCGGTCATATTGATGGATTCACAGCAGTAAATTCGTGGATCTCCACCGACATCGAGTATTGAAATTTGCGCTGATGTGCCAAGTTGTGGTTCAGAAAGACGTCGAAATACCGCCCAATGCTGGCAAGGATCGTTAACCATACGCATGTTACCCCAAGGTAGCGGTATGCCATTACCACGATATACAGCTTTTAATTTTCCCGGACCATAGGCGTCGAAGTAGTGCCAATGTGGATAAGGTGATACGACGGTCATCCTACGCATGGCTACCGATGGAGAAACCCCTGCCCGTTGGTGAGCATCAATTTCATAGCCGCAGCGATCAAGCAGTTGTCGAAAGGGTACTTTAGGGCAGAGCAAAGCGCCTGCGAAAAAGCTTGATTCAAAATCACGCCACGCCATTAAAATATCTTGTGAATTGAGGGCTGAGCTGTTGCTTGCGCCTAAGTCTTCCCAGTTATTGTTATGCCCGACACTGAGTACGCTTTTCAAACCTTCCGCGCTGTGCAATACACGATGACCAATATAGACCGCTAAGTCGTACTTGAGGCGGGTTGGATACGCTTTAAGGATCTCGTTGAGATAGATGGTACTAGGGGGTTCAAAGAAGGAGGTCACGAGTTGTTTCGCATTAATACCTAATTCGTCCACAACATCTTTGGGAGTGCGACTCACCCATTGCACACTGAGTCCAAGTTGGCTGGCAAAGTCGATCAGATCGTCAACGGAGAGGTTTAATCTTTTGTGACCTATCTCTTCAGCGGCGCGTTCCAAATCAGGGAAATGGTTTTGCAGGCTTTCTTGGTGAGCACGAATCAAAAGGTGAGCAAATTGTCGTCCAGTAATGCCAGTTTGCGATAACATCTCAGGTATTGCTATCTGTAAAATATCATTGGAGAACAGGAAGCTAGGCTCCAATGCCATCCCGCTTATTCCACCTCGATTGCCTTTCAGAGGCGTAATGTCGTCTGGTTCTGGCTCGTTATCTAGAAACCAGGAAGGTTGTTTTTGGAACACTTCAGCAATGACCTCCAGCATATCCACACTGGGTACCCGTTTGCCTCTTTCAATCATCGACAGGTAGGAGACCGATGGCGCGCACTCAGGGTTGATGCGCACGCAACGTGTTGACAGGTCTTCCATTGTCAGGTGGTTACGCTTGCGTAAATTCCTCACCTTAGTGCCTAGAAAGTGAGATTGACGGATCAGGCTTTTCGATACGGTCATTTTGTAAAATTCACACTGTAAAATTTTTGTTGTGAAATTGTAGTAAAAAACGAGCTAGTATACAAATTAACCAGAGTCACAGAATGGAAATAGCCAGTGACAAGGGATAGTGACAAGGAATAATTTCGTAGCGATTGCAACACCGTATAGGGGAATGATGATGAATATGCTGACACAAAATAAGATTGAAAATGACCATCACCAACTGAGCTTTATTGCCCAAGCGGTCTTTGCTGTCGAAGCGACTCAGTCACAAGTGAATGGTGAAAAACAGCTGAGAACTAAGCAGTTGCTGGACCGCCTATTCCCATTAGAAAAAGGTTCTCATCAAGATGTGGTGAGCTATGAAATAGATTATCAACATGTCCAAGCTTATTTCAAGGACGGTCAACATTCGGGATTACAGCATGCTAAACACTTTGTTGCCTATACCGGAGATAAATGTCACCCCTGTTCCATTGTGTTGAGAGACGCGAGTGGTACACACGTTGAGGTGATGATTGGTTGCAGACCAGGCACGGGTCATCTAGAGCAAGTGAATATTGAGGATGTGTTGCTTGAGTGTTGTACCACCTTTGGCGAAAGAGATGGTGACCATGCGAGTGGCATTAGACATTGGGTAAGCTTAGTGAAAGGGGATCAATGTGGGCGAGCTACCGCGTCCAATGAAGATAAAGAATATACCGCCAAAAATGGTGATGATTACAAACTAGGCTTTTGTTTCGATCTCTAACTTTTTAGTTGTTACTCAAACCACAAACCACAAACCCGAAAGCCAATGTACTTTGCTTTCGGGTTTGTGGTTTAACGGTAGAGTGCTGAATCTTGCGTGGTTGCGAATGGGTTAGTAAGGCATGACGCGGTTTCTACCCGCACGTTTTGCACTATACAATTGCTTGTCTGCTCTTTCAGAGAGGCGAATGCTATCGTCTTCTGGTGCCAATTCGGCGACACCAAATGAAGCGGTAATATTGCCTACCGTTTTGCCCCTTCTGCGGTCTTTAATGGTCATTTTTTCAATAGCTAAACGCAGTGATTCTGCCATCTGTCTCGCCACCCTTAACGGCTTATTGGGCACAATGAGAGCAAACTCTTCCCCTCCGAAACGATAAGCAGTGATGCCGCCTTGACAGCTTTGTAGCAACCGAGCGGCGATGCCTTTGAGTATGGTGTCTCCAAACACATGCCCTAAGTCATCATTGAAGCTTTTGAAGTGGTCGATATCGAGCAATATTAGACTTAACGGTTGTTGAGCATCGCAAAACAGCGATAGATCTTTGTCAAAGGTGCCTCGATTGTAGAGTTTGGTCATGCTGTCAAACATGGCATCACACTGAACGCGAGCAAGTTGCTTTTTCAATTTAGTGATCTCATCGCCCGCGCTTTTTAACTGATCGTGTAAAAAGTCGGTGGAGTCTCGAATGTCTCGGGCTTCATCGACTAACTCGCGAATCATGGGCATGACTTCATCGAGTGTCGGCGTTTTTTCTTGTTCCAGTTTGGTTGAGATAGAATCAAAGCTAGTCGTTAAAACCTCGGCAAAGTGCGAGGTATCCGATATTGCGTCAGTCATGGAGTTGGAAAGTTCAACTGCCATCGCTTCCATATTTTGCTTCAGGTTGCCCAGATCTACTTCCGCTTTACCAGCGATATGATTGCGATAGAGAACTTCACCGCTTACCACCGGCATGGCCTCATAATTTTTCAGTAGTAGGTCGATCTCTTTATTGAGCTCTGGCACGATTTCCGAGACGTAGGTGTACCACAGTGCGTAGTTTTCGGGAGTAGTGGGAACATGGTGTTTCACCATTAGCGGTACGGCTTTCTTTAGATTTGCTGTCGACTTCTTAAAATCATGATCCTTCATTGTTAATCTTATCCATATTCGCCAACAATTCTTTGTCGTATTTTGGAGAGTGCTCTCCTGACTAAGTTCGAATCTTCTTTTATATCTGGGGTTTATTTAAACATCAACCTATAATTTATGTTGCGATCGAAATGTATTTGCAAGTTAGCGATAGTTAACGGGAAATAAGGAGTCGTTATGCAGCTAGATGTTTTCCAAGTGAACGCTTTCACCAATGAACCCTTTCGAGGTAATCCTGCCGGCGTGGTGATTACCGAAGACCCCCTTGCGACGTCGTTGATGTTGTCCATTGCAAAAGAGATGGCGTTATCGGAAACCGCCTTTCTGACTTTGAATGATCAGCGTTTACGCTGGTTTACGCCTAAAAGTGAAGTTGCACTTTGTGGTCACGGAACCTTGGCAATGGTGCAGGTGATGTCTGAGATGGGGTTGCTGGATGCGACTGGACAATATCAGTTTCAGACGCTTTCAGGCACCTTGCCAGTCATTAAACAAGGCGCTCGAATCTCAATGACTTTCCCTCGCTATGATGTCATTCCTAGCACACAAGACAGTTCGGTTAAGTTGCAGGCACTCGGTCTACGGCAGGATGATCTTATCTGTCATAAAGAGATAGAAGGAGGCAAAGATTTATTTGTCCTCAAGAGTGAAGAACAGTTGCATCACCTCAAGCCTAATTTTCACCAACTTATGCAAACCGATGGTCGAGCGATTATTGTTACGGCTAAATCGTCACGCGGTGATGTGGACTTTACTGCGCGTTACTTTGCGCCTTGGGTAGGCGTTGATGAAGACCCAGTGACTGGGTCGGCATTTTGTGCATTGGCGCCATTTTGGTCAGGTAGATTAGACAAGCACCATTTGGTCGGTTATCAAGACTCGGAACGTGGCGGCTATGTCGCCGCTTTAGTTAAGCAAGATAGCGTGGAGATTAGTGGTCAAGCGGTGACGCTCATTAAAGGCACATTGATGCTTTGATATTGGACGCTCTAATATAGTCTACTTTGATATTGGTTAGCCTTTTACGTTAACTCAATCGAGGAGAGGTCCCACTTGTTCCAAGGAATCCACAATATAGTCCGCCATTTTTGCCACTTCAGGCTGTGGCGGTAATAGATCTGGAATCATAACGGTTTGGCAGCCAGCGTGATATCCAGAGCGAATGCCGTTATTCGAGTCTTCCAAAACCAAACATTCACTCGCTGTCACTCCCAGTAATCGACACGCTTTAAGGTAGCAGTCGGGTTTCGGTTTGCCGTTTTCAACATCTTCTGCTGTTACGATCACATCGAACTGATCGAGATAATCACTACCAGCAAAGTTATGGCGTACTTGTGGCAGATGCGAGGACGTGACCAAAGCTGTCTTGAGGTGCTTTTGTTTCGCCAAAGCAAACAAAGCATGGAAACCCGGTTTATAGTCGATACCCTGCTGGTGTAATTCTGCGCTGCGCTGATCTTTGAGGACTCTAAACTGACCAAGATCGAAACTGGGTCCAAATTTGTCACACAACATTTGCTCACACTGTGGATCTTGAACACCAATAAACCCCTGATAGAAGTCGTCATTTAGATCGAATCCTAGCTGTTTAGCCGCATACTGCCAGCTTGATTTATAGACCCACTCCGTATCAAAAATAAGCCCGTCCATATCAAATAAAAGAGTAGAAATCATCTCAGTACCTCAGTGTTGTTGTGTTTCTGCAACCTCTAATCATCATCTACCTAGAACCTAGAACCTAGAACCTAGAACCTAGAACCTAGAACCTAGAACCTAGAACCTAGAACTAACGCTTGCATAATGAAGCTTGCTATTCCCCAT
The DNA here is from genome assembly GCF_921292975.1 of Vibrio hippocampi. NCBI lineage: Bacteria > Pseudomonadati > Pseudomonadota > Gammaproteobacteria > Vibrionales > Vibrionaceae > Vibrio > Vibrio hippocampi. Next base: position 100,993 of record NZ_CAKLCM010000003.1, read on the forward strand.
GTCATTGATCGAACTCACATAACCTTCGACGTTAATATTAAATAAATGTAATAAAGTTACGAAAACTACTCTTTCGGGTTATGCGTTTTGTTTCAAACTGCTTTGTTGTTAACCATCTTCGCCATCGCATGGCTTATTTTTGGGCATAATTTGCTCAAAATGAGAGTTTGGTCACTAATTATTTATGGTGTATTGGGGTGCGAAATGTGACTTGTATCGGTTAAAACTTGCTCTCTTTGTCAAAATAAGCGAAATGTAATTTATAAACAGGCTAAAAGTGTGATTTAGATCTCGCATATCTGTTTTTGGACTATTTTATATGTTGACAGTGTTCACATAAATTTGGGTTGGGCTGACTTTTGACCAGCTTGTGATAACTTTTTATAGGACTTATTGATGAACACATTTTGTCCTAGTGACAGTTAAATATCTAATAACGAGGAAGACCTTATGCTATCTCCTGAAGCAAAAATCAAAGTGCAGAACTTTGGTCGTTTCCTCTCCAACATGGTAATGCCAAACATAGGTGCATTCATTGCTTGGGGTTTGATTACGGCTTTATTTATTCCAACGGGTTGGATTCCTAATGAAACTTTAGGATCGATGGTTGGCCCAATGATTACCTACTTACTTCCGCTATTGATCGGTTATACCGGTGGTAAAATGGTCGGTGGCGAGCGCGGTGCTGTTGTTGGTGCGATCACCACAATGGGTGTGATTGTCGGTACCGACATCCCAATGTTCATGGGAGCGATGATTGTCGGTCCGTTAGGTGGCTTGGCCATCAAAAAGTTTGACCATTCGGTAGAGGGTAAAGTGAAAAGTGGTTTTGAGATGTTGGTTAACAACTTCTCTGCCGGCATTATCGGGATGCTGTGTGCCATTCTTGCTTTCATCGTTATTGGTCCAGCAGTCAAAATTCTCTCTACAGGTCTAGCAGCAGGGGTTAACTTCTTAGTTAATGCTGGCTTGTTACCACTGACATCTATTTTTGTTGAACCAGCGAAGATCCTATTCTTAAACAATGCCATTAACCACGGTATCTTCTCGCCACTTGGTATCCAACAAGCGGAAGAAATGGGTCGCTCAATTTTCTTCTTGATTGAGGCGAACCCGGGTCCAGGTTTAGGTTTATTGTTGGCTTATATGTTCTTTGGCAAGGGGAACGCTAAGCAGTCTGCACCAGGCGCAGCCATCATCCACTTCTTCGGTGGTATTCACGAAATCTACTTCCCATATGTGCTGATGAATCCACGTCTTATCCTTGCGGTTATTGCAGGTGGTATGACTGGGGTATTTGTGCTGACGATGTTTGATGCCGGTCTTGTTTCACCTGCGTCACCGGGCTCAATCTTCGCTGTACTGCTTATGACGCCTAAGGCTTCATTTGTTGGGGTCATTCTATCCGTGATTGCATCGGCAACGGTGTCATTCATTGTCGCGTCGCTATTGCTGAAAACTTCAAGTGCTGAAGAAGAAGAGGGTGACTCTCTTGAAAAAGCAGCAAATCAGATGGCGAGCATGAAAGCGACCTCTAAAGGTCAAGCGGGTGCTTCAGTGGATTTTGCCGCGGTTCGTAAAATCTATGTGGCTTGTGATGCGGGTATGGGTTCGAGTGCCATGGGTGCCAGTATGTTGCGTAAGAAAGTCGAAGCAGCAAACCTTGATATATTTGTCACCAATATCGCTATCAATAACCTACCGGATGATGCGGATATTGTGATAACCCACCGCGACCTCACGGATCGTGCACGTAAACATGTCCCGCACTCGCACCATATTTCATTGAATAACTTCCTTGATGGTGCTCTCTATGACGGGCTTGTTGCGAATCTGGTTGAGGCTCAGCAGAGTAACGCGAGCCGAGCTCCAGCGGCATCAGCAGCACCAGCGAGTTCTGGCGAGGGTACGCTACAGCTTTCAAGTGACAATATCTTCTTAGGTATGACGGCGTCGAGCAAAGAAGAAGTGATTAAGTTTGCCGGTGAGAAGTTGGTACAACTGGGCAATGTTGAGCCTGAATATGTTCAGGGTATGCTTGAGCGTGAACAGTTAGTATCGACATACTTAGGTGAGTCAATTGCCGTTCCTCACGGTACCATCGAAGCAAAACAATTTGTTAAATCGACAGGGATTGTATTCTGTCAGTTCCCCGCGGGTATCCAGTGGGGCGAGGGTGGAGATGACGTCGCCAAGATGGTAATAGGGATTGCAGCGCAAGGTGATGAACATATTCAAGTGATAACGGCAATCACGAGTGCTTTGGATGATGATGAAGCGGTAGAGTGCTTGAAGACGACCGAAAACGTTGAAGATGTATTACGCATTCTTAATGGTAAATAAGGTCTAGGTAAATAACGTCTAATCGTCGACAGTGTATGGGATCAGTGGTGAGGTTGGCCACTGATCCCTAAGTCGGTTTAATGTTTAAATCTAAAATAGGAAACGGTGTTATGAAAGCTCTCCACTTTGGCGCAGGTAACATTGGTCGTGGATTTATCGGTAAGCTGCTTGCAGATGCAGGGATTCACGTCACTTTTGCTGATGTGAATGAAACCGTGGTCAATGCTCTGATTGAACGACACTCTTATCCAGTCAAAATTGTTGGTGAAGATTGTTTGGTCGAGACCGTTAATAATGTCACCGCTATCAACTCAACCAGTTCAGATGTGATTGATCTGATTTCCCAAGTTGATTTAGTGACCACAGCCGTCGGTCCCACCGTACTTAAAATCATTGCAAGTGCCATTGCGCAAGGCATAGAAAAGCGGGCCAATGTCGGCAGCGATCAACTAGACCATGATCAACTACGCAATAAGCAAGCCCTAAATATTATTGCTTGTGAAAACATGGTCCGTGGGACATCGCAACTGAAACAGATGGTTTATGAGCATTTGTCGGCAGAGGGCAAAGCGTTTGCCGATAATCATATCGGTTTTGTTGACTCTGCGGTTGACCGAATTGTGCCTCCGGCAGAAGTAGGAGAAACCGACCCGCTAGCGGTGACGGTAGAAACGTTCAGTGAATGGATCGTTGATCAAACTCAGTTCGTTGGTGATATTCCAGACATTGCGGGCATGGAGTGTACCGATAATCTTATGGCGTTTGTTGAGCGCAAACTATTCACCCTGAATACAGGTCATTTGATTACCGCTTATCTTGGGGTTTTGGCTGGTCATGAAACCATTAAAGAATCAATAGAAGACACGGCTATTCGTGCGGATGTGACCGCAGCGATGCAGGAGAGTGGTGAAGTGTTGATTCGTCGTTATGGTTTTGAGCCAGAAGCGCATGCCGCTTATATCGAAAAAATATTGGGGCGCTTTGCCAATCCATTCTTAAGAGACGAAGTGGATCGCGTCGGTCGACAGCCTATTCGTAAACTTAGCCCTCAAGATCGCTTGATTAAGCCACTTAATGGTACACTTGAGTATGATCTCCCCAATGCTCATCTACTTAAAGGGATCGCAGCCGCGTTTTTATACACCAATGACGATGATCCACAAGCGGTTGAATTACAAGCGATGTTTGCAGAGCAAGGTTTTGATAAAACCTTAGCCCATTACTCGGAATTGGACCCAGAGTCAGAAATTGTTAAACTTGCCCATCAAGCTTATTTGGCTCTGAAATAGTGAATTTAGGGCACCGAACGTCGGTGCTCTCATTTCCGAACACAATAGTATTATAAGAAGAACCTATGCCACTACACCCGCCCAATGAAACTGAACTTTTGGAAGCGCTATCCGATGCGAAAGATGCGAGTGAGTGCCTGCTAGCGGCTTACGATGCAATCGATGACACCTTAGATACATTGATCAATCGCGTGTTCAGTAAGGAGGATCATGCTGTCAAGTATGTGGTTGATCCCCTATTAAAAAGTGACGGACCTTTAGGGGATATCATGGTTCGTGCCAAGCTTTTACTGGGATTAGGCGTGATATCCAAGGGTGTTTTTGATGACATAGAAGTCTTTGTTACCCTCAAAGAGTGGACCAAGTTCAAAGAGAATAAGGTGAGTTTTACTGAGGTGGATGTGATATTTGAGCTAAACAAAGTTCAAGCCATTCAAAACAGCATGCCTATTGTTTACGATGAAACGATGATCGATGGTTTGGATGAGGTCATGTTGGCGATGTTTTTAGAGCGCCATTATCAACGAGTCAAATCGACGATTATCCTCGCGATCACCGAGCTTGTTGCCACACTTTGTAGCGATAATCCTCTGCTTTAATCAATTAATTTATCACACCTCAATCAATTAAGTTTCGAATCGAAACTTAATTGCCAGTTTCTCACGTCAATATAATCAATTTTAGCCAATTTTGTTGCCTGTTAAGTTTCATTGTGAAATAATGCGCCGCATATTTAGTTTTGAAGTGAAGCTTATTGTGCGAAAACGTAATACCCAAGTGAGACGCCATGCGATTGCTCAGATGGTTCAGGAGCAAGGTCAAGTCAGCGTTGAAGTGCTTTCTGAGTTATTTGAAACTTCAGAGGTTACGATTCGAAAGGATCTCACTTCACTTGAGCAGAATGGTCAATTATTGCGTCGCTATGGTGGCGCGGTTGCACTGCCACAAGAAGTGGTTGAAGGCATTCTCTATGAATCTGATGATGCTACTGCCAATAAAGCAGCGATTGCTAACGCAGCGGCAGAACTGGTGAAAGACCACCATAGAATCGTCATTGATTACGGTAGTACCACGGGCACTTTAGTTTCAAAACTGGCTGATAAAAAAGGCTTGGTCATTATGACCAACTCTCTCTCCCTAGCGAATCAAATCAACGAACTGGAAAACGAGCCGACCCTGTTAATGACAGGTGGCACGTGGGACAGTCATTCAGAATCTTTTCAAGGTCAAGTTGCCGAATCTGTACTGCGTTCTTATGACTTTGACCAACTATTTATTGGTGCGGATGGTGTCGACATTGCTCGTGGAACCACCACATTTAATGAGTTAATGGGCTTGAGCCAAGTGATGGCAGAGGTAGCTCGCGAAGTCGTAGTGATGATTGAATCAGAAAAGATTGGCAGAAAGATCCCTAATCTAGAACTTGCTTGGGAGGCGATTGATATTGTCGTGACAGACAGGGGGATCGACAGCCAAATCATCCGCGAAATTGAATCTAACGGCGTGAAAGTTATTTGCGCCGAGTAGCCAAATTATTGTAGTCGCGCTAAGTTTAAAGCGTGCTACGAGTACAAATCATTATTAGGAGTTTGATATGTGTGGAATTGTTGGAGCCGTCGCTCAACGTGATGTAGCAGAAATTCTAGTGGAAGGTCTTCGTCGCCTTGAATACCGTGGCTATGACTCAGCGGGTGTTGCCGTTGTTGATGCCCAGAGCAACATGACTCGCGTTCGTCGCTTGGGTAAAGTGCAAGAACTTGCGGATGCAGTAGAAGAGCAACAAGTCGTTGGCGGAACAGGCATTGCACACACACGTTGGGCAACGCACGGCGAACCATCAGAAGTGAACGCTCACCCACACGTATCTGGCGATATTGCCGTTGTTCATAACGGTATCATCGAAAACCATGAAGAGTTGCGTACCGTGCTTCAAGAGCGTGGCTATGTATTCCAATCACAAACCGACACAGAAGTTATCGCTCACCTTGTTGAGTGGGAACTTCGCACCAGTGAAACCTTAGTCGAAGCGCTACAAAAAACCGCAGCTCAGCTTGATGGTGCCTACGGGACAGTGGTTGTTGACCGTCGTGACCCAAGCCGCATCGTGGCTGCACGTTCTGGTAGCCCAATCGTGATCGGTTTTGGTGTTGGTGAGAACTTCCTTGCTTCTGACCAACTTGCACTATTAAGTGTGACTCGCCGCTTCATGTATCTTGAAGAAGGTGATGTGGCTGAGATCACGCGTCGTGAAGTCAATGTGGTGGATGCTCAAGGCAATCCAGTCGAGCGTGAAATCACAGAATCGAACGCAGAGCACGATGCAGGTGACAAGGGTAAATACCGTCACTTTATGCAAAAAGAGATCTTTGAGCAGCCACACGCACTGATCAACACGATGGAAGGTCGTATTACCAAAGATACCGTGGTAACCGAAAGCATTGGTGTTAACGCCGTGGATATTCTGAGCAAGGTTGACCATGTACAGATCATCGCTTGTGGTACTTCATACAACTCAGGTATGGCAGCGCGCTACTGGTTTGAGTCCATCGCAGGTGTTAGCTGCGATGTCGAGATTGCCTCTGAATTCCGCTACCGTGATTTTGTGGTTCGTCCTAACAGCCTGTTAGTGACGCTATCTCAATCCGGTGAAACTGCCGATACGCTTGCTGCGCTTCGTCTAGCGAAAGAGAAAGGCTATATGGCTGCGATGACGATTTGTAACGTCGCAGGTTCTTCACTGGTTCGTGAATCTGACTTTGCCTTTATGACACGCGCGGGCACCGAGATCGGTGTGGCATCAACCAAAGCATTTACCACTCAATTAGCGGCAATGCTCATGATGGTGGTTTCAATCGCTCGCCTACAAAGCCGTATGACCCCTGAGCGTGAAGCTGAAATTGTTAAATCGCTTCATGAGCTACCAGCCCACATCGAAAAAGCACTGGCATTTGACAAGCAGATCGAAGCGCTAGCCCCAGATTTTGCTGATAAACACCACACGTTATTCCTTGGTCGTGGCGAGTTCTATCCCATCGCGATGGAAGCGTCTCTTAAACTGAAAGAGATCTCTTACATTCACGCAGAAGCCTATGCGGCAGGTGAACTTAAACACGGTCCATTGGCTCTGATTGATGCTGATATGCCAGTCGTAGTGGTAGCGCCAAGCAATGAACTGTTAGAGAAACTAAAATCGAACATCGAAGAAGTACGTGCCCGTGGCGGTCTACTGTATGTATTCGCAGACGAGAATGCCGGCTTTGAAGAAGATGAAAACATGAAGCTGATTAAGATGCCTCACGTTGATGACATCATTGCGCCTATCTACTACACCGTGCCAATGCAACTGCTGTCTTATCACATTGCCCTGATCAAAGGCACCGATGTCGACCAACCACGTAACCTAGCGAAAGCGGTAACGGTTGAGTAAGGTAAGTCTTATATTCCAAAGGCAGCAAAAGGTTATCCTCTTGCTGCTTTATTTGAACACATATAACCGGACTAAAATGTTCGGTCATATGTGTATTACAATAGTAGGGCTCGATAAGGATTACTCGTTAACTGAATTAAACTTAGTTTTAAAAAACAACATTTGGTACTTAATGGCATTGTCCCAATAATCCCATGTATGTCCTCCAGGGCGTTCGGTATAATCGTGGTCTATCTTTAGATCCATCATCACTCGGTGTAGTTCACGATTAGATTGAATAAAGAAATCATCAATACCACAGTCTATACTGATATTAACACCCTGAAATATTAACTTATGAACGCTATTTTTTATGGTTTTATTGTCCCAGAACTGTGTTTGTTGATCGTAATCACCGAACACTTGCTCTAATCCCCAGTTATATTTAAATGCTCTAGGATCAACGCCACCACTGATGCTACCGATATTACCAAATGTATCTAGGTTGTTGAGTGCGATATTAAAGGCACCATAGCCTCCCATACTTAACCCTGTGATCGCTCGTTGAGATTTTTCCTTGTGAGTATTAAAATTATCGTCAATAAATGCCACTACCTCTTTACCAATATAAGTTTGATAGTTTGAATTATTTTTTAGTTCGCTATCAATATACCATTTGTCATAGTTTCCATCGGGTAAAACGATAATAATATCGTGTAGATCCGCTTGTTTAGCAATCGCAGTTTCGTCATGCCAGCTTTTATAGTCGCCACTCCACCCATGTAGAATATAAACAACGGAATAATCGGTATCAGCGTTATAGCCATCTGGTAATATTACCGTCGCCTGATGATTTTTTTCTGTGTTTTCACTAGGAATAGAGACGGTTTTAAGTTCAAAAGCGACACTATGTTGAAAATAAAAAATGGTGAATAAAGCAAGTGCTAAATTTTTCATAATCTTTCTCCTGTATTTCAGAGCGACGGCTTAAAGTTCTACGCTAGCAATGTCGTATCTATTTTCAAAATAATTCTAATAGCTGGACCAGAGTGTCTAGCCATTAGAATTGGATAAACAGCAGCTTAATCTAGAGCTTCCATCTGACCCTTAATAATGTCAGAGTGAGTTCCAAATACTGCTTGGTAGTTATCTCCTGTCACGAAAACGCCAGCGGCTCCTAGTGCTTTTAGCTTATCGGTATTCACCTTATCACTATCATGTACTGTGACACGTAGACGAGTAATACATGCGTCAAGATCTTTGATATTGGCCTTTCCCCCAAAAGCGGTACTAATCTTTTTCGCCAATTCATTGTTGTCAGTGTCAACTTCAACTTGGGATTCCGATTCATCTTCACGACCGGGTGTTTTTAAATCGAGCGCTTTGATCAGTACAGTGAATATAAAGAAATAGGTGACGCCATATAACATACCAATAATAGGAAGCAACCAACCATTGCTGGATTGACTAAATAGCAAGGTAAAGTCAAATAGACCATGGCTAAACGTTGTACCGTGTTTAATGTCTAATAGAATCATGACCACAAATGCAGAGCCTGCGAGCAGTGCGTGTACAACGTAAAGTAGCGGCGCAACGAATAAGAATGCGAATTCAATCGGCTCAGTGATTCCTGTTAAAAACGAAGTCAGCGCGGCAGAACCCAGGATAGAGGCGACCAGCTTTTTGTTGCGGGTTTTAGCGGTGGCATACATAGCAAGGCATGCGGCAGGCAGACCAAACATCTTAAACATATAACCCCCCGCCAAGTTACCAGCGGTTGGGTCGCCAGCGAGGTAACGTGGAATTTCCCCTGTGACCACTTCACCAGCGGCAGTAGTAAATGATCCTACTTCGTATTGGAATGGCACATTCCATATATGGTGAAGACCAAATGGGATAAGGGCGCGCTCAACAATACCGTATATACCAAAGGCGACCTCTGGAGATTGGTAAGCTGCCCAGTGCGAGAAGGTGGCTATGCCAGTGCCAATAGGCGGCCATACAATAGCAAGAACCGCAGCCATCACACATGCAGCTAAAGAGGTGACGATGGGAACAAAGCGTTTACCGCCGAAAAAGCCTAGAGAGGTCGGTAACTTAATTGTGTGATAGCGGTTAAAAAGTTTTGCGGCAACTAACCCCATAATGATACCGCCGAACACACCCGTGTCGGTGCCTTCTGCAACCACGTTAAGTACGCGAGTCATTGTTAAGTAACCTAGTGCTGCTGCTAGTGCGGCGACCCCATCATTTTTAGAGAAACCAAGTGCGACACCAATTGCAAATAGCAATGCCATATTGGCAAACACACCTAACCCAGCTTCGGTCATGATTTGTGCAACAATATCAGGTAGAAACTTCGCAACTTCTGAGTTACCACCAATACCTAACAAAATCCCTGCGGCTGGCATACAGGCGACAGGAAGCATTAAACTACGCCCCATTTTTTGCATACTACTGAAAATATTCATATAGACCTCTACTCATTATCGGAATAAATCTTTAGTCCTGTTAAGGTGTTATATGTAAGTATTGCCATTTCACTTGTAAGTATTATGATTTTGATCAAAATATAATCGTTCCATGTAAAAGGTATTATAATGTATCGGGCAATATCACGATTTCTTGGTTTATTCTTGGAAGGAATTTTTATCGTCATGGTTTTATTGAGGAAAAAACGTAGAACTCAACCATTTGTATGGAGCGCAGGGAAATGAAAACTAGGTAGGAAAAACAGTACCAGTAAAATCCTAGTGGTGCTCATAAAATATGAAAAACGCCATTTGAGGGGATAGAGACCTAACAGTCAACAAGTGGTGTTGACATTACTCCAATATCACTTCGATTCCTTGTGCTCTTAGGTAAGCAATGTCTTCCTCGGGTGCGCCATTATCGGTGAGTAGAATAGAGAACTCGCTAGGTTGACTAATACTGGAAGGATAAATTTGACCAAATTTGCTTGAATCTGTCAGTACTATATTTCGGCGCTTCTTATTGATGATGGTATCTGCAATTTCGGCGCGCATCATATCTCTGCTGGTGAACCCTGTATCTTGGTGGTAGCCGTCAATACCTAAAAATGCGGTACTAAAATGAATATTGGCAATGCAGAGTTTGGTTAATGTACCGACTAAGCTCTCGCCTTGGTGTTGGTATACTCCGCCAAGGAGAATAATATTGGCAGAAGAGTTACGGATAAGATGGGCGATGTAAGCTGACGGGGTAATGATAGTTACATCCCCACGCGCTGCTAATGTTCTGGCAAGCAAGGCGTTTGCACTTCCGCCCTCAATTAATACGGTTTCATTCGGAGCCACCAGATCTGCCGCTTTGCAAGCTAAGGTCTGTTTTATATCAAAGCGTACTTCTAGTCGTGTATCTATATCGTCACTCTGCAGCGCAACCGCAGCGCCGTGTACACGTTTTAGATAGCCCTCTTGCTCAAGATAAGTGAGATCCTGCCGTATGGTAACACCGGAAACACTCACCGCTTTTACCAGCTCGTTTACCTGAACACGTTTACGTTCGTTTACGATTTGCAGAATTTCGTTTTGTCTTGAGTTCACAATATTACTCCAAATAAAAATTGGGGCTATTGTAACTCTTATTTGTTTCATATGAAAAGGACTTGAAATATAAATTAAACGTAATCATTCAAGTCCTTTAATCCAACTTATTAAATCTCATGTTCCGTACGAGCGATAATGTCATCTTGAGTGTCGGGAGAAAGCGCAGTGAAGAAAGCCGAATAACCCGCTACCCGTACCACTAAATCACGATATTGTTCAGGATTTTTCTTCGCGGCTAATAGACTCTCTCGCGAAATGATGTTGTATTGAACATGCCACCCTTTATGGTGATTGAAGAAAGTTCTAATAAGCATCGACAGCTTCAGTTTATCTTCGTCAGATTTAACAGCAGCAGGGTTTAGTTTCTGGTTGAGCAATACGCCACCCAAGATCTTATTGGAAGGGATTTTGCCAACAGAGTTATATACAGCGGTAGGACCCAAACGATCAGAGCCAGAAGATGGGCTTGCTCCTTCTGCGAGGGGAGTATTGGCTTTTCGTCCATCTGGGGTTGCCATTGTGGAGGCACCAAAAGGTACATTTGCAGAGATGGAAGAGGTTCCAGCGTAATAACCTCCGCCAATTGGACCACGGTCGTGTCGGGTGTTTACAAACCTCTCAACTTCATCAATATAGACTTGGTATGCTTCAGCCAGCAACGAATCAACGGAATCATCATCGTTGCCATATTTTGGGGCAAAATTTAAGATACGTTGACGAAGCAGTTCCTGCTGAGACGATTTAAAATTATCTTTCAGTGCTTTTGCCAGTTCAGGCTGAGTGATCTGCGCATCATCGAAGATCATATGTTTGATCGCTGCAAGGCTGTTGCCAAGGTTTGCTATTCCTACTTGCAGACCGGAAACCCAGTCATATTTAGCGCCCCCTTCTTTTACGGTTTTACCGCGTTCTAGGCAGTTATCGACTAATGATGAACAGAAAATATCGTGAGCTTGCTGTTCGAGAACGGTGTCGACTACGGTATCAATTTCTATCGACTTTCGTGTGTAGTAACGCACTTGATCAGCCCAAGATGCCATGATTTCATCAAAGTTATTGAAGCTACCGTCTACCAAAGACTTACCGTGGGGTAAGAAAGTCTTGCCTGATGTAGCGTCTTCTCCTTTGTTAAGGGCGGCTAGCAGGATACGAGCGAAATTGATGAAACTCATTCCAGTACATCGGTAACCCCATTTGCCGGGCACCGCCGTTTCAATGCATCCGATAGAGGCGTAGTTGTAAGCATCTTGCTTTTCTACGCCTAACTTTATGAATTCGGGAATAACTATCTCATCGTTGTTAAATGCAGGCATACCAAATCCGCACTTAATGACTTCGATGCATCCCATTAAGAACTCTTGATCTAGGTCTTGGTGATATCGAACACTGAGATTCGGTTGAGTAGAACGTAACTGGCCACACGACTCTAGAATTGCCCACGAGAGTGGGTTAACCGCATCTTTCGCCTCTCCATGGTTATTAAGTGTTTGCCCGCCGATACAGACGTTTTGGTACAAAGGCGAACCGGCAGAGGCTTTGGAGTGGGCACCAGAACGGATTTTGTTCACTTCCAGCAGTTTTAACCAGCAACTTTGTAGAAGCTCGATGGCAACGCTTTTCTCTATTTGGCCACGTTCAATATCGGTCACATAGTAGTGGTTTAAATACTGATCCATACGACCAAAGGATACTGAGTGACCATTTGATTCTATTTGTAGCATAAGTTGGACAAAGTAGCTTAGCTGCAACGCTTGCCAAAAGTTTTCTGGGGCGTGGTAAGCCACATGACGACAGTTATCTGCGATGGTTTCAAGCTCTGCTTTTCGCTCAGGGCGAGTTTCTATCTGTGCCATCTCTGTTGCGAGTGTTGCGTAACTTGCCATATGTTTTTGGATGGCTAATAGCACAATCTCTGTGGCTTTGTAGAACTGTTCTTTTTTTAGTCCATCGAACGTTGCGGTATCGTTTTTAGCACGGAATTGCCGAACCTCTTCGATTAAGCTATTCATACCTAAGGACAATATTTTTTCATTATCAACGGCAAGGTGCGCATCGCCTGAAGTCATATTACCTTCGGCTTTGATTATCGTGGTTGCGAGGATTGCTTGCTGCTCTTCACTAAATAGGCCATAGCAGCGATCTTGTACGGTCTTACCGCGCCAATATGGTGTTAAAGCGTGGATAACGTCTTTGTCTTCAGCGGTGACAGCGAAACCAGCTCCTGGTCTGTCTGCAAGGTCATCAATTTCTGCTTCGATCCAGCGTACAGTGTACTCTGGAAATATAGGTGCAGCGCGTAGTTTACTGGCTTGGTTACCTACTATTAGTTCGTCGTTTTTGATCCAAATAGTGCGTGTCTCAAGGTGCTCCTTTAACGCAAGGGCTCGTTGGATAATGACTGGCTTATCTTCGTTGGCTTTGTAAGCATTGGTATACGCCTGAGCGCGCTCGGTACAAATCGGCGGCGTAACGATATTAACCAGTTTAGATTTATGCGATTTGATACGTTCGGGAAGAAAATTTAACTCCATAATTAACCTCTTACAGTCACGTTAAGTTGAGTGTGCTTACTTGCGTATTGTTGTACCCTCTCTAGTAGCTCTGGATTGTTGAGTGGTTTATTCGAGCATAAGTACGGCATATCGAGTAGACGATATTTATTAATGCCTAAGGTGTGGTAGGGCAGTAAATGCAGTTCTTTGCAGTTATCAAGTGAAGCTGCAAAATCGATAATTTGTTTCAGTTCATCATCGGTATCATTAAAGTCAGGAACAACGGGTACACGAATGACAATTCGGCTCGCTATAGCATCCAATTTTTTCAAGTTATCTTTAATGCGTTTTATTGAGCCCTTAGCCCAACTTAAAAACTTTCCATCATCGGTATGTTTTAGGTCAGCTAGCCAGCTATCAATATAGGGTGCCACTTTCTCTACGTTTTTCCACGGCACATGCATACAAGTCTCAATCGCGGTGGATACGCCATTTTGCTGCAGCTTATCGGCAATCTCAGAGACCAGTGTTGCTTGCATTAACGGTTCGCCTCCTGAGAAAGTAACCCCGCCTTTACTCTGTTGATAAAATGGTTTGTCTTTCATTAGAATATTAACTAATTCATCAGATTGCCCATCTTCACCAACCACGCTTAGGGCTTGCGTTGGGCAGATGTTTTTTAATGCCATGATCTGGCTTTCATCAATAACCTTGCGATTGACGGTGATCTTGCCGTTAGTTCGCTCAATACCTTCACATACATCACTGCATAACAAGCAGTCGTCCAAACAACTGCGTTCATCAAACATTAGCGACTGTTTTTTGCTGCGGCTTTCAGGGTTTTGACACCATGGGCACGCGAGGCTACATCCTTTAAGAAATAGGATGGTTCGAATGCCGTCGCCATCATGAGTTGAGAATCGTTGAATGTTGAAGTACATGCTTATTACCTATATCGCCATTGTCGGTACTGCCATAAACGTTTAACTAAGGAAGAGTCGCAATTATTCAGGCTTAGCTTTTATTATATGAAATTAGCATGCTTTCAAATGAAATTGCAATTGATCTGTATCAAGACCGAATAACATTGCCGGATTTATAGTTAGCTCAACACTAAAATTGCTTTTGTACTGAATAAGAGAAAATAGACATGATTGAACTTTACTTAGACACGGCAGACGTGGCACAAACCAAGCGCTTTAACCAATGTTTGCCTTTACAAGGCATTACAACGAATCCAACTATCCTTGCCAAATCTAAGCAGGGATTAAACGAAACATTAAAAGAGATGCAAGACGCTTTAGGAGGTAAACCTCGCTTCCACGCGCAAGTAGTTAGCACGAGCATTGAAGGGATGGTAGAAGAAGCGAGGCAAATTAATGAACTGCCTTATGATATGGTCGTTAAGATCCCAGCCACAGAGACCGGACTAGCAGCAATTAAACTTACGAAAGCGCAAGGGATAAAGGTACTAGCGACGGCAATATATTCGGCACAACAGGGGTTTCTGGCGGCACTTTGTGGCGCGGACTATCTTGCTCCTTACGTCAATAGAATTGATGCCTTGAACGGCAATGGGGTCGAGGTAGTCGCAGACCTTCAGCTTCTTCTCGATCAAAACCAACTTCCGGCAAAAATTTTAGCGGCAAGTTTTAAAAATACTCAGCAAGCCATGGAAGTGATGAAACTTGGCATTGAGGCGATTACGTTACCCGTTGATGTCGCAGCAGCGATGTTTGCCCACCCTGCGGTTGAGCCAGCAGTGGCTCAATTTGGCCATGACTGGAAACAAGCCTTTGGTGATAAACTGTCATTTGAAAGCTAAAACATTAAAGTAGTATAGAAAATGCCCTGCTTTATCAACTGCATGACGTGTTACAAAATGAGTGGCAATTCAACGATGGGCAAAAAGTTCATAAGGTGAAATTACAGGGTAATAGAGCCTCCAATGATGGCGATCTGGTTCGGCGCTGGTGTTTTACGCTTGATGTCATTGCCATTTTTTCAATGATACCGGTGAGTCAATAAAAAGGAGGTCATGATGACCTCCTTAATAATAAATCGACTTCAGCGACCTTAGCCAATCTGCGTCATTTCATTCACTGTGAAACTTGCCACACTACCTTCTGTTGCCGCCATATACTCAGCAAGGTGAGTATTGCCCATGTGCGTTTGCCACAGTTCGCGAGATGCCCAGTTCTCGTAGAATGTGAAATGTGCTGGATTTTCGTTGTCTTGATGAAGGTCGTAGTTGATGCAACCTTCTTCTGCACGAGTGACATCAATCAGTTTTAATAGCTCTGCTTTGACGAGTTCAATCTTGTCTTCATTTGCAACGATGTTGGCGACAATAGTTAGCTTGCTCATAGGGTGTTCCTCATTTCGATTAACGCAGCTTATTGTAGGGGCTGAATAAACCCGAGCGCTGCCTTGTTGGGTTGGATGTATAGTACGGTGAAGATTACAACCGGTAAACAGTCTACAGATTGATTTATTATCAAATTAAATTTGATAATAAATGATCTGTGCTGTTTGTCCTTAGAATACATGAAAGATCTGTACGATATGTGAATGTACGCTATATGAAGTAGTGTAGTTCCTTTAAAAGACATGACTTCAGTGAAACCCTATTGGGATAGCAAAAGCGGTGATTAGTGTCCATTTTTTATGAACTATCATTAATTGAGGCTGATAAAGGTTTCCTCTATAGATATCTGTAAATCATAACCGTCAGCAAAGGGTTCTATCTCGACGGTTTACTCGGGTTGTTTTGTCGCTTAACCTTCTCTTAACCCATTCTCCGCTATCTTAGCGGCAGACTAGTGTTGTCTATCGTTGTGGTAAATGGCAGTCTGCTGTGGGTATCGCGTCTTAATGAGTTGGTCAAAAATAAGTTGCTCACGGAAAAACAAGCGATTCAGCAAGCTTGTACAGTGTTAACCCTGTCATTACTCATGATTTAAAATGATGTAAAAGTACTGAGTCAGAAACATAAAAGATTGCGTCGCAGGGCAGTATGACCTTGTTGAACAGGCGTAACAGGTGACTTTGGATGCTCTGCTCGAAATGAGCTGGGTTTGAATGGACTTATCTTATTAGGAAATCGGTCATGGTCGAGAATTTACAACTGTTGCTGGTCGAGGATGATCTTGACCTTGCTACTGCCGTCATTGATTACCTTGAATTAGAAGGCATCCAGTGTGACCATGCGGCAAACGGTGTCTCGGGTTATCACTTGATAGAGAACAACCGCTATGACGTCGTGGTGCTGGATCTTAACCTGCCCAAAATGAATGGCTTAGAGGTGTGTGAGCGTATTCGTGCCAAAGGCATTGATGTGGCTATTTTGATGTTAACCGCGTGTGATACATTGGACGATAAACTGACAGGCTTTGCGAAAGGTGCGGATGATTATCTCGTCAAGCCATTTGCGATGGAAGAGTTGATTGTTCGGGCGCAGGTGCTTTCACGTCGTCGCAGTGGGCAGGTGAGAAAGTTAAAGGTGGCCGATTTGGAGTTGGACTTGCAAGAAAAAACCGCTGTTCGCGCCAATCAAACGATTAAACTGTCGCCAATTGGCATAAAAATACTGGAGTGTTTGTTGCGTGAAAGCCCGAATATCGTTTCTCGTGATAAGTTAATGCAAACCGTCTGGGGCGATGAGTGGCCAGATAGTAATGCGTTAAAGGTACATATGTTTAACCTGCGAAAATCCGTTGATGCCAATGCGCCACATAAACTGATTCATACCATTAAAGGCCATGGCTTTGCGTTAAAATAAGAGGTCAAAAGTGAAGATTAGACCGAGTATCCGCCTCTATTTTGTTATCGTTATGCTGATTACTGGAGTGGGCAGTATTGGTGTGATGACGGTTACCGCGATCAACTATTTATTCTCAGGCATGGATATCGCGATGACCGGGTTTATGCGCTCGCAGGCCTTGGAAGTGCCTTTGGGTGACAATGAACAACCGGTACAGATTGACCAAATGACCATTGCCGCTCACTGGCACGATTTACCGCAAGTAATTCAAGACCATCTTAATCAAGAAGAGCTGATACCGAATCAACTGATTAAAAACATTGATGGTATACCTGTGCTATCACCACCAGATTTTGGCTATTTTGCCATGAAGGTGGAAACAGCAGACAAGGTGAGATATGTGGCGCTATCGCTCGCTGAACTCGATGGTGGGCGCGACGCATTTCATAGGGATGTGCCCCCGTTTCTCTACATCATCCTGACAGGTCTGGTTGCTATTGTGTTTTTTGCCATCGTGCTGGTACTGGTGCAGAGGAATATCTCAACGCCGGTTGAGCGTCTTAAAGACTGGGCCAAAGGCTTGGACAAAGACCAACTGACCCAGCCAACCCCTAATTTCCACTATAGCGAGTTAAATTCTCTCGCTGAGCTAGTGCGTTCCAGTTTGAGTTCGGTGCAAGAAAGTCTAGAACGAGAGCAAAGATTTCTCGGCTATGCCAGTCACGAGTTAAGGACGCCGATTGCGGTCACACGCACCAACGCGGAGTTACTGCGCAAGATGATCGTCAAAGGACTTAGCGCTGAAAAGCAGTTGGCAGTTTTAGATAGAATTGAGCGTGCTGGTTTTACCATGACGGATTTAACGGAAACCCTACTCTGGTTGAATCGCAAGGAGGGCAAATCGCTCCCCAGTGAAATATTGAAATTGGGTCACTTAACCCAGCAAATCGAGTCGGAGTTGCACTATCTTTTGCAAGGAAAGTGCGTTGAGGTGACCGTCAGGGTGGATGATACTGAGTTGGATTTGCCTAGTGGTTTATGTCGAATTGTACTGGGTAATTTGATTCGCAATGCGTTCCAACATACACAACATGGCGAGGTGGAAATAACGCAATCTGGGCGATGTATCTCGATTATCAACCGCAATACGGAGGGTCACAGTGATCAAGATGACCTAGGTTTTGGTATTGGATTGGAACTGACCCAGCGACTAATTCACCAATATGGTTGGTCCTATACGACGATACCAAATGAGCATGGTATGAGGGTTGAGGTGTCGTTTGAATGAAGGTCTAGCTCAAGGAGCCGTCAATTAAGACCGCTCCATTTCTTCAACTTGCTCGACTTTTTCGGTCACCTTGACCTGCGTGATGCGGTTGTTGCGAACGTAGAGCACTTCAAACTGCCACTGCTGATATTCAATGATCTCGCCCTGTGTCGGCAGGCGACCCGTGCGGCACATCAGAAAGCCATTTAACGTCTGAAACCCTTCCTCTTGTTCTCCTTCAAGTTCAGTCAGTTGCAGTTTACGTTTCAGCTCGGTGATGGGGATCAAGGCATCCATCAGCCAAGAGCCGTCTTTGTACTGTTTAGCCCAGACTCTTTGGGTCGCCATTCCAAGTTCTCCAGCGATGGATTTCAGCAGGTCGTGATGGGTGACGATGCCTTGCACATCGCCGTATTCATCGACAATAAACACCATCTCAGAACTGGTTTGCTGCATGTAGTTGAGCAGAGGCAGACCGCGAATAGATTCCGGTGCAAAACGTGGACGTTTGAGCAATTTGGCCAGTTTGGCAATGGAAAGTTGCTGGTATTCATCCAGCAAGACCTTAGACGATATTGTGCCGATGGTATTGCCCAATCCGCCTTTACAGACCGGCCACACCGAATGTTGGCTTTGGCGCAAGTCATTGATAATGGATTCTATCGGTTGGTCTAGATCGAGATAGTGAATATCGCAACGTGGTGTCATCAGCGACAGCGCCAAGCGGTCGTTAAGATGAAGTAGGTTGGCAATCATCTCTTTTTCTTGAGGCTCAATAGCGCCACACTCTGAACCATCGCTCATCACGGCAAAGATATCCTCTTCCGTCACAATCTCTTGTTGATCATTATTTTGACGCAGCAGCTTCAATAAGGTGTCGGTGGAGAACGTCAGTAAAAAGACAAAAGGGATGGTGAGTTTTGCCAGCCAATGGATCGGGTAGGCGACGATCACTGCAATGCGCTCGGCATTGTTTTGCGCAAAGCGTTTCGGAACCAGTTCACCGATCACAATTGCAAAATAGGTGATGCTGATAACCACAATCCCCGTTGCTGCGATGGTGGCAACACTTTGTTCAACGCCTTGCAATACCATCCAGTTTTCCAGCGGAAGCGATAAGGTTGCTTCACCCAAAATACCACTTAGGATGCCGATGACGGTAATACCAATTTGAATGGTGGAAAGGAATTGAGTTGGGTTACTTTTGAGTTGGAGAGCGAGGCGAGCAGACGGGTTGTGTTGGGCTGACTTTTTCAGTCGACTGCTCTTAGCAGTCACTAATGCGATCTCAGACATAGCAAAGACGCCATTGAGCGCGATAAGACTGACTAACAGAATAATATCCATGAGGACTCCTAGTTGAACATAGCCGAAATGGATGCAATCTAAATAGGCGATACGTTAACTATATCGTTGAATTTTAGCGGTTAATGTGAGCAAGTAAGCAATAAGTGGCGTATAGCAATCGAGTTTGTTTTGCTGACAATCAATTTTATTTGTTCAACTCAAATAAAGACCAGCCCAAGGAGCTGGTCAAGGCTTTCAATCAACGGGGACGCTAACGCATTTCGAACAACTCATAATGGAAACGATGGGCGGGCATTCCCTGTGCAACCAATCCTTGATGTAACTGTTTTCGAAATCCGCTAGGACCGCAGAAGCTAACATCCAGCCATTCAGCTTGCGTTAGATGGGTTAGCTGATCGGCAGAAAGGAACTGTTGTTGAGAAGCATCCAGCAAGTGTAACTCGACATAGTTGAGTTTCTTCAATAGCTGTATGATTTCGGTTTCAAAATACGCTTCAGCACGATTTTGAACGCAGTAGAATAAGTGGACTTTAGCGAGTTTATTGCTGGACGAATCACTATCTTGCCAGCGGGTTAGCCAATATAAACGGGCGATAAAAGGCACAATACCAATACCCGCACCGACCCAAATTTGCTGCTGAGCGGAACTCATTTGAAAATGCCCATAACCCCCTTCAACCGTCACCGGTTGATTCACTGCCAACTGATGAACGAGTTTGCTGGTGTAATCCCCCAATGCTTTGATACCAAAATCCATTCGGTTAAGTTCGGGATCATAGCTAAGAATAGAGAATGGGTGAGGCGCTTCACCATCATGGAAGTCTAAGTAGGCAAATTGCCCTTCTCGATAATCGACGTTTGATGCTAATAAAATACTGACTCTAATCGCCTGTGGT
This sequence comes from Vibrio hippocampi, assembly GCF_921292975.1. Lineage (NCBI taxonomy): Bacteria > Pseudomonadati > Pseudomonadota > Gammaproteobacteria > Vibrionales > Vibrionaceae > Vibrio > Vibrio hippocampi. Next base: position 121,326 of record NZ_CAKLCM010000003.1, read on the forward strand.
TCTCCATCTAAGCCAGCATAAGGCGTAACGGAGACCACGGTTCCTTCTCTCTTTTTACTCTGCCCAATTTTGCCTCTAAGTGACAGGATTGAACACCATACCGCTATCACAGACAGCAACAGAACAGACACATTCATCGGGATATCACCCAGATCCCATTTCAGCAACATGACAGAGTGAAATACTGCCGCAAGGGTAATAACACCCGCTAATTTATGTGTCAGTTTGAATTTCGCGTAACCGATGGCTTCGACTAGACTGATAATTATGAAGACAATCAAGGCGTAAAAGGCGATTTCTCCAACCTGTTCGCTGATGGAACGCCATGGTATGCCTTCGACGATGCGGTTACCTTCCCCTTTTCGAGGGCGTTGCAACACGCCTGAGGCGACTAACCATTGACCACTTTGAACCGTTAACCAATGCACCGCTAAACTGGTGATTGCTGCGATGCCAAGGTATTTGTGCTGCTTATAACTTTTGTCGAGACCACCCAGTCGCTTTTCTACCCAAGCAAATCGACCCGCCAGCAATACCGCAGCGCTCATATAGCCAAGACCCAAAAGCCCGGTGTACATGATTAAGTGATGTCGCCATGCAAAAAAGTTATCAAGATTGTGCCACTCGAGTAACAGGCTCGGTAGCCAGCATAATGTCAGTAAAATCGTAAACCTGAACATAACTCAGTGCCCCAAATAGTAAGGATACCAAGTAATATTAGACCTTATAAATGGTATGGGAATCGTCTTTACACTCATTTGTGTTTCATTGACGGTTCTTTACATCAGCAAGCCGAGATTGACGTATTTGATTTGCGATTACACACTTTGTGGTTTGGGAACGCTCTCAATGGAATTCATGGTACAGGCTTGCCGATCAAGCATAGGCGGAATGACCTTAACAAAGTAGATGACAGCAAATAGGGCAGTGATCATGTTTGAGATAAACATGGTGTTCCAGATCCCATACTCCTGCATCGATGGAATGAAAGCATAAAAGAGAACAATCCCTGGAATTCTAAGCCCCCAAAGGCGCACGACATCAACAAACAAGGTAAACATGGTTTTCTGAAAACTGTTAAATATCGCTTGTAAGGTATGGAAGATTGTCCAAGCGATGACAGTCCAACCCACTAAATTCACGTAGTTCATAATGTGCTGATAAGTCACGACGTCATCTTTAGTCAGGAATCGAGCAATAGGGTATTTGATGATTTGAATCAAGATGCCAGAGGCAATCCCAAACACAACGCTGTAGATCATCCCCAGTCTAATGGTTTCCCTAACTCGTTCGACCGAGCCTCGCCCCCAGTTTTGAGCCATCAGGGGAATGAGTCCAGCGCCAAGCTCTTTTGCAGGACTAAACAGTAGTGAGTGAATGGCGTTACCAATAGCAAAAGCCGCAACCGCTTGATAACCGTACTGGACGATAAAAATATTCAGTACCATAAAGCCAAAGTGAGTGCTCGCTTGTGAAAAGGAGAGTGGTAAGCCAACGATCATGAGCTTGCGCCAGATCTGCGCGGTTGAGAAGCCAGCAGGCGTGCGCCATGCGAGAGAAAATTCATGCTGACCACGATGATAAATCACAACCGCCACCAGCATTTGAATCACAGTGGTGAGTAGCGTTGCATAGGCTAAGCCATCAATCTCAAACTTGAGTACAAAAATGAATAGAGCATTGAGCGCAACGTTGCAGACGATACCAAAAATCGAGATTTTAGAAATAATGCCCATCTTGCCTTGAGAACGAAAGAAGCTTTCATAAAGCAAGTGAACCAGCGACATAGGAATAGACAGAAACAAAATTTGTGAATAGATCAGCGATTGGGAGTAGAGATCGTCAGAGAGGTTAGCGATGCCTAAAATAAACGGCAGCAACAGCAGTCCTAAACCACAAAACAGTACAGACAAAACCAGTATCTGTAATCTTAGTTGAATTGCGTATGCCGATGCCTCTTGCGGAGATTTCTCTCCCAACAGCGTGGCGATGATGCTGACACCGCCCCGAATGACGCCGGATGCAAAGGCTTGGATCATCACAAACAGCGGTGCGACAAAAGCGACCGAAGCCACTTCAACACTCCCTAACTGAGACGCAAACACCATGTTGAGCAAGCTATAAGACGTAATCACCAAGCCTGCAAGCATGCCCGGTGTGGTCATTTTAAATAGCAATTTGCGTATCGGATCGTGATGCAGGTCGATATCTTTATTCATGGAAAGTCTGTTAGGCGAAATGATGTCCACTATTATAATTGTTTCTTATATGATGATAATCTAGATAAACTGAAAATGACTTTTGCGGGTGGGTAATAATGAAGTGGCATGGAATCAGTGAATTTGTCGCTGTGGCTGAGGTTCAGAGTTTTTCCGTTGCAGCAACCAAGTTGGGCATTTCCACGGCTCAAGTGAGTCGGCAAATCAGCGCCTTAGAAAGCCGGCTACAGGTGAAGCTGTTTTATCGCAGTACCCGCAGAGTGTCATTGACGCAAGAGGCGGAGGTTTTCTATCAGCAGTGCCGCCATCTGCTAGACGGTTTGGAAAATGCTGAACAAGCGATCACTCAATTGCAAAGCCGACCACAAGGAATCATCAAGCTTACCGCGCCAGTGACCTACGGCGAAAAAAGAGTCTTGCCATTAGTCAATGACTTTGTTGCCCTCTACGATCAAGTTGAGGTGATAACGGAGCTTTCCAATCACCATGTTGACCTGATTGAAGGGGGCTATGACTTAGCCATCAGGATCGGTAAACAGCAAGATTCCAGTTTGGTGGCAAAAAAATTATGTCAGCGAGCCAACTATGTCTGTGCCTCAGCCAATTATCTTGAGAAACATGGCGTGCCCGAAAAACTATTGGATTTAAAACACCATAACTGCCTATTGGGCACACAAGATTATTGGCGTTTTAATGACAACAACAAGGAACGCAATATCAAGGTAAAAGGCAACCTGCGTTGCAATAGCGGTGTGGCGTTACTCGATGCCGCTTTAAAAGATATTGGCATGGTGCAATTGTCGGATCATTTTCTCGATTCTTACATCGAGTCCGGGCAATTGATTCCCGTTCTCGAGCAATATCGAATCCCCAATGAAGCAATATGGGCAGTCTATCCTCAGAACCGATACTTAGCGCCCAAATTACGTTTATTGATCGATTTCTTGGCTGAGCGGTTGTAGTGGTTGATCTAGCTTAGAGTAGACAATCTGTGTGTGGGTAATGATTGTGCAGTCATTCCAATTTGGTGTCGACCACTTGCGATAGAGACAGCTTGATACCATAACTCGGTATTACTCGGTATCAAGGAGGTCACAGTGGCTAAAAATACAAGTATTACTCTTGGTGAACACTTTGATCGTTTATCACTGAGCTGGATAGCGCAGTCCTTGTATGCTTTTATGACTTACCCAGATAGGGTTGTAGGAATGCGTCAACTTGAGTTTCACAGACACCCACCTGAACTGAAATACCCGCCTGTTTGAGTATTTCAACCCCCCGACCATTATTACGAATATCTGGGTCTAACATACCGACCATCACATTTTTAATACCAGAACTGACCAATGTGCTGGCACAAGCAGGCGTGCGACCCACAAAAGAACAAGGCTCCAAGGTGACATAAGCGGTAACACCGTCCATCGAACCTGAATAAGCGTTTAGCGCTTCAACCTCCGCGTGATTCCCGCCAACGCTTTGAGTATATCCCTCAGCGATAACTACGTTGTCTTTCACAAGGACACAGCCCACAGGTGGATTAGGAATACAACTTGGTAAAGCATGACGTGATAGTTCGAGGGCTCTAAGCATAAATTTGTCAGACATTGAGGGTGTATTCCTGTACGACTTTCACCCACTTCGCTCGCCACTCTTGTGCTTCCATTGGGTCGGGCCAAAACTCTTTTTGTTTGCGGATGAGTCCGTTTTCAACCGTATGAAAGGTAATCGCGCGTGCTTTTTGGACACTATCGGTAATGGACACATCGGTGACAACGGTTGCGCCATCACAAACTATCGAGTGAATGGTAAACTCCCAAACACCGTTGGCAGGGTAAAAGGAATTGATTGCGGTAAAGTTGTCTCTACCCATCGTTAGCTCGCCGGATTGCGGCCAAAAACCTTCAAAATCGGGACTTAGCCACTGACTCGCTTTGGCAAAGTCATTGGTTTTCATCGCATCCCAAAACGCTAGGACGACTTGTTTTGAATCCATGTTTCCTCCAAGTAATGCGGCGTTAAGACCAAACAAGAACGGTAAGTGAAACCAACAAGCGTTTGGTTTCACTTTTGAACTTTTGATTATACGTGCGCTTCTGACCAAACGGCGAACTCATTCCCGCTTGGCTCAACAAAATGAAAACGACAACCACCCGGAAACTCATAGATAGGGCGAATAATCTCCCCGCCATGCTGAGCGACCTTATTTAAAGTAGCGTCAATGTCGGCACTATAGAATACCAAAAGTGCCGCGCCGGTATGAGTCTGGCTGCAACAATCCGCTTTAAAGAAACCACCATCTAAACCTTGACCGGAAAAAGCCGCATATTCAGAACCGTAATCGACAAACTCCCACCCAAAAACGGAAGAGAAGAACGATTTTGTCGACGCTAAGTCCTTTGCTGCGAATTCTACATAATTGAGTTTTTCATGTTGATTCATGTTATTGCTCCTTATTTATTGTCGTGATAAGCGCCCACTACTTCGATGGAGAAAGTAATGTCACACGTTACATATTTGTCTTTGTCTTTGTCGTTTGCTCGTATGTACAATCTATGACTGCATTTTTACATGGGCTCGGAGTTTTTTTAATGCCCAATCATAGTGGCTTGGCATCGCGGAAACACAGTAACTTCCTAGGGTTGTTGTGCCTGTCCAATCGAAATACTGTTTGGTGAAAAGCTCTTCATTGGTAAAACTTCTCGCTAACTTGAGTGCAGCCTCATGACTTTCGTGCACCAAATCCTTTGCAGCCAATAATTCAGTTTTTTGATGCTTTTTCCAAAATTCAATATTCATTTGACCGTATGTTTTCCAGTTGTATGGCTCAGGTAGAAAGCTTGCTTTCTGTCCCGATATGTTGGAATTCGCCCATTTTATTAATAACTTATGCCATTCGTACAAATGGATTAGTACATCACGAAGATTTCGGTCGCGGGTCCAATGTAATTCTTTTTTGCCTTTGTCACTGGAAAAGTCAAATTCAGTATCTAATACATCTTCAGACATAGAATCGATATACTGAAACAGCTTAATAAAATTCTCATTCGCTTGATAAATTAACTCTTCTTTTGTTTTTGGTCTCGCCATAACAACCTCCTTTAGCCGCCGACAGAAAAGGGTTCATACGAAATTAAGGAATAGCAACGCAATACTGAAATCGCTGTCAACTAATATGAAACTCAAATACTATCAGCGAGTCCTATAAATCCACAGAAAAGCCAAGGAAACTGCCGCAGAACGCTCAAAATATTGGTAAGAGTTAGTTCGGTTTCATGTAACGATAATGCCTTACTTAAAAAGACGTTTTACTTACACAAGATATGATACTTAAAAGACGTCATTCTTAAGTGGAAGTCATATTAAAATAGGACGTCATACCGCACTTGTTGCGGTATCTACTTAAAGCGTGCGCAATACACTACTGTGAGTAGACCCCTTCCTACGAAGGGGTGACGTGAAAAATGAAGGGGTGGTGTAATTAATATGGTGTGACGTAATTAATGTGGCGTGACGTAAATAATATGGCGTGACGTGAATAATGTGGTGCGGCGTTAATAATGTAGCGTGACGTAAATAATATGACCTGACGTAAATAATCTAGGGCGTCTAAGTCATGCTGGCAGGTGTGAGTACATTGAGAAGATGTCAGCGATAAAGATGCAAGATCAAAAGAGTCATTGGAGATCAAGTGAGTGACAACGATTGAATTGAATCAGAGGTCAACCTGATTCAACCCCTGTTACTTACAAAATGTCTCAATATACAGCGCTTCAACCTTATCTCTTGCCCATTGGGTGCGACGCAAAAACTTAAGAGACGACTTGATTGAGGGGTTGCTATAAAAACAATTGATCTGGATTTCAGCATCTAAGCCTTTCCATCCATAGTGTTCATGCAGACGCACAAGGATTTGTTCAAGGGTTAAACCGTGTAATGGGTTATTGGGTTGTTCTTGGCTCATTTGATGCGATTCCTGAATACTGATGCTTGATGCAGAGTTTATCAGAACAAGATAGATGATAGTGTGTTTTTTGATAGGTTTAAATTAGGTGCTAGGTGCTAGGTGCTAGGTGCGATATGACCCCGCAAAAGTAGACGGGGCCCCTAAATTCTAGGACCTAGAGCCTAGGGCCTAGGGCCTTTAACCCCCTAGAACCTTGAATAAAAATTTACTCTGCCATTTCAAGTGACGTTTTTATATAAATCTCACGCAACTTAGCAGCAATTGGACCCGGTTTACCATCGCCAATTTCGTGGTCGTCGATATGAGTGACGGGCCAGATAAAGGTGGTGGCGGAGCTGACAAAAGCTTCCGTGGCTTGGTAGGCTTCTTCAATGGTAAAGGCGCGTTCTTCGATGACTAATCCACAATCTTTGGCAAGGAGCATTAGCGAAGCGCGGGTGATACCACTCAAAATGTCGTTACTCAAAGGACGTGTGATGATCTTGCCTTCATCAGTCACGATATAGGCATTGCTCGAACCCCCTTCGGTGACATAGCCCTGTTCAATTAACCAAACATCGTCACAACCGGCTTGATGGGCGATGTGCTTTGCCATGCAGGCAGGCAGTAAGCTGGTGGTTTTGATGTCTCTGCGTCGCCAGCGGATATCATCCATCGACAGCACCTTGATGCCTTTTTTCGCCACCGGTGAGTGAATAAGCTCTCTGGCTTGAGTAAACAGCACTAGCGTAGGTTTGATATCTTCGCTGTAGCTAAAATCACGATCACCCTCAGAGCCTCGGGTTAATTGCAGATAAACGCCTCCTTCGTGGAGTTGATTTTTTTCAATCAAGCTGCGCTGGATCTCGGTCAACTCTTCTGCGCTGATAGGCATAGGAATGCCTAACTCTTGGCATGAGCGAGTCAGCCGAGCAATATGTCCCGCGTTATCGATTAGCTTACCTTCCAATACGGCAGTCACTTCATAAACCGCATCCGCAAACAGGAAACCTCGGTCAAAGATTGACACTTTAGCGTCCGTTTCAGCCATATATTGACCATTGATATAAACAGTTCGAGTCATGGTTACTTATCCCCAAAGTTTGCTGGAAAAAGGCAGCATTAAGTTGTCAGTAAAATCAAAGCCATTGTCGATATCTTGCGCCAATAACAGCGGTCCATCGAGATCAACAATGTCGGCATCCTGTGCCAGTACGAATGCGGGTGCCATACTGAGTGATGACGAGAGCATACAGCCAACCATCACTTTTAACCCTAAATCTTGCGCTTGGCGTTTTAATAGCAAGGCCTCAGTCAGTCCACCGGTTTTATCGATCTTTATATTGATCATGTCATAACAGCTAGCGATCTGGTCTAGGCTATGTCTATCGTGACACGATTCATCAGCACAGATGGTGATCGGTCGCGGTAAGTCAGCCAAAATGTGGTCCTCGCCTGCTGGAAAGGGCTGCTCAATCATGCTGACACCTAGCTCGACGAGATGAGGCACCAATTGTTGATACAGTTCGACGCTCCATGCCTCATTGGCATCGACAATGATGTCAGCATTAGGTGCGCCGCGACGCACTGCCGCCACTCTTTGTAGATCATCCGCACCACCCAACTTGAGCTTAAGTAAAGGACGAAATGCGTTGTCGCGTGCATCTTGCTCCATCTTACTTGGCTCTGCAAGCGAGATGGTAAAAGCGGTTTGCAACGGCTTGGCTGACAAGTCGAGTTTGTGCCAGATGCTTGTGCGCGCTAACTTACACTCTAAATCCCATAAAGCATTGTCGATGGCATTTCTTGCGGCTCCCGAGGGCAGCAAAGATTGCAGGGTTTGACGGTCAATGCCAGCATTGATTTCACTGCTAATGGACTGAATTTGCGCCGAAACGGAGTCCACCGATTCATCATACCTTGGATAAGGTACACACTCACCACGACCAACGACGCCTTGTTTCTGCAAGGTGACGATCACTGTCTCTACCGAGGTTTTGCTACCGCGAGAGATAGTAAAACTGCCGTTAATCGGGTATTGACCTTGTGAAATGGTTAGCTCCATTACAGCTCCTTCAATTTGGCGACAATACGACTGACACCCTGACGGAATGGGTCAACCACAGGAATATCAAAAGCGCTCTCGACTTTATCCATATAGCGCAGCGCTTCTTCCTCAGAGAGGTTTGAAGTGTTTACTGAGATACCCACGCATTGCACATTCGGGTTGGTTAGTTTTGCTGCGGCTAGATTTGCTTCAATACACGGCGCTAATTCCGGTAATGAATAGTCGGGCAGCCCACGCATATGCTCACGAGTAGGTTCGTGACAAAGTACAATCGCATCAGGTTGTGAGCCGTGTATCAGACCCATGGTCACGCCAGCAAATGAAGCGTGGAACAGTGATCCTTGACCCTCGATAACATCCCAATGGTTTTCGTCATTCGCGGGTGAAATGGACTCAATCGCGCCGGCGATAAAGTCGGCGACAACACAGTCAACGCTGACACCGCTACCAGTGATTAGAATACCGGTTTGTCCTGTCGCGCGAAAATCCGAGTCGAGCCCTTGAGCTTGCATCTCTTTATCAATCGCCAAAGAGGTATACATTTTACCCACTGAGCAATCAGTTCCAACAGTAAGTAGGCGCTTACCACTGCGTTTGATTCCGCTCGCGACCGGATAGCTTTGTGTTGGGTAACGCACATCGAATAGTGAACGACCATGCTTTTCAGCGCAAGCGACTAATTGAGGAATATCCGCCAACTTGTTATGCAATCCAGCCGCAATATCCATTCCTGCTTCTAGGGCTTCAATCAGCACCGAGATCCATTGCTCGGAGATAATACCGCCACGGTTAGCAACGCCAATCACTAGGGTTTTCGCCCCAGCTTGCACCGCGTGATCAATGGTTAGGTCTTCAAGACCGACATCCGCATTGCAACCCTCAAGTCGAAGTTGACCGACACACGAGTTAGGTCGCCATGTTTTAATACCTTGTGCGACTTTAGCAGCAAGAGGATCGGCGGCATCACCAAGAAAAAGTAAATAAGGTTGTTTGAGTTCCATCTCATGCTCTCCACATGTTGATTTACGAATAATGTTTGATTTACCAGTGCAAAAATCGTGACAAGGTGAGATGAAGTGGTTTTTTGTATTGTCGAACGTTTAGAGTTAATTGGAGGTTTAAACTCTTTTAAATCAATTGCTTATTTTCATTTTTGGTCCGGATTTTCTAGTGTATTGATTTGATCGGGACTTGTTATATGAAATAAACAACTAATGGCGATGTGCGGTAGATTTATCTGCTAATTAATTAACGATAAGCGGAATATAACAAAAGTTTGAAAATTGCATGAAATGCCACTTTTTTAACGATAACAAACTCAACTCTGCTCTATACAAGGTTAACCGGCACTTTTAGGCTTATTGCCCGTGATATAAGCCTATTATTTACTTAATTCATGCCAAATTGGTGAAGAGTGCTCACTAAATTGGTGCAATCTATCGAAATTTGAATAGGGATAGACGGATTGAACTGACGATTTTGCTTGGGTGTTTATTCTGTATTTGTTTTTATTGTTAGTGTTTTGTGTTTCGTTGGGTGATGCAAAAGAGAGATGTCTTTGTATAGCGACTCAGTCGTTGTTTACCCACCCTCTTGAAGCTATCTGTTAACCAGGTTGGCGTATTACTTGCCTTATCGGTAAAGAAGCTTAGGAGTAGAGCTTTGAGTGCAATGTTCACATCAAGCATAAGGAGAGCGACGTGCAAACATCACCGATAGCCAGTATCAACCTTACCGCAGTAAGGCAGAATTATGACGCATTAAAGCGGCACAGCGGTCATCAGCGTCTGATCGCCGTCATTAAGGGTGATGCATACGGACATAATGCGCTTGAGGTTGCGAAAGCATTGCCAGAAGCCGACCAGTTTGCAGTTGCCCGAATCGAAGAGGCGATAGAGTTGCGTCAAGCGGGGATCACTCAACCCATCATGCTGTTGGAGGGCTGCTTCTGTCCGCAAGATTTGCTGCTGGCAGCACACTATGATTTTGATGTGGTGATTCACAATGATACCCAACTTGAACATTTAGAATCGAGCGTCGTTCCCTGCAAGGTGAAGATTTGGGTTAAGCTCGATACCGGCATGCATCGATTGGGTTTTCAAGCGCAAGAAATTGCAGACGTGGTGGCGCGTATTGAGCGAACGGAAAAGCATCGAGGTGAGTTGGGTTTTGTCAGCCACTTTAGTTGCGCAGATAACAAAGCCAGCGACAAAACCCAGCAGCAGATCGCTTGCTTCGATGCGGCGACGAGTGGCTTTATCGGTCAGAAAAGTATTGCTAACTCGGCGGGTATATTGCTTTGGCCCCAGTCACAATATAATGTCGCTCGAGCGGGGATTGCGCTATACGGTATTTCTCCAACTGAAGAGGCCGTCGGTCAACACTTTGGTTTGACCCCCGTGATGACCTTGACCACCAGCTTAATTGCAATACGACCCCATCGCAAAGGCGATACGGTGGGTTATGGCGACACTTGGTCATCGGATAGCGATACGAAATTGGGTGTGATCGCCCTTGGTTATGGTGATGGTTACCCGAGATTGGCACCTGAGGGAACGCCGGTTTACATTAATGGTCGCTGCGTCCCAATTGTCGGGCGAGTTTCGATGGATATGATTGTCGTTGATCTTGGTTTGCACAGTGATGACCAATGTGGTGATCAAGTAGAGCTTTGGGGGGCGAACCTACCTATTGAAGTGGTGGCTAAGAAGATCGGCACAATTCCTTATGAGTTAACCATCAAATTGACACAACGAGTGAAACGCGAATATAACTTTGAGCAACAACGGTTGATGAAAGAGGCTGTTTGACGTCACTCGCGACACAATACTTCAATCACGATCAAGCCAGTGCTAAACTGAGCGCCGTTTATGTTAAGCGTTCAAAAGGTAGAAAAATGAACCCAATTATCGCACTGCTGAAAGACAACAATATTAGTGATGAGCAGATCAATGACGTATTTCAGGCGTTAACGGAAAACCCACTAGCGGCGATGGCGACGATCAGCCAACTTGGTTTGCCACAAGAACAGTTGCAGCAATTGATGGGACAAGTGATGCAGAATCCGGCTTTGATTAAAGAAGCAGTTGAAGAACTTGGTCTGGATTTCTCTAAAGTCGAGGCAGCAAAACAGAAGCTGCAACAGTAATATCCCCAAATTGCCTCTGAATTCTGCATCTTGAGGTCACTTGGGTATAGATATCACAACAAACATGAAATCAATGACAAAGAATGGTGGTCATTGATGTGTCTGCGCCTTTTGAGGTCACAGTATAAGAGATGAATTGGAGTTTTATTGAGCAGATTGTTCATAGGCTGCTAATATCATTAATAGCTTTTTTTATTTGGTGATGAACACTGCGCCAAAATAACGCTTCCGGCGTTGAGGTAAAAAGGCTGAAAAATTATAACAACGACATCAGGCTAGACGAGAAAGCCCCTGTATACTTTGACTAAAATGAGTATAAGCAGGGGCTTTTTTTCGTATTCAGGATCACCAAGCAAAGGTTTCGATAACATTCTTTTTCGCCATCGGATTAAGGGCGATATGTTTGTTTATGTTGTCGAGAAACGGTTGACGCACTTCAGGCCAAATGCCTTTCATCGTCGCGATGTTGTTACCGTGGTCACCCCAGTAGTAGCAAGGAAAGTCATCCATATTTTCTAGAAGATGCTTCTCTTCCTCAAGCAGTTGCATTGGCGTTGGCAAGATAAACTCACCGCGCTGTACTTCACGCTCAAGTTCGCTACCGGGCTGAATCGCTAAAGCCATCGGTGCAATGGCGTCTGGACGCATTATATTGAGTAGGCTAGTGGTGTTCTCAGCATGTTGCGCTGAGCGCTCTCGCCCGCCTAAGCCAAAGATAAATGACGCCAGAACTTGGATATTGGCTTCGCGTGCCAATTCCATACCCTCAATCGCATGTTCACGAGTCATGCCTTTCTTAATACGCTCAAGAACAATCGGATCTCCAGATTCTAAGCCTGAGTAGGCAGTCGTCAGCCCCGCGCCGCGAAGTTCTTTAAGTTCGGCAATGCTTTTACGTCTAAAGTCGTTAAATCCAGAATAGAGAGCAAGATGTTGTAACTCTGGAAAAGTGACCTTGATTTTATCTAAAATCTTTAGCAGCTTCTCGGTACGCATTGCCATCACGTTGCCGTCAATCAGGAAGATGGATTCTACCTTTGGGTAGATCACTCGCGCTTCATCAATATCTTTAAAGATATCCTCAAGATCACGGACCTTAAAACGCTTGTCATCAAACATGGTGCAGAAAGTACACTGGTTATTGCTGCAGCCCAATGTGGTTTGAATCAAAACGCTCTCTGCTTCCATCCAAGGACGGTAGATTTTACCTTCGTAGTGCATTTTAAGCTCCTCAGCTCAGTGTGAATTTCAATGCTGAGCAGTGTAGCGAGTTAAGTATTTATTGATAATAGGGAAGAATTTGAAGTTAGTATTAAAGAAAAATTAATAATTTCGAGGGGAGATAGCTTGGACACTCTCTAACGTGTTGATTGAGCAAATGAGTTGACGGGACGAGTCGATGAAAAAACCTCTCATTTCGAGAGGCTTATTAAAGTAGGGTGTTGTTAGTGTTTACTCAGCGCCAAGTTTTTCTGCCAGTACCGCTTCAATAGCCGCGACGACTTGTTGATTTTGACTGGCATTCATTGCGTCAGAATGTGGCGGCGCAAAACGACCGGAATCATTATCAAAGTATTTGCCTGAAGCCTCTGCAAATTCATCAGACAGTGCCGCGCGGCATAAAATATCAGCCCCAATGCTGAGGTCATTACCGGCTACGCCATACGCCTCTTTAACCATTTTACTCGCTAGGAACGACGCTGGGTTGACGGCGACCACCAACGGTCCGCGTCCTTGCAGTTTTGCAGCCAAATCAACTGACCACATGGTGATAGCGAGCTTAGTTTGTGCATAAACAGCACCATCGGCGGCGTTCGCATCGGCGCTCACTAACGCATTGAGGTTGACTGGTGCTTGCGCGGCAGAAGAGAGGTTAACAATTCGGCCAGAAGCATCAAACAGGCTCAATAGGCGTTGGGTCAGCAGGTAAGGAGCGATGGTGTTCACCACAAATCGTACGTCTAGATTGTCTTTGGTTGTCACAGAGGGAACATTGTAGACGCCGGCATTATTGATCAAAACATCAAGGTGTGAGTGTTTTGCTTTCACTGCGGCGGCTAAGGCTTCCACATCGGCAAGGCTGGATAGGTCGGCTGCATAGCTCTCAATCGTGCCTTCGCCAGATAATGCCTCAAGGGCTTGCTGTACGTCGGCCAGTTTTTGCGGATTACGACCATGAATAAGCAGGTTATGTCCCTGCGCAACCAGCATTTTTGCTGTTTCAAAACCAATACCATCTGTCGAGCCCGTGACTAGGATAGTCTTTGTCATCATCTGTTCTCCGTGGGTGAACTGTCTATTTCTGTCATAAATAATACTAAATAATTGACCTTACTATTATAAATAATTTCTTAAAACTGATTCATCGTAATAGCGAATTATCAAACTCAGATAGGTGTCAACAGATAGGTGTCAACGTCAACACTGGTCACCTCTAAAAGCGAATCGCATATAAAACACGATAGTCTCGCCACATGTTACCTGTCAAACGGGTGATTGAACGCACTCTGCCTCGTGGTTGTATTCACAGCCCGCGTTGCGAATACATTGGCGGGTGTATATGCTTGGTACATATTAAAAACCTTTACCTAATCCGCAGCTATCGAAGGGCAAGTGGTCAACGCATAGGGATTATTTTTTATGAACATAGAGCATTTGCGATTGTTTGTTCGTATTGCTTCTACACACAACATTAGCCAAGCCGGTAAGGAGTTGGGATTGTCAGCGCCGGTTGCCAGTATGCACATCAGCAAACTGGAAGAGAGTATAGGCGCGCGATTAATTCACCGGACGACGCGTAAGGTTTCGCTCACTGAGGAAGGCGAGACTCTATTACCGTATGCGGAAGAGATTATCAGCAATGTTGATGCCGCTCAGGCGACGGTGGGAACAGGGAAGGCTTGCCCGAAAGGAACGCTAAGAATTACTGCCCCAGCCTCGTTTGGGCGTATGCACCTGATGCCGGCGCTTAAGGGATTTCTGGCTCAATACCCCGATCTCTCGGTGGATATTCGCTTAACTGACGCTATGGTTGATTTGGTTGAGGGCGGCTTTGATGTTGCTATCCGTAATGCCGAGCTGAGAGATTCCAGTTTGATCGCCAAAAAGCTCGCGACAGATAAGCGCATTATGTGTGCCTCGCCAGATTATATTGCCTCGCATGGTGTACCGAAGTCTCCCTCAGAATTGAAAAGTCACCTCTGTATTAATCAAGCAGGGCTGGATTCATGGACATTTGAAACCTTAGAGGGAGCGCAGCACGTTAAGGTGAAGGGCAAAATTAAGATTGATCATGGTGAAGCGGTGCGTGATGCCGCCGCTGATGGGATGGGAATCGCCATGTGTGCCACTTGGATTGCCTATCAACATCTACAAGCCGGCAGTTTAGTTCGTATTTTAGAGGACTATCCGTTGGTCGATGATGCCGCGATTTGGGCAGTCTATCCAAGCTCGCGTCTGCTGGCACCAAAAGTGCGTGCGTTTATTGACTACTTCTCTGAATATTACGGCACCCCACCATATTGGGACTTATGGCATAAACAGTGAGTTTCACACTGTAAATCGGTCGATTACTCGCTATCTAGCAAATTAGCACCGGATCGTTTGGCACCCATTTGATCATCGGGATTATAGAGCGCACAGCTTTCAAGCGACAGACAACCGCACTGTATACAACTGCCCAATTGATTCTGTAGCGCTTTAAGGTTGTTTATCTTAACTTCTAACTCTTGATGCCATTGTGCCGACAGTTGTTCCCATTGTGCTTTCTTAGGCGCTTTATCTTTGGGAAGGTGAGCGAGGGCTTCTGAGATCTCACCGAGCGTCAAACCCACATTTTGTGCCGCCTTGATTACCGCAAGTCGTCTCAGCACTTGACGATGGTAACGCCTCTGATTCCCTGCATTACGGCTGCTGCTAATTAATCCCTTTTTCTCATAAAAATGCAGAGTTGGAACGCTAATCCCTGCTCGTTGAGCCACTTGTCCCACACTCATATCCATAAAATTTTCCTTTTTATCCTTGACCTAAAGTTAACTTTAGGAATTAAGGTTTGTCATGTCCAGTCGCAATTGCACCGTACCGAAAACGCAAAGTACAGAAAATTGCTAGATACAGAAAAGTGCCAGATACAGGAAGGAGAGCTGATGTTTATTGCCATTTATGAGTTTGAAGTCAAAGCCGGTCGAGTTGAGGTGTTTCGCCATGCTTGGTTTGAAGTGACGAAATACCTTCATCAATATGCGGGAAGCTTGGGATCTCGTTTACACGATACGCAGCAACCTGAGGTACTGCTGGCTTATGCGCAATGGCCGGACGAAGAGAGTTGGTGTACGCCGAAAGAGATCGAAGATCCGAATTATCACTACTACTGGCGAGTCATGAAAGATTGTCTGGTGGCGTCGAGAACACTGCATAAACTGACCACCAACACCGACTATCTTCAACAGCAACCATTTGAAAATTGATAAGACGATAGGGTTGAGGTTATTGGTTATAGATTTCTTCGGCTAGCTAGTTTGCTTCAACGCTGTTGCTCTCTTTGCTTTGACTCATCTTGTACATCTTATAAATAGTAATACCGTTGGCGACGACAAACGTGGCTTCAACCAGACTGCCACCAATCGAACCTAACCAAAGGTTGTGGGTTAACCAGCAAAACGAGTTCAACATGATCACACCACGCATCTTGATGCCTTGCAGATTAAACATTGACCAGGTTGCAGCGACGGAGCCAATGATCGTTAATAGCTCTATCGGGTGCTGCACGCGACCTAAGGTACAGCCGAGAAGCATCAGGATAAAGAAAGTCATCACCCATTTAGATTGCGTTTTTATTGAGACAAGTGCACGGGTACCGTTAAGTAGACTGCCAATCGCGGCGACGGTTGCCCCCATCATAGTAAAGTGGGTAGCCATGATAAAACAGAAGATGACCATGCCGATTCGAAAGCGAAGATCTTGTTTTTGTAAAAATGCGATGACACCACAAACAAACGCCACCCCACCGATAATTTGCGCTAATAACATCGCATCAATCCGACTCAACTACAGAGTGCAACAATATACCTAACCAACGTGTTGCGAGCCAGTAATAACGTATGGTGTGGTGAAGTCGTAATAACTTGAAGTTGCAGTAATCTGAAGTTGCAATAATTTGAAGTTGCAAAATAAAAAAGCACAGCCGCTGCTTTAAGCGACTTTCAATCAGAGAATGGCGGCTATTGCGCTCTTAATCGCTAATACCAGTAAGTTTAATAGGATTAGGCTATTGAATTGATAGAAACGGTCAGTTTTATTTATCATCGAGTTCGTAGCATTATTACCTCAACGAAACGGAACACACAGTGTTACCCAACCATTTAAAAGCAAATTAAAACGATTGAGGGACAAACCATGATCAACACACAAATCAAACCATTTAGCGCAACAGCATACAAAAACGGCGAATTTGTAGACATCACAGAGCAAGACGTACTTGGTAAGTGGGCTATCTTCTTCTTCTACCCAGCTGACTTTACTTTTGTTTGCCCAACGGAACTTGGCGACATTGCTGACCACTACGAAGAACTGCAAAAGCGCGGTGTTGAGGTTTACTCTGTATCAACTGACACGCATTTCACTCACAAAGCGTGGCACGACAGCTCAGACACTATCGGCAAGATCAACTACTTCATGGTAGGCGACCAAACTGGCAACATCACTAACAACTTCAACGTGATGCGTGAAGGTCAAGGTCTTGCAGACCGTGCGACTTTCCTTGTTGACCCAGAAGGCGTGATTCAAGCAATGGAAATCACTGCAGAAGGTATCGGCCGTGACGCAGAAGACCTGTTGCGTAAAGTGAAAGCCGCTCAATACGTTGCAGCGAACCCTGGCGAAGTTTGCCCAGCAAAATGGAAAGAAGGTGAAGAGACACTTGCACCCTCTCTAGACCTAGTCGGCAAGATCTAATGGGTTTCACCACCCAACGCTAACATACCAAATTGATACTACCTGTTACATTTCCCCGTATACTCCCCGAGGTATGCGGGGCTTTTTTGTTTCTGGAGAGGCGCAACGGTTATATACCCAAGCCACCTCGCATCTTGAGGTAACTTGGGTATATAGGTGTTACCTATTAAATTGATAGAGACAGTCGAATTTTATTATCAACGGTTTCATTGCATTATTACCTCAACGAAACGGAACACACAGTGTTGCCAACCCATTTAAAAGCAGATTAAACGATTGAGGGACAAACCATGATCAACACACAAATCAAACCATTTAGCGCAACAGCATACAAAAACGGCGAATTCGTAGACGTTACAGAGCAAGACGTGCTTGGTAAATGGGCTATCTTCTTCTTCTACCCAGCTGACTTTACTTTTGTTTGCCCAACGGAACTTGGCGACCTAGCCGACCATTACGAAGAGCTACAAAAGCGTGGTGTTGAAGTTTACTCTGTATCTACTGACACGCATTTCACTCACAAAGCGTGGCACGACAGCTCAGACACTATCGGCAAAATCAACTACTTCATGCTAGGCGACCAAACTGGCAACATCACTAACAACTTTAACGTGATGCGTGAAGGTCAAGGTCTTGCAGACCGTGCCACCTTCCTTGTTGACCCAGAAGGCGTGATTCAAGCGATGGAAATCACTGCAGAAGGTATTGGCCGTGACGCAGAAGACCTAATGCGTAAAGTGAAAGCAGCACAATACGTTGCAGCGAACCCAGGCGAAGTTTGCCCTGCAAAATGGAAAGAAGGTGAAGAGACGCTTGCACCCTCTCTAGACCTAGTCGGTAAAATCTAATTAGATTTAGATAAAACCTCAGTGATAGAAAGCCCCGTATTGCCTCAAAGCATGCGGGGCTTTTTCTATTTGGAGTTCTATTTGGAGCGTGAACCACTATTTGACCACTGGGCCTAATTGCTCGTTAATCTGCCATTAAAAACTCAGATTGGATTTGATCTTGTTGGCTGTCGCGATAAAGTCACTTAGCTCCTGTTCTGATAAAGAGTCTTGCATTAGCTGGTGAACCTTAGCTTGTGCCGCAACGGCTTTTTTGACGATAGAGGCGCCATCTTCCGTTAGAGAGAGCAGCTGGCTACGTTTATCTTCAGGGTTAGGGGATTTTACGATCCACCCATTGTTAATCATTTCTTTCACCAAGCGGGCTATCTGCGCCTTATCTCTTGAAAAATGGTGAACAATGTCGTTAGCGGTACTGTTTGGCGTTGCTGAAATATAGGTTAGGCAACGAATGTGCATGCCGTTGAGTCCTAATTCATTGGCATTAAGCTCATCTCGCATCCTAGTTTTGTAGGCGTAGGCTAAGCTAAAGATAACGTCAGAGATCATAGGATGGGTCATAATAGTTCCTAATTTAGTTGACGAGGTCAATTAATGTGCAATATAGTTGACTTTATCAAATATATTGCTGTGAAATCAAGTGAAGTGAAATATCTATGAAACCAAAAAAGCCAAATGTCAGAGCGACCGTAGTTAAAGAAGTGATTGAGCTTTCCTCTCACCTGCGCAGGATTGTGGTGACGGGTGACAGCCTTGCTGATTTCCCGGAGGATCAACAAGGCAGTTACGTTAAAGTGTTTCTTCCTCAAGATGAAAGTGGCGAGCATAAGAAGCGCTCTTATACGATCCGTCAGTTTGATAAACAGAGCCATTCACTTCATTTAGACTTTGTGATTAATCGTCACCAAGGGCCCGCGACAGAGTGGGCAAAACAAGCCAAGGTGGGTGACCCCGTTGGTATTGCTGGACCGGGACCACTAAAATTGACCAACTTTCAGCATCATAGTTATTTATTAGTTGCTGACCTAACGTCAATGAATGCAATCAATGGCTATGTTCCCCGTTTTCCATCAGGCACTACCGTTAAGGCGATCATCTCTGTTCCAACCCGCAGTGATGTGATTGATCTTGATTACGATTCATCCAGCAATACGCACTGGCATATTGAAGATGAAACAGAGCAGACTCTTGTAGAGTTGGTGACAGAGACCGCAACTAGCATGCCTCAAGATAGCCACGTATTTATGGGATTGGAAGCTGGGGCGATTCGGGCTTTACGTCCAGTACTTCAAGAACAACTCGGTTTTAGTCGACTGAATATCTTTGCGGTTGGTTACTGGAAGCAAGGTGTTGATGCCGATCGCTTTGGGCAACAGAAAAAAGCACAACCGCTTTAAGTTTCGGTGCATCTAAACCGATGGTGTTCGAGCAAACACTATCGGTCTTTTTGGTGGGTTTGTTGTGCTGTTATACCCAAGTCACTTTTTAAAACTGTTGCCTGAATCTCTCTGCGACCAGACCCAAGTTGTGCATAATGGTTCTGCTTCGAGCTCACCTTCGGTCAAAGCTGTGGTGTGGGGGGAATGATTCCAGCATACTTTAAGGCAGAAGCAAGCCTAAAACTTGTAGGCTATGGTTTACTCACTCTGTTAACAATAAACCCCAATGCCACGACGACAACACTAAAGCCAACGACACCAAGCCAGCCAGCGCGTTCAAACGCTTGAATACCTGCAAATGAACCAAAGGCGCCGCCAAGGTAATAAGCCAGCATATAAACACCGTTAATACGACTTTGTGCTTGTGGGTCGATTGAAAATACCCGGACTTGGTTTGATACTTGAGCACTGAACACACCGAGGTCGATAAGGATAATACCGATAATCAATCCGACCAATGTATCAGCAAACAGACCCGAGACAACAAAACCAGCAGCAAGCAAGCTCGCTAGAATGCCAGTCCTGCTTTGAACTTTCGACTTTCCATTATGGGGGGGCAATCTTCACCTCTTTCTTTAGGTGAATTTATTTCGATGTAACAAATAGTTGCGGCTATACAGGTAATAATTATTTTTTCATTAGGACCTTGTTTACTAGGGCGTGTTGATCTTTCGTGGGTAATTTTTGAGCGACATAGTTAGGCGTTATCATTTCTTTCGCCAAAAACAAACAATGACGCCCAACCATGCCAAGAACAATGTTAACCGACATTCGCTGGGATCTGCTACTACAAGTCATGAAAAGTACAGGTCGAGTCTACGATAAAACTGAACACCGAATGACATTTGAAGGAATACTCTACCGAATGAGAACAGGTATTCCATGGCGTGACTTACCCACTGAATTTGGTGAGTGGAGTACGGTTTACAGGCGCTTTAACCTTTGGTCAAAGAAAGGTGTTTTAGATAAACTTTTCAAAAGCTTATCTAGCATGGCTGACTTTGAGTGGGTCTTTCTTGATGGCTCTATAGTTCGAGCGCATGGAGGTGCAGCGGTAATTGCCAAACGCAATTACGGTCAAGACATAGACAAAACAAGCATGGATTGGTGCTTATACAAATACCGTCATTTGGTTGAAAATGCCTTTGCAAGAATTAAGCATTATCGAACTATTTCAACTAGATACGACAAGCTAGAAAGAAATTATGCCAGCATGGTATCGCTGGTATTTATGTTAATGTGGCTACCGATGTATTGCTGATAAAAATATGTACAGCAAAGATCAACACGCCCTAGTAACAACAGCATAGATTAGCAATTTGCAGGTCACCAGTATGAGAAACTTATCGCATATTGAGTGGAATGATAAGGTACTCATAGTATAAGTAAAGAGATAAATATCATCATTGATGATGTTACCCAACACTGAGTAAGCTAAAAGTAGATCTAATACTGTTGTTTTGTAAGAAATACGGCTTCCCGCTAGTGGCGAATGATTTATACAAATGTGCGCTAAAGTAAATAGAGAATTATAAGAAGAATGTTTAAATGAAAGTGAACGAAGAAAAACAGCAAGCGCTCAGTATTCTTGAATATTGGCACAACTAAAAGGTCGAACTTACATGCTCTCTTATCAGTACTGGCGTGAAGATATGTTTCTAGACATGGTCTCCAATAGTGTGGTTGAGGTGTTGTATCAATGCAGGAACTATCGTTCAAAGAGATATACCCAGTGGTTTAAAAACTATTTCATAAACTTAAAACCACCGGTGTTTTTCAAGGTAGATGTGCATCACAGAAGTAAAACTTAAAATAAAACGACATTTCAAAAAAAACTTTAATTGCTATTCATTTTTGTGTAATGTGTAATTTAACAAAGCGAGTTGCGATATTGTTGGTTAAGACCTTGTCAAGCAAGCTGTAGGTAACAATCAATTCCAAGATCGTCAAGTGGATGGAATTGCAGAATATATACGCACTCTGGTCGATTAAGGCAAATTCGAAGTGGTCCCAAGACTTAGCTAGATTTGGTTTGTCCTTCGTTCCTTACTGGGAACTTGGTAACCAGTCTTCAGACTGGTTTTTTTATTAGTTTAGAAACTAAAACACCACTTTCCAAAGGGGTAGCGTGTGTCAATTGACGGAATTAAGAAATGTCTGATTTGCAAGAAAAAACGTGACAAATCGTATTTTAGGTTCATCTCATTTATAAGCAGTAAGTCGGTATGCTACGACTGTGAGAGAGATAGGGACTCCATAATTAAAAGCGTAGATGTTGTTAAGCCTCAATTGAAAGAACGTGAGGCTACTTAAGCCACTGTTACAAAAAACCATCACGCTTTATGCTCATAGTAACTTGGGTATATGGTCACTCCATGAAGTAAAGTACTGAGTAGTTTGCTTTTCAATCAATTCATCCATATTGAGAAGGTGTCACAGTGAACACGGATCTAATTTTGGAGTCGCAAGGTATCACGAAAGTAATACAGAACTTTGCTTATGCAACCGGTTTGGCTGTCGTTCTCGTGAATCTAGAGGGGAAGGAAGTATCGGACAGCATCAACTTTAGCAAGTTTTGCAGAAAGATTCGTAACAACCATGTGTTGAATGAGAAATGTAGAGCAAGCGATCGATGTGGAGGGTTGGAGGCGACTAAGGCTAATCGACCATGTATCTATAAGTGTCATGCTGGTTTAACGGATTTTTCAATTCCTATTGAAATAGGGGGAACTCTTGTAGGCTTTGCGCTTTGTGGTCAAGTGAAGCTTGACGATCCAGTAAATTTGGACGACGTGCAAGAAATTGACAAGAGTTGGATGAAAGACCCTGAACTCCTTGAGTACTATGACCAAGTTCCGCAAATTGATTGTAAGAGATTATTGGCTTCTGCCGATTTATTAGAGACATTGATTGATGATTCGGTAAAGGGCAAGTTGGATGTAATGGTTATTAATGATAAAAGTGATATTAAGTCATTGTTTGCGAGTGATCACCCAATTAAGTCAAATCATACTCGTATACACAAAGCAATTCGATATATTGAACGACACTATTTTGAAGACTTAAGGCTTGAGGATGTTGCAGAGTATGTCTATTTAAGTCCTCACTATTTTAGTAAGTTGTTCAAAAAAGAGGTCGGAGTTGGGTTTAATCACTACCTTAATAGTCAACGATTAATTGGTGCGGAAAAAATGTTACAGTATAGTGACTGGTCAGTTTCTCGTATTGCCAGCAATTTAGGATATTCCTGCTCAAGCTATTTTTGTAAAGTATTTAAGAATGCGTATGGAATGACGCCACAAGAATTCCGAGATGAAAATTTTTTGACGCATAAGGAAGATCTCTTACAGAATGCAATGATCTAGCTTTCATTCATAAGTAAAAACTAAAACCAGACTTTGTTATAGGTCTGGTTTTTTGTTTATTTATTATACTGTGTTACTAATAAATTGGCACATCACTGTAATTAATTGTCGTCTTGTCTACTTTCACTGCTGAGCCACGTTATGACTGCATTTCTTTGGTTACAATATAATCAGTTATCTTATGTAGAGGAATGCCGTTATGGCTTTTGCACTAAATGTACCGAAGTTAAGTTTTACTGGTGAAGGAGCGGTTGAAGAATCTGTGGCTATTCTTAGCCAGAAGAATTTGAAGAAGGCTTTGGTCGTTTCTGATAAAAATTTAGTTGATCTTGGGATTTTAGATTCATTGTTCTCGGCACTAAAAGACGCAGATTTTGATTATGTTGTTTTTAGTGAAGTGACTCCAAACCCGACGGCAAGCTTGGTGAGAAAAGGTGCATCGTTTTACAAAGAATCAGAGTGTGATTGTTTCATTGCAGTAGGAGGTGGTAGTCCAGTGGATTGCGCCAAAGCTATTCGTATTGTAACTTCAAATGAAGGTGATATTTGTGATTTTGATGGCGTCGGGCTTGTTAAAAATGAGGGTGCCTTCTTTATCGCGATAAACACAACGGCTGGCACTTCTGCCGAAATGACGTCTAATTCTGTCATTACTGATGAAGATAATGCGGTGAAAATGGTCATTGTAGATGCTAAGCAGATCCCAGATATTGCTGTTAATGATCCGACGCTAATGATCGGACTACCTAAATCAGTTACGGCCGCTACTGGTATGGATGCGTTAACACATGCTATCGAGTCTTACGTGACGCCAGGTGCACATACACTTACCAAACCAACAGCGCTTGAAGCGATTAGACTCATTGCCAAATGGCTTCCAGTTGCCGTTGAAGATGGTTCTAACTTAAATGCGAGAGAGCAGATGGCGTGTGCACAGTTCTTAGCCGGAATGTCTTTTAACAGTGCTGGTTTAGGATTAGTCCACGCGATGGCGCACCAACCTGGTGCCACACATGACCTACCACATGGTGTGTGCAATGCTATTCTATTGCCAGTTGTCTGTGAGTTTAACTCAGAAACAAACCCAGAACCTTTCCGCGCTGTAGCGGAAGCAATGGGTGGCATAACATTTGACTTAAATGATGCCCAGGCGGCGACGCTTGCCGTCGAGTTAATCAATAAGCTCTCTATAGAAGTTGGTATTCCATCGGGGTTTAGTGAGCTGAGTATTGCTGAAACGGATCTCGAAGTTTGGATTGATAAAGCAATGGCTGATGTCTGTTTGGGTGGTAACCCAAGACAGCCTAACCCTGAAGAGGTGTTGGCTTTGTATAAAAAAGCCATGTAGCGATTAGTTAGTAGGTTGACTGAGGCAAGTCTTGTTCCCGTTGCATTAGGTTAGGGTTTGCCAAATCAAATGGACTTGAATAATGGATTCATAATGTTGAGTAACGACTAAGGAATTTAAGTTGATAGTAATGGAAGCTCTAGGGTCGATGTTTGAAAATATCTTATTTGTGACTCTATTCTTACTCTTGGTTTCATCAGCTTGCGAAATGGCGATGTAACATATTATCCTCTTGGAACAAAAGGGGGTAATATGTTATTTGGTAACTACTTTTGTCTACAAAAGTGAAGCAGGTGTAAGTGGCGTGTTGAACCAACCAATTCAGTTCTCAAATGACCTCTCTCCCAGTACCCTGCATTGTTTCGAGGAGGATGCAGCGAACACAGTCCTTCTTGCGAAGTACCTCATGACATTTTGTGATGTCGTAATCACCAACTCCCGATAGAGTTTGAACCTTTCTACGTAATGCATTGAGTAATGTCGGCTATCTGGCTAATTGCACCTTTAGAGTTACTAAGATAATTAACTTCAACCTTTTTTGAGTGCTTGCTTATGCAAGTTTAATCAGGATAAGTCAAAGGGACGCTCACAAGCTCAAAAATAGAGTCCACATAAACCCTTGAAGAGCACGGAGTGGTAGAGAGAACATTATTACAGCTGTTTTAATCGCTGTATTAGAAAACTGGCGCAAGCGGTTGTGGTGTATCTAGGAGCTGGACCTATCTGCTTACCGTATTGGTTAAATAGAGCCTGATCATCATACGGGATACGGTCAATGATGAGGGCAAAAATAACCCCTGAATAGACCAAAAACAGACATGTTTTTTCAATAATGATTACCTTATATTTAAACAATAATTTAAATATAACTATTACCGAAAGAACTAGAGGGATAACAATGGTTCCAAATAAAACGTGGGCAAATGACGCTTGGAAAAATGTATTAGAAAAAGTCAAATTTACTAGCGAAGACATTTCAGTACAGTTTCCTTCCATGACATCTGAAGGTAGGTATGAAGATACCCATGCTCCTTGGGCATGGGTTGTCGGTTTTTGGCCTGGGTTGCTATGGTTACTCTATGAAAAAGAGCACTATCAGCCGTTTAAAGATATTGCTATTGCGCGTGAGAACATTATGGATGGTCCACTCGATGAGTATATCAACATACATCATGATGTGGGCTTTATGTGGCAACTAACGTCAATCAAACAGTATGAGTTGTTTGGCAATGAGCGCTCAAAAAATCGAGCATTGAGAGCAGCGAGTCATCTGGCAAGCCGATTTAACATTAATGGACGCTTTTTAACTGCTTGGAACAAAAATGATGTTAGTGCAGCAGACCCGAAAGGCTTAAGCATTATCGATAGTATGATGAATTTGCCTCTTCTTTATTGGGCTGCTGAGCAGCTAGATGCCCCACGATTCAAACTGATTGCTATGGCACATGCTGACACCGTGCTTAAAGAGTTCATCCGATCGGATGGTTCAGTAAGACATATGGTAGAGTTTGACTACATTACTGGTGGTGTGAAAAGCTATTACGGTGGTCAAGGCTACAATGAAGACTCAGCTTGGAGTCGAGGCGCGTCTTGGGCAATCCATGGCTGTGCATTAAGCTATAAATATACCAAAGAACTAAGATACCTTGAGGCTGCGATAAAAACGGCTGACTTCTTCATCGACCAACTACCTGACGACTCAATTCCACATTGGGATTTCCGAGCACCAAGAGATGCCAATACACCAAGAGATACCTCCGCTGCAGCTTGTGCTGCAAGTGGTTTGTTACTCATATCTGAGCTTGTTGAGGATGAAACACAGAAAACACACTTCTTCAATGTCGCAAATCGTATCCTGAAGAGTCTCTATGACCACTATTGTACGATAGGTGAAGATAAACAGCAGGGAATTCTTACAGGAGGGGCTTTCAATTGTCCTAAAGGGTTGGGTGTCAATTGTTCTCTCATCTATGGTGACTATTATTTTGTTGAAGCCTTGTCAAAACTAGTTGCAAACAAACCAACAGAGAAAGAAGAAACGATTGCGCAAGAAACTATGACATGATCTTTTGGTAACCATATATCAACATAGCTTACTATCGTTAGTTAAAACGCCCAATATACCTTATTGGGCGTTTTTATGCCTATATTTGAGTTGTCTTTTGTAATCTATAATTATCAGGAATTCAGAAAGTTGTCTATCCTCTCCTCACAAAATCGCTCACATTTCTTGAAGATTTGACTAAAGAGGCTAAATTGTGAATGTTTTGCGCAAATGATGGATGAATTTGACGAGGGGAGCAAATGGTGGTCGCAATGTTTAGAAATACGCACTCGGTAAGACAGAGTAAAATGGGGATAGATTTCGCACATATATACGGGCTTCATTGAGGAACTACGTCGCCTTAAAATGTAGTCGCACCAATAAGATAGTCTAATGTGTGTTACGGTATTCTCTCGGTGAAACTCCAAATTTAGCTTTAAACTTTTTATAGAAGTCACTAGTATTTGAGAATCCCACCTCTATCGCTAAGTCATTAATGCTGACATTTTTTATTTTAATTATTTCACAGAATCTATTAAATCTAATTTCTCTTAGAAGGTTGTTGAAAGTAACACCACTTTCTTTTTTAATTAGCTTAGAAAGGTTATAATTTTTCAAGTTTAGTTCTTCTGATATTTCATTTAAGTTGGCACTTTTTAAGTTCTTTTCCATATAGGTAATTACCTTGCAAAGAACTCCTTGGTCATAAGACACCTTGTCAATCTTCTTAGGTTTTTCAAGAGTTAGATCAAGCACAAGTATACCAAGCAAGAACTTAACGCGTGGTTCAGTTAGGAACTTATCACCATCTAATTCTGATAGCATCTCATTAAGTGACATCTCTAACCTATTATTTCCTTTAGTTGAGAAAATGAGCGCTGAAGTGGAGGACTTCTTAAAAACCACGTCTGTAAAAAAATTTGATAAATTACAAGTTTCACTAATAAACTCAAAGATATAGCTAAAAAACTTTTTATGTATAATAAAGTTTACTATGATGTCACTATCATCTGTGGGATATATTTCATGTGTGACTCCTGGACCTAGAAATAGCAAATCCCCAGTCAGAAGTTCTACCCTTTCATTTTCAATTACTTGTACTGAATGTCCACTTAATATATAACAGATCTCGACGTAATCATGGCTATGTGCAGGGTAATGTATGAAACGAGTGTGTTTTCTTATGGATATCATTTTTCCTCTTGGACACACTTTATCAAAAGAGATAATGTTTCTATACCTATCAGTAAAAATGCTATTATCGATACCAGAGTTTTTATTGATTATCCCTTCTTCTTCAATAGTAGTAGACTTCATTTTTTCCATGAAATCATACAGCCCTCTATCCATAATAAACCTCGCTTAGTGCCTAGTTCGATTTTTGACATGCTATGCAAATATTGCCTTACTAGAGATCAAGTTTTGCCATGGTAATCTATACTGACTTTTAAATATACACTCAAAACATAGGGTAAAATTGAATCATCGTTTTAAATGTGACTATTATCAACAATAGTAATATATTAAGTGTGATTGTTTGGACATAGGTCACGATAGCAAGAATTAACTTTTTTATCTATATAATGCTGTTTCGCTATGTTGCCTGTACGGCGTTTTTGCCCAGTTTATAGATCAGGACAGAGCGTAAAAGCAAAGTTATTTATATGACAATATTACATTTTACTATACCCTTATTTGTTGTAATAGACTGAATCAGGCAAACTTTGTTGTGCCCTACTGCAATAGTTAGTATTTATCGTTGTGCGCTTTATTGATAACGTCTAAACAGTACTATTTATATTTCAAATACCGCTATGCTAATTAATAATAATTGAGCGATAAATCTACGGAAAAAGTAACTATTATAGGAATGTCTATGGATAAGTTTAAATTTAGCCTATGTACGAGTGCATTGTTGGGTTCAATGTTATTCGTAACTGCTGGAGTGGCAAATGCTACGATTACCCTTGAGAACGAATTCAGAATCACGGATGGAGCTTTGCATTTTGATGGACGTCGAGTTGCTCGACATGCTGAGGATAATGGCACTGATATCTATGATTTTAAATTTGGACCGCAAATTTCTGCTCATGGAGACAGTGTAAAAACATACAAAGACTACGTTTTTATGACTTGGTATCGTGGCGGTAAGCAAGATAGGCACGTCATGCTAAGTCGACTTAATACCAAGACTGGCTCTATCCAAACTATTGAGTTTCCACATCAGCACACAGGATTTCTGAATCAACGTCATATTGGTGAATCACACAACACCATTGCCGTTTCGATTAGCCCGGTCGATGGTACAATTCATATGCTTTATGATATGCACGCTTATGGCAAAGATCGACCTGTAGATGGAGCATTTAGTGAAGATTATTTCCGTTATTCATATAGTTTACCTGGAGCAGCGGAAGTTTCAGATGAAGAGTTCACCCTTGAAAATTTTGTTAAGGATACAAGTCCATTAAGCGAAGGTGGTAAGGATTATAAGCACTTAACACTGAGTGGGAAAATAGATTACGACAGTTACCATGGTTTAACTTACCCTACGTTCTACACAAACGATGACGGAACTTTGCTGGTTTACATGCGCAAAGGAGGTAACAACAATGGTGGCTATGTATTTGCTCATTATGATGCAGAACAACAGCACTGGTCCGACTGGAAACAATTTAATGTTTTAGATGCTAAGTCTCATGGTAACGCATATGACTGGGGTCTATACGGGAGTATGAAGTACGTAAATGGTAAACTTAGAGTAGGTTTCCAACAACGCGCTAATGTGGAAGATAAGTTTGTTTATCAAAATGGTGTTTACTACGCATACTCTGACAACCCAAGTGGCGATGGTCAATGGAAAAACCACGCAGGTAAAAATATGACATTCCCACTTGTTAATTCAGATGAAATTAAGGTTTTTGAGCCAGGAGACTACATCAAACATACTGAAAAGGACTCAGTACATATCGTTCAAAAGTTTGATTGGACCGTGACAGAGAAGGGCGATATACACATGATCAGTCGTGTTAAGTCCAGAGATAACAAGCGTTCGGATTTTGAAATGATTCATCTACACTCTTACAAGCCGGCTGGGGAAAAAGAGTTTATTATTACTGAGGATTTTGTTGGCGCTTCCAATATCTATACTGCTGGTGATGATATTTATATAATCGGCTTGAATAAAAATGGAAAGCCATATGTTGAAAAGGCTAAAGGCGGTACCAACGAGTTTGAGCGTGTCTATGAATCTAAGACAGATAAAAAGTTTAGCCATGGTAAAGTTCATATTACGGACGGTAAGCTATATTACTATCTAATGGAGCGCACAAAGGGTTCTTCTCGACCTCTTTATTTACAGGTGATTGATTTAGACCTCTAAATATAAATAGGGCTAATAGGATGATAGTCTTGTTGGTCCTTTTAAAATATAAATCCGATAACGATGTATTCATTTCCTAACTCTTCCAATATTTTAAAACAGTCTCTTGCTACAAAGCAAGAGACTGTTCAGATTAGCCACTATTACCGTTCTAGTTCATGAGTAGAATTTAGTTTAGGCATGTTTGTTCATTTAAAACTAACCCTCGATAAGATAGTTGTTACCTAATCGAGGGGATTTAAGGTGCGGTTTTAGATTTTTCTATTGGGAAATAAATTATTTATCGAAATTAGTAGATTTTAGACAGCGTTTAAAGCTAGTAGCCAGTAAATCGACGATAATTAATATGCCTTGCAACCCAGTCCACATCACTCATATCACTTGATCGTGTTCTAATATCGCCTAGAATAACCTCAGCGACTGCAAACGCGAAGTCTATTGTGTACCCATAGTCTTGCCCTGTAATAAACTGACCATCAATTACTATCGGCTGATTGATATATGAACCATCTGAGTAGTTTAGGTGGAAGTCGCCACAACAAACATACTGGTGAGAACCTAATAACGAGTTTTTGGCTAAAACTTTTGCGCCAGAAGAGCAGAGTGCGGCTATATAGGCTCCCATGTCTATGTGTCTTTCAATAAAACTAAGCACTTTACAATCGGTACCCAATTTGTCGGTATTAGGTGGACCACCGACAAGAATTATTGCACCAAAGTCACAATTGTTGTTGGCAGATAATAAATCGTCGGCAACAATTTTTACCCCATGATAGGAAGTGAGGTTAACCTCTAAATCACAGGACAATATCTTAACTGAAATCTGCAAACGACGTAGTATGTCAACTACGTTGATTGCCTCACCTTCTTCAAATCCATCGCTGAGTAAGAGAGCAACGTTTTTCATACCGCAATACCTTTTATACCATATATAACCAAAAAAATGATTATTCACGTTGTATTTGCAATCTTCAATAATCATTGTTGCTCAACGAGATATCATATGTTGCGCGAAAACGGAATTAATATTGTTTATAACTGAGTAGAAAATAGAAACGAAGTTTTATATCCTTTTCTTGTCATGTTTAAATTAAATAAATCGTATTGTACTGTGCTGATGTAGGCGTTACCTCCGATTTTTGTAAGATTGTAATACAAATATAGAGTTTACTATCTTGATTGTTTTGTCGAGTTTATATGCAGAAATTGTCTTGTTTGTTAACAAAGATAGTCCTTACAACTGATGTGTATATTTGTGAAAATAAAATCGTAGACAACCTAAAGTTTTTAATAAGTCAAAGAGAGTCCATTAATAAATTTGGCTATAAAGTAATAAATTAAGGGAATTGATAAATGAAAAAATTTAATCTAATAACATTGGTAGTGGCATCCACACTTTTAAGTACTTCTGCTTTTTCAGCGACGTTGATGGTCCGTCAAGAGCGCTTGTCTGATCCGAATATCCCGCAAAATACAAATGCCACGCTAATTAAAATCGGTGGTAGTTCTGGTAATACGTTCTTCGGCGCCCAAGTTTCTCATAAGGGCAAAACGTTAAGTACATATCAGTTGGGTAGTGGTGAGGTGCAGCTTGGTTATCGTTACGACGTTAATGACACGATAAGATTAACCCCACAACTTCAAGTGACATCATCAACTAGTGGTCTGATGTGGAAACCACAACTGGGTTTTCGTTACCAGCTTGGCGGTGGTTTGTCTACCGAACTGAAGTATAAGCATGAGTTTTTTGTTCGTAATAACGACAGTGATACTGCCGAAAAAAGCCAATATCAATTTAATTTAAATTATAAAGTAAAAGCGTTAACTTTAGGTTTGCAATATGATTATTTCAAGAGTTTAGACAATGTAAAGCAGTATAACCATCATGACTTTAAACAATTGCTTGAACTAAAAGCGTATTACAGAGTTGCTAAGGGTTGGACTCCATTTGTTACTTTTTCAGGCGTTCCAGTTAGCAATGTTTCAGAGGACTACCAACTTCGAACAAGGGTAGGCTTCTTATATAGCTTCTAACTTGTAGTAATTTATTTGGTTTTTACATTTAAAAAAAAGCAGGCTCTCTTTTGAGAGCCTGCTTTTTAAGGATAATAAACATAGTAGTTCAATACTATTAGTGGTTACGCAGTTAGAATAAGAAAAATACTACCAGTTGGTATTTGCACCTCCGTCATATTGTTTGCCTCAACAAAGCAATAGATACCACGAGTTTACAATTAATTCTATTGTCCTTCCGTTCATCCCAACACTGCGTCTCAGGCTATTTTAGCCCTTTTAAGTGTTTATATTTGCTGTCATAGGTAATATTGAAAAATATTTTTTGATAAAATTGTGATGTTGACTAAATTTATTAATGAAACCCACCATTGAAGTAAGGATAAAATATGAGATTAGTTGTTGCAGTAGTTACAGTTTGTATGTCATTGAGCGCTTATGCAATGACAGACCAAAATGTTTGTGAGGCGTATGGTGTTGCTATAGCGTCAAACAATACCCAGGAGCAAGTGCAGTTTTTTGACGAAATGGGTTCTAGAATTGTGAACCGATCTTGGAGTCTGAGCTCTGAAGAGTGTAATAATCTGAGTATGGAAGCAAAGTATGACTACGATGTAGACTTAGCCATCTATATGGCGTCAAACTAAACCCAAAATAGCGGTTAAAAGCAAAAGCCTCAACCCACCTTGGTATCGATGAGTTGAGGCTTTACCTGTCTTCTCTATTTAGTTCGAGTGTTTGCGTCTGTTAAAGAGCGCTGGATCGGACCATTATCCCCGAGAAGGTACATCTTTCTCCATCTTTTCTCTCCTCTTGCTTTTTCTGCCACAAAGAGTCGAGCATCTGGGTGGGCATTGGTAATCATAGCGGAAATAGACCAACCAGACTTAGGTTTGCGTAATAGTTCTTTGCCTTTTGCGAAAGTCTCGCCGCCATCTTCAGAAGAAAAATAAGAAATAACACCATCTCCCTTTTCTTTGTACCCTAGTGCAAAGGTCACCTTTTGTGGTGACGAAATAAAGAAATCACCACGAGTGTCAACGCCCCAGTTTACGGCAGATGGGTTGACTGGATTTCCGCCTACCCACTCCTCACCTGTCCAGGTAACGTGAGAAGTCTGTTTTGGACCACCGGTCTTTTTAACTCCCAAATCGACGCCAATGTTTGTTCCAATATGAGGATTACCATCTTGGTCTAAATGAACAGAGCCGTTAAAAGTCCACTTATCTTTAGTGTCTAGAGCAAGTGTTTTTTCATCGGCTAATTCACGAGTGACGGGCAAGTCAAAAGTTTCACCTTTTACATTTCGCCATGTGTCATTCTTTGTATCGAAAACCATATAATAGGCATTATGTCGTTCAGTAGTATGTCCTCTACCATTATTTGCATGGGTTTTCCAACATAGGTGGTAATCGTAGGTAATGATGATGTCATCGCCTTGACCTTTTACTGCCCAAGCATACCAACTATCAACAGCATCAACGTCGTCACGTTCTTTATGCTTAAGGAATGAAACAGGCTCTTCGAAAGTGCGACCATGGTCTGTGGACTTTTGGTATACCCAATCACTCTCATGAGCACCATGGCGATAAAATAGATAGATATCACCATTATCCATTTTTACTGCTTGGTTGTAGTTTCCAAAAGGAGGAATATTATCTAACTCCAACCAATCTGATATATCGTGTGGTTTTTTAGAAACAATATGTTTATTTTTACCATCATGAACATCGCCTAAAGGATTGTCGCCGTGGCGTGCACTACCCCCATGACCTCCAAAGAAAATGTGGATATAACCAAGATCGTCAATGATCATGGTGGGCTTTCCGTGATTATCTATGGCGCGACCAGAAGGTGCCCAATAATTATCTTTTCCCAATTCACTGAACCCAGCTTTAATCGGTCCCTGCCATTCCTTTGTCTCGTGGTTGTATGAAACTACATAAGGATCTTCTAGATCACCTTGATAAGTAAGATAGGTAATGCCGTTTTCATATATCCCTGCTGGGGCTTGAACTATTGCAAGAGAATTTCCAAATCCATTGTTTGCAAAGTAATCAACCATTTGCTCTTTATCTGTGGTATTTTGGTCCGCCAAAGTGCTAAATGGTGTGGTGCCAACAGATAATATTATTGAAGACAATAGCATATGTTTTTTAAATCTAGACGATATGGCGGTACGATGTGGTTTATTCGATAAGTTATCATTAGTAATTTTCATCAATATTCCTTATGTTTTATTATTAAGTAATAAATCGTATTCGTAACAAAACTATCATATTAAAATCTACGGATTACCGATGAATGATTCAACATTAATTTTTGGAATGTTATAGGGCAAATTTTGCGTCGGAAGATTAAATTAGTCATTATTTATATTATATATTGAGATTTTAATTATGCCTTAAGTAGTTCGTTACTGTTACAATCTTTGTTAGGGGCTACATAATCGCTTGATTTTCATTCTCGTATCAAAAGGATTTTATTACATAATTATGGTGAGTAAAGTCACAATTCTATGCGTATGTTTCCATAGGTAAATTCGTTTATTTTAACTAATTGGCAAAAATAAACCGTATATTTGGCTAAAATGGGCATAGTCACTTGTCTATTATTTACCTAGCATGAAGATAAACCCTAATTAAATTACTTTTATATAGTAATTATGTTGTTACGTCCCCCCTCATTTACGTAGAGTCTCGTTTACCAGTTACCACCTATTGGTAACTGGTTTTTATTTTTGTTTGTTACCAACAAATCATTATCAATGAACTGAACATAGCATCATCAGTTCATTTCTTTTCTGATCTTATAGCGGATACTGAGCCAAAATATCGTTGTACGAAAACAGTCCCTTACGATTGTGATTTATACCATAGCTTCGGGACCAAACCACTCACTGCCATCAGCGGGATAACTGTCTGATCAACCGGGGCTGGCGTGCTATTCGTTTGAAGCAATTGTTCACAGTCTCTTTGAGTTCAAATAAATACAATGCACAAGCTGGTGATACTCTTACCCTATAAATAATGTGGAATATGAACTCTAAAGGCTTGAAGTGCTTGAAGTTAGGAGGCTTTATCTTGAGCTTATTACTAAGCATGCTTTCTGCAAAAAATGACACCATTAAGGGCAATTTATAGCATTTTGTCGACTGCTTTTTCTTGTATTATTTAATAAAACACTAGGAGATTGTTATGAATTACTTTTTGGCAGTCGATATAGGTGCTTCTAGTGGAAGGCACTTATTGGGATATATCGAAAATGAACAAATAGTGCTTGAAGAAATATATCGATTTGAAAATAAACTTTCATCTGTTGACGGTCAACTTTGCTGGGAATTAGATAAGCTTTTTAGTCATGTTATTGAAGGATTAAAGCAATGTGTATCTATAGGTAAAATACCAAAAAGTGTAGGGGTTGATACATGGGGCGTTGATTTTGTTCTTCTTGATAGCGCAGATAATATCATTGGTAACACCGTTTCGTATAGAGATAGTCGTACAAAAGGTATTATGGACCAAATTTGTGAACAGGTCGGAATACGTGAAATATACAATAAAACCGCTATTCAATTTATGGGATTTAATACCCTTTATCAGATGAGTTCTTTGGATATCAAAGATAAGTGCAAGGCTAGATCATTCTTAATGATCCCTGACTATATTAACTATCTACTTACAGGTCTGAAGGTTAACGAGTATACCAATTCAACAACCACCCAAATGTTAAACATTGGTAATGGCGATTGGGACAAAGATTTATTAGAAGTATGCGGTATCAGTGCTGACATTTTCAGTAAACCTGAATATCCAGGACATCGAATTGGTAACCTAAAAACATCAATACAAGAGATAGTCGGGTTTGACTGTGAGATCGTATTACCAGCAACACACGATACAGCATCGGCGTTTATCGCGAGTGTTCTTGATCTAGAAGACGATGGTGTCATTTTGAGTTCTGGTACGTGGTCACTATTAGGCATCGAACTCGAGAAACCGATCGTTTCGGATATTTCGCTTGAGAGTAATTTTACTAATGAAGGTGGTTACGACAAGCGATTTAGATTTTTGAAGAACATAATGGGACTTTGGATAGTTCAAGAGGTGTCAAGGATACTAGATTTCAGATATTCATATGCAGAATTAGCGGAACTTGCTAGAGAAGCAAGTGAATTTAAATCAGTAATCGACGTTAATAATGAACGCTTCTTTGTTAGTGAAAACATGATCGAAGAAATTGTTGCTTATTGTAAGGAATCAGGGCAAGACCACCCAAAAACAATAGGTGAAGTCTGCATTTGTGTATACCGAAGTTTGGCAAAGTCTTACCACCATTATATTGAAGAATTAGTCAGTGTTACTGGCAGAACCGTTGATAAGATTAATATTATTGGCGGCGGATGTAAAAATCAGCTTCTTAACGAGTTAATTGAACAGGAAACGAATAAAGAAGTTATTGTCGGCCCAGTAGAAGCTACTGGTGTAGGTAATATTATCGTGCAAATGTTATCAATGGGCGAAATTACTCATTTAAAACAAGCAAAGAACTATATTAGAAACAGCATTTAATTAGGAATTATCATGGAACAGAGTTTAAAAAATAGATACGAACAGAGTAAGTCACTTTACGCTAAATGGGGCATTGATGTTGATGCCGTTCTTGAGAAGCTAAAACGTGTTAAAGTTTCTATCCACTGTTGGCAGGGTGATGATGTTACTGGCTTTGAGGAAGTGGCTCATGAACTTTCTGGTGGTATCTCTGCTACGGGTAGCTATCCTGGTAAGGCGACTAATGCGCACGAACTACGTGCCGATTTAGATAAAGCACTAAGCCTCATTCCTGGTAAGCACAAAATTAACCTTCATGCCCTATATGCGGAAACGTATGGTGTGGTTGTTGATCGTGATGAGCTAAAGCCAGAACACTTTGCTGGTTGGGTAGAGTGGGCTAAAGAGCGTGATCTCGGTCTAGATTTCAACCCAAGCCTGTTCTCACATCCAAACGCTAGCGATGGTTTGACACTGTCTCACCCAGATAAAGGGGTTCGCGATTTCTGGATTAAACACTGCATTGCTTCGCGTAAGATTGGTGAATATTTTGGTCAAGAGTTAGAGCAAACGTGTCTAACCAATATCTGGATCCCAGACGGTTATAAAGACACACCAAGCAATCGCTTTGAACCACGTCAACGTCTAAAAGACTCACTGGACGAAATTTTTGCTGTTGAAGTTGATGAGCAATTCAACAAAGACTCCGTAGAGTCAAAAGTATTCGGTATTGGTGTTGAGTCGTATACTGTCGGTTCGCACGAGTTTTATATGGGTTACGCCATCGCCAACAATAAGCTGTGTTTGTTGGATAATGGTCATTACCACCCAACTGAATCCGTAGCAGACAAGATTTCGTCAATGCTACTTTATCAAGATGAACTCGCGTTACATGTCACTCGCCCGGTACGTTGGGATAGTGACCATGTTGTTACGCTAAATGATGAGGTAAAAGAAATTGCCAAAGAACTGGTTCGTACTGACAGCTTAGATAACGTATACCTAGGCTTAGATTTCTTTGATGCCAGTATTAACCGCGTCGCTGCTTGGGTACTAGGTACTCGCAATATGCAAAAAGCGCTACTAGAAGCGATGCTCATGCCACATGACAAGCTGACTAAGCTTCAAAATGAGGGTGACTTTACACAGCGCTTGGTGCTGATGGAAGAGTTAAAAACTTACCCACTTGGTGATATTTGGAACTACTTTTGTGAAATCAACGATGTTCCGGCAAATGAAGATTGGTTTAAGTCGATTGAGATCTATGAGCAAAACGTTCAATTTAAGCGAGGCAAATAATGGAAAAGCTAGCATTTATACAAGAGTTTAAAAAGACAACACAAGACGCTTGGTTAAAAGGGTGGCATGAACGCAATGGTGGCAACCTGTCGTATCGTTTAACTCAATCAGAAGTTGAACAGGCTAGTCCATTTTTTAGTGAGCCGACGTCATGGGTGGATATTGGTGTAAAAGTACCTAACCTAGCAAATGAATACTTTATCGTCACTGGGAGTGGCAAGTATTTTCGCAACGTAGAAGTATGTATAGAAGAAAATGCTGGCATTATTCAAGTTTCAGAAGACGGTGCCCAATACAAAATATTGTGGGGTCTCATCAATGATGCGAAGCCAACAAGTGAGTTGCCGGCGCATTTAATGAACCATTCAGTAAAGTTTGATACTAAGGGTGGGCAGCACCGAGTGGTGATGCACTCTCACACGACGAACCTAATTGCGCTTACATTCGTTCTACCGCTCGAGGCCGAAACGTTTACTCGAGAGCTATGGGAGATGGCAACTGAATGTCCAGTAGTGTTCCCAGAAGGCGTGGGTATT
This sequence comes from Vibrio hippocampi, assembly GCF_921292975.1. Classification (NCBI taxonomy): domain Bacteria; kingdom Pseudomonadati; phylum Pseudomonadota; class Gammaproteobacteria; order Vibrionales; family Vibrionaceae; genus Vibrio; species Vibrio hippocampi. The sequence goes on from NZ_CAKLCM010000003.1 coordinate 159,480, forward strand.
GTTCCTTGGATGGTGCCAGGCGGTCGAGCCATTGCTGAAGAAACGAGTGAGTTGATGAAGATGTATGACGTTGCTATTTGGGCGCATCACGGTACTTTCTGCTCAGCTGAAGATCTAAGTCTGGCGTTTGGTTTGATGGATACTGCGGAGAAGGCTGCGGAAATATTGGTAAAAGTTCTGGCTATGGGTGGTAAGCGACAGACTATTCAGCCAGAAGAGTTCAAACAGCTCGAGTCTGCATTCAATGTGAAGTTGAATGAAAAAGCACTGGTTTGAGGAGGCGTTAGGTGATTAGAAAAGCGTTTAAACTCAAAGTCAATCCTGGTCAGTTTGAAGAATACAAAAAACGTCATGGTCATGTTTTTCCTGAACTAATTGAGGCGATTAAAGCTGCTGGTGCTAGCAACTATTCGATTTTTCTAGACGAAGATACTGGTTGTTTGTTCGGGTATGTCGAGTTAGAATCCATTGATAAATGGAACGGCGTTTCAAAAACTGATGCTTGTCAAAAGTGGTGGCGTTATATGGAAGATATTATGGAAACGAATCCAGATAGAAGCCCTAAGTCCGTAGAGTTAACAGAGATGTTTTATCTAGCGTAACTACGATTAGCGAACGCGAAGAAACAATAAAGTATCAAGAGGTAAATATGAAAAAGCCGAACATCATCGTAATTTTTAGCGATCAACAGCGTTGGGATACGTTAGGTTGTTATGGTCAAGAACTGCCAGTGACCCCTAATCTTGATGAACTTGCACGTGATGGTGTAATGTTCGAAAACGCATTCACAGTTAACCCTGTATGTGGTCCTACACGTTCGACAATGCAAACCGGTCTGTATCCAACGGAGACGGGTTGCTTCCGAAACGATATCATCCTCCCGCAAGGTCAAAAAACCGTGGCTCACTTTTTGTCCGATGAAGGATATAGTGTCGGTTATGTCGGTAAGTGGCACCTTGCCTCAAACAATACCGCTCATGAAGGTTTTGTCGTTGCGGCACCGACTGAAAGTTCAGGCGAAATAATCGATAACTGTTTCACGGCGATACCAAAACAGTATCGTGGTGGCTATAAAGATTTCTGGATTGCTTCGGATATTCTAGAAGGCACATCGCATGGTTATGGCGGACATATGTTCGACATTGATGGTAACAAGGTAAGTTGGGATGAAGATGTTTATCGTGCAGACTTTTTGACGGATCTGACAACCGATTACATCGATAACTACCAAGAAGAAGAGCCGTTCTTTTTATTCCTGTCTTATCTAGAACCGCATCATCAAAATGATAGAAAGACCTATGAAGGTCCACATGGATCGCAAGAGAAATGGAGCAACTTTAAAGTCCCTGGCGATCTAGAGCCTTTTGTTAATGGTGATTGGGCGGAAGAGTACCCAGACTACCTAGGTTGTTGTAACAATCTTGACCAAAATGTGGGCAAAATCCGTCAAGCGATAAAAGATAAAGGATTAGATGATAACACCATCATTGTTTATCTGAGTGACCACGGTTCTCACTTCAAGACACGTAATGGTGAATACAAGCGTTCATGCCATGACTCTTCGATTCGTATTCCTTTTGTGATTTACGATCCAAGAGCGAGAGCAGGTCAGGTGATTGATGACCACGCGAGCATCATTGATGTGGTTCCAACTCTGCTCAAGGCTGCAGGAATTAAAGTACCAAGCTATATGCAAGGTCAGCCGTTACAAGATCTGTATATCGATAAAGCTAAAAGGAGCAATGTTAGCTTCATTCAGATCAGTGAATCACAAATTGGTCGTGCTATTCGTACCGATACATGGACGTACTCAGTGGCAGCTCCGGATCAAAGTGGGTTACTAGAAAAACACAGTGAGGTGTACCAAGAAGAATTCTTGTACAATCTGGTTGACGATCCTAATCAGTTGGAAAATTTGGTGACCAGTGAGGACCTGAAGCCGGTTAAAGAGATGCTACGAAAACTTCTACTTGAAGAGATCTATCGCATTGAAGGCAAGAAACCAGAAATCATGGAAGTGTAATTGATTGTGCTAACGCACATTAATATGTTCACGGCTAAAGTCCATAGTGTCACCACTATGGACTTTTTTGTCACCAGGCTGAGTGTTTCAATAGTTGGATTGTCGTCTATGCACAACAGCGTTTGTATTTCTTACCACTACCGCATGGGCAAACGTCATTTCTGGCAACTTTCTCAGTCGGTTTATCAGCAAGTTGCCCCATGATCTTGGCGGGAGATTGGTCATTCTTTATCAGTTTTGCCATGTAAGCCATCGCATGCTGAGAATGATCGAAAAAACTGAAATAGCCTTCACACAAATAGTTATGGTCGAGTTCCCCCGTTGGTCCAGGTAAAAAGCGATGTTTCGGGCAGCCGCCGTGGCAGGCGAATCGATAGCGACATGACTGACACTTACTATTGAGTTGTTTTGACTTGTTTAGTCCGAAGTTAATAGCTTCTTCACTATTATTCATTGATTGGATCGTGCGGTCGTGAATATTACCTAGTTTATATTCTGGGTATACGTAGTGATCGCATTGAAATAGATCGCCATTCGCTTCTAAGGCAAACGCATGCCCACACCTAGGCGAAAATACGCATATTGGACTAGGTTGACCAATCCAAGTGGTTAATGTGGTATCAAACTGTTGCACAAAGATACGACCCACATCCTTGGTTACCCAGTAGTCAAAGATAGTATTGAGGAACTGACCATAATCATCTGGCTTGACGGACCAAGGAGTGACGTTACCGTGTTTTTGGTCAGGATTTACCAACCAGCTATCGTTTGTTAACTGGTTAGATTCTTGTCGTTCTACCAATGGGATAAATTGGATAAAATTCGAACCAATGCTTTTTAAATATTGATAAACCCTGAGAGGGTGTTTTACGTTCTTATCATTGACAACAGTGAGAGTATTAAACTCGACTTTATGTTTTTTCAATAGTTCAATAGCTTCGACTACTTTGCTATGGGTACCCTTGCCACTGGTGTTAGTACGATAGGCATCATGCATATCCTCAGGACCATCAATAGATACGCCAATTAGAAAATCGTTTTGTTTGAAAAGCTCACACCACTCATCGTTGATCAAAATTCCATTGGTTTGAAATGCGTGAGAAATCGTTTTGTTGCCTTGATAACGTTCGCATAATTGAACAACGGAGCGATAAAAATCCACTCCGAGTAAGGTAGGTTCTCCGCCTTGCCATGCGAACTGAACATTATCGCTCTGCTGAGCCGCAATATATTGCTGGATAAACGTCTCAAGCGTTGCGTTATCCATACGCCAGTTTTTCTGTCTATCAGGGTAGAGTTTTTCTTTCTCTAAGTAAAAACAGTAGTCACAATCGATATTACATACCGATCCAGATGGCTTAGCCATCACATGACAATTAGTAATTTGGTTCATTATGTTTTTCCTATGAAGTATTCCGATAGCATTGTTAGAGCGTATGTAACCGCTATCAGTACTATTATTATTGAAGTAAAAAGTTTGATGATCCTAGCGTGAGAGAGAGAGCAAACTATTGCAACAAGCATTGCCGCAGCGCCGCATAAATAAGGGAGTGTTGCCGAATCAGACACCGATACTTTTAGCAACACAACACCGATTGCAAACAGAACTAACTGAGTTCTTAACCACGATAAGGCAGTTCGTTCTAACTGCAGACCTTTAACGGCGCTCATAAAGTGATTGCTAAGGCAATAATGAAGGTGAGAACTAAGATAGTCGAACTGATGATTTTCATATTCGACGTATATTGCAGCTCTTGGTTTAGCCTCATCGCTTGTTCATTACGAGACCATCGTCGATAAGCATAGATAGCGACTATTCCCGAACAGAAACATAAGAAACAAGAAATCAATAGTCGCACTAATGGATTAGCAAGATCTGGTGTAAGTTGATCGAGAGCAATTGCACCTGCTAACAAGGCTAGTGATGTTCTAATCCAAGCTAGGTAGGTACGTTCGTTAGCGAGCGAGAAGCGATAATCAGGTGCGATCCCTTGTTCTCTCCACGACGTCTTTTTCGGGCTCAATTTTTTCATTTGGCGGATTCCTTGAACATCTGCCTAGCACTATCCAACTTTGATAGGTCTAGAGGGTGAGGTTTACGATGGTGTTCACTTAGTGCACCTGATTGTTTTAGTGATTTACAAAAACGAATCACAGTCGTCACGTCAGTAGCGCTGTACTCGCTTATCTCACGGTAAGTCCATGGGTAATGGGGGTAGTATGTGAAGAAATGTTGTATGGCATCGATAATTCTATTTTTAGCATTGAAAGCACTGAACTGGACAAGACGTCGCTCCGCTTCTCCCAACTCTTGGCAGACTTCGGTCGTTAGAGCTTTGTTCAAAGAGGGGGATAGTTGTTGCAATACCTCAAAAGTATGGATATTCACTTTACTGATAACACTGTTTTCCATCGCCCTGGCAGTAGCCGGATAGTGCTGATTGGTAAACAGAGAACGATAACCAAAGTATGAACCTCTCCCGTATAACCTCAACAATGATTCTTTCCCAGTATCTGCTATCTGGTAAAGCCCTATAAACCCACTTTCAACCCGATAAAATCCTGATGCCTTAGTATTGCTGAAGTACACGGCTTCACGTTTGCTGACATTGAGCCTAGTTGTCATTTGTTGTAGTGATGGTGGTATTGGTATGGTCATACGATCGTCATTACGTGTTATATGTAGGGTTAGTGTACTGCAAAAAAAAAAGCCAAAATATGATCAACGCCATAAACCAAAAACTAATTGATACGTTAGATTGTTTTAATTGAAAAGATGTTTTATTTATAGCGTTAAGGAGAGGGTTTATGCCGTTCTATGATCTGTTGACGGACGTATGGTCTGCGGATGCAGTGGTTTTGAAGCTGCTTCTTGGAAGCATTTTTGGGTTGTGTCTGGGGTTAACAGGCGTTGGTGGAGGAGTACTGTTAATACCAATGTTACAGTTGTTTTGCGGTATGTCTCCTGTGTTAGCGGTAGGTACAGCAAGTATGATTTCTGCAATGGTTAAGATTAACGCTTCACTGATTCATATTAAGGCGCGCAACGTGTCTTGGAATAAGATAGCGTTACTGTTTGTCGGTGCGGTACCGGTCACATTGGTTGTTACACAAATGGTGGTTTACTTCAGTACACATCCGTATTATTCCCAAGCGACGGAGCAGACGATTACTTGGCTTGTTACGATCGTAATGGTTGGCTCACTGATTTCAGTGTTCTCAAAATACAAGGGCGCTGCGGTCGGGTATACTGCCGTAACTTCAAACCCAAAGACAAACACCAAAAAAGCTATCATGTCTGGTATGTTCTGTGGCTCAGTTTTAGGTTCTACTGGTGTTGGTGGTGGTGTTCTGCTTCTACCGGTGCTCAACAACGTGCTGCATCTTGACATTAAGAAAGCCGTTGGCTCTTCAGTAGTTCTCGCATTGTCTTTGTCAGCAATCGCAGCTGCAGGATATGCGAAAGGTGGACAGTCGGATGTAAATACGGCAATACTCTTTTTTATTGGTTCATTTGTTGGTGTTCCCATATCTGCTTATTTGATGAAGCGTATGTCGGAGCGCCACGTTTATTCAGCGACTATGGTAGTCATCTCGGTCAGCTTAATTGCTTACTTGGCACTTTAATGAGAGAAACTAATCTTTCGGTGTAAAAATAATGCGATAACGAAGTTCTAATGCTGCCAATTATGGGTATCTGACATAGCGTCGCGGGATTATTCATCGAATCACTATTATCTATAGATAACAATGATTTGACTCTCTCTTTCTATTGTTTCATGCCGATACCTTACTATCAAACCACTGACTAACGTTAGTTCATTCATTTTTTGAACGATCGATGTGACGTCACGTTTTAGATAGCCTCTACGACTAAACTGAGTTGTGCAACAAAGCTGATCTTTATGCAAAATTTGCCCTGAAAATTACCAAAAATTACCATTACATTTATGAGCCAGAAAAAGTAAGTTAGCTATGTTGGTTATAATTGATATTTAAATTAGTCCACATATGGTACATGGGTAATTTATAAGTTGTGTAGAATGTATCATTTTTTACATTGTTTATATGTCACCTATATATTCTAAATATAAATTTGTTGTTAATGTTCGGAAAAACGAACAAGTTAAAATAAATTACGTTGAAATAAAATAAAATGAAAGGGAAGAAACATGGTTGATATAGCAATCGTACTGGTTTACTTTGGCTTCCTTGTGGCAATTGGGGTATTGTTTAAATCCTTTAGTAACTCCACAAGTGATTATTTTCGTGGTGGCGGTAAAATGCTGTGGTGGATGGTTGGGTCGACATCGTTCATGACGGCAGTCAGCGCCATGACTTTTACTGGACACATGGGGAAAGCATTAACTGGAGGATTTGCGGTTGCGACGACAGTTTTTTATGCAAATGCTCTTGGTTACTTGTGTAATTACCTATTTTTTGCTGCGAAAGCACGCCAAATGCGAGTGGAAACACCACTTGAAGGCGTTCGTATGCGACTAGGTCCAGTGAATGAGCAGATTTTTACATGGGCTAATGTGCCGCTGAGTGTTCTCCAAGCATCCATTTGGATTAATGCGCTTGCTGTATTCACTAGTGCCGTAATTGGGCTTCCTTTAGAGCTAACGATCATAGTTGCTGGCTCTGTTGTGTTGTTTATGTCTCTTGTGGGTGGCAGCTGGGCAGTAATCGCATCGGACTTCATGCAAATGATCATTCTAACAACAATGACTTTGGTCACTGGTGGTGTTGCGATATGGAAATCTGGAGGTTTAACACCACTTCTTGAAGCGGGTCTTCCCGAGCAACCATTCATTGGTGATGGATACAACCACGCGTATCTGTTTGTTGGCTGGTTTATCTTCATGTTCATTAAACAATTTTTCAGCACTAATAACATGGTGGACTCATACCGTTACATCGCGGCAAAAGATACGAAAAATGCACGTAAAGCAGCTGTTCTAGCGGGTACTTTAATGCTTATTGGTCCACTGCTATGGTTTGTCCCTGCTTGGTATGTAGCGGCGCATTACCCAGATACAAGTACTTGGGGCTTAGCTGGCTTAGGTAATAAAGTAGCTGATGCGACTTACTTCATGTTTGTTAGTCGTGAAATGCCAGTGGGAATGGTTGGCTTGATGCTCGCTGCAATGTTTGCTGCTACCATGTCTTCGATGGACTCGGCGTTAAATCGTAATGCGGGTATTATTCTTAAGAGTGTGTATCAACCATATTTCTGTAAAAATAACTCCGAATCACACCTGATTTTTGTGAGTAAATTACTTACAGCACTATTCGGTATAGTCATCATTATTGCAGCTCTTTTCCTAACGTCGTTGAAACAGTTCGGTCTCTTTGATTTAACTATGTTAGTCAGTACCCTGATCGGTTTTCCAATCCTTATTCCTTCGATTATGTGTTTCTTTGTAAGAAAAACACCTGATTGGGCTGGGTGGGGTACAGTCGTCGTAGGTATGAGTGTTTCTGGCTTTATTGCGTTTGTTCTAACACCCGAAGTTCTACAATCGATTCTCGGATTAGAGCAGCCACTTACATCGCGCGAATACACAGAGATGAAATCAGTAACGCTAGGCTTGATTGGACATATGTCGATCACACTTCCGTTCTTTGTTTGTTCTCAGTTCTTTTACAAGGGGTTGCCCGCAAAACGTGAAGCTGAAGTTAAGCAATTCTTCACCAATGTGGACACCGAAGTTGTCGTTGAAGATTGTTTACAGAGTGTAGCAATGGACAACAAACAGAACAATGTACTAGGTAAAATGGTACTTACAGCATCAGTATTTATTCTTTGTTTAACACTCGTCCCTAACCCGTTGTGGGGAAGAATGTTGTTTGTTATTATTGCTGCTATTTTAGCACTAATTGGTACATTGTTGGTTAGATCTAAACGTGAACTCGAGACCACTGAAGTAAAAGAAGAGTCTGCAGTAGCATAAATATAAAATGATAAAAACCCTTAATGAGTTATTTCTCGTTAAGGGTTTTTTGGTTTTTAGATAAACGGTCAACTGATATTACATTCTACTTGTTAATCTCCGATGTTATTTTTATTATGCTAAGTCGTGACGATTTATTCAGTTGACCAGTTCTAAGTTGCCTGATTTATTCAACTATCAAGGTCATTTGCAAATATTGACATACATATAGACAATGAAAGTTCTTGCAGAATGGTCTGTTACAATAAATTATAGTAAAAGCGAAACCTTGACTATCTGTTATTATAATAACACACCGAAAAACAGTAACTGAAACAAAATAAGAGAAAAACTATGAACTTCAATAATTCAATGACAACGACAACCCTTTTTATTATCACTTTAGCATCAAATTCGGTATCCGCTGAAAACTGTACCTCTGTTCCAGTGAACCCCCAAGGCGATACAAGTAAGCTTCAAGCAGCTCTACAACAAGCTACTAATACAGGTGTTGAGTTGGTACTTACTGGAACTTACTACATCACTCAGGATACAAAAGTATATTTGAGGAACGACCTTAAAGTTGACGCTAGTGATGCCCAATTTTTAGCTACTGAGCAGCTAGATGGCGATATGTTTAGTTTCGATACTCACTCTACTAAATCAGACGAATGTGGTGGTGCGAGTGCTATGGCGAACTTTGAATGGTCAGGCGGTACATTTAATATGGCTAAAGCCAAAGTATCTACAGTAGTGCCACTTCCTTATAAGACACCGATCGGGAGAGAAGGAACTAAACAAACTGCAGATGCTATTTCAGTTAGAGGGGCTACTAGCGCAGGAAAAAGCAAACTCAATGAGTTACTAATAGAGAATATTGTTTTTATCGGAACTGAAAATGACACTGAACCATACTATATGGCAGGCGGAGATAGCGGCATTCTAATGACGGGAGCATTGAAAGCGATAATCAGAAATAACAGCTTCTTTGGAGTTCGTGACGCAGCAATTTATGTTTCAGCTGGTGGGGTTTCCGGGGAGTATGGCGATCACTTTACATTAACCAATAATTATGTGGAAAGGGCTTATGATGGAATCACTAGCAAACGTGGTGCTGACAATATAAAAATGCTGAGTAATATAATGCATGATGTCGTTGTGGGTTTAAGCATAAAAAGAGTGTATGACGGCTGGACTGCAACAAACGTAAATATTTCTAATAATAGTGTGTCAAATTCCGTTAGACCAATTAGTGTAGAAAGAGCCAACGACGTGGTTATTGACAATAATCATATAGATAATTTAGGTTCAGTTGTTGCCGACTCCCTTATACCAACGAACAAATACGGTCAACAATATGAAGGGATTTCGCTTAATGGTGTCCAGGGTAGTAACTTGATTTCAAACAATATAATAAACGGCATCACACAAGATGGATCACGTGAAAAGGACACGACTACGTGGGGTATTGTACTCCGTCCGGAGGATGGCAGAGAGACAACAAATGTGGTTATCGAGGATAATAGCTACTCAAGACTAGATAAGTGGGTAAATAGGATATTGTTATAGTAAGACCTAGTTACGAGATTTTCTTTTTTGAAAGGCTCATTAAATAAAACTTAGCCGATGAAGGAATATGTCTAAAGTTTTATTTAAGCAAAATATTTATAGGATAATATGCAAGTTTGTATCAAATTTACACTCAGGAGGAATTATATTTATTATTCAAAAAACATGAGATTTTTTAAGGTAAGTTGTAGATAGTGGGTGCGTTTCCATTCCCTAAAGCGAGGGTTAATATCTAAAGGATGGTTTTTAACGCTGTTCCAAATTTGTTCTTGGTCAAACATTTAATTGTTTCAATGATTTGAAGAATTAGACCAAATAAAGATTAATCACAAGAATTCAATAGCTTGTGGTTTATTCTGATGGAGTTGTAAGGCATTCATTCGTTTTGGCAAAAATTGGTGTTACACATGCCAATTATCTACGTTGTATTATAAGTGTTATTAACGGAAGCTGAACTTTAAAACAACTCTTTTATTAATTACTATGGGTATAAGAGTTGCGCTGTATTTAACTTTGATATTAGATGGGAATAATATATGAAATCATACAAAATTGCGCTATCTATATTGTGTGCCTCAGTCTTGCTTGCTGGTTGTAATAGCAATGACGATTCAAATCCGAACCCGATCGATCCTCCCGTAGATGGCGACCTAACTGGAGTTCTTTGGGAATTATCATCTCAGAACGTTGATTCTCAAACAAACACATTAGAAAACCTGCCTAATGTCTACTACTTCTCTGACGAACAGTTGAAATATTATTATGATGATCAAGTAGATGGTGTTTATAAAGTTGCATATTCTGATATTACGAATGATGAAGAAAGTAAAACCATTACATTCAATTACTACGATGACGATGCATTTGCAGATGGTGTATTAGATAGTGATGAGTTTACAAGAGTTTCTGGTCAATACGCATTTGAAAATGAACAACTGATTATTGATACCGATAACTTCGGGCAATTGGCTGGTAATGACCTGTCTGACAGAGATGATGTCAAAAATGCTGTTGAGAATGCAGACTCAGACTCAGGTGAGAACAAACTTGTTAAGGTTCAAGATGTTTCATCAGAAGTTGCTGGTGACCTTCGTATTGCACTTGCAACTGATAATGGAATCAGTTCTGGCACGTTCAAATTAGACACAATCTACCGTGTAAATACTGACAATGAAGCACCTGAAGTTGAGCGTAACAATACCTATGTGACGCTTTATGATACAGGCTTTTCAACAGGTAAGACCTATGGCGAGATCGTGTTGAGTGATAAATCTGATGAAGATGGAAAAGGTATGGTTCGTTATCGTGATTCTCAATCAACATTTTCTGACGAAGTTGGTGAATTTGACATTGGTGAACCTCTTTCAATCGAAGCGACGTGGGGTAACGACGAATTTACATTTGTAATTAATCAAGACGATGTTGAGGTTGCCAATAAGACTGTTCCATACGCTGTTGTAAATGGTCCGATTAAGTTCATTTCTTTTCGAATAGGCGATGTCAAAAACACAAGTCGTTTTGAAGTTTTAGGTGACAACTTTGAAGTTTACTCAAACGATGAAGAAAAAGTAATTTTCTTAGATGACTTTGAAAGTTATAGCGACGGACAAGGTTTAGCCGAAACCTCTAACTATCGTGGTGAAAGTGCCCAGGCAACAGTGGTTAGTTTGCTCAGTGAATAAGTTAATTAGAGTCGTGTTATATTTATCATTGCAATTGTAAGCGAGGTAAAATAATCTTTATCAGAAAATATTACCTTTGATTTATAAGGGAGTTAACAATAATAGTTTTGTTAACTCCCTTTTATCGTCTCTCTATTAATTACATTAAGTTATTAAAACTGCTGTTCAATGTGGTAATCTATAGTGAACTGTATAAAAAATCACTCGCATCAAATCTACACTTAAATTTAACTTTCCACTAAGTTCTACTGGGAACAAAAAGATTAGGACTAAATCTGCCTGTCAATCGTGCAAAACTTACCCTTTAAATCAGGAATAATATTTATCAAAATGAAATAGTGATTTTGATGATAGAAAGAGGGCTAAATGTTTGGATTAAAAAAATAAAAATGGAAAACTTGGCATTAAAGCAAGAGTTACATAATCTTTATCAAACACATCAATTAGAGAACCAACTGAAAGAGTCCAAGCAACGTATCAGCTCTAACCAGGAAAAATTCCAATGCCGAGATGACATATTTTCTAGTAGTTTAAAAGGCAGTTATATGCTTCAAACTGTCCGCAATATCATGGTCGTGATGCCCTGATCAACGCAAAACTAAAGTAAGAGCGTAGAATGGAAAAATTAACTCAACCTGAATCCGTGGCCTCGGTACTAAAGGTATTTAATATTGTCTCGGCTTTAGCTGACCAAAAAGAAGCCGGTGTATCTGAACTCTCTCAACAATTGAGGATATCGAAAGCGACAACCTATCGTTTTCTGAAAACGATGACAACATTAGGGTTTGTGCATCAGGAGAGTGAAGCAGATAAGTACGCCTTAACTTCAAAGTTGTTCGAGCTTGGCTCAAAAGCACTCGACCATGTTGACCTGATAGACCTAGCTCACAAAGAGATGGAGGAAATCTGTGAGGCTTTCAATGAAACTGTTGAGCTTGGTTCTATCGATGAAGAATCTGTTATCTATCTACATAAAGTAGACTCAAGCTATCATCTACGAATGCATTCTAGGATTGGTCGACGTAACCCTCTCTATAATACAGCAATTGGCAAGGTTCTTATGGGTTACATGCCTGAAGCAGAAGTAAGAGCATTACTTGCTCCCGTAGAATTCAAAAAGCACACAGACAAAACGCACGAGACTGTGGAACAGCTTTTAGCCGAACTAAGGCTAGTCAAGCGTCAGCACTTTGCAGAAGATATTGAAGAACAAGAACCTGGCTTGAGATGTATCGCAGTTCCTGTCTTCGACCGTTTCGGACAAACAATCGCCGCCATTTCAGTATCTTTTCCAACGATTCGATTCGACGAAAAAAGAAAACACGACTATATTGCATTGCTACACAATGCGGGCGGCAATATATCTAAGAATCTCGGGTATCATAACTATCCTGCGTAGTTTTATAACATATTACGCTGCTTTTATTCGCAACGAAACACACCGATGAAGTGACGTTTCATGATGCAATTATCGAGAATGAATAACCGCTTATAGTTTAAAGCAAGGTATGAGCCACCAAGTATTAGAGTATTGCCGGCAAATATTGATGCAACAATTATCAATTATTTACATTGAACTTATTTTGGTGTCAGTGCAAAGTTTATTTTAATTTTATAATTAACAAAATAAATCTCTGTTTTTTATCTTGATTTAGGTTGGTCTATTAAATTGATTTTCAAATTTAGATTCACATTAAACTTGACGACAACATTGGGTGAGGATTTTATATGATAACAAATCGTTTTTCTTTTTCTATATTATTTACTTCTATCTTAATTTCAGGCTGCAATAGTAGTGACCAATCAAATGAAGGGTCAATTATCCCTCCTGAAAATGGTCAGTTAACAGGAGTACTTTGGGAATTAGCGTCTCAAGGTGTAGAACCACTACCAAACACATCAGAAGATTTACCTAACATTTACTTGTTCTCTGATGAACAATTGAAATACTATTATGATGATATAGAAAACGGAACTTATAAAGTTGAATATTCAGACTATTTGTATGACGAAGATAGTAAAACAATCTCTTTCAATTACTATGAAGCCGGTGCTTTTTCAGACGGTACATTAGATCAAAATGAGTATATGCAAGTTTCCGGTACATATTCAGTCGCGAATAATGAACTAAAAATTGATGCTGGGAATTTTGGTGAAATAGTTGGTGGTGATCGTTCTGATGACGAAACAGTAAGTGATGCTGTTGATAAAGCCGACGACAATGTATATGAAACCAAAGCAGCTAGAATTGAGGATCTTTTGTCCACGACTTCTGGTGAGCTTCGCTTTGTACTTCCATCAGGGCTAGTTGACTCCGGCAAATTCACATTCGATGCAATTGTCCGTCTCAACACCGATGATGAGGTCGGTGACGAACAGCGCGATTATGCCTACGTAGGTATTTTCAATGGTAGTTTCACTCCCGGGAAAAATTACGGCGATATTGTATTGGATAATGATCCTGCTGCAGAAGGTGAAGGAAGAATTCGTTATCGTGTAGGGAACCCTGGGTTTTCTGATGAAGTTGGTAAATTTACATTTGGCGTACCTATGTCAATTGAAACGATCTGGAGCAATAGCGAATTTACATTTACGATCATGCAAAAAGGGGAAACTATCGCCAACCAGACGGTTAATTATGCTGTAGTAGATGGTCCCGTTGATCGCATTGCTTTACGTGTTGGTGATGTTTCACATACAAGTCGCTATGAATTTTTAGTGGATAATCTGGAAGTTTACTCAAATGATTCTCAAACCGTGGTATTTTCTGATGACTTTGAGAGTTATAGCAGTGGTCAAGATTTAACAGGCGGTAGTGTTGGTGGTTATCATTCTGGAACAACTCAATCATCTGTAATCACCCAGCAACAAGAACAACCTATTGATATAAGTCAGTTTTACGATCAAGAAGGTTCAGATATGACTTGGTCAGAGGTATTAGCCACGGAAGCTTTACTACCATTACAAACGGCTACTTCAGCAGGTGTCGAAGGTTCTCTTATTGTAATAAACCAAGAGGCAGTTGAAACAGGTCCTTATGGCGATCGACCAATCAATAGCGAGAGTAATCAATACCGTATACATACTGTTGGTAACTCATCCATTATGCAAGATAAGTTTCATTTATGGAGTCGTTGGTATCAAGAGGATAGTAATACTCAAATTTTCCGTTTATTTAAAGACGAAGAGAATGTTAGTAATAGTAGAGAGCTAGCAGCTCGAGTTGAAGCTTATAGTCCTGAAGATCGCTGGTTACCGGAACCAGGTGTTTGGCATGAGTTTTCTGCACGTTTTACCATATTAAAAGCAAAAGGTTGCTCAGCAGAACCAGTGAATGAACATTACTGCTCTTTGTTTCAAGCCAAAGGCAATAATGTTGACCATTGGTCAGTAATGTTGAGGGTTCATGGTGATGGCAGTTTATGGTTTTATCCACGTATCGGTGACAAAATTAAAATCAGTGACAATGCTATTGGTCGACCATTTGATCTGAAAGTTCGTGATGATGGCTTGGATTATGAAATGTACATTGATGGCGATTTGGTTGGCAGTGGTCAATTTGAACGCACTGAAGAAATTGGTTTCAGGTGGGGAATCTATGTTGGTGAGACTGAGGTTCTTGATGATATTTTAGTCTTGGTTACAGGTGTGAGCATGGAGTAGCTCAACCAAGCCTAATGACTTTATGGGAAACTGAACTCAAACTCTATTAAGGATTGAGGGGGCAAGGTTCTTCAAAAGCGAGCGTGTTGCAGAATAGTAACCTACTGCATGTCGCATTGTAATGAACGTCGCCAAATCTTAAGTCAAAAACCCCGCTCATATACTGAGCGGGGTTTTTGATTTTTTCCGACACTTAAGCAGCTTTACGCGCGAACCCTAAGTGAGTGTGAGTGCAAATTATAAGTAATGGCGGTTGCTTGCCCTTCATGTGAGACACTGAAGCAGACTTCGCTGTCATTCCAAGAAACGTTATCAAGCGTAGTATCACGATGACTAGACATATCGTGTAGCACTAAAGTGTTTAAAGTCGCTGCGTCAGACCGTACGAGAGTGTATGCCAGATTTGAAGTCGCAGGGTTATCCGGCGCTTCACCAGTAAGAACATCACATGGCGAATCGAAGACCATATGTTGCTTGAATGGATCTTGGTTCTCAATGTCGTAGTGTCCACAATGCTCTAGGGTCGACCGTAGCGTCTGTGTTTCCGTCATGCGCTCTAGTGGTCCGTGTAACGGATTATCACAAGATTCAAAATTATTGAGCATGGTATGAGTACCACGTACGTGGTAGGTTAGATCCAACTGCTGTCTGTGCGGGTTAGCAATGAAGTTCGCCTCAATGTATGCGTCACCAACACAGAACATAACGCGTCTAAACATCACATTTTGATAAGACTTAGTGTCCCACTGCTCAATAGTATGGCTATCGACTTCAGCTGTTGGCTGGTTCCAGTCCGCTAAAGTATCGATGACCTTGCAGAGTGGTGAATCAGAGAAATGCAGCAATGTTGGATTGATTGGTGATTGATTCTGTTGATTAACGACTAGTGTATTGTGAGTTGCGGTATTTTTGTAGTAACCATAATGAAGTTCCGCTCCGTAACCGGTAGTGCCCAGATCAGGCAAGATCTCTTTGCCATCACGAACTAAGATCAAGCCGAGTCGATCGTAGTGATCGTGTTCGCCGCCGTATGCGCTGTGCTTGAGAAGCATGGCATTATTACGTTCTTGATCATAATGAATGGTCAGACCTGCATTGGGAGTATGAATTGAGCGACACTGCAACGGCAGCGCTTGTGACAATGTATCGACACCATAGAGTAGTGCATCAATATTATCGCGTGAGATGTTTTGGTAGATGCTCGCTAAAGCGCTGGCAAACTCTTCACATGGATATTGTGCATAGGCGAACTCGAATAGGTGAGAGTGAGTGATCTTCTCTTGACCTGCAATACAGTCATTTAGGCGTGGAAAGTTGCCAGTGTTTAGCACTAAGTTAAGTGGGAACTTAAGCATCTTTAAAAAGTTAGGGTTAGAGCTGACCGAGTAAGGGGTGCTATACGCCATTTTCTCAAAGTTTAGAAGAGCTTGAAGTGCATAGTAATGGTAGTGAATGGAGCCTTCAAACCACATTCCCTCTTCTGAGCAGCCGTGATCGAGTTGATAGTGAATACCGTAATCGGTGTTCAGCGCAAATTCAATGTATCGGCTGTCATCAAGTATCAATCCGATTACACCTATCGTGGCGTTAATTTTCATCTCATGGTTGTGTAGTTGATCGGTGCGATATTCCATTAAGAACTCGGCACCTTCTCTTAGTAAACGCTGCTCGATATAGTCACGCTCTTGTGGGGTAAACTCTTCGCGCACAAAGTCATAGCCACGGGCGAGATCCAGGTGGCAGTTTGCTTCACACAGGGTTTGGGCATTGGCTTTACCCGGACCATTGTATGGGATGCCCCCATGGACTTCGTAATCTGGATAATATTTGGCAGATAAAAGCAAAATTTCTTTCACTTTCTTGAGAAAACGAGTCTCACCGGTAATATTCCACAGCAAACCTAAATCATAGCATGCTTTGGCATTAAGACCGTTTAACCATCGCCACCACGCCCCATCATACGGTTCTCCAGTCAATTCCTTACCATCAACAGGACAGCAGTGAGACTGAGGCTTATTGCGGTTCCAAGTGAGGCGAACACCGTGCTCTGGGCAAAAGTAATACAGGTTCCACGTTGCGCGACCATCGCTTGGTACAAGGGTGTCGTTGTTAAGAACAACGTCATTATCTGCGATTAATTGTGAGATAGTCTCTGCTGAGGCACGCTGTTTGATAGTTGTCATCTGTTTTTCACTAAATTGAATCATTATGCGTCCCTTGTGAGATCATGTTGAGGAAAGTTAAAGTAGCGCTGTGCATTGTAATAACAAATATTTTCAATAGTTTGTTTGAGAAGATTCTCGTCATTTGGCAATTCACCACTCTCTACCCAGTTAGCTAGTAGATTGCAAAGTACGCGACGGAAGTACTCGTGACGACTCATGGAGAAGATATTTCGTGAGTCGGTCAACATCCCGATGAATCGACCTAGTGCGCCTAGGTTTTTGAGGGTGGTAAGCTGCGCTTCCATGCCATCTTTATGATCATTAAACCACCATGCTGCCCCAAACTGGATTTTGCCAGCAGCAGTATTACTATCTTGGAAAGCGCCTGCGATACAGCAAAGTATCGCGTTGTGACTTGGGTCAACACTATAGAGGACTGTTTTAGGTAGCTGATTCGTCGTATCGAGTTGGCTTAGGAGTTGGGTTAGATCCTCTGCTATTAAGCGGTCATTGATAACACTAAATCCTGTTCCACCACCAAGCGCTTGCTTTCTTCTTTTGTTCACATTGACTAACACGCCGATATGGATTTGCATTGCCCAGTTGCGAGTATGATATTGCTTGCCTAGTTCATTAAAAAGGTAGGACTTTAGCGCAATAGCCTCTCTATCTTCGAGCGCTTGCTGTTGAAGGACTTTATGGAATACGTGTGAAGCCATGTCATTACTGCAAGGTTCAAACTCAACGACGGTTAGCCCAAGATCGGACAATCGGCATCCCATCTCGTGGAATTTATCCATTCTCGATGTGATGGCATGCATAAAGTCATCGAGTGATTTTATGTCGCGAGCGGTCAGGTGCTCTAATTTATTTAGGGTGCGACGATAGCATATTGGATCTGTGAAACCGAATAGGTCGTCCGCCCTAAATGTTGGAAGTACCTCCACCTCGAAATCTGATTTGGCAATGAGTTGGTGGTATTTAAGTTCCGACAATGGAGAATCTGTAGTGCAAAGCGTGGTCACTTTACACTGTGTAAGCACATTTCGGGTGCTGAGTTTTCTGGTCGCTAATTCCGACTGGCAATGTGCCCAGATAGCATTGCTATTTTCTGGATTAAGCAGCAGCGAGCAGCCGAAAAAACGTTTCAGTTCAAGGTGTGACCATTGATAAAGCGGATTTCCTAAAATAAAGGGTACGGTTTCACACCACTTTTCAAACTTCTGCCTGTCAGTCGCATCACCAGTAATAAAGTATTCATCTATTCCATTGCTGCGCATTGCACGCCATAAGTAATGGTCGCTGTGCAGCCAACTTTGGGCAATATTTTGAGCACAGTAGTCTTCCCAAATTTCTTTGGCATCAAGGTGGTTGTGATAATCGATGATTGGCATCTCGCTCGCAAAGCTATGGTACAAGTGCTGCGCGAAAGGAGAGCTCAAAAGATAGTTTTCGTTAATATAATCTTTGTTCATAGGCTTGGTCTTAAAATACTAAGTAAGACACATGGGTTTGAATGTCTTGCTTAACACTGTAAAAGAGGGGCTGGTGACCAGCCCATTTAAAGTTATTTAGCTTTATGTTTGTGGGTTTAGAACGGTTGTTTTTTTTGTGCTCTTGAGTAGTAAAGAGACCACACTGAGAGAACGACACCACCACAGAAAAGCAATGCCATGCAACCAATGGGAGTCGTTGCTGGTTGAACTGCTAACCAGACGTCTGAATATGAGACTTACAGCGATCATGAAGACGAAATAGACGCCGACAGCGAAAGTGTCGATAGTCATTACACTTACCTCTAAAAATGAAATTGTTACACTTGTCAAAGTGAAACGGTGGTTCAATAATGCCATGTATGCACTGGAAACTCTACCTCTCCATCCGTTTTTGTGATGAATGAAACGGTTTTTCATTTTTCATTTGGTCAATGGATGAAATTAGAACTCACACTTTGGAGATGAACCTATTGAGAGTATTTGAACACAGAAGGCGGAACATCCAAGTCAGTCTTTTAAATCAATGTGTTAACATATATTACTATTGTGGAAATTATATAAGTTTACATATAAACATTTGATTTTAAATTCTTTATTTAGGGTTACTTAAAGTAACCTAACCAGCATTATGTCTGGTTTTTTGGTGTTAGGTCTTATACGTTCCTGCCATTTTGATCGTTCTATCTGCACATTTGTTGATCGCGTTAACACAAAACTACCTTGTTAGAAGTATTTAGTTACATAAGTCACATATCATGCGATTTATGCTTTATAAAAACAATGTTTACTAAATAATGAAATGGAGTTTTAAAAATTACAATGATGTAAAAGGAGTTCAGAATGAATGTCGATATGCTCGTCGTGGGCGTTTACTTTATCTTTATGATAGCAATAGGCGTCATCTTTAAACGCTTCGCGGGTAGTTCAACCAGCGACTACTTCCGTGGAGGCGGAAAAATGCTCTGGTGGATGGTGGGTTCTACCGCCTTTATGACACAGTTCAGTGCATGGACGTTTACCGGTGCCGCAGGCAAAGCGTTTACTGACGGTTTTCCTATAATGGTCGTTTTTATGGCCAACGCGTTTGGCTTTTTGTTATCTTGGTTATTCTTCTCTTATCGCTTTCGTCAGATGCGTGTGGTTACGCCTATCGAAGGCGTGCGACGCCGTTTTGGTGCGACCAATGAGCAAGTATTTACTTGGGCAACTATGCCAACCAGCATCGTTTACACCGGTATTTGGTTAAACGGTCTCGCACTTTTTGTTAGTGCGGTATTTAAGGTTGATATCGAAACGACGATCGTAGTAACAGGCTTGATAGTACTATTTATATCGGTTATTGGCGGGGCGTGGGGCGTTGTAGCTTCAGACTTTGTACAGATGGTCGTTATCATGGCGGTAACCGTCGTTTGTGCCGTTGCTGCGTTGATTAAAATCGGTGGTCCTTCAAATCTTATCGAACAGTTCCCGGCTGATTCAATCATGGGTTCGGATATGAACTACTCACTGTTGTTTGTATCGTGGTTCATCTTCATGTTTGTTAAACAGCTTCAAAACATCAACAACATGCAAGATTCGTATCGTTTCCTAACAGCAAAAGATTCAACCAATGCACGTAAAGCAGCACTATTGGCTTTCGTTCTAATGTTGATTGGTCCGGCAATTTGGTTCTTACCTCCTTGGGTAACCGCCGTAATATATCCGGATGCAGCGACCGTTCATGCTGCGGAACTAGGTAAAAAAGCAGCTGACGCGGTATATCTTGTGTTCGTAGAGAATGCGATGCCGGTAGGTATGGTTGGTCTACTCATGTCTGCAGTGTTTGCTGCCACAATGTCTTCTATGGATTCGGGACTAAACCGCAACTCTGGTATTTTCGTTCGTAACTTCTATGCCCCAATCATTGACAAAAACGCGGACGATAAAAAACTGATGCGTGTGAGTCAAGTTGTCACGTTGTGCTTCGGTGGCTTAATTATACTCGTTGCACTGTTTATAAACTCATTACGTGGATTGAGCCTATTTGATGCGATGATGTATGTGAGTACATTGCTTCAAATGCCAATTCTAGTGCCTCTTTTCTTCGGTATTTTTATTAAGAAAACACCAGACTGGGCAGCATGGGCGACATTGGCTGTCGGTATTATAGTCTCTTACTTGGTGAGCTTCGTTATTACAGCGGACGTGGTAGCGAACTGGTTAAACCTAGATACACCGTTCACTGGTCGTGAAGCGAAAGATCTTAAAGTTTTACTCGGTATTATGGGGCATTTGTTTATCACGGGCGGTTTCTTCTGCTTAACCACTAAATTCTACAAAGCGCCAGTCGGTGAGCGTAAACAAGAGCTGACTGAATTTTGGGACGATGTTTCAACACCAGTTATTGAGGAACCCGGTCAAGACGAATATGACCGCCAACAGCGCAACATGCTTGGTAAATTGATTCTGGTATTTGGTGCTCTTGTTACCTTAATGGTACTGATTCCAAACCCATTCTGGGGTCGTATGGCCTTCGTATTCTGTGGTGCCGTTATTGTCACTGTGGGCAGTCTTCTTCTTAAGAGTGCCAAACAGGCCGATAAATTAACCACCAGTGCTGCTAGCTAGAAATCTAAATTCTTAATCCCCCCCTTAATTTGGAGCTACGCAGTTCACAGTAGCTCCTTTTTTATGAGCAACACATGCTATCCATCAACACGGAAGGGAGACTAACGTGAAAATGAAAATGAACAAACTGGCAGCAGTATTGCCTATTACCCTCTACAGCGTTTACGGGTTAGCTGCACCCGGTTATGAACAAGGTGCTGCATTACCGACGCAATTTCAAAACACCATCTATGCAGTGGACCATGGCGTGATTGCTAATGATAGCAGCGACGATTCGGTGGCTCTGCAAGCGATTATTGACAATCAAGTCAGTGCTTCAAATAACCAAAATACAGTGATTATTCTACCTAAGGGTGAGATTAACCTTAACGATGAGATCCATATCGATAAGTCTGGCGTGGTTATTAAAGGGGCAGGCAGTGACCCTGAAACTGGCACCAAAATTGTGGTGACCTCTTGGTCACCCTATGATGTGGATGCGAGTAACGCTCCGGACTTTGATAAGAAATACTGGCCAGGTTTTGGCGTATTCCGAGTTGAAACGCGAGAAAAACACCCAAACGAGCAAGATTATGAGGGCAGTGCTAACTTCCACTGGAAGCACAGCATTGAATTTGGGCAAGCTGCTAAAATGGGCGACACCACGCTTACCTTGGAATCAGGCAAGGCAAGAGAATTTAGCCAAGGAGACCTAATATATGTGGGAGCCGCGAGTGACGAAGCCTTTTTAGATAAGGGTGAAGTTCCGCAATCTAGGAGAAACGCAAGTCATATCAAAACAGGGCACATGCGTACTCAGATCTTTAAAGTTGCATCTGTCAATTCCAGCAACAATACTGTGACACTCGATAAACCACTCGAGTTTGATGTGCCTCTCAATAATGAAAGCGGGTACAATAGCCGAGTTATGCCAGTGAAAGCGATAGAAAATTTTGGGCTCCAAGATTTTTACTTAACAATGGATACCAAGGGTAGCCACTGTGAAGCGTATAACCGCAATCGGGTATCAGATAGTAACCCTAATGGTGTCCTTTACCGTTATGAAAATGTTTGTGCCCAAGATGCGATACACGGAATCATATTGAAGTGGGTTTACAACGGTTGGGTGGACAACGTTCAGGTAGATATGATTGGATCTCACCCAATTGTCACTGAGTTTGCCAAGAATATCACTATTTCAAACAACCAGGTTGATGGCTCATGGAACAAAGGTGCTGGTGGCAATGGTTATATTCGAGGCTCGAAACTATACAACAGTTGGATCCACCACAACGATATCCGCAATATTCGACATCTAGCTCTTCAATGGTCTGCGACCGGGAATATTGTGGAAAACAATACGCTTAACGTTGATATGAATCTTCACGGTGGTTGGGAGCGAAACAACCTAATTCGTTCTAACCGAATTGAAGTGCCGTTTGAGCATCGTAGTTGGTCAAATGGCGCACCGGAATCCGGCGCAACTTGGCAACCTATTTGGGTGGGTTCTGGTGATCATGCGAGTAAATGGTCCGGTCCCACTGGTCCCAATAATGTCTTAGTCGATAACACTCTAAAAAAGGCGACAAGTTCAGGAGCCAACATTGTTCGCTGGGGTCTGTTTGACGAACCAAGTGTCGAATACGCGCTCAATTGGGATGGTACTACCTATAAGCACCTAAATATTAACGGAGAACCGATTTCGACATGGAATCAAAATTTGGCGGAAGGGGTTTATCAGCAAATACCTAACTCAGGTGTGACTGTTTCAGGTGGATCTTGGCCGCCAGAAGAGGGAGAGCCGGAGGATCCTGAACCAGTCGATCCGCCAGTGTCAAGTGACTGCGGGACAACCGCTCAGTATGTCTGGAGCAGTAAGATGGAGATCGATTTGTCTCAGGCAGAGTGTATAACGCTAGACAATGACCTGAAGGGAAAAACAGTTCAGATTTGGGATAGCGATACCAACGATAGTTGCGACTTTAGGGGTACGTTGGTGAGTGTGGATGGCGCTGGTAGTGTCAATGTAAGTTCAAACTATGTTAGTAGTACTGCAATGATGGGTTCTATTATTAAGTTCTCCCCTAATAATAATTGCCAGTATGTGAAGTTTAGGGCGTACTAAATATATTTCTACGACAATAATAAAGGACTTTAAAAGGTCCTTTATTATATGTATTACTATATGCTAATAACTTTATTGATACAGGGGCTGATATAAGTCACATTTAGAGTTTTTATTGATTTTTATGTGTGTAATACGATCTTGATCTGGTTTTTGAACCGACGTTTCATTTGGTATTCGTTTAAACAATCGTAAGGAGATATTCATGGTTTTTCGTAAGAGTTTTTTATTGGCTTCTATAGTGTTGTCTTGTAATGTTTTAGCAAATGGGATTGATTTTATTTCCTATGATAAATCTGCTTTAGAATATAATAAGCAACATTTAGATATAAAGAAGAGTTCATTTGATGCATTGTTGGCAAAAGCGAATAAAGCCCTAGGCTCGGAAATTGACCCAGTAACAAATAAAACATTGCTACCAGCAAGTGGAGATAAGCACGATTATTTTAGTTTTGGTCCCTACTGGTGGCCAAATCCAGATACTAAGGATGGCTTACCTTATGTTCGTCGCGATGGTGAGTACAATATGGCAACGAAAAGTGCCGCTACCGATAAGCAACGCTTTATTCGATTCTCAAAGGATGTAACGGATCTAGGTCTTGCTTATTATTTTACGGATAATCCAGTTTATGCAGAGAAGGCCATTGCTCAGCTTAATGCATGGCTTGTCGATCCGGCAACACGAATGAACCCTAACTTGAATCATGCGCAGGCAATACCAGGCATTGTTGATGGTCGAGGTATAGGTATTATTGATAGCCGCTTACTCATTCCTGTTCTTGATAGCATTAACATCCTTAAGGATAAGTTAGAGACTAGCCAATATGATGCCATCGTTAGCTGGTTTAGCGACTTTAATGAGTGGTTACTAACTAGTAATCACGGTTTTGAAGAAGACAACTGGCATAACAATCACGGCACATGGTATGACGCGCAAGTCGCCGCGTTTGCAATTTTTGTGGGTGATAACGATATCGCTAAGAAGCGTCTTAGAATTACGCAAATGCGACGCATCGGTAGTCAATTTGATATGAATGGTCGCCAGCATGGTGAACTTGAGCGCACTCGTCCCTGGCATTATTCGAATTTCAATTTAGAAGCTTATAATCACTTAGGACATTTTGGTGATAAATTAGGTGTCGATGTTTGGCAATATGAAATTGATAAGCACTCGTTGAAGAAGGGTTATAAATATATTGCTGAATATGCCAATAAACCAAATGAATGGGAATATAAAGAGCTTAAAGGGTTCGACGGTTCTAAAGCCTATGTGAACTTACTCTATGCGAAAAAAGCATATGAGGAAGCTGTATTTAATGATGCTCTTTCTGATCTAGTTAAAGAGAAAGAAAATAGCAAAAAAGTAGCGAATCTATTATTTAAATAGAAATTAAAGCGTATCTAAACTAGCTGCAATTATGACACTGGAGACCTCAGGTTGAGTTCGCTAACTTTTCAGTTGCTAGCTCGTCTAGTGACCATCAACTTAGAAGTCGTGTTGGTATCACGTACAGCTTTTTAATTGGTGGTGTGAACTGCTTTTCTTGTTGATATTGCCTTGGTCACTCTGAATCTTTTTAGTGTGACCTTTTTTATTGTGAGGGACTATGACGCTGATTAAGAAAGGAGCATTGCTGCTCGTTACCGCGATTCTAGGAATTGCTTTGATTGTCTTCGTAAGCTTGGATTCGATCAAAACATCATTGGTCGAAACCAAGAAACATGAGGTCGCGTCGTTGCTTTCGTTTGCAAAGAAACAAGCGACAGAAGCAATAGCACACAGTGAAACAAAAGAGGAAGCAGAACAAAAAGTCATTGATGTACTTTCGAGCTATCGTATTGGTAATGCATATATTTGGGCAAACGACGATCAAGCACGTGCTCGTGTTCATGTTCGAAGCGAAAAGATTGGCACGTTTCAAAGCTCTTACCAGAGGCATGTCGACCTTCTTAAAACTAACGAATTCAATTACGTTGTCGGTGAAGTAAGTAAGCCCAATTCATCAGAGAAAGTGACTAAAGTCAGTGCGATTACCATGATTCCCGCAAATAAATGGGTAATGGGACTTGGAATATACATGGATGATGTGGAACAGAGGTATCATGATTTAGTCGCCCGTTTAGTGATTTATAGCGGTGGCATCTTGTTCATCATTCTTTTGGTGAGTGGTTTGATAGCTCGAAGTATTTATCGATCAGTGGGAGGAGAGCCAACGGAAGTCGTAGCACTGACGAAGCGTATTGCTGATGGTGAGCTCTCTGAGTCGATGTCTAGTGAGTTGCCTCAAGGAAGTATTCTCGAATCTGTGCGTCAAATGCAGGGCTCACTTAAACAGTTTGTTGACAAGATTACGTCAGTATCGAATCTCGTCAACATGTCTACTGGATCACTCGATAGTAATGTGTCAGATATCACTGAGAGCTTAGGAGATATTCGCTCGATTTCCGACAACACTCACAATGCAATGAGGGCGTTAGAGAAGAGTATTGAGCAAATTAACTCGGGTATAGATGAAGCGCATGAAAATAGCTTGAAATCACAGAGTCTATCGGAGGATGGTACCGCCGCGATTCGAGCTATGGAGGTAGCTGTTGATGATATTCGTTCAAATCTCAACTGCTCTCTTGAGAGCTTTGATACGCTAGCTGCGAAATATAACCAAATTACGGGTGTAGTTGAAGTGATCCGGGGTATTGCCGAGCAGACCAATTTACTTGCATTGAATGCTGCCATTGAGGCTGCAAGAGCTGGAGAGCAAGGGCGAGGGTTTGCTGTCGTCGCCGATGAAGTGAGAAACCTTGCGGGGAGAACGTCGGAAGCGACGGTAGAGATCTCTCAAATAAGTGAGCTTATTTTGACCGAGTCGGATACTGTATCAAACGACCTCAAATTATTAATCAAAAAGATTACTCTTAGTGAAGATAAGTCGGCTATCGTCGGTGCCTTGTTCCAACGCGTTAAACAAGGCGCGACAGACGTTCAAATGGTCATGACTGATCTTAAACAGTCGACAGAATCAGAATCAGTAACAGCGGCACAAGTGTATCAATTGATAGAAGCGCTATTACAAGTTCAAGATGCTAACCTGAGTCGGATTGAACAGTTTTCAGAGCGGTCTACTGAACTCAAGCAGTTATCACATGATCTACAAATAACTAGTCATCACTTCTGATCATCTAAAATGGTCGATAGAGGACTTCTTTAAGTGGACGGTGGCATAGTTTTAGCCGCTTTACTTGCGCCAAGAATAACTCAGCGCACCCAAGCGCATCACTGGCTGCAGAGTGTGCGTTATATTCAGGTAGATTGTAATGTTCGCGTAAATCATCGAGCTGGAAACTATTGTGCCCATGGTTTTGTCCTAGGTAACTAAAGCGTTTTTCCAACGCCAACGTGTCTATCAAATAACAGGGTAACGCGTCTAGGTTATATTGACGCGATAAATAAGCTAAAAGGAAGCCATATTCGATACTCGCACTATGAGCGATGATCACTTTTCCTGCAACACGATCTAGAAGTTGATCGATAGCAGAACTAGAGTCGACCCCCTGCTGTATCACTTGTTTTGGCATTATTTCGTTAACCACCGCACTTTCTGGACGAACGAAGTCTTCATTACGCAGGTACACTTCATTCATGCTAGTTAGATCAATTTCCTCATAGTTTAGGGAGATACTCCCGATAGATAGAATGCGATTAGATTCAGGCTCTAAACCAGTTGTTTCAAAATCAATAGCGACAAACTCTAACTCAGTGAGTGGGCTTTGAGTATTAGGGAGTGGTTGAGTGAAATACTGCGTTAAGGCTCCGGAAGACCATTGGTGATGAGCAAGTTCAGAATATACTGCTTGCATTTTGTCTTGATGCGAAAACCAACGTTTTAATTTTCTAGTCAACATGTTAGAACCCATTAACGAATTTTAGCTTGGCGACATCTTGTAGCTCACTAATAATTTTGAACGCCTCTTTTAGGTGTTTTCGCTCAAAACTGCTGAACTCGTCAGGGCGAATATGGTTATCTGGAGTTGCATGTCTAAGCAAAGCATTGAGCTGATGTTTGAAGCGCACCTGTGTAAGAAAACGATAGGCGCCAATGATGTTGTCACAACTCTCTTGTGAGAGAGTTCCTTTTTCTACGGCATAGTGAAAGCGCTCTTCTGTCCCTGTTAGTGACCCACCTGCAGACAAGCTGTAGATACGAGCAAGATCGATGATAAGGTTGAGTGCAAATTTTTTGATGTTGAGTGACTTTGTATTATCACCTGACTTCTCTAGTACCAAGCTATTAAAAATACCAAGAGGAGGTGAGGTTTCTATCGCATCTCTAGTTAACGCCGGAATAAAACGAGGGTTAGCATGAATCGTTCTGTGCAGGTGGTTCTGAAGTTGGTCTACAAGCTCCGCGTTGCCATAAACACAGCGAATTTCCATGAATACGCTAATACTTAGCAACTTGTTGTACTCAGGACTAGCTACCCATTTTGTGTAGTAGTCTTTCCAGCGCCCAACATTCTGGTTCCATTTGGCTGTAGCAGCCATATATTTGCCGCTACATAGTGGATAGCCGACTGCAGCTAGACCGTTACACACACGCATCGCAAAATAGTTGAAATAGAGCCTATCATTTTCTGTAGCACTCTCGGCGAGGACCAAGGCATTGTCTTGGTCAGATAGCATGTGCACTTCATTTCTAGCGTGGGACCCTGCCACCATCCATGCATAGTCACATGGCGGTTTCCCCAGCACTTCTTCGGTAAGTTGGATAATGCGTCTATTGAACGCATCCATGATCATCGACATAACTTGACCATGAATTTCTGCGCTGACTCCGCTCTCTACTAAGGCTTGAAATATAGTCTCTTTTTCATCCCGAAGGTTTGCAAGTGCAGTGATGGAGTTGGCGTACTTAATCTTCTCAATAAGAAATAGAGATTGGGTTTTATGGTTATGCACTAAATGCGTTGTTGTTAATAGCCCTTTAACTTGCTGATTCGTGATGACGGGTAAACAGCGAATATTGTATTGCAGCATCAATGAGATCGCCTGAATGACCTTATCTTCACTATTGATAAGAATAGGGTTAGGCGTCATTACATGATGAATGGGATCAGTTGTATCGATTCCGTTCGCAACAACATGCTGTGTCATATCTCTATCCGTGACCAGTCCAACGATCTCGTCGCCCTTAAGAACTACTGCACAAGAGCTTCGTTTCTTACCACACATCGCTTGAGCGACGCTCATAATTGAGTCTTCGATGCTAACAACAGTGATACTCTCGCTTGCCACCTCACCGACATTACGAAAAAACAACCCTTTGTCTTCTTTGTTGACGATCGAGCGTATCGCAGAGTGAAGGCGCGTTTTGGCTGTTGCTGCAAAATAGTCTTTAAACTCTGGGTGTTGTTCGCAGGTTTCCTGAATAATGGCGTGAGGAATTAAGTAAAGTAGTGAGTCTTCAATGGCTTCGGCTCGATAACCATCTTCTGCATCTTTCAAAGGTTCTAGAAAGGTGAAGCCAAATTGGTCTTCTTCACCCAGCCGAGCTCTAAGCTTATTGAGTTGGGTTCGCTGTTCAATTGCGCCTTTACGAACAACGTACAGAAAGCGTTTTTCACACATCGCTTGAAATTCGATGCACTCACCCTTAGCCAGATACTTGACCGTGACGGCACTTGCTAACACCTCTACTACCTGGTTTGGCAGCAGATCAAACGGGTCAAGATGGACGAGAAAATCATAGACATTATTAGAGGCAGAAGTACTCATTTAAAATCTCCATAATTAAAACAACGTTTCATTTGTTGAGCTTGTGGTAAAAAAAGCAGCACAAGTGCTGCTAATTTATGGTTTTGACGCTTACACAGGGTAACTATGGTACCCCAGATGTTCGGACACATTACGCCCCGCAGTATGCAGTAGCGCAATGTACTCCTGTTTCTTGTCTTCATCGAATCGAATCGTTGGAAATGAAACCGAAATGGCAGCAATAGCTGCGCCAAAGCGATCAAAAATTGGCACTGCAATACAACGCAAACCTGGTTCTTGCTCTTGGTTATCTTCGCCATAGTGCTGTTCTCTCACAAGTTGTAATTCCTCGATTAACTGTTCTACAGTCTCATGGGTACGTTCGGTGTGCTTCTTAAACTCAACATCAGCCAAAAGCTCACGTACTTCATCTTCTGTCATATGTGACATCAAGACTTTGCCGATTGCAGTGCTGTACAACGGGTTGCGACGACCAACACGTGAATGCATGCGAAGATGATAGCTTGAGTCAATTTTGTGGAGGTAGATTATTGACTTTTCATCAATGGCACCAAGGTGAGCTGTTTCATTGATGATGTGACAAATCTTGGTCATTTCGGTATGTGCTAGGTCAATCAGATCGACATGGTCTAGAGCCTTGGAACCAAGTTCAAATAACTTTAAAGTGAGCGCATACTTATCCGCTTCACCTTCTTGCTCAACATAGCCGAGCGTTTTCATTGTTTGTAAGAAACGGTACGTCGTTGCCTTAGACATCATCAAGTTCTGTGACAGCTCTGATACTCCAATCTCTTTTCGATCAGAAAGTGCTGACAGGATGTTGAACACTTTTAGTACTGAGGATACTGCTTCGGGTTGAGTTGATTTTTCCATTTCACGCTCTGGTTTATTTCCAATAGAGATGAATTATAACTGACTAGAGTGAATCGGTCAGCAATATCAAAAAGCTATTTCATTAATTTAAAACCAAAATGTGATACCCCTATCACAACAATTGCATGTCGACGGTTTAATTAAACCATTGTTTCAAAAAAAACTTCAAGTCGTATCATTTTTTATGTAATCTATGTTTTAACAAAGTGAGCAATGTCTTTGTTCATTCTACAAACACAATAAAGGAACACACTATGATTCTTGATTCATTCAGCCTTGAAGGCAAAGTAGCAATCGTTACTGGTTGTGATACTGGTCTTGGTCAAGGTATGGCTCTAGGACTTGCTAAAGCGGGTTGTGATATTGTTGGCGTGAACATCGTAGAGCCGACAGATACCATCGCAATGATGGAAGAAACTGGTCGTAAATTTATCGATATTCGTGCCAACCTAATGAAACTTGATGATATTCCAGGCATCGTTGACAGAGCTGTCACTGAGCTAGGTCGTATCGATATCTTGGTAAACAACGCAGGCATCATTCGTCGTAACGACGCGATTGATTTCTCTGAGCAAGACTGGGATGACGTTATGAACATTAACATCAAGTCGGTGTTCTTTATGTCTCAAGCTGTTGCTAAACAGTTTATTGCTCAGGGCGAAGGCGGAAAAATCATTAACGTTGCGTCAATGTTGTCTTTCCAAGGTGGCATCCGTGTTCCATCTTATACCGCATCAAAAAGTGGCGTGATGGGCGTGACTCGTTTGATGGCAAACGAATGGGCAAAAGAAGGTATCAATGTAAACGCTATTGCCCCTGGTTATATGGCGACAAATAATACAACGGCTCTACGTGCTGATGAAAAACGCAATGCGGAAATTTTGGAGCGTATCCCAGCAGATCGTTGGGGTACACCAGAAGACCTTGCAGGTCCTTGTGTTTTCTTGTCATCTAAGGCATCGGACTATATTAATGGTTACACGATTGCAGTAGATGGCGGTTGGCTGTCTCGCTAACTAGTTCGTGAGAAGGTGATGAACCTATTTTCTGTCGGTCAGGCGTTAGGATTTTTGAGTTTTGGTTTAGGCATTTCCACCTTTTACCAAAAAAATGATAGACAGCTCAAACTCCTAATGCTGATCTTTAATATCAATCATCTTCTCCACTATTTATTGCTTGGTTCACTTATCTCTGCGGTTGCAGCAGCGTTGTCGGCATTGAGAACGTTTGCATCAATTCACACACAATCTAAGAGGGTTGCTTGGGTGTTTATCAGTCTTGCGGTCGTTCTTGGGGTTTTTGTTGCCGAGGATACATCACAGATGTGGCCAATTGTCGGTACGGTAATTGGAACTTACTGCATGTTTGTCCTCAAGGGTATTGCGATGCGGGTGGGCTTCTTGATCGGGGCTGCATGTTGGTTGGTTAATAATATTATGGTGGGCTCAATTGGTGGGACGCTGCTTGAGGCAACACTTATTATGACAAACATAACAACGATATACCGTATGCATAGAGAATCAGTGATCTAGACACAATTATACTAAGGTTTAGAACATGTTCGTATTTAACAATAACATTCAGTTAGAAGACTTGGGTGATGGTGTGAGTCGCAAGGTTTTGGCTCATAACGACAATATGATGTCAGTTGAAGTCCACTTTGAGAAAGGTGCGATAGGACCAATGCACTCACACCCACACGAACAACTTACTTACGTACTATCAGGAGCATTCGAGTTTACGATTGGTAAAGAAAAACACATCGTAAAGGTGGGTGACACTATGTACAAAGAACCAAACATTGAACATGGGTGTGTGTGTGTTGAAGCAGGTACGCTTATCGACACGTTCACACCAATGCGTAAAGATTTCGTTTAATAATTTTGACCAGTGGCGATTAAAATTGCCGGAGAAAAGATATGAAAATTGCACTAATGATGGAAAACAGCCAAGCACCTAAGAATGCGATGGTGTTATCTGAGCTAAACCATGTAGCTGGTGGTCTAGGTCACGATGTGTTTAACACAGGTATGAGTGACGAAAATGACCATCATCTAACCTATATCCACCTTGGCATTATGGCTAGTATTTTACTAAACTCAAAAGCAGTAGACTTCGTTGTTACTGGTTGTGGTACAGGTCAAGGTGCGCTAATGGCAAGTAACCTCCACCCTGGTGTTGTATGTGGCTACTGTCTTGAGCCTTCTGATGCATTCCTTTTCAACCAAATTAACAACGGCAACGCGATTTCTCTTGCGTTTGCGAAAGGTTTTGGTTGGGCTGGTGAACTGAACGTTCGTTATATTTTTGAAAAAGCATTCACTGGTGCAAGGGGCGAAGGTTATCCAACCGAACGTGTCGTGCCTCAGCAACAAAACGCAGCAATCTTGAATGATGTTAAAGTAGCTGTTTGTAAAGATGTCGTATCTTCGCTGAAAGCTATCGATCAGGATCTAGTGAAGCAAGCTGTTGGCAGTACTCATTTCCAAGAGTGTTTCTTTGCACATTGCCAGGTGCCTGAAATTGAAGAGTATGTGCGTACGCTGATTAGCTAAGGCTACGTTATGTAGCCTCTAGGACTCATTAATAGTATTGTTTGTCCTCCATTCCTTATCGGGAATTTGCTAGCCAGTCATAGTGACTGGCTTTTTTTATTTCCCCCAGCGACGTTGGCAAACTCGTCAGACTGAAAGAAACGATAAGTGAACCTGTTTGGGCAGTTTAATGTGGGCAAGTGTGTAAAATAGCGTAAAGACCTATAGTCAGTCGGCGAAATAATAGAGTAAAGTGACTACCTTAGGTGAACATGGTTTTGTTGTACTGAAGCTTTGTTTGATACTAGACTTTTTGGACGGCTAAGGTCGCATTTAACAGTCCGATTTACACAAAATCTCAGAGTCGTGTTCCTATAGAGAGATCGTCAAACCTATCGTGCTGTTGTTGGAGATTCAAAAACGTGTGAAAAAGGCCCCCAAACACGGCTATGACGTTCTTAGGGGCAAAAAAGTAACACTCGGTTAGAGGTTACTAAGTATGAACTGAATTTATTCTACGTGGGCGTAATATGGCTTTACGGTTTCGATTTTTCCGTTTTTATCGTGGTTAAGCTCGGTCATTTTGATACTTCTTAAATGCGTCTGCCCGCCCGAAAGTGAGCTATCGTGATAAAATAAATACCATTTCCCTTCAAACATTGCGATTGAATGGTGTGTTGTCCAACCTAATACAGGTTCGAGGATAACGCCTTGATACGTAAATGGACCATAAGGAGAGTCGCTCGTTGCATACACAATACGATGAGTTTCACCTGTTGAGTAAGAGAAGTAGTAAGTGCCTTCATGTTTGTGCATCCATGGACCTTCAAAGTATCTTCTGTTTACATCACCTGCAGTTAATTCCTCACCGTTTTCATCGACAATTTTTATACCTTTAGCTGACTCTGCAAGATTCAGCATGTTATTACTAAGTTTTGCCACTTGAGGTCGTAGTGCTGGTTGATCTAGTTCAGGGTAGAGCTCTTCACCGTACTCATTGTTTCTCCAGTTCTGTAATTGACCTCCCCATAGACCACCGAAATACATATAGTATTGGTCGTCTTCATCTTGGAATACCGCCGGATCGATACTGAAGCTGCCATCAATGTGAGTGTCTTGCGCTACAAATGGGCCTTCCGGAGCATCACCTACCGCAACTCCTATATGGAAGATACCGTCATAGTTTTTTGCTGGGAAGTAGAGGTAGTATTTACCGTCTTTTTCAGCAGCATCAGGGGCCCACATTTGACGCTCTGCCCATTTAACATCTTTTACATCTAGCGAATTGCCGTGGTCGGTGACTTTACCAAACGGACGATCAAGGGAGAACACGTGATAATCACACATATCAAAATGGTCGCCATTGTCGTTGAGTGGTTGGTCTGTCTCAATATCGTGAGATGGGTAGATGTAAATTTTGCCTTTGAATACATGAGCAGATGGATCTGCAGTATACATATGGGTAACAAGAGGTGCAGATATGGGTTTTAGGCTACTTGCGCGCTCCAAATCTTTTGCTGTTACGGCCTCTGCGTCACTCACGGCTTGTTTTTCTGTATTGATGTCAGTCATAGGATTTACTCAATAATTATTGTTTGATCAAAGTATAGGGTTGTCCGATCTTGGTTAAATTGATTTTATTTTTAACCTAATTATGTTTTTTCACTAATTTGAATTCGATCTTACATGTAGCGCGATAGTGTTGCGCTAGGTACTATTACGATTGAGTTTTCTCGTTATCTTGGTATGAAAAATAGTCAAAATCTGCATGTTTAAGTTGCCCGGATATATCCGCCACAAATAGGGCAGCAAATGAACCGGTAAATCGAAATATATCTGGGCCTCCCTCATCGGAGAGAGGAGTGCTATTTAATGGCTCGCCAATAGTGTGCCACTGAATTCCATCTAAGGAATAGCTAAAATGATACCACTGCTTTTTGAGATCCAAGCGCATCCAAACTCCTTCGTTTGGGTTGATAGTGGTTGGGGAGGTGAACTCTATATAGTTATCGTTGATATTGCCAACGATTTGAATTTCTGTCTTACCATCATCAGAGGCGCTTAGTTTTAGAAAGTAGTATCCATTTCTGGCGTAATATGCGCATAGACCTGCCATTTCCAGTGGTGTTTCGGGGGAAAATTCTAATTTGGTTTCCGCTGTCGCATAAAAGGATTTAAAACGACGGGCGATTAAGCTCTGTTGATAGCGAGATGATAAATAGTGACGACCTTTCAATCGTAGCTTGCCAGGCTTCTCAGATAGCGATCCCCAAGAGTTGTCAAACGGTTGATTTAGAGTTTGATATTCAAGGCTAAGTTTAGTATCCGTAAAGTTATCTATACCGATAGTTTTAGGCCAAGGGCAAGGCGGCAGATTGGGTGCTTCCACTTTAAGAACCGGTGTTTTCCCTGTTGTGACATAGGGCCAGTTGTTCTGCCAGTGTACTTTTTGGATGGCAGTTTCGCGACCTAGAATGGAGTAGCCATTGTCATATTTAGGTATAAATTGATAGCCTTCTGGATTAGGGATACGTCTGCTACATAAATGAGTGAGATACCACTCCCCATGTTGCGTATCAACAAAAAATCCATGCCCTGCTCGAGCGAGAGGAGCGTGTTCTTGAAATCGACTAGTCAATATCGGGTTATCTGGATGAACTTCATAAGGACCCCAAATCTTTTTAGAACGACATACAGTGACGGCGTGATCTCGAGCGGTGCCTCCTTCTGCGGTGACTAAGTAATAGTATCCATCCTTTTTTAAGATCTGCGGTCCTTCAGTACACCCTAACTCTGTACCTTTAAAGATATTTTTCGGTTTACCGATGAGTTGATTGCTGGTCGGGTCAAACTCTTGTAACACAATACCGCCAAAGAAATTAGTCTGTGCACGTCCATCCCAAATCATATTGAGTATATATTTTTTGCCATCATCGTCATGAAACATGGATGGATCAAATCCGTAACTACCAATGGCGATAGGTTCACTCCATGGACCTTCGATGTTATCAGCAGTGACTAAATAGCAAGGAGTCGCCATCCAATTGCCGCCGCGACATGCGTGTACGTTTGAAAAACAGAGCCAGAACTTGCCATTGCTGTAACTCAGAGTTGGTGCGTAAACGCCTTCAGAGTTGTCCATACCCGTCATATCTAACTGAGACTTCTTGGTGAGCACATGTCCGATGAGTCTCCAATTGACAAGGTCTTTCGAGTGGTGGATCTGTACACCGGGAAACCACTCGAACGTAGAGGTGGCGATAAAATAGTCATTACCTACACGAATGATAGAAGGGTCAGGGTTAAAGCCGGTCAAAATTGGGTTTTTAATCACTTGTTTCATAAATCGTCCTAGGCTATTTCAACAAATCCGCTCTGTGTCGGTTATCTTATGTTGGGCAAGGTAGAGGTAGGCATGCATAAAGGCCCAAGTCAATTTTGTATTGGCTTGGGCCTGTTTCTTATGGGTTTGTATTATTTATAAATAAAGTTTGTCACAATGTTCTCTAGGTACTCTTGCTGACCAGAGACTTTTTGTGGTGCAATATTGTTGTTCATTGCGTATTTTGCCACATCTTCTAAAGATAAGTCCCCAGACATAATCTTCTTCCCTAAATCACCGTTCCAATCTGCATAACGTTGTGCAATATTGTTTGATAATACGTCGTTTTCAATCATCGCAGCAGCGCGTTCTAACGATAGCGCCATCACATCCATACCACCAATGTGACCATGGAAAAAGTCTGCTAGATCAGTTGAAGGACGACGAACACGAGCATCAAAGTTAAAGCCTCCAGTTGTAAAACCACCCGCTTTAAGAATTTCGTACATCACAAGTGTGTTCTCTTCTACGCTATTAGGGAACTGGTCGGTATCCCAGCCTAACTGCGCGTCACCACGGTTAGCATCAATAGAACCAAACAAACCTAGAGAAGTCGCTGTTGCAACTTCGTGGTGGAAGCTGTGACCAGCCAAGGTGGCGTGGTTAGCTTCAATGTTCACCTTGATTTCGTTTTCTAGACCAAATTGCTTCAAGAACCCGTAAACAGTCGCAGTATCGTAGTCGTATTGGTGCTTAGTTGGTTCTTGTGGTTTTGGTTCGATTAAGATGGAACCGTTGAAACCAATCTTATGCTTATGTTCTACAACCATTTGCATCAAGCGACCAAGTTGCTCACGCTCTTGGCGCAGGTCCGTATTGAGCAGAGTTTCGTAGCCTTCTCGACCACCCCAAAGTACGTAGTTTTCACCGCCAAGGCGTTTCGTGGCACCCATAGCATTGAATATTTGGGTTGCCGCGTAAGCAAAGACTTTAGGGTCTGGGTTCGAACCAGCGCCAGCCATATATCGAGGGTTAGAGAAGGCGTTTGCTGTACCCCAAAGCAATTTTAAACCTGTTTCGCTCTGCTTCTGCTCTAATACGTCAACCATGGTGCTGAAGTTGTTTACATACTCTTTAAGAGAGTTGCCTTCAGGTGCGACATCGGTATCGTGGAAACAGTAGTAAGGAACATCCAGTTTTGAGAAAAACTCAAAAGCGGCATCAGCTTTAACACGCGCTTGCTCCAAAGGATCGGTCACTTTTAGCCATTCATGATCAAACGTGCCATCACCGAAGATGTCAGCTCCACCCCAGCGGAAGTTGTGCCAGTAACATGCCGCGAATCGGAGATGATCTTTCATGCTTTTGCCCAAAATCATTTTGTTGGCATCGTAGTGGCGAAAAGCGAGCGGATTTGAAGTATCTTTACCCTCAAATTTGATCTTATCAATATTTTTAAAAAATTGGGTCATAACAATCATCCAAGTTTAAGTAGTTAAATATGTCACCTACTATGATTTATTTAATTGCAATGACAAACAATTATGTTTTTTTGCACTAGTTTTATCTAATTTCTCAATGTGACTTATGTCTCGATATCTAGGTTAATAACGAGG
Source organism: Vibrio hippocampi (assembly GCF_921292975.1). Classification (NCBI taxonomy): domain Bacteria; kingdom Pseudomonadati; phylum Pseudomonadota; class Gammaproteobacteria; order Vibrionales; family Vibrionaceae; genus Vibrio; species Vibrio hippocampi. The sequence continues at coordinate 196,840 of NZ_CAKLCM010000003.1, forward strand.
ATGTAAGAACGTAACTAATTGTTTTTATTGAGAGTTAATTTTCAGTAATTGATCTGCTTCACATTAAAAAGATTACATAAGCACATTACAAATTTGAATAAGTTGAAATGACATTAATAAACGGAGAAAATATAAGTAACAAAATTATCAGGAGTAAAGTATGAACAGTGCGAAACTGTCAGTCAAAGAAAAAGCTGCATATGGTCTTGGAGATACGGGATGTAATTTTGTTTGGCAGACTGTGATGTTATTTTTGGCGTATTTTTATACAGACATCTATGGTTTATCACCGGCTCATATGGGGACTATGTTTTTATTAGTACGTATTATTGATGCAGTTACCGACCCTATAATGGGATCTATTGTCGACAGAACGCGCTCAAAATATGGACGTTATCGCCCCTATTTATTGTGGATAGCAGTGCCGTTTGGAATTGCATGTATGCTAGCATTTTATACTCCCGACTTTGGGGCGACAGGTAAAGTGATTTATGCTTATGTGTCCTATATTTTCCTCACACTTATGTACACAGCGATCAACGTTCCATATTGTGCAATGGCAAATACGTTAACTAATAATTCCAAAGAGAGGACATCGCTACAGTCGTACCGTTTTGCGCTTAGTACAGCAGGTGGTTTAGTCGTGGCGCTTATAGCTTTACCCTTAGTGGAACTTATTGGACAAGGTGATACGCAAAAAGGCTATCTAGGTGCAATGGCAGTGATGGGAGGTGGAGCGATTGCCCTGTTTTTTTATAGTTTTGCCAATACTAAAGAGCGTTGTTTACCTGAGAAACAAATGGAACAAACAGCTTTTAATGATCTGAAATTATTACTAAAAAATAATCAGTGGCGCGTTTTATTCATTGTCAATATAGTGCTGTTAACAGGAGTTGTTCTTAAGGGTGCTTCAACAATGTACTATGTTAACTCTGTTATGCAGCGCCCCGATTTAGCGACCCAATTTATGGTCGTTGGTATGATCGCCAATATTATTGGAGCTATGATTTCAGCACCATTACTTGGGAATTACGATAAAGCAACTATCTATAGGATATTAATTATAGTGTCTGGTTTTTTATCAGGATTGATGTTCTTTGTAGCTGCCGAAAATATCACATTACTCTTTGTGTTAGTTATTTGTTTAGGTGTTGTGCAAATGAGTACTACTCCGATTTTATGGAGCATGATGTCGGATATTGTAGATTATGAAAAAACTAGAAGTGATCGTACTTTAAGTGGCATGGTATTTTCCACTAATTTATTTGCAATTAAACTGGGTATTGCTATTGGTGGTGCGGCTGTAGGATGGATATTAGCTTGGGCTGGATACGTAGGGGGCGCTGAAATCCAGTCTGATATCGCGATATATTCGATTAATATGCTATATACGGTAATCCCCGGAGTGACATTCATCTCTTTAGGCTTCTTGATGTTACTTTACAAGTTAGACAACAAAAAATTGCAAGAAATTTCGCTTGAACTTGAAACGAAATAGTTGATATTACCCCCAGTTTATCGGTTTCGATAAACTTTTATGCCCTACTTTTTAAGTAGGGCTTTTTTATCGCATAAGAAAGGAGGAAAAGTTGATGGTCAGTAATCGTCGGAAACCAATAATGTGGGGAATCATCGGTCCGGGTAAAATTGCAAATAACTTTGTTTCTGCTTTTTCCGCGGTAAACGATGGTTGTGTTTATGCCGTGGCGAGTCGCAGTCGAAGTCGATCTCAAAAATTTGCACAGCAGCACAACATTCCAGTTTGTTATGACAATTATGAACAGCTACTTCAGGACAATGAGGTGGACATAGTCTACATTTCCACGCCAAATCACACACATTATCAACTATCTAAACTAGCTTTAGAAAATGGTAAATCAGTACTGTGTGAAAAACCGCTAACTATGACATATGTGCAAAGCAAAACTCTATTTGAACTAGCAAAGCAGAAAAATTTGCTGTTAGTGGAAGGATTATGGACACGATTTTTGCCCGCCTGGCAATGGGTAAAAAAAGCAGTAGTGAATGGCGAAATAGGTATCGTGACCCGCCTAGACAGCACCTTTGGTTTTACAGCTCCTAAGGATGAGAACAGTCGTTTATTGGATCCTGTATTAGGGGGTGGAGCAATTTACGATATAGGTATTTACTGTATTTCGCTTACGGATTACCTGCTAGACCGAGCACCCACTACAATGAAAGCGTCGATCACCAAAGCATCTACAGGAGTCGATTTTAGTTGTGATGCAGAGCTTGATTTTGGTGGTGTTGTATCGACTTTTACCTGTAGCTTTGAATGCGATTTACCTAATACTTTTACTATTATAGGTAGTCGAGGTTCTATCCTAATAGAGTCTAATTTTTGGCAAGCAACAGCGGTGAGTGTTAGCGTAGATAATCACAGGTCGGCTAGATATGAATTTCCTCTCAAACACAATGGTTTTGAGTATGAAATATCAGAAATAAACACTAACTTATTGGAAGCGAGTGTAAAGAGTCGCACTAACTCCGATTGTGCGACTCTAAGATGTATAAAAGTAATTGAGAAGTTATTGACGATGGCCCCAAAATAGAGGTCCTAATTTCCTAGTGAAAGAGAATGTTAGTAAAATTTTTATTTCATCTGGAACGTAATTATTTAATTCAACGTATCGAGTGATTAATGAGAATCTCGATATTCTTTTGGTGTTTTCTCAAGGTTTTTCTTAAATACCGTGTACATATATTGTAGAGAAGGATAGCCGCACAATTCGGAAATTTCAGCAATCGGAAGCGACGAACTCTTGAGTAACGTACAGGCTCGAGTCAGCTTTGCGTTGTGGATCTCTTGGTGGATAGAGTGTCCACGTTCCTCTTTAAATCTTCCCTCCATGTTAGAGCGTGAAATTCCGATATGGCTCAGCACTTGGTCAACCTTAATGCCTTTGCATGCATTATGCCGAATAAAGTGCATTGCTTGGATCACGTAAGGGTCTTTAAGCGCTTGGTAATCTGTACTTTGTCGTTCATAAACTTTGACTGGTGACACAAGGAGTCGGCTCTGTTTCATTTTATTGATGGCTTGTTCATCTCCTTTTTCATGCAAGTTGATTAAGCGGTGAAGCTTTTTGGCTGCGTTGTAGCCCATTTGTTGGCAGCCTTGACCGACAGAACTAAGTGAGACGCGAGACAAGTAGCGGGTAACCTCCTCATTGTCGATACCGATCACGGTCATTTTATCAGGAACCATTAAGTTAACGTGTTCACACACCTGTAAGATATGACGAGCTCTAGAGTCGGTAACAGCAATAATACCTGTGGGTGTGGGGAGTCTTTGTAACCAATCCGCCAATCGGTTCATATCATATTGCCACGTATGAGGGTGAGTCTCGTTACCTCTATAGACTGAGCCGTTATAGCCTTCTCTATCAATAATTTCATGAAATGCTTTTTCTCGTTCTAATGCCCAGCGATTGCTGTCATTGTGAGGTATACCGTAGAAAGCAAAGTTTTCTAAACCTTTTTCTTTTAGGTGTTGAAAAGCCATTTCAACGATCGCTTTATTATCTGTTGCAATGTAGGGAACATTGGGATACTTATCTTCATTGACATAAGAGCTACCGACGGCAACGACAGGGATATCAGTATCAGCAAGTAATTGTTGTATCTCAGGGTTATCAAAGTCGGCAATGACGCCATCCCCCTTCCATTCGTGGTAGCTCTCTAAATGTGTCACGAAATCTTCTTCAAGAAAGATATCCCAAGCGCATTGCGAAGCTTGTAGATACTCTCCGATCCCTGACATGACTTGACGGTCGTACACCTTATTGGCGTTAAATAACAAGGTGATTTTATAGTGCTTTTCCATAAATTTTAATGCTTTCTGGTAAGTCAGTTATTTTTTTTCGGATCTTAACAATAGAACTATCAATGATATGTGATCTATGACGCAGTCGTTAAATCGCGAAACTTCGCTACGAAATAACGTAATTGAGAGGGAATATGCATCAATGAATACTCGTTACTAATTTGTAGACCAAATAATTAAAGTGAGGAATGGCTATGTATATCGGAATCGACCTTGGCACCTCGGGTGTAAAATCGATTGTAGTGTCCAAAGATGGCGAAATCATTGCTTCGAAAAGTGGCGAACTGTCCGTAATTAGGGAAAAACCACTTTGGTCAGAGCAGAACCCAGAGGATTGGTGGGATGCAACATGCCACACAGTAGCAGAATTGGCAAAGTCAGTCGATTTAGCTCAGGTGAAGGGTATTGGTTTATCTGGTCAGATGCATGGAGCGACACTTCTTGATTCACAGGGTCAAGTGCTAAGACCTGCCATTCTTTGGAATGACGGTCGCTGCGCTCAAGAGTGTCAGGAGTTAGAGTTACTTGTACCTAACGCTCGTGAGATCACTGGCAATATTATGATGCCCGGATTTACGGCACCAAAACTGAAGTGGGTACAAAACCATGAGCCTGAGATATTTGCTAAAATTGACCAAGTATTGCTTCCTAAAGATTACCTAAGATTCAAAATGACGGGTGATTATGCGTCCGATATGTCCGATTCAGCGGGCACTTGTTGGTTGGATGTCGCGTCGCGTCGCTGGAGCGTTGATTTATTGACAGCAACCGGCTTGTCTGAGCGCCAGATGCCTAAATTGTTTGAGGGGAGTGAAATCACGGGTGTGCTGAGCGCTGATGTTGCAAAAGCATGGGGAATGAAACAAGTTCCTGTCGTAGCTGGTGGAGGTGACAATGCCGCAGGTGCAGTGGGTGTAGGTATTACAAATCCAGGACAAGCCATGCTCTCTTTAGGGACGTCAGGGGTGTATTTTGCCGTGAGCAATGGACGTGTTGCCAACCCGGATTCTGCACTGCACAGCTTCTGCCACGCATTGCCTAAAACTTGGCACACCATGTCAGTGACTTTGAGTGCCGCATCTTGTTTGCAGTGGGTGGCGACTCTCACGGGCTTTGATGACGTAGGTACGATGCTGACGGAAGTGGAAGCGGGTAACATTAGTGAAGGTGACGTGATCTTCTTACCTTATTTGTCTGGTGAAAGAACACCACACAATAATCCGAACGCGAAAGGTGTTTTCTTCGGTTTAACCCACACAACAACAAAGCTTGATTTGGTGAAAGCAGTATTAGAAGGGGTAGGTTTTGCTTTTGCTGATGGTTTTGATGCGTTGCACGTGACCAAAAATATCCCTGAAGAAATTTCATTAATCGGTGGCGGAGCAAGAAGTTCATACTGGCGCCAAATGCTCGCTGATATAGTCGGTATGGAACTTGTTTATCGTAAAGGTGGTGAAGTTGGTCCAGCGCTTGGGGCTGCGCGTTTAGCGATATTAGGTGTCAATAAGGAGAGTACTGTAGAGCAAGTATGTCCGGTGCCGGAGTTGGTACAGAGACATGAACCAAATAGGGAAAAACACGCACTTTATGCACAAAAGCGCGCCCAATATCAGGCGATTTATCACAAGCTAAAAGACCAGTTCTAATTAATCTAGCCGCCTGTCTATTCTCTGAGGAGAAAAGGCAGGCGTTCCACCTGCCTGCGTTTATCTTTTGTTCAATCCCTTATAGATTACCTTTCATCACGCTACTTAATACCGAGTCAACCACGGATATCGGCTATTCCATTAACAGCGCCTATTCTCGCTCGGTAATCAGCCGGAAGTAGACTAATGATTAGCTTAATATTAGCTAATAGAGTAAAAACGCCACCACTGAATGCAGTGGTGGCGTATGGTGAGTGCTATTTATCGCGGTTAATCGTCACATTTAATTGAGAAGTGCGCGCGCTGTGCTCACCGCATTGTCGACCGTGAAACCAAACAGCTTGAAAAGCTCATCAGCTGGTGCTGATTCGCCAAATGTTGTCATACCGATAACACGTCCTTGCAAACCTACATATTTGTACCAGTAGTCACTAATGCCCGCCTCAATCGCCACTCGAGCTGTAACACTGGCAGGCAATACTGACTCACGGTAAGCATCACTCTGTCTATCGAAAGTATCAGTCGATGGCATGGAAACAACACGCACTTTTTGACCTTCTTTAGCCAGCAATGTAGCGGCTTCAATCGCGAGTTCGACTTCAGAGCCTGTTGCAATAAAGATAAGATCGGGTTTATCAGCACAATCAAGCAGCACATAACCGCCTTTCGCTACATTGACCAGTTGTTCACTGTTTCGGGGTTGTTGTGCCAAGTTCTGACGTGAGAAAATTAGTGCGGTTGGCCCATCTTTGCGTTCGATGGCAAGTTTCCAAGCAACGGCTGATTCAACCTGATCACATGGTCGCCATGTACTCATGTTTGGCGTCATACGCAACGAAGCAACTTGCTCGACAGGCTGGTGGGTTGGTCCATCTTCGCCAAGCCCGATAGAATCATGAGTATACACTTGAATGTTCTGCGCTTTCATCAGAGCAGCCATACGTAGTGCATTGCGCGCATATTCCATAAACATTAAGAATGTAGCACCGTAAGGCACAAAGCCACCATGCAGAGCGATACCGTTCATAATCGCGGTCATACCAAATTCACGAACACCATAATGGATATAATTGCCCGCAAAATCTTCTGCTGTTAACGATTTAGAACCAGACCACATAGTTAGGTTAGAAGGAGCAAGATCGGCGGAACCACCCATAAATTCAGGTAACAGTGCACCAAATGCTTCCAAAGCGTTTTGTGAGGCTTTACGCGAGGCTATATTTGCAGGATTGGACTGAAGGTTGGCGATAATTTGAGTGGTTTTTTGTTCCCATCCAGAGGGAAGCTCACCGTTTATGCGACGGGTAAACTCAGCGGCTAGTTCAGGGTGCGACGCTTCATAAGCTGCGAACTGAGCATTCCAATTTAGTTCTTTAGCGGTTCCGGACTCCTTAGCATCCCAGTGCGAATAGATGTCAGAAGGGATCTCAAACGGTCCGTATTCCCAGCCCAACTGTTTGCGTGTTGCTGCAATTTCTTCTGCACCTAGTGGCGCACCATGGCAATCGTGCGAACCCGATTTATTCGGTGAACCAAAGCCAATGATGGTTTTAGTGCAGATCAATGTTGGACGAGAGTCGGACTTAGCCAGTTTTATCGCGTTATCAATAGCGTTAGCATCATGTCCATCGACATTAGCAATGACGTGCCAACCGTATGATTCAAAGCGTTTAGGTGTATCGTCAGAGAACCAACCTTCTACTTCACCATCAATGGAAATGCCGTTGTCATCCCAAAATGCAATCAGTTTACCCAAACCCAACGTGCCAGCAAGAGAACACGCTTCGTGAGAAATACCTTCCATTAAACAGCCATCACCCATAAATACATAGGTGAAGTGGTCAACAATGTTGTGGTTTGGTCGGTTAAATTGTGCGGCTAAGGCTTTTTCCGCAAGCGCCATACCTACCGCATTAGTGATGCCTTGACCAAGAGGACCTGTTGTCGTCTCGATGCCGGGTGCATAACCGTATTCTGGATGCCCCGGTGTTTTAGAGTGTAACTGACGGAAGTTTTTCAGATCATCAATTGACAGATCGTAGCCAGATAAATGCAGCAACGAATAGATCAACATAGAGCCATGTCCGTTAGACAGTACAAAACGGTCACGGTTGGCCCAGTCCGGATTGGTTGGGTTATGATTTAAGTGATTACGCCAGAGAACTTCGGCAATATCTGCCATGCCCATTGGTGCACCAGGGTGACCTGAGTTAGCTTGTTGTACTCCATCCATGCTCAATGCACGAATAGCATTTGCCAGTTGTTTGCGATCCATATGATTACCCGTTGTGATATTGGAATTAAATTGAATATAAGGGGGACCGAGACTGCCCCCCCACGTGGTATGAAAATTTACAGTTTGTCGGCGATCATTGCCTCAAGTTTACCTTGGTCGATGGCAAAGTTGCGGATACCCTCAGCCACCTTTTCAACCGCCATAGGATCAAGGTTATGTTCCCAAAGGAACTGTGCGTGTGTCATCGGTTCAGGTCGATCAGAGGTACTCTCTGGTTTGAACAGTTTTGCAATAACTGGACTTTGAGTTGCTTCAAGTTCTGCAAGAAGAGACGGGGCGATTGTTAAGCGATCGCAACCCGCAAGTTCGATGATTTCGCTGGTATTACGGAAACTCGCACCCATGACGATAGTGTCATAGCCGTGTTGTTTGTAATATTGATAAATCTTAGAAACAGAGATAACCCCCGGGTCTTCACAGCCTAGAAACTCTCGATTTTCTTTGGCTTTATGCCAGTCCATAATGCGACCAACAAAAGGAGAAATCAGAAACACCCCAGCTTCTGCACATGCTCGGGCTTGCGCGAATGAGAACAATAGAGTCAGGTTACAGTTAATCCCTTCTTGCTCAAGAATTTCGGCAGCTTTGATACCTTCCCAAGTGGCGGCCAACTTAATGAGGATGCGCTCATTGCCAATATCTGCATCGTTATATAGTTTTACCAATTGGCGCGCTTTGGTCACGCTACCTTGGGTATCGTATGAGAGGCGAGCATCGACTTCAGTAGAGATGCGACCTGGAATTGTTTGTAGGATCTCTTTGCCAATATTGACAGCTAGCATGTCACAGGCATCAAGTACTTGCTGCGTTTGGTCACTGCTTTGAAGTTTGGCGTATTGTACCGACGCTTCAATGAGGGGAGCATATTCCTCGAGCTGCGCAGCTTGTAAAATCAGAGATGGATTGGTGGTGGCATCTTCTGGTTGATATTGACGAATTAAGCCAATGTTTCCGGTGTCAGCGACAACAGTAGTAAGAGACTTAAGCTGAGTTAGTTGGTTACTCATAACTATCCTTTAAAGAAAATTGAGATAAAAAATAGGCATATTGTCTTTACGAACAATAGTGCTAGCTGATAAAGCTGCATGGGATTTCGTTTGGATAACGCTCAGAAAGAGGTTGGTTATAATCAATCTCTTCAACACCGAGCAGGTTTAATACTTGGTAAAGTGTTTTTCCAACATGACCGAACGCAATCCCAGCGTGGTGAGGGTAGCGTTTTTGAATCAAGACATGGCGATAAAATCGCTGCATTTCTGGAATGGCAAACACAGCAATTGAGCCAAACGACTGTGGATCAATATCAAGAATATCCCCCTGTGCGATATAGGAGCGCAATTTGGTATCCGCAGTTGTTTGCAGTCTAAATAATGTCACTTGACCTGGTTTTATCTGTCCCTCTAATGTGCCGCGAGTGATATTGGGTTCTTTACCTGGCTCCATCAAACTATGCATGATCTTTTGGAACTTAATCTGGGAGTTTTTCATGCAACTCGAAGCCGTATTTCCGCAGTGGAAACCCATAAATAGATCTTTAGCGGAATACTTTCCCATTTCATGCTGATGGTTTTCAACCATATCGTTTGGAACCGTATTATTGATATCCAACAGCGTTGCTGGCTGAGATGTGGCGCAGGTGATCATATATTCAGACAATGCACCATAGATATCGACTTCACAGGCTACAGGGATGCCTCTTTCGGCCAGTCTTGCATTAACATAACAAGGGACGAATCCGAAAAACTTCTCAAAGGAAGGCCAGCATTTATTGGCAAAAATACCAAAAGTGGAAGCGCCAAGATTTGCTTTGTGGAAATCCAACAATGCAGCTTCATATTGCGCAAGTTTTGGTAACAGATCAGGATAGGGATTACTGTCGCCTAGTTCATCCTTCATATCGGCGATGATAGATGGAATATCTGGATGCCCTTCGGCTTGTTGATATAAATCAAACAGATCTAATTCACTATTTTCCATAATCTCAACCCCAAGATCGAACAGAGGTTTAATTGGGGCATTACAAGCGACAAAATCTTGTGGTCGAGGACCAAAGCTAAAAATCTTGAGTCCCTTAAGACCCAAGATGGTGCGGGCAACCGGAACGAAATCGTGAATCATCTGTGCAATTTGTACCGGTGTACCAACTGGGTATTCAGGAATATGTGGACGGACATGACGGAGTCCGGCACTGTATGAAGCGTTAAGCATCCCACAATAAGCATCGCCGCGTGCGTCTGCCAAACAAGAGCTAGACTCTTCTGCCGCCGCAACAAACATGACAGGACCATCAAACTTTTGTGCCATCAGCGATAGCGGACCTTCAGGACCAAAGTTGCCCAAGTAGATAACCAGTGCATTAATAGACTTTTGTTTTGCCTCGTTTAATGCCTCTAACATGTCAGTTTCATTCTCAATGATAGTTTGTAATTCATTGATTTTTAGATTTATCTCATGGCATTGTTGCACGACAGAATTGCGGCGTTGTTCAGATAAGGCTAGAGGGAAGCAGTCGCGACTTACTGCTACAATTCCTAAATTGATCGTTGGGATATTATTCATTATAAATACTCAAAGGGTTAATGTTTATTACTGTAAGAGCTGGCTAATTTAATCAGCAGTTACCTTATAAATAACTTTATGTTGATATTTGTTACTATCGCTGAATATACAGGCTTCGCTATATTTCATATTTACTTGGTTTGGATAGCATTGTGTTTCCAGACATAAACCTGCTCGTTCTTTGTAAGTACGGCCTAGGCGTCCCTTTTCGCCGTTGAGAAAATTACCGGAATAGAACTGAATCCCAATCTGATCTGTATAGACATCCAGTCTCAGTCCAGATTTATTTGAGGCGACTGAAGCGGCTCGTGATATGATATTTCCGTCTAGTGCCCAGCAATGATCAAAACCACCAGCTGCCAATAACTGCTGATTATCACTATCAATTTTTTCACGAATAAGAGTTGGTCTTCTCAAATCAAACGGTGTAGATTGAACGGAATTTATTTGATTTGGAATCGCATTTGCATCAACGTGAAGATAATGTTCGCTATCAATCTTAATTGAATGTCCTTCAATAGTGTCACTATCATCTAAATTAAAGTAGGTGTGCTGAGTCATATTTATCGGGGTTCTACCATAAGGTAAAGCGGAATAAGTAATGCTAAGCTCATTACTATTACTTAATTGATATTCAACATGAAAATCAATGTCACATGGATAACCTGCTTCACCTTCTAATGTTGAGCAAGAAAGTTTTACGGAATCTGAACTGGTATGAATGACTTCCCAACATTTTGCGCCAATATTCGCTTTGCCACCATGCAGGTGATTGGTTCCTTCATTGGTTTCCAATTGAATGATATGACCATCTAACAAAAACTTACCTCTTGCGATTCGGTTAGCCCAAGGACCGACAACGCAACCAAGGTAAGATTTTCCTCTAATATAGTCAGATGGATTTTCGTATCCGAGAACAATATTGGTCTTGATACCGTTAGAATCATTAACATAAAAGTTGACAACAGTAGCACCCAAGTCGGAGATCTCTACAGTTGTACCTTGATTGTTGCTTAGTGAGATAAGCTTGTAATTACCCCAAGGTTTGATGTTTCTATATTCTTTGTTTGGCATGCTTGCTTTCCATTAACATCATATAATAATTGTAAAATAAATATCGTTAGAAGTTACTAATAATTAAAATAACTTACCTCATACTATATTTGGTGATTTCACTAAAGCTAATCGCTACATTTTAAATTAGATATCTCACCTTTACATTCCAATCTGAGTAACGATCATTATATTACGGCTAGATGGAGCGTTAGGCTTTGATGTGAATTTATCAAACGAGTCTTGTTTGGCAATGCTCTTGATGATTGTTCAATGAGGTTTCTTCTTCCTTAGTCGATAGCATTTCCAACAAATCAGTATTGATGCATTATGTATAAATTAGTTTGTTACTAGCAATTATGATATTTGATGTGATGATTCTTCTATTTTTTTTATGTGCGAAATGTCACAAACTAGCAGCTCATTTTATTATCAGCTGTTACCCACGGACTCACTTAGCAGGGCAACCGCATGAGTGTTTAGTTTTTGCTCACTGCGCTTAAACCAGCACTAAGTACGGCCTCCAACATAGTTGTATTCATCATACAGCGCTTTTGCTTACCTACGATGCTCAGCTTTGTTGGCTCCTTACGTAACATATTCAGGCCGATATGTCGTAAACAAGATAAGTTTTTCGCGCCGTGATCTTTGTAGATTTGGCACTCGTCTTCTTTAATTGTAACGTCTAGAACCCAGTGCATTGACTCAATGCCCCAGTGCTCTCGTATGGCCGATGCAGCTTGCTCTGCACTAAGTTTTTTGGAGCTAATGTAATACCTGTATTCGAGCTCGATTGAACGATCTTTGTCATAACGAAAGCTCTCAACCATGATCTCTTTCTCAATATTTTTCCATCTCGAGAAGTCTCCATCTAGCTCTTTACTATCAATGACATAACACTTTCGAGACTCAATGCGTCCGTGGCTTTTTTCAAACTCGGTTTTTTGAAGTTTCGCCCCGCGCTGCTCGGAAAATGCACTCTCTATCGCCTTGCGCAAGGTGCCTTGGTTTTGTTTAACAGCCAATAGATAATCGCCGCCTTGCTCAACAATGGTTTTGGCTATTTTTGTTTGGCACGCCATTGCATCGATGGTGACTAAAGCACCTTTGATATCAAGAAGTTTTATCAGCTCAGGGATCGCGATAATTTCGTTGCTCTTTTGCGACGTTTTAAACTGACCAAGCACCAGTTTATTCGCACTGGCGTATGCGCTAATCATGTGGATCGTACTCGCTCGGTCCTCGCGGTCATAAGAGCCTCGGAGGGTCTTACCATCGATCGCAACAACTTGACCATCGGTAAGCGCATGTACTGCTGACATCCAGTTAATAAAGCATTCATGGAATGGTTGTGGCTCGATCTTAGAAACAATACGAGCAATAGTATCATCTGCAGGAATATCATTAATAAACATGCCATTACGCTTAAACCAATCATGATGACCAAGGATATATTCTCGAATGTCGAACCATCCTTTGGCTCCTGCGATCACGGCGCATAATGACCCGAATAGAACCTCAAACAAGCAGTAGGTTACCTTTGCTGACTGCGTTTATCAGTCACTGTTTGAAAGTGTTCTTTGAATTCATCGAGATGCATGGCGTTAGGTCTTTTAGAGGAAAGAGCGTATATGATCACAGCTAAAAGTGATCGTCAAATCGATCCGTTCGTTAGCTCAAAAAACATTCACGATCTCACCTTGACTCACTTAGTACCCAAGGGAAATGAAGAAAAGCCGAACATAAACCCAAGCAAACACTAGCTTCTGGATTTTGAGGTTACTTGGGTATATCGGAAGGAGAGCGAATAGGAGCGTCTGAAATACGCCTTACTGATTTTTTATTCGATAGATCACTTTATGTTGGTATATGCGATTACCATCGTACAGGCAGTCATCACGTGAAGGCATGTTGACTTGGTTTGGATAGCATTGGGTTTCTAAGCACAACGCTGCGCGTCTATTGTACACTTGACCCATGCGACCTTTTTCACCATTGAGAAAGTTACCTGAGTAAAATTGAATACCTGATTGGTCGGTGTAAACGTCGAGAGTGAGTCCAGACAGATTTGATGTTAACGATGCGCATCTTGATTTGATATTACCATCTAACACCCAGCAGTGATCAAAACCATTAGCAGAGATAAGTTGAGGGTGATCTTGATGGAGGTTGTTTGCAATGATGGTTGGTGTTCTTAAGTCAAATGGCGTAGCGTCAACGGGCTCAATTCGGGTTGGTAGTGCTTTTTCATCAATATGTAAATAGCGATCACTGTTCAACGTTATACTGTGGTTTTCGATTGTGCCGCTACCATCGAGATTGAAATAGGCGTGCTGTGTCATATTGATGGGTGTTATGCCAGATGGAATCGCGCTGTATGTAATAGCCAGTCCATTGTCCTCACCTAATTTGTATTCAACTGTAAAGTCAATATCACATGGGTAACCTGCCTCTCCATCAAGTGTAGAACATATCAGTTTGACAGAATGGCACGTGACTTCGGTTATCTCCCAACATTTTGCACCAATATTTGCTTTTCCTCCGTGCAGATGGTTGGTGCCTTCGTTTGTCTCAAGTTGGACGACATGTCCATCAAGTCTGAACTTTCCATTGGCGATACGATTTGCCCATGGTCCCACCACACAACCCAGATAAGCTCTACCTTGAATATAATTGGAAGGTTTATCATAGCCAAGTACTATGTTGATGCGTTCTTCATAGCTGTTAGTAACATAGAAATTGACGATAGTTGCGCCTAGGTCCGAAACATCAACTTGGCTCCCTTTGTTGTTAGTTAGTGAAATAAGTTGATAATTGCCCCATGGTTGGACATTACTGTTCTCGACCTTTGTCATGGTAATTGCTTCCGTATCTATCATGTAGCCTACAAGGCCTGATGTAGTAAATAATGAGTGATTTGAAATGCTAAAACGAAAAATCAGCTGTTACTCGCAATGATATTCGGCGATTTCTTTTAAGCTCAAATTGCTATTAAAAATTAAATCTCCAACTTTTTTATTCCAAGATGAATAGCGTTCACTGTTGCTGATATTCGAAAGTATTTTAGGTTGAACTTGAATATTACTATTTTCAATTGGCGGAACTTCTATTGTTCGTTGTGTTGTTTCTTTCATAGTCTAACATTCCTGAAAATCGTTACATTTCCATTATGTCCAATCGCACGTGATTCTCGCAACTATGAAATTTTAACATATGATTTATTGATTTTTCTTATGTGGGAAATGTCACACATTCTGCGTCACCTTCAGATAAAAAGGAAAATAAATAGACCGATTTGACAGCAAAGACATACGTTACAGACTGGATAATAGCAAAGGTACGGTTGCAACCTTACGAAATAGGTATGACATGCACGTTTATGTTTTGTTGCTTGCTGATCGAGTCATTATCAATCCAGGAGGGTGGAGAGTCACGATTCATTCGAAAGGTATTGTTGTTAGTGCTGGGGAGTTGTTACGGAGCTCTCGCATGAAATGATATTCAGTCAGTGAATTCGACTGATTTGAGTATAATTTACCCGTTTAGTTCGCTTTAAGTCAGTGTTAAAGGCTTTAATCACCGGTTAACTAACGACAGTGAAAAGTGGGAAAGGTTTTAGAATACGGCACGAACCGGCTATTAATAATATTGTTTTTAACTGGGTTGTTGACAGTAAGCGAATAGTTTATTCGTGTTTATATGCCAGACTAATCAGCTTTTTAACGGGCATAAAAATACTCAGTTGTTTCTGGTTGTGATGATTTTTGATGGCTGTCACACATTATAACGATAATAAAAAAATATAAATCCAAGTTTAAAATTACGTAATGATTAAATTTTCATAGCTATTTATTGTTTCCCTGTACCCTAAAAATAAAGGAAATAATATGAAACTGAGTCATGTTCTACTGGCGTCTACCAGTGGGCTGTTACTACAAGGATGTTTGTTGGAAGATACAAATATCCCAAAAGAGCCAGAAAAATCGATTCCCATCCCCGATGTTGCAAGCTTAAAAGCAGCAGCAAAGTATCCAATTGGTGCAGCACTGCCTGCGGGTGACAGTCTGAATTCAGTTCTAGATCGCTCGGATTTACAACAGGTTGTTAGCAAGCACTTTTCTCAGATCACTGCAGAAAATATTATGAAACCCATTTATGTTCAGCCGACAAAAGGAAGTTTTTTCTACACCGATGCTGATGCTTTGGAAGACTATGCTGCATCGATCGGGGCAAGCATTCATGGTCACGCACTCGTTTGGCATCAATCTGTTCCTGAATGGATGATAACCGAGTGTGCCAAGAGTGCTGAAGATTGTGAAGCGGTAATGTCCAGCCATATTTCTAATGTTGTCAGTCACTATGCTGCAGGGGATACCGTGGTAAGTTGGGATGTTGTCAACGAGGCATTCAACGATGATGGCAGTTATCGCGACCAAGGTGAGTGGGGAAGCTTTTGGTATGCGAATATTGGTGAGTCTTATATTTCGAAAGCTTATATTGCCGCGAAACAGGCTCTAACTAATCAGAGTCCAGCAAAAGATGCTGCCGTTGACTTGTACTATAACGACTACGCAATAGAACAAGATGACGCTAAGTTGACTGCGGTGCTTAACATGGTAGATACGGTCAACACTGATGGCAGCAATCCCCTTATTGAAGGTATCGGTTTCCAAATGCACGTGGGTCTAACTCAACCTGCGATTACCGATATTAGCTCTTCCTTTAAAAAAGCTGCAGCAACAGGACTTAAAGTTAAAATTACTGAGCTTGATGTTCGTATTAACGAAAGCGGCACTTTGAGCCAGTTTACTTATGACCTGGCAATGAGCCAGAAGCAGCGTTATCAAGATATTGTCGCTGCTTACTTAGAAACAGTGCCTGTTGCTCAGCGTGGTGGTGTATCGGTTTGGGGTGTGTCAGATGCCGATAGTTGGATCCCCTCGCATTACGGCAGCCCTGACTGGCCGCTATTGTTCGATACTGACTTACAAGCTAAGCCAGCGCTAGAAGGTATGTACAATGCGATTGGGTCAGAAGAAGAGGACCCAGAGGAGCCCACTTTATTCTCTGATAAGTTTGACGGTGAGTTTAAATGGGGCACGACTTATCAAACCATTGTCGGTCCACATGAAAGTCTCAATGCCAGTGAACAAGTTATGAATATTGTTGTTCCTTGGGCATCAACTACCGATAAATACGGTACTGGCGTCCTCATGGATGTAGATTTCAGCACACCAAGAACGATTCAATTTGATATTTACGTTCCATCATCAATCGGTACTGGTGATTTAGCTGTTCAACCATTAGTTCAGCAAAGTCAAGCCCCTTATGGTGGCGTTTATGATATTGCATATCAATTTGGTTATACATTGGATGAATGGAGCACAATCACGATCGAAAATGTACAAACGGATTTAGAAAATATAGATCGTCTTGGCTTTAACTTCATCGCAAATGATGTGGTACTTCCAGCTAATGCAGTAATAAAAATCGATAATGTAATTGTGAAGTAATAAGAACAAAAATAGATAGACTTTGGCTGAAATATATCGACAACGTCTATCCACAATATAGGGGTTTTTAGAATGAAAAAAAATGAAATATTAGTTTTAGCAAGTGTTGCAATAGCGTCTGTTGTCCTTCCGCATTTAGGAGTAGCCGCAGAAGTAGATTTCAGTGGTTATGCACGTTATGGAGCACACTATCAAGCAGGTGACAAACAGTATGTCGAGGTGGGGACTACGGGGCGTTCATTAGGTCGACTTGGTAATGAAGTTAACGGTGGAGAATTCCAACTGTCTACTACCTTTGAAGGCGGCAATGGCGCCCAATGGGATCTCGTCGTGCTATTTGATAACTGGGCTCATGAAGATTGGAGTTCACCTGGCGGTGTTGACTTGAAAAAGGCGTATGCCGGAGTAAAAAACATTATTCCCTCACAACCACAGATGTACTTTTGGGCTGGTCGAGATTTTCATGGGCGTGCGACTCAAAGCTTGAATGACTACTACTACCTCACCCATGATGGTCAAGGTGGTGGCTTTAAAGATCTTGATTTAGGAGCAGGTCTGTTTGATCTGGGGTTTGTTGGAAATGTGAAAAACGGCGATGGTGGTTCACTAGGTAGTGATGAGGGTTCCTATGCTTTGACAACTAAGTTTCACGGAGTCGAAACCTTCGTAGGTACAATGGATTTCTATGCAAACTATGGCTTTACCTCCGAAGCAGGAGATCCATCATTACGTGATAGAAAACCGTGGCAAGTAGCAGCGACGCTAGATATTGGAGGTAATCACAAAGCGATCGTGCGTTATTCAGAGGATTCAGACAATACAGTTTTGATTCAACCTTGGGATTTTTCATCGGAAGAAGATGATTTGCAAATTATTTTTGCAAGCTTGGAAGGAACTTTTAATAAAGGTAATCCTTTATCAGTACAATATTTAATATCATATAAAGAATTTGCTGGAATGGAAGGTACTGAACCAAGAGATAAAAATGAATATGCGGCAATTGTACGTCCAATGTACTCATGGAACGATATTCATTCTACATGGTTTGAAGCGGGTTATGCAGTGGAAGACTTCGAAAATGGCAATGAGAAAAAGGGTTGGAAAACAACAATTTCGCAAAACATTTCTTTGGGTGGTCTGTCGTGGAGTCGTCCAATGCTGCGTTTCTATGTAACGATGGGTGAAGTGGATGACTTTGATAGCACTAAATATGATACATTAAGTTATGGTGCAATGTTTGAAGCTTGGTGGTAATACGATAATATATTCCTCTCACTCCAGAATAGATTGATATTTTCAACTGGTAATAAAGCGCCTTATATTATTAGGCGCTTTATATTAGATGATATTACTTGCGAAGAGTTATATATTTAAATTGTTGGTGTTTCTCAGCTAGTTAAATTTCATCCTATCCTACTTAGATGTTTGTAGCTTACATGATTTGATGGTTTCGAATTATTAATGTCAGTTGTTTAGATGTGGTGTTAGCTTTTCTTCGACCCTGAGTAATAAGAATTAAAATGAAAATTAAAATGAAAACCAATAAACTCGCCGTACTTGCAATTATAGCCGTGGTGTCATGCGGTCATGCAACCGCAACAACGCAAGCTGAAAATAGAGGAGATATGGATATGATTCAATCACCAAGCGTGATAGAAGTGCCTTTGAGATTTTTAGCAGAAAAAGTAGGTCTTGCTGTCGGTACAGCTTTTGAAACACGACACCTAAATGATCCTGAATTTAGAGAGACAGTGGCGAAAGAGTTCTCTCAAATCACACCTGAAAACGAAATGAAGTTCTCATATGTTCAACCAGAACGTGGCAAGTTTCAATTTGATAAAGCGGACGAAATAGTAAAGTTTGCTCTTGATAATGAAATGGTTGTTAAAGGTCATGCGCTAGTGTGGCATATTCAAAACCCAAACTGGCTTGTTGAGAATGAATGGTCAAAACAAGAGTTAACTGAAATTTTAGAAAACCATATTAAAACGGTGGTCTCACATTACAAAGGAAAGGTGAAATACTGGGATGTGGTTAATGAAGCATTTGATGACAATGGCGGCTTCCGCGAAACACTTTGGTATAATTCATTAGGAGAAGAATATATAGAGATGGCGTTTAGGTTTGCTCATGAGGCAGATCCGGATGCTATCTTATTTTATAATGACTATTCAACAGAAGGGATGAACGCTAAAGCAAATGCTGTTTACCGCCATGTCAAAAAACTTGTAGAAAAGGGCGTTCCGATTCATGGTGTTGGTACTCAGCTCCATTTGAATTCTGATGGTCCTATCAGTGATGTCTCGATTGCTCGTAACATAGAGCGGCTATCTGATTTAGGCATGGTCATGCATTTTACCGAGATTGATGTGAGATTGCGTGATACTGACGGCCGCAGTGCGCTACTTGACCAAGCCAAACGTTATGAGCTGTTAATGAAGCTTGCGGTGTTCTACCCACAAGTCGATGTTTATACCACTTGGGGGGTGACCGATAAATATTCTTGGGTGCCGAGCTGGTTTCAAGGCTATGGTAGGCCTTTAATGTTCGACGAAAATTATCAGCCTAAGCCCGCATACAACGCTGTTCATCAAGTGTTAGAAGATGCTGTTGATGGTAGCTTTAATTATAAACCTGCTACGGACCTAAGTCAGGTTCAGCGTCATGTACAAGTATTTAATGCCAAAGAGTTATCAACTACAAAGTTTGATGCTAAAGAGGTGGTTTACTATCCATTTGCCTTCAACCAACTTGGTGGACGCAACCAAACCTTACCTGAGAGTGCAGATGTAAACGGCAAGTGGGCGGTGGGGTATCATAAAAATCAATTAATTGGTCAAGTGTTACGACACGATAATAAGACGATTACCAATCATAAGCTAGCGCACGAGAATGATAACGTAGAAGTGTTCATTCGTATTGGTGATAAGTTTTGGCAATTACGTTCGATTGTTGGGCATGATTTTTCTACGATAGACTTTCCAGGGAAAGTGCATGGTGAATGGAATGAGGATGGCAGCATATTCGAATTCGTGTTCGAATTGGATGATTATGAAGACTTAGTCGGAGAAACTATAGGGTTTAATATCGGGATGTCTGATAATGATGGCCAAACCAATACCGGTACTCGCCATGCACAGTTATATCCTCTCGCTGGCTCAAATATTGGTTGGCAAGGTGAAGAGTTTGGGGAGTTGTTCATGACTGGACAAAATGCTGTGGTTACAGCTATCCCTATTTCATTGCCACCTACCTTCATTGCAAAGAGCTTAACTAGTAAGCCAGAGAACGCGTCGTCAGCGGTTTGGCAGGAAGGCTTCCACTACTCACTAGCTTTCAACCAACTGAATCAGAAAGATATGTCGACCTCACCGCAGTCGATTGGGGGAACTTGGTCATTGGGTCACTATGACAATTGGTTGTATGGTGTGGTTAATCGCAATGATGACGTTACTGTCACATCAATGGATGAGTCATATCTCAACGATAATATTGAAATTTTCATGCAACTTGGTAATGAGCTAGTGCAACTGCGAACGACCGTTGGGCGAGATTTTGAAAAAAATCGTTATCCACGACAGATAAAAGCGAACTGGAATAAGGAGGGGACTCAGATGTTCTTTGCAATTGAACTTGATAAGCCGGTAGAAGTTGGAAAAAGTATCTTCTGGAATATTGCTATGTCGGATAATGATAACCGTAAAGAGCGCAGTTCTCAGTTATATCCAGTCCCAGGTTCAAATATATCATACCTGGGAGAAGAATTGACGAAATTGACATTTGAATAACACTCACTAGCGGCACCTATATGTAGCTATTTTAATACAACAATTGTATTAAAATAGCTATAGACTAGCATTGAAAAACAACTGGCTATTGATCAGGTATATCTATTTGGATACTTTTATAATTTGAATGAGTCTCCGGTTTTGACTTGACTACAATTACATAAATAATATGTTGATTTTTAGTTGCACTGTGTAATGCAAGGTTTATATTTTTTTTCATAAACAGATTGAGCATTTTTGGAACGCAAGATTAACCTCTCGCCTATCGGAATGGGTTGTTATTAATTTGCTAATTTCTGGGTGACTAAAATTTTATGAGCACCATATTGCAATAATCTAAGGGAGATAGAACAAACTGCGAAGCTGAATACTCTTGCAGGAAGCACCTGCTTGCACGAATCTTCATATTTGTAATTATATCAACCTATATCTAATTTTGGTTTTTGTGATCTAACAATCATTGCCAAATCCAAATGCAAAAAAGTACAATGTAAATTCTAGATGTCGTATACTTTTACGTAGAGGCATTTGTTATCTTTGCTTGCACATCAAAATATTGCTTTCGATTGATTTTTTAATTTATGAAACTCAAGTTGCTTTATTAGAGTGGGTTTGTTTTATGACAGGTTTCTTGTCAATATGTTAAGTTGTTTTAGCAATGAAAATTATTAGCAGAGGTACGTGAAAAAGTTTCTTATTTTAAGTTTTTTCTATGTGCATTTGTCCAGAAAATAATATTAATAGGTTCTATAATTCATGAACATTTATCAAAACTCTAATTACTCGACCTCAGAACGTGTAGAAAATCTGCTAAGTTTAATGACGTTTGAGGAAAAAGTTGCACAGATGGGGGCTCAATGGCTTCTACTTGATGCTCACGGTAACCACTCTGAACGCGAATTAGAAATGGCAAGCAATGCAGAAAAGCCGACTATAAAAGAGCGGTTGCGTCACGGACTAGGACAAATTACCCGACCACTTGGAACGCATTCAGTCTCTGCTGTAGAAGGTGTTAAGGCGCTCAATAGTCTACAAAAGTATTTGGTAGAAGAGACTCGTCTTGGTATTCCAGCCATATCTCATGAAGAGTGTTTAGTTGGTCTCATGGCTAAAGAAGCAACACTGTTTCCGTCGTCATTAAACTACGGGCATACTTGGAATCCTGAGCTAATGAAGTCCGTGGGTGAATGCATTCGTGATGAGGTTAAGCAAGTTGGTGCCAAGCAAGGTCTTGCCCCGGTCCTTGATGTTTCGCGTGACGTGCGTTGGGGACGTACAGAAGAAACACTAGGCGAGGATCCATACCATGTTGGTGTGATGGCGACTAAGTATGTTGAGGGTCTGCAAGGTGAAAAGCGTGACTTGCTGGCGACCTTAAAGCATTATGTCGGTCACTCATATAGTGAAGGGGCTCGTAACCATGCGCCGGTTAATCTCGGTTTTAAAGAACTCAACGACACCTTCTTATTGCCTTTTGAAATGGCGGTCAAATTAGGCAAAGCAAGATCAATTATGCCCGCATACCATGATATTGATGGTGAAGCGTGTCATGGTTCGCACTTCTTACTGACTGAAGTCCTTAGAAACCAGTGGGGCTTTGACGGTTTAATTGTTGCTGACTACGGCGGTATTGATCTATTAGCTGCTCATCACCACGTTGCTGAGGATGGTGCTGGCGCCGCTGCATTGGCATTTAATGCGGGTTTAGATGTTGAGCTGCCTGATGATGCATGCACATCTCGCCTTGCTCTTGCCGTAGAAAAAAAACTTATCTCGTTGGAAAAGATTGACGAAATTGTGCGTCGTATTTTAACGGTCAAGTTTGATTTAGGATTATTCGAAAATCCGTATACCGATGCAGAGAATATTGAACTCAAAAAAGAGAGTACAATATCAGTTGCATACCAAACGGCACTCGAATCAATTACCTTGCTTGAAAATGATGGCACTCTACCTCTCGCTCAAGATACCAAGCTAGGAGTTTTGGGGGCAACAGCAAACGACCAACTTGCACTGTTAGGTGGCTATAGTTTCCCTGTGCATTTAATTTTGAGTAATGTTGAAGATGATGCCAAAGTTGCATTGACGATTCTTGATGGGTTGCGGCAGAAGTTTTCTTCAGTGAAATATCAAAAAGGCTGCGATATTTTAACAGAGCGGCATGCTAACGCGCCAGTATTCCCTGGCGATGTTGATATGGCTGTAGAGCAGAATATGGAATCGCCAGTATCTAAAGATGCTAGTAATATACCCGCGGCGATTACCGATGTTTGTGATGCCGATGTTCTTTTAGTTTGCGTGGGCGACTTAGCAGGTTTGTTTCAAACAGGTACAGTAGGTGAAGGCTCAGATACTGATTCTCTAGATTTACCTGGTGTACAGCAAGAGCTTATTGATCAGGCGTTAGCAACAGGCAAACCGGTAGTGGTTTTAGTTAGTGGAGGTCGCCCATACAATCTTGGTGGAGCGGAAGAAAAGGCGGCGGCTGTTATTATGGCTTGGGCACCTGGTCAAGAAGGTGCAAGAGCCATTGCGGACGTGCTAGCAGGCGACAAATCACCCTCTGGTCGCTTGACTCTGTCTATTCCGAAAAATGTCGGTGCGATTCCATATTTCTATAACCATAAGCTTAAATCTAGTGGTACTCCGATTGCTTATCATTTTGGTTCCAAATATTGTTTTGGCTACGGTCTAAGCTATGCCAATTTCGATTACCAAGCAGTTGAGGTGGTCAATAAAGAAGTGGAGATGCATGCTAGCGTGCAAATTAGTGCTGTTATTCACAATAGCAGTGAAGTCGACGGTGAAGAAGTTGTGCAACTTTATGTTAGAGATAAACATGCGTCAGTCGTAAAACCGATACGCGAGCTAAAAGGCTTTAAGAAATTACTAATCCCTGCTGGTGCAACACGCAAAGTGGAATTTTCTTTGCCGACAGATATGCTGAATTTGACCGATCAATCTAATCGCCGTGTCGTTGAACCGGGCGAGTTTGAAATTATGATTGGACGCTCCTCAAAGGACATTATCTTTTCTCAAACAATTAATCTAATCGGTGATAAATATACATTGCCGAAATATTGGCGGATGGAATGTCTTGCTGAAGTGACAGTTATCGACACATTATAAGGATAAAAACGCCATCGCGGCTTTTCCTAGAAAGCCGCTTTTATCTTCAAGAAGAAATGCCCTATCTATGGTCACCCATACTCTATTCGTTTGATTGATTTTTGTTGTTTATCTTTCCAAATATATGTTTATTTCTGGCGATGCGACATGCGGAAACGATAGTTTATGCCTATATGAGTTGAGTTTTAGGACGAACTCTTTAAGCGATTTAACTCTACTTTCATTCACTGGTTTCAATTATGTATTCCTGTTATGAAGAAAGATAAATGTTGAGTTCAAGTTGCTCAGTTTGAATTTAGTGCAAAGCATTAAGTAGACAAGGGTAAATCATAAGTGTGACATATACCACATCAATAATATTTGCACGCCTTATCAATTGACTATTTTTTACGTTAAATAGCCACATAACACTTGAAATTCATTTTCAATTTATCAATTCACGTTGAGTTAGTGTGTGCAGAGGATTTGGTGAAATGCAATTTTGTTTGTAGAACAAAGGAGAAACTAAATGTATTACGGTTTTGATGTAGGGGGCACCAAGATTGAGTTTGGTGCGTTTGATCAATCATTAAAACGAGTCGCTACTGAGCGTGTACCGACTCCTGGACACGACTATGACTTACTGATTGATCAGTTGGCACAACTGGTGCTGAAGTACGATGAACAGTTTGATGCAAAGGGTATGGTGGGTATTGGTATTCCGGGGGTGGAAGATGTAAACACCCAGACGGTATTAACGGTGAATGTTCCTTGTGCTAACCAAAGAACGTTGCGCCTCGATCTTGAAGCTAGGATTGATCGTCGAGTGGCACTCGAGAATGATGCTAACTGCTTTGCACTCTCGGAAGCGTGGGACGATGAACTAAAAGATATGCCTTCAGTCATGGGCTTAATTCTCGGTACAGGCTTTGGCGGAGGTCTTATTTTTAGCGGTAAAGTATTTTCAGGTTTTAATCACGTCGCAGGTGAGTTAGGTCACACTCGGTTACCGGTAGATGCGTGGTTGTTATTACGCGAACATGCTCCACTACTGGATTGTGGTTGCGGTAAGACGGGTTGCTTAGACAGCTATTTATCTGGACGCGGTTTCGAGCTTCTATATGCACACTTTGCTGGGACAGAACGTGAAGCAATTGATATTGTTGATGATTACTACAAAGGCGAGCAATTTGCGTTGTCGTTTGTTGATATATTTATTGAGATGGTGGCTATGTGCTTTGCCAACCTATTTACCGCTCATGATCCTCACATAGTGGCGCTGGGTGGCGGGTTATCGAACTTTTCTTTGTTGTATGAAGAGTTACCAAAGCGTATTCCTAAATACTTATTGCCAGTGGCAAAATGTCCAAGAATCATAAAAGCGAAGCATGGTGATTCTGGTGGGGTACGTGGTGCGGCTTTCCTAAATATTATTTGACCAAGATGGATATTAAAGAGAAGTATTGTAAGACTCACATTTAGCTACCTATTTGCAAAGGTAGCCTAGTGACGATTCAGCATCGATATTTCCTTTCCCCAGGTTAGAAAAATTCACATTCAATGCGGAAATTGTTGTTTCGCAAACATCATAGAGAAGCTAGCTATCAATGGATAGCGTTCTTCCAATAATAAGGCTAGATTGAGATTACTCCTTTAGCCTAGTCCTAAAAAATAACCCCACTAAAAAGTGCAATGTAGATCAGAGAAGGATCGGTTAACCGATCCTTCTGATGAGAGACAATCGGAACCCTGTTTTTAGGTTTCTGATTTTTTTATGTCTATTCAAAACTGTTTTGCCAATTTCCTCGAAGAAAGCCCTGTTGATGTAGCTCAACTCACCACTTTCTCTGAACATATCCCCGATGAGTGGGTTGCTAAGGCGGCAGCTCTTTCTGATAAAGCAACTATCCGACGACGCCGATTACCAAGTGACATGGTTTTTTGGTTAATTGTCGGCATGGCCTTCTTCCGCAATGAACCTATTGCCGAAGTCGCACGAAGAATGAATGTCTGTGCGGATGGTTTAGCTGATGAAGAGCTGTTAGCCAAAAGTACTTTAACCCAGGCAAGGCAACGTTTGGGCAAAGCTGCACCAGAGTGGCTGTTTAAGCAATGTGGACGGACGTGGGGTCTTGAACGATACCGTGATGATACGTGGCAAGGATTACAAGTTTTGCTGTAGACGGTGCTCTTTTTCGAACTGCGGATACTCCCGAACTTAGAGAGCACTTTGGCTCGGGTAATACCTCTAGCACCAGACAAACACCGCATCCAGTACTAAGAGTTGTGACTATAATGAATGTCCGCTCTCATGTCATCGTTGACGCCGCCATAAGCCCCTATCGGCGTGGTGAAATCCCGCTTGCTATGCCCTTCATCGACTCTTTGCCAGATAACTCTGTGACGTTATTGGATAAAGGGTTTTACGGTGCAGACTTACTTCTCTCTCTTCAAAATAGCGGTATTAATAGGCATTGGTTAATACCAGCAAGGAAGGGGCTGAAATACACACTTCTAGATGAAGAAGAAAGTAATGACATGCTCATCGAAATGAAAGTCTCTCTGCAAGCTCGCAAAAAGAACCCTAGCTTACCTGAGAAATGGCAAGTCAGAGCGGTGACCTACGAAGTACAAGGTAAACAGAAAACCGTTTTTACCTCCCTTCCTAGAACAAACTACGACGCGAAGGCAGTAGCCGAACTCTACCATGAACGTTGGGAAATCGAATTGGGTTATCGTGATATCAAAAGCTCAATGCAACACAAAGCCCAAGTATTACGCAGCAAAACAGTAGACCTTGTTTATCAAGAACTCTGGGGGCTGTTGCTTGGTTATAACTTAGTAAGACGTGAAGCGAGTCAGGCAGCGGTTGAGCATGGAAGAATGCCGAATGAAATTAGCTTTAAATACGCTTGTCAGTTTATAGCGAGTCAACTGAAGGTGATGAGTAAAGCGATATCGCCAGGCAATACACCTAAGCGTTTAAAGAGTCTCAGGGGAGATTTATCCATCCTCTTTATAGACAAACGCCCTAAGCCTAATCGGCCTAGGGCGGTACAAATGTCAAAGACTCGCTATCCAGTTAATCGCAAAGCAGCTCCGCTTAAGTGAACTACATTGCACTAAAAAGTGGGGTTGTTGGGACTGCCAGCAATCTGAACTGCGCTACCACCTAGCAGTGCGTAACTTGGCATCACTTCAGCTTATTATCGTTTAATGCAGTGGTTATCCAAACTAAAGGAGAGTTCCAGTTAATTGTGACTTCATTTAGGCTCCAAGCCCCAATGTCATCAACATAACAAGTTTGACCTGTGCACTTACCACGAAGGTTGGTTGCTATTGGGTCGCTAAAGTTGATCGAGTTTGGACCGCCAGATAGAACACCCGCTGGTGGCTTTGGTGAATTATTGTCTGCTTGGTAGGCCCAGAATCTGTGGTGTGGATTCTGGTATGCATCTTCACCATAACCTGTCACATAAGAGTAGCTGAGAGGATTTCGACCTAATATATAATCCATAGCGTTAGTCGCCGAGACTAAAAACGCTTTCTGACCAGTGTAATCAAAACCATATACTAGAATTATCGCACGATTAACTATGTTTGAGTTAGAGCCCCAAGTATACTCTTCCACTTGATACGGCAAGCGATAGCCTTGCGTATCGACTTGTGCAGAGTATGCAGTAGCGGATTTAACAATGCTCTTTCGAGCCTGTTCAACTTGCTCTATCGGCAAGTTGTTTGGCACTAAAGCAAGACTTAACGTGCCAGCTGGAGCCATATATTGCCAAAAAAAGTCACCAGTAGACTTGATATCGCCTTTAGGCATAGCGAGGAACTCAGGGGAGTCAGTGACAAATGCACCATACTCTTTTTTACCCGTAGTAATGAATAGTTCAGCGGCTGCCCAATAGAATTCGTCTTCTAGAGTGGCGTCACCGTAAGGACCAGAACCGGTGAAGTTATCATAAGCGTACACATTTGGATTCGCTCGAGCCGCGTTCCATGCCCTTTTTGATGACGTTAAACATTGATTAGCGAAATCTCCATCTATGTTTCTCCAAATACGCGCACACTGTGCGGTTACTGCGGCAAGATTAAGTGTCGCAGAAGTACTTGGATGAGACAGTGAACGATGCTGTTTGTCGTTATGTGGTGCAGTTGGGAATCCTGTCCACTTATCGTCAGCTATTTTGTGGAATGCCATGCCACCAGCATCGATCTCAGTGAGTTTTAGATCAGAAATATTATTGTGTTGATCGCCGACTGGCGCTGGTGTCTTCTTACCAGCAGGCACCTGCATCGCCATCATGAACTCAATATTCCAACGAGCTTCGTCAAGTAGATCATTAATACCGTTACCTGATTCCGCGTGACGACCTTTGTGATCGGCGAATGGAATGCTCTGGTTGCTACTATATTGCCCACGTTCATATAAGTTGAGCAGAGTCCAAGTACTGATGCCACTATTTACTAAGTACTTACCATGGTCACCTGCATCATACCAACCTTTCGTAGCATCGAGAGAAAAATCACATCCAGGCCAGACATTACCTTTTGCATCTGTACCTTTAAAGCATGATGCAATGTCTTCTGGATGACCCGCAGGGCGCGCCAGATCCGCTCTTTGCACAAATGCCTCTTTGATCTCAATACCACTTCGGTTGTGATAGAAGTATTTAAGTGCATCTTCCGACATTTCAGCGTAGATATGTTCATTGATATCGAAAGGGTGGCTTACGTGACTACCTACAGTAACAACCAAGTTGCTATGGTTACTCGTAATGTGAGAGAAATCGATTTGATGAACGTGTTCGCCTGATGCACTATTTTCTCCAAAGACAATGGTTCTACCTTTTGTGATAACCTCACCATCTTGGTTACGCAGTTGCCATTCGAGTGGTGACTTGCTTTCAGATTGCAATACAGCAAATTTTTCTCCATTCGAGAAGTAACCTACTTGATTAGCTCTAAGCTTGCTAAAGTTACGAATGACTTCGTAAGGCTTGCCTTCGAGTGATACATTATCTACGCATACTGTTGCATTTTTATGTGCACCCAGTTGGAACTGGAAACCTACTTTAGGATCGCTTTTCGCATTGTACTTAAATTCGTATTCGTGACTATCAAAGTCAGTGCCAATATCAATATTTTTTGAAATATATTGGTTATAAGGTGCACCATCATGTTGAACGAGCATAACACCTTTAGTGTCTTTATCAGCTTTAATGTCAAATTTAACAGTATAGGTCTCACCTTTTAATAAACCAAAGCCACCTTGACCAAGAATTACGTCCCATTTGTTTGCACCCGCAGAGTGAAACGTTAAACAACCAGTGCCATCAACTGGGATTAATGTACCGCCTGCACCCCACCAATTGTTAGTGGCATCAGAAAAACTACTATTTTTTAAAAGTTGACTTGCTGGAAAGCTATCTGTGCCTGCGGCCTGTGAAGCATTGCAAAGGAAAACAGAAAGGCTTACCATGCCCAGCTTAAAAATTTTATTCACTGTATCATCTCCATAGAAGTGTGAATGAATTCGTTTCCAATTCTATAATCGCAAATCTTATTTAAAAATGGTTGTAGTCACAATGCTTAAATAGATGTCAAAGTTATAAATACTATTGCCATAAATAAAAATAGAGTTAAGTAAATAGGGGGTAATATTCCCCAAAAATAGTATTAATGGACAAATAATTATTGACAGTTAGATTAGGTGATTAACTGGTGTAGCTAATTATATGGAACGAGGTGAGTATAAAATAACAAAGTGAGGTTAAATCTTAACCTGAACTGTCCGTCGAGGGGAAACAAAAACGACACAGTAAACTGTGTCGTCACGCATTATTTAGTCACCAATAGTTAGTGACACATTATCAATGCATACCGTTGCAGGTTTGTCAGCGCCTAATTGAAACTGGAAAGTTGCTTTCGGGTCATTCTTGCTACTGTATTTGAAGCTATATTGGTGGTTTTCAAAACGGGTGTTTATTTTGATAGCCTTGTTAAAGTATTGATTATAAGGTGCGCCATCATGCTGAACTAACACAACGCCTTTAGTATTAGTATTTGCCTTGATGTCAAATGATATTGAGTATGTTTCACCTTTAATCAACCCAAATCCGCCTTGACCCAGAATAACATCCCACAAGTTGGATCCTGCATTGCCATAAGTCAAGCACCCAGCACTGCTAGCGGATTTTAGGTCACCGCCGGCCCCCCACCAGTTGCTAGTATTGTCAGAAAATGTATTGTTTTTCAGTAACTGATTTGCTGATACAGGTGCTGATAGAGCTAGTACAGAAAGGCTGATTAGACCGAGTTTAGATATGGTATTCATTATGTGTTCTCCATCGAGTGTGAATGAAATTACCCCAATACTATACAGATACATATCCTTATTAATGTGTAAGGTGTCATAGTATATTAATGGAGGTGTAAATATATAAATAACATTACGAAATATATATTTATCTGTAATTAAATGATAAATGTCAGCGGTAAAATATGTTTTCCCCTGGCTATAAATATCCTTCTAGAAAGACCACTAGTACGGTCCTTGAATAGTAAATTAGATAGTGAATCCTTTGATAGTATCTACTTGCTCTTTAGTTATGGACTCTAGGCGATCACTAATTTTATTTATTTCGTAATTTGCTTCATAGTTCTGTTCAGCGGATTCAAGGATAAGTTCCATATTGCTTGCTATGTATTCACTAGCTGCGGTTTGCTGGGTTGTGGCAACACTAATCGCTTCGTTTAGTTGTGAAAGCGACTTTACGTGTCGGCTAACAGTATCGATTTTATTTTGCACGGTAATAAAACTCTCGCTGTTCACTTTCATCGTCTCATTACACTTATCGATTTGCTGTGTTGCTGACTCGATATTGGTCTGAAGCGCATGAATCAGTTCTTGAATCTTGACTGTTGATGAGTTGGTGCGGTGTGCAAGTTTTCTCACCTCGTCCGCCACTACTGCGAAGCCTCGACCATTGTCGCCAGCTCGAGCTGCTTCAATTGCAGCATTTAACGCGAGTAAGTTAATTTGATTAGTGATGTCATCAATCACTTCTAGGATGTCAAAGATTGAAGCACTGCTTTCCGAAACCTGTTTCATACTTAGATTTGCGGTGACGAATTGTTCTGACAGTTGCTGGTTTTGCTCGTACGCTACTAGCGTAATTCCTACACTTTCCTCAACATTTTCATTCACACGCCTAACGTTACTCGACGCCTCTTCTGCGCGCGTGGCAATGTCGTTTATACTTGAGTTCATCTCTGTCATGGATTGTGTGATGATTTGGCATTGAGCTGTTTGCGATTCAGATTGGTTCAACAGTTTGCTGCCCTGTAGATGGTTGTCTTTTGATATGGACAAAATTTCAGCATTTTTGCTAGAAATGGTGGCGATAATTGCTCGCTGTGTGTCGATCGTTTTGTTGATCTGTTCTGCAATAAGACCAAATTCGTTGCTACTTTTATATTGGCAGCTATGAGTTAAATTACCCTTGGCAAGTTCACGTAACGTATTGATGATTTCAGTTAGAGGCTTTTTGATGATGTTACGGAAATAGAAACCTAGACAAGCAAAGACAATTAGCAAGGCAGGTAACAAAATTTGTCCGCCAGAGATGACAGTCCTGACACCATTTGATGCTTCTTGCAATTGCAAGTCAGCCTGATTTTGTACCTGATCTGTGGTCATTTGCAATTGTTGACTCAATAGACTGATAGATCGGTCGAAGTTAGACTTCTCGTTCAGTTGTTGTTGCTTTGTTTTTAGGTGCTGTAAGTAGTTCACCAGTAGACCATCATCATAAGTGAGTTCACCAATGACCCAAGGCACAAGACTAGACAGTTCAGTTTCACCTTTAGTGTATTTGTCTTTAGTTAATTCAGAGTATTCTTGCAGGTCCGAGAACACATATTCGGCGGTCTCTTTAGTTGACGCTAATATGGTTTCTAATTTATTGATGTTTTTAGAGTTAAGCGCTTCGATAGCACCTAGTTGAATGGATTGCATATCTTCGTTGATGGTTTCTAAAATGACCTTGGCATCTCCACTCATATTATCAGTAAACTCTTTACCTATCAGTACACTAACGCGTAAAGATAGCACTTGGAATGCTGCGATACGTTCACTTAGCTCTTGTTCTTTGTTAATAGATTGAATGTGACTATTAAGAATGTTAACTGCATTCTCATTTACTTGTAGCATGGCTTGGTTTAGTTTTATGTTCGAACGTTCAGTTTGATCATTTTGCGTATACTGCGCGATCAAATCCTGAATTACGACAACGTCTATTTCTACGGCTTCAGTAGACTGAGTAGTTAAACCACTATTAACAACCTTATTCGTTTCACTGAATAGTTGGTTAAGCTGATTGTTTTCTTTTACCATTGGGAAAGTGGTGTCAGTAACAAGTGCCATTGCTTTATTGGTACTGTCTAACTCCAACCAAACTAGGTAGCTTATAGCTGAAATGGTTACTAATATCATTGAGAAAGTACAGAGAACTAGTTTGGTTATAGACAGCTTAATTAATTTCATAACAACAACTCATGGTAAGAAATAATGAAGATGTATTATTTCAGTTATTTTATGGTTAGGAATTGTGTAAGTTCGTATGTAAGTTGTGATATCTGGTATTTTAGGCTTTAGTAACTCTAATTGTGATATGGATTTGTTCAGTAATCCGATGGAACTCAATTAAGACATTACAATCAGATTGGCTATCTTCGCCAATTTTTGATCTTTCCTTGCCCTTGACGGACTATAATTCGAAAGAATAGCCAAACCAACATAATGTGTATCGATTAATTTTCATTCCATTGCCTTAATTCATTAACAAAGTTCGAGCTTAATAGTTTAGGTGCAGCTTATGCTAATTTCTTAATACCTCCTCAATTTATAAACTTCACAACCGTAGGTTAAAATAGTGAAATAATATTCCATGAAACAATTTCATAGGGCTTATCATTCTTGTGGAGTTTTTCATATTTTAACTAACGATATCGATGGTGTTTTATTAGGTGTGACTTAGTTCACGTTGTTAGAGTTGATGTAGATTACTCTGTCCCCAAAACGAGATCAGCGAGGTGAATTATCGCTGTTTTCCAATACAGCATTTTGAAGGACATACCTATGAAATATCAGATACCAGCAGATTCTAAATTAATTGAACCCAACTTTGTATTTGGTGTTGCCACTTCTTCTTATCAGATAGAAGGTGGAGTGAGGGAAGGAGGGCGAACACCTTCAATTTGGGACACCTTTTGTCGCAAAGCGGGAGTTGTTAACAACTTCGACAACGGCGATGTTGCGTGTGATCATTATCATTTGTGGCAACACGATATAGCCATGATTGCAGACCTGGGCGTTGATGCTTATCGCTTGTCAGTGAGTTGGTCACGAATTTTACCGCAAGATGGTGTGGTGAACCCTCAAGGATTGGAGTTTTATAGCAACATCATCGATGAGTGTCATCGAAAAGGGTTGAAGGTGTACGTAACTTTATATCATTGGGACCTTCCCCAGTATTTAGAAGATAAAGGTGGATGGTTAAACCGTGAAACTGCGTACAAATTTGCCCAATATGCAGACGTCGTCAGTCAGTTTTTTGGGCATAAGATTGACGTTTATACCACGCTTAATGAACCTTTTGTTTCGGCGTTCCTTGGTTATCGTTGGGGTATACACGCACCAGGGGTAAAAGGTGATAAACAAGGGTTTCAAGCGGCTCATCATCTTATGTTAGCTCACGGTTTGGCGATGCCAGTGCTACGTCGTAATGCGCCGAACTCTCTTCACGGTCTTGTGGTGAACGTTTGTCCAGCCTATCCCGTGAACAGTACTGATGTTGCAGCTGCTGAGTTTAAGGCAGCTGACGGCTACTTGTGGTTCATTGACCCTGTTTTTACTGGGCAATATCCAGAAGTGGTATGTAAAAAATTGGTCGAATATATGCCACTGATACTCGAGGGTGACATGGAGATAATCAGTGCTCCATTAGATTATTTGGGCATTAACTATTATTCGCGTGAGGTGATTGGTACTAATCCAGATGGTCAGCCTGAAATTGCACCACAAACTGAAGCTGAGCATACTTTTATAGGTTGGGAAGTCTACCCTCGGGGGTTGACGGATGTATTGGTGTTGCTAAAGCAGCGCTATGCAAATTTACCACCAATGTATATCACTGAAAATGGCGCGGCTTGTGACGATGAGCAAGAGGGTGGCGTGATTCACGATGACCAACGTATAGCCTATTACCAAACCCATCTTACTGCCCTTGATGAAGCGATTCGTCAAGGTGTCGATATTCGTGGTTATTTTGCTTGGAGTCTTATGGATAATTTCGAGTGGGCATTTGGCTATAGCCAACGTTTTGGCATAGTGCATGTAGACTACCAAACTCAAGAAAGGACGCTGAAAAACAGTGCGTTAGCTTTTCGCGGCATGTTAAAGCAGCGCAAAAAAACAATATCGTCTAGCCAGTGAGTTTAGGTTCAACGATAGAATTACAGTAAAGATTTTAGGGACTCTACGACCCGAAGATGAGGAATTGATATGAAATTTGGATATTTTGACGATAACAAGAAAGAATATGTGGCGACCACGCCAGTGACGCCGATTAAATGGTGTAACTATGTCGGTACATTAGAATTTGGTGGCTTAGTAGATAGTAATGGAGGTGTACTGCTGTGCAAGGGGGACCCCGCACTTAACCGTATTACCAAATACATTGCACAAATGCCCAATTCAGATTTTAAAGGTTCGACTGTTTATCTTAAGGTTCGTAACAAAAATGGTGATGTTGAAGTCTTTTCGCCATTTTTCACTCCAACTTTAAAACCATTAGATAAGTTTGAGAACCATACAGGTCTTTCTTACACCAAGATCGTTTCAGAAGCATTTGGAGTGCGCTGTGAGGTGACCTTCTTCGTACCAAAGCATGATGCCGTATTACTTCAGGATATTAAGATCACAAATATATGTGACGACGATCTGCATGTTGATGTAGTACCCGTGTATGAATTTACTCACTTTGACGCTTTAAAACAGTTACTTAATGCCGACTGGGTTCCACAAACGATGACGCTGAATGCTCACCAAGAACAAACAGGTCATACCGTGCTAGAGCAGTACGCATTTATGAAACGTGACTTCGCAGTTAACTTGATGACGGCAGATCGCGTTGCGACGTCTTTTGATGGTGATCGTCAGCAGTTCTTAGGACAATTTGGCTATGGTAGTTGGGCTGCTCCTTCTGCTTTAGAAGCGGAAGAGCTAACCAACAGCGAATGTATTCGCGGTGATAATATCGGCGCATTGAACTTGAGACTTGGCTGGCTATCGACGGGGCAAACAGAGAGAACAGTAGTGCAATTGACTCAAGCTGAAAGTGTGCAAGCTGCTCGTCCATTGATGGCTAAATTTCGTGATCACACCGCGGTTGATGCGGCATTCGTCGAGCTGATCAGTGGTTGGGATCAGTATTTAGACACGCTGCAAGTGGAGACACCTGATGCATCAATGAACTCTATGCTCAATATACACAATCCACGTCAATGTCATACCACTAAGAACTGGTCTCGTTATCTGTCTTTGTATCAGCTTGGCTACGGAGCGCGTGGTATTGGGTTTCGTGACTCTTCACAAGATACTTTAGGTGTTATTGCTCATATGCCTGAAGAGTCTCGAGAGTTTATCGAACGTCTTCTATCGGTTCAGAAAAATGATGGTTCTGCGATGCACCAGTTTTTCCCATCGACGATGGAAGCAAACGAAGGTGATTCTCGAGAAGAGGAAGATCGTCCAAACTACTATGGTGATGACCACCTATGGATTATCTATGCAGTAACCCAATACGTCAAAGAGACCGGTAATCGTGAATTCTTAGATAAAGTCATTCCTTTTTATGAAAAGAACAAGCGAGGTGAGCCTATCAGTTTTGGCTCAGTTTGGGATCACCTATGTCGCGCAATAGAGTTTACTCGTTTGAACACAGGGAAACATGAATTGCCATTACTCGGTTTTGCAGACTGGAACGATACGGTTAACCTACCGACAGGTGCGGAATCTTTAATGGTTGCCAATATGTATGGTAAGGCTCTATTGGATATGTCGGATCTGTGTGATTTGTTAGAAGAGCCTCAATTGAAGCAAGAGTTTGTCGCTCAGTACGAGCATATGAAGGAAGTAGTTAACTTAAATGGTTGGGACGGTGAATGGTACGTCCGTTACTTTGATGAGACTGGCACGCCAGTAGGCTCGCATGTCAATAAACAAGGTCAGATTTACACTAACGGGCAAAGTTGGTCTGTTATCTCTGGGTTTGCAACTCCAGAGCGTGCAACTAAGGCACTTAACTCGGTTAACAGTAGATTAAATACAGTCAACGGAATTAAACTTTCTACACCGGGATATAACGGTTTTGAACCAAGGTTGGGTGGTGTTTCGACTTATCCTCCAGGCGCAAAAGAGAACGGTGGAATCTTCTTGCATTCAAATCCTTGGGTCATTATTGCTGAGGCAAAAATGGGCAACGGTGATAGGGCATTTGAGTATTATCAGCAGATTAACCCAGCGTCAAAGAATGACGACTTAATGACATTCGAGTCTGAACCGTATTGCTATCCTCAAAATATTCTTGGTGATGAGCACAAACAGTTTGGTATGGGTCGCAATGCTTGGTTATCTGGTACTTCTTCTTGGACTTATGTCGCTGGTACCCAGTGGATTCTAGGTATCCGTCCAGAGATTGATGGCTTAGTGGTAGACCCATGTATTCCGGCACAATGGCCTGAGTTTAAAGTGAAACGTAAATTCCGTGGTGCGACCTATCACATTACCGTATTAAACCCTAACCAAGTGTCTAGGGGGGTGATTGAAATGAAAGTAAATGGTGACCCAATCTCGGGAAATAAAGCCCCTGTTTTCAGTACGGGTGAGCACCTAATTGAAGTAACGCTAGGCTAAATGAGAGATAGGGGCCGTGAGCCCCTTTGACAAGGATACACAGATGAAAAACCGAATCCCCTATACAAGCTTCAGTGGTAGTTCTCAACAAATTTGCGCGCAAGGCAACGCTGTTGAGTTTATTCAACCCTGGTACACACCCATTTCCACGACCCCAAGCAACACCGGTATTGCCGTAGGTGGCATCGGGAACACGTTTACTTTAACCCCTCTAGGTAATACGCCTAGCTTTGCTTTTATTCCGGGGATCTATGTTGACAACAACGCTGAAGAATACAATTTTAATGATTTTTATGTCTCAGTTGCCAATGAGTTGTCTATAGAGCATCTTGAGATTACTGATTTAGATAAAGTTACTTATTGGTTGCGCTTTTATCCTGCCCTATTTAGTAATAAAACGCTTGAAGTTTCTAGTTCTGATCAGACATTAGCTGCTATCAAACAGGCAATCTGTTCAGGTCAATTTTATGCTCAAAATGAGCAAAATTTTACTAAATGGAACATTGAGTTTACCAGTAAGACGTTACTTGCCCTAGCCAAAGATCGTTACTCAGTTGCAGCACAAGTATTGGTTATGGTTGATTTTTTCAACGGTTTAGTTGTTAACAAGTCGGCGCAACTTAGGTCACTTACGGTGACGTGTTCGAGTGATGTAGTAACACCGATTGCAGCGAATGAAGTGGAGTTTCGTGCGCTTTACCCAATGGCAGAGTTTAACTATTCCACATTTGAAGATGTAGCAATTACCCGTAAGGTGGTGTCTCCGATCGTAAAAGGCGACAAAAAACTCTGTTCACTACCTCTTCACTGGAATGAATTTGAGCTGACCAACAGCAGCTCAGAAACTAAAATTGTAACTCTGGTTCAGTCCTTAAAAAATCTTATTGGTTCGACCTATCGTAAGCAACGTCCGGGTGTACAGGATTCAGCATGCCTACTGACGCAAAATCCGGTCAAGCAAGCTCACTCTAGTTATGCTTTTGAGCAGAATAATCGTAACTATGTTGGTGTCGTCCAACGTAGTGAGTCAGACTACGGCTCGGATATTGATGGTGAAGTGCTATTTGGGGCAGAAATTGATAAATCGCTTATCCAGTCCGGGAAAGCGGTGATCTCAAGTAAACCTAGTGTTTATTGCTTGAATGAAGAGCAAGCTATCGTAGATGCACTGCGTTCAGGTCGTCTCAATAAAACGTTTGATAAAGGGATCTACACTGGCCGTGAGGCGCTGGCTTCTGTTGTGTCGATCCAAGTGGAAATCGAGCCTCATTCATCGGTGTCGCTGCGCTTTATCCAAGTTATGGATCATAGCAAGATTCATTTACAAGATTGGCTTAGTGAAAAGGCGTACGCCAATTTTTATCCGAAAGGCAATAAGGCCGTGGCGATTCTAGAAGATACGTTATCGCAACTTGATGTTATTGAGGCGCAGATTGTTCAAAATCAGAATGATTATTTTGAGCATGCGCGCGACACTATCGATGATGAGTACTCCGCATTGCAGTTTGCCACTATGGCGATGAACAGCTTATCATTTTTGGCAGAAGCAACGGTTTGGGATGCGAGTGATAAGTTTTTAGTGAAAGAGTGTGTTGACTATCCATTTTTCAATTCACTAGATGTGTATTTCTATGGTTCGTTCTCACTGCTCTATTTGTTGCCTGAATTAGATGGTTGTGTGATGCGTGAATTCTCGAACGCAATTTTATCGCAAGATAATACCAAACGTCGTTTTTGGGAATATGAAGATAAACCGTACGCTGAGTTGGTCGACAGCAAGTATGAGGGGGTACGAGGCATTCGTGGTGCTGTTATTCATGATCTAGGTAGTCCATTTGACATTGCTCCAGATGCTTATACTTGGCATAACGTCAAACAGTGGAAAGACCTAGCGCCGAAGTTTGCTTTGATGGTTTATCGCCACTACCAACTTGTCGGTAACTTTGACATCGTTAAAGAGTGTTGGCCGGCGATTAAAGAGAGTATAGCTTACCTCAAAACACTGATTGAAGAAGGCGATGCTATGCCACTAACACATGGCACCGACGATACCTTTGACAATTTATCATCACATGGTATATCGATTTATTGTGGAAGCTTGTGGGTTGCGGGTTTGTATGCTGCGGCTAAATTGGCATCTGTGATGAATGAAGTTGAACTAGCGCAAGAGTACATGGCTACGGGAGAACAGTCACTACAGACGCTTGAACGCGGTCTCTGGGACGATGATAGAGGCTATTTCCACTTTTTCATAACGCCAATTCAAACCAAACATTTGACAGGTGAAGGTTATGAGGCACTTGAGAGCTTAGGGCTGAAACTAACAGGTGACAAGGTTCATGACAAAGAAGAATTGAACAGCTACCTAGATAGTGAATGTTCCAGATCAGCGACTCCATCAAGTCAACGTCGTTTTTTAGCTAAGCAGCAGTTGTTGGCGTTAGCACCATATGCTTTTACGGACGAGTATAAGCGGATTCTTGAACTTGACTCTGACAACAGTTTTGGCGATGCCATGCTAGCTAATACTTATCTCAAGCTATTGGGTATGCAGGGATTATTTTCAGACAGTAAAGTAGAGCGCACCCTAGATTTTATCTACAAAACTAACTTCAAAGAGAACAGCCCTAAACTTGGTGTAGCTAACATGACTCTCAGTGATGGTATGCCTCACCCTGAATTCCAAGCGCAAGATGTTTGGGTAGGTGTTCAGTTTAGTATGGCGACGGCACTGCGTTTAGCAGGTAAGGGTAAACAAGGAGTGGAATTAATGAATACGGTTTACAATGCACTCTACCGTGAATCTAAGATACCATTCGCAGCGCCAGAAGGCTTTAACTGTTCGGCACAAGTTAGTATCGAGACACTGGCTACGCAGTTTGCGTTATCAAATGAACAAGCCCACATGTGGTATCAGGCACTTCAGCAGTCTTCATGCTTGTTATCTGACGGTCGTGTTAATCCAAACATGGTGAGTGACGTGGCTGCGTTTAAAGATTTATTGGCTGACAAGATTGACTTACCGCAAACACAAGCTCTGTATGTTTGGTTAAAGAATACTGGTCTAAAATACACAGCGGGTCGATATTTTCGTCCGGGAATGATCTTCTCCTACCTTCCTGAAGCCCTAGTTTAGCGGTGACTGAAACAACCTAAACCTGCCTCTGAATTCAGAGGCAGGTTTCTATTGATGAGCGTGGATTTGTGAAAACTGATCATTTTCACTTGTTGGTTTTAAGGGACTTAGTGGACTCTCGAACGATAAGTTCAAACGGGGGGAGCCGTTCATCATATCTCTGACCACTCAACAGGTTTAAAATTGA
Source organism: Vibrio hippocampi (assembly GCF_921292975.1). NCBI lineage: Bacteria > Pseudomonadati > Pseudomonadota > Gammaproteobacteria > Vibrionales > Vibrionaceae > Vibrio > Vibrio hippocampi. The sequence continues at coordinate 236,955 of NZ_CAKLCM010000003.1, forward strand.
ACAAGCTGTAATTTTCCCCAGCTCCTCGATTGGTTGACGTAGCGTCGTTAGTCCAGGGGTAAAATAGTGCGAAGTCGGTAGATCATCAAAACCTACCACTGAGATATCATCTGGCACTTTCAATCCATAATCATGAATTGCTTTAATCACACCATAAGCGGTTAAATCATTGGCTGCAAAAATAGCGGTGACTTTGGTTTTATTATCATCTAGTAATTCTGTGGTTAGCTGGTATGCTCGCGCCGAACTGAAATTGCCTTCCTTAATTAACCTATTGTTAGGCTGTATCCCTGCTTCACGTAATGCTCTTTTGTATCCTTCAAATCGGCTGTGCGAATCGGGCTGACTATCTAATCCTTTGATATGAGCGATGCTGATGTGACCAGCTTGCAACAAGTGAAGTGTTGCCATGTAACCTGCCAACTCGTTATCTATGTTTATACAACGGATCTGATGTGCTTCGATACTGTAACCAACAGCGACCACTGGCGTGCTTTTGGCAAAATCAACAATTTGTTCTTCAGTTAAATTACCTGTGATAATGATAATGCCATCGACGTTAAGTTGTCGTAAATAGTTAAGTGCATGAGTCTCTAACTGCTGATCCCAATAACCAGAGGTGATGGCTAATTGATAGCCATGATGCATCAATGCTCTTTCCATATCGTTGATGATCTGGCAGGTATAAGGACTGTCGGGATGCTGCACCAGCACCCCTATAGTCATTGAGCGCCCCTGATCAAAGTTAGGGCTTTTAATGGTGGTTTTATAATTTAGTTGCTTAATAGCATCTTCTATTTTTTGGCACTTTTCATCGGACACGAAGCTGGTTCGATTTAAAAAGCGCGATACGGTAGCAGGTGATACTCGAGCCATTTTTGCTACGCTTTGAATAGAGACAGTTCGTTTTTTCAATCTCATTAATTATTAGCCGGTATAGTATTTTTTACAATCCAATGGAAGATTGGGTAATGTATATCAACTTTTCTTATGAAACAACAGAGATTATTTCAATATAAAATGTGATTTTGAATTAGATTATACGCTTCAATATCAATTAATGAAAATCAATTAATAGAATTATAGGGTCTAGTGGTTTGTTTTTGTACTAAAAAAGATAATAAAAACTAAACATCAAATCGGATTGACGGCTTTTTGTGCTAGTTCAAAGAAAATCATCATCGTGAAAAATACATAAATCAATATACTAAATATCACAAGGATTGTTTGATGAAAGTGTTTATTATTTAGTCAGTTCATAAGATTTTAATAACATTGAACTTTGGAAATTACACCGATATTAAGGAATGAAACATACTAGCCCATGGATATCATGCCTTTTTTCTGTGGATTTAAATCCTATAAATATGACTTTTCTATTACAGGAGGACGATTGAAAACGCCCTTCCTAACCCTACAGTTAATATTAAGAGAAAAAAATGAATAAATATCAAACTAAAGTAAATGTATGGCTCACAGGGGCGCTGATTGCGGTATTTAGTAGCGCGTGCCTAGCTAGATTTGACAATACGCCACCAAGTAAGGGGGCTTATGAAACCGGAATATACCGTAACTTGGCTCGTGAGATGAGCATTCAAGATGCTTGGAAACGAGTGCATGATGGTTATAACAAGATGTTTTCCAATAATAGCACTCAACAGCTTTACTACAGTTACTCTGAGGATGGCAACTATCAAGGTCATTATATTAAGACTACTGATACCAATGATATTCGAACTGAGGGGCAATCTTGGGGCATGACTATCGCCGTGATGATGAACAAACAGACAGACTTTGACAACTTGTGGCGCTTTGCCAAAAAGTATCAAAAGAACTCTACCAATCATCAAGACCCTTACAAGCAGGGGGTTTATGCATGGCAATTAAAATTTAATAGTAAAGGCAAAGTCTATAAAGCGGATGAGGGTCCAGCTCCGGATGGAGAAGAGTACTTCGCGTTTGCATTGCTTAATGCTGATGCTCGTTGGGGCAGTAATGGTCGAATTAACTACTACCAAGAAGCCTTAACTATGTTGAATACGATTAAGAATAAGTTGATGAAAAACAAAGTGATTGTTTTTTCACCTTATGTTGATAACGTGACAGACCCTTCCTATCATCTTCCAGCATTCTATGACTATTTTGCGGATCGCGTGACTAAGAAGACCGATAAAGATTATTGGTCTTCTGTCGCTGATAGAAGCAGAAAGTTCCTTAAAGACCATTTTGCTATTGTCGGTGGCGACCCACACTGGAACTTGCCTACTTACTTAGCACGCCCTTGGGGGACCCCAGTCTATGGCAATATATTTGTGGGTCAAAACAACCCGGGAGATTGGTATGAATTGGACGCTTGGCGTGTCGCGATGAACGTTGCAATGGATGCCCATATAATGGGTGCTGAGGCTTGGCATAAAAATGCTATTAACGGCATTCTTGGTGCACTAAGTTACAACAAAGCAGTCAATGGTGAAGGGTGCTACAAGCAAAAGTATGGTTATGGTGTTGCAGAAAGTCGCTATTGTGCTGGCGAAGGTCAAAAGGCAGCTAATGCTGTTGCACTGCTGGCATCGACCAATGTAGAGCAAGCTCAGGAATTTTTTTATGATTTTTGGAATACTCCGCAGCCAACCGGTAAATATCGTTATTACAATGGGACACTGTATATGCTTTCTATGTTGCACGTGACTGGGAAGTTTAAATTCTACAAATAAATATTCAATTAAATCTTGATAATAAGTGCGCTCCTTAATAGGGGTAGAGAGGGAGATGGTCAATTGTTGTGATTGGCGTTCTCCTTCCCACTCAAAAATCAAGCTGCTCTTATACTACATTGCGCCAATGTACTACAGAAACGATACCAAGTTTTTAGACTCTAATCGCAAGGTATTGTAGTCCATAATATTATTCTTACTCTCAGCTGTTACGAAGGCCACGTTAACAAAGAGCTAAATCGTAGTGTTACAAAGGCTTTGTTGCATAATTCAATGGAACTAAATCAAGAACCTATGATCTGATCAGCTACGTCCACTCTCTCTAGTAGCCCTATGCCTAAACCTCGTTACAAAACAACCAACTGGAAGCAATACAACCAATCACTCATTAACCGTGGCTCTCTGACCTTTTAGATTGATGAAGAGGCAATAAGCGGGTGGGCGCAAAGCAAACAGAATAAGCGCGGGAGGCCACGTCGGTTTAGTGATTTAGCTATCATGACAGCGCTCATGGTGAAACGAGTTTTTTCTATGACCCTGAGAGGGCTGCAAGGATTTATCGACTCGATATTTAGGTTAGCCCATGTACCTTAAGTTGCCCGCATTACACCTGCATCAGTCGTAGAGCCAAGCAAGTTGAGGTCTCATTTAAGACTAAAACGAGAGGAGCGATACAGAACCTAGCCATTGATGCAACTGGCCTTAAGGTTTATGGCGAAGGTGAATGGAAAGTCAAAAAACGCGGGACGGATGGCAAGCGTAGAGTCTGGCGAAAGCTGCATATTGCAGTCGATACAAGCACTCATGAGATCATTGCAGCCGAACTAAGTTTATCAACAGTTACAGATGGAGAGGTCCTCCCGAACTTACTGAAACAAACACGCCGAAGTATCCTTGAGGTGTTTGGTGATGGCGCTTACGACACGAGAGCGTGTCACGCTGCGATAAAGATTAAGGGAGCCATTGCGCTTGTTCCCCCACGAGAAGGGGCAGCCTTCTGGGAGCGTGGTCACCCTCAAAATCTCGCCGTGGGTTGCTAGAAGTTATGCGGCTCAAATAAGTATTGGAAAGAGCGGTATGGATACCACAAACGTTCACTCTCAGAAACAGCGATGTATCGAGTTAAACAGTTGCTAGGAGGGCAACTGAGCTTAATAAATTACAATGCCCAGGTGGGTGAAACTTACGCGATGATAAAAGCGTTGAACAAGCTTACTGGTTTAGGTATGCCTGAAACTTGTCGGATTGACTAAGAAATACGTGAAACGGGGGGCTCTATCTCTAAATTTAATTACGCAACAAAGCCTGTTACAAACCTTGATGTTGGCACAAAAACAAATATTCATCTCATTAGTAGAGCTTAGTATCTAGTTATAAACATCCATGCTAATAGAAAAATTACGGTACGAGAATGTGTACCAGCGCCCAATCCGCCTTTCTTTGTTCAATATGATAATTCGATTACCAAGAAACGAATTGTTTTGATGGTGGCTAAATCTAATATGAGCATAACGGTCACGAATCTATTTAAGTCAGAATTTTAGGATTACCAGTATGGCGACTATTCAGTTCAAGAATGTAGATAAAATTTACTCGGGTAACGAGTGTGTAGTGAAAGACTTCAACCTCGACATCGAAGATGGCGAATTTGTGGTATTTCTGGGTCCTTCAGGGTGTGGTAAATCGACGACATTACGAATGCTGTCAGGTCTGGAATACATTTCCAATGGTGAGGTGTTAATTGACGGTAAAGTGGTAAATAATCTTAGTCCTAAGGACCGCAATATCGCAATGGTGTTCCAAAGCTACGCACTTTACCCGCACATGACAGTGTTTGATAACATTGGCTTTTCGCTAAAAATGGCAGGTGAAAGCAAAAGTGAAATCAACCGGCAGGTTAGGCATGTTGCAGACATGCTTCAATTGACACCATTACTGAACCGCAAACCCAAGGCATTATCAGGCGGTCAGCGTCAGCGTGTTGCTATGGGGCGTGCTCTGGTTCGAACACCAGAAGTATTCCTATTTGATGAGCCATTATCAAACTTAGACGCTAAATTACGTAATGTGATGCGTGCAGAAATAAAAGAGTTGCATAAGAAACATCGAAAAACCACGGTGTATGTGACGCATGATCAGGTAGAGGCAATGACGCTTGCAGACAAGGTTGTTATTTTGCGCGATGGAGTGATAGAGCAAGTAGGCACCCCAAAAGAGATCTATCACCACCCAATTAACCATTTCGTTGCTAGCTTCATTGGTAGTCCGACAATGAACATGTTGCCTGTAGTCATTGAAACTGAAAATGACGAATGGTTTGCTAGACTTAATGAACACAGTATTAACCTGCCGCGCGCGCTAGAAATAGAGATGACCACACGCTCCGGTGTGTTAGGCATTCGTCCTTGTGATGTCCATCTTCATGCGTCGGTTGATTCTATTGCATTAGATGTCTACATAGATAGTACAGAATTACTTGGTTCCACGACTCAGGTTAATGGAAAAGTAGGTGCATATGAAATCGTTATCGAAGTTGAAGGCGATGCTGATGTCAAAGTGGGTGAGGTAGTGCAGTTTTATTTGGATAGCAATAAGATGCACATATTTAATTCTCATGGATCAGTGATTCTTTGATTTATTGTCGTATTAGATGACGGCGTATACATCGTTGTAATATGGGTCAGAATAGCATCCATGTGCTCAAGCTTTCTAGATTTTGCGGTCGGTCACAGATGGTATGAGGGATGAAAAAAAACGCATCTCATTTGCAAAATATAGTAGAGAAGATTCACGGGGTTTGTTTTAAGCTGATTACACGTTGAGACTGAAAAGAACATTTGCTAAAAAATATGTTTTCAATGAAAGTCTTTTGTTTTAAATATTTATTCCTCGTTGTTTGTAAGCATTAAAAACTAATTATATGTTTACAGGTGATAAGTAGGGACACTCTCTAATTGAGCTTTTCAATTTTTGAGTTATTTGAATTAGGTAGTTTAGATGGCATCAGTAACGTTTAAGAATTTAACTAAAAGTTATGATGAAACACATGTGGTCAAGGGGATAGACCTCGAAGTTAAACATGGTGAGTTCATCGTTTTATTAGGCCCATCTGGTTGCGGGAAATCTACAACTTTAAGGATGTTGGCAGGTTTAGAAGACATTAGTGGAGGTGAGGTTTATATCGATAATCTCCTAGTGAACGGACTGCATCCAATTGAAAGAAATATAGCTATGGTTTTCCAAAGCTATGCTCTCTACCCTCATATGACCGTTGAAGAAAATATCGGATTTGGATTAGAAAATATGAAGGTCGCGAAGGAGAAGAGAAAAGAAATGGTTGCTCAAGTAGCTGATGTGCTTGAATTGACAACGCTTTTACAACGTAAACCTAAAGATCTTTCCGGTGGTCAAAGACAGCGTGTTGCAATGGGGCGCGCAATGGTTAGAACTCCAAAAGTATTTCTGTTTGACGAACCACTATCAAATTTGGACGCAAAATTGCGAGGCCAAATGAGAAAGGAAATTCGTGCTCTACATGAGAGAGTTAAAACTACGGTTATTTATGTGACACATGATCAAGTAGAGGCGATGACATTAGCAGACCGAATTGTGATTTTGAATAATGGTAAAATAGAACAAGTAGGAACACCAAAAGAGATTTATGAATCTCCTAGAACTCAATTTGTAGCTAAGTTTATTGGTAGTCCAGAAATTAATGTTTTTGATGTTGATTCAATGGATATGTGCCAATACATACCTAATCAATATATACCTACCTTAACAAAAACCATTGGTATTAGACCTCAATGGTTCACTCTTGAATCCGAGGAAATACCTGCAGAATATCGTGGTTCAATGCAAGCGAAAGTACATGGCTTTGAACATCTAGGGTCAGTGACGCACCTAGAGTGTTACGTAGAAAACAAAAAGGTCAATGCTGAAGTGAAGTTTATTGAGGAAGACGTGGAAGGTGAAATCACACTCCACTTTGATCTCAGGAAGCTACATTACTTTGATATTAATGAAATAACAACTCTATAACGAAGGGATTTAAGATGAAAAACCCGAAAATGAAATTGCTACCATACGCTATTGCAGTATTGATGGCAGGTAATGTTTACGCTGAGCAAGTTGAAATTACAGTTGCTTCGTTCCCTAATTTTAATCAGTCGGCAGAGAAAGCGATCCCGCTGTTTGAAAAAAAATACCCAAATATTAAAGTTAAGTTGGTTTCGCTTGCTTATGGTGATCACCATAATGCAATGACCACAGCGCTTGCGACAGGGGCAAACCTACCTGATGTTATGGGTATTGAGTATTCATATGTAGGTCGTTTTGTTGAATCAGGCGGTTTGGAAGACCTAAATCAACAACCTTATAATGCTCGAGAGTTTACTGAAAAGCTGACTAAATTCTCAGTGTCGCAAGCAACAAGTTCGAAAGGTGTGCTAGCAGCGATTCCTGCTGATATTGGTCCAGGAGCAACTTTCTATCGTCACGATATTTTGGCTCAGGCTGGTGTAACGGAAACAGAGATGCTTGAGAACTGGGACTCGTTCATTCAAGCTGGTGTAAAGATCAAAGAGAAGACTGGTAACTACATGCTAGCCAATGCGGTAGATATCAAAGACATTTATATCCGCTCAGACCTAAAAGATGGTGATGGTATTTACTTCGATAAAGACCATAACGTACTCGTTAACACGCCGCGCTTTAAAGAAGCGTTCCGCCTTGCGAAAAAAGCTCGTGAGGCAGGCATCGATGCGGAAGTAGGCGCATGGTCAAATGAATGGACGGAAGGGCTGCGCAGAGGTTCAATCACCGTACAGCTAATGGGAGCATGGCTTGGTGGTCACTTAGAAAGTTGGATTGCACCAGATGCTAAAGGTGTATGGCGGACTTCTCAACTTCCAAACAACGCGTATGCAAGCTGGGGAGGTTCCTTCTATGCCGTACCTAAAAAAGCTAAGCACAAAGAAGAAGCATGGAAATTCATTAAATTCATGTCTACCGAGCCAGAAATTCAAATGCTAGCTTTTACAGAAATCAACGCATTTCCAACGTTATTGTCAACGCACAGTAATCCATTCTTCAATAACAAGATTGCTTATCTAAACGATGCTCCTGCTCGTCTAACGTGGTTGGAAGCTGCAGGTCGTATTCCGGCAGTGACAGTTGACCGCTATGATGAAGTTGCACGCCAAGTTGTTGACGACGCGCTGGAAAAAGTGCTTGAGAAGGGGGCAGACATCGACGAAGTACTTGCTGCGGCAGAGAAACAGATCAAGCGTCGAGCTCGTCGTCGCTAATATTATGGCGAGTTATACATAATGTTGGCTCGCTAGTTTAATTTGGGGAAGTGATTTATGAGTACTACGCTCGCTAATGGCCATATGGCTACTCAGAAAGGTAATTTCTGGCTACGCAAGGGAAGCAAGATAGCCCCTTACCTTTTTGTCAGTCCATTTTTTGTTATTTTCGGCATTTTTGGTTTATTTCCATTATTGTTTTCGCTCTATCTTTCGTTCCATTATTGGGAACCTGCAGCTGGGCTCGCTGCGATGGAGTGGGTTGGGTTTGAGAATTATGTTTTTGCTCTCGAGGACGAATGGTTTCAGAAGTCTGTATATAACACCTTTGTTCTAGCGCTAAAATCGGGTATTCCTCAACATGCAGTTGCACTACCACTGGCATACTTTATTCATACCAGTTTTGGTCGTATGCGTAATACGGTTGTGGGTATTTACTTTGTACCATTTATTACCTCAACAGTAGCTATCTCACTTATTTTCACTACGTTGTTTTCACGTGATTTTGGTATGGTCAACCAAATGTTGACATCACTTGGCAATTTCACGCTTGGTGATGTGAAGGTATTATCTTGGTTGTTCCCTACAGAGAATATCGACTGGAGTAAGCCTGACTACACCAAAGACATGATCTCGTTCGTAGTATTTTGGCGATTTGTGGGTTGGAACACGGTTCTATATTTGTCAGCTTTGCAAACCATTCCAAAGGACATCTATGAAGCTGCAACTATTGATGGCGCAAATCGTTACCAGCAATTCTGGCACATTACCTTACCATTGCTTAAACCAATGGCATTCTTTGCTGTCACTTTAACTATCATCGGCAACTTACAGATGTTTGAAGAACCATTCATAATAACCGGTGGAACAGGTGGTATCGACCAAGCTGGTAAAACAGCTGCAATGCATATGTATATCACAGCGTTCGTGGAAAGCGACTTTGGTACAGCATCAGCAATTTCATGGATTCTCTTTATGCTGATCGCCATTTTAACCTGGATTAATAACAAACTTCTTGGGGGAGATAATTAATGAGAAAAAGAATCGAAAAAGATAAGCTAATTGCTTATATGATTATTGCGCTTGGTGCGATAATCATGTTAGCTCCATTCTATTTTATGTTTGTGTTCTCATCACATTCAAACTCAGGCATTCTTTCAGTGCCACCACCGATTTTGTTTGGTGATTATCTAGTTGAGAACTTTAATACATTATTGGAATTTTTGCCTTATTTCTGGCACAACTTGGGGCTTAGCTTATACGTGGCGATCGTGACTACTTTGTTGAACCTACTGTTTTGCTCTTTGGCAGGTTATGCGTTCGCAATGTTTGAGTTCAAATACAAAAACGCTATGTTTGTCGGAATTATGGCGACCATGCTGATTCCTCCTTTCTTAGGGATGATCCCGACAGCGATGATCATGTCTACGATAGGTTGGATGAATGATACCAAAGCACTGATTATCCCTGCAGCATGTGGCGCAATGGGTATCTTTATGATGCGTCAGTTTATCGCTAGCTCAATTCCGAAGGAGTTGGTAGAAGCGGCTCGTATGGATGGCTGTGGTGAGTTTAAGATTTACTATCGGATCATAGTCCCTTTGATTAAGCCAGCATTTGGTACTCTTGGTCTCATTACTTTCATCGGTTCTTGGAATAACTTTATGGGACCATTGGTGGTAATGAACGACATGAAGATGTTCACCGTGCCGCTAGCCTTACGTGCGTTACAAGGTACTGGACAGGTACCTTGGGGGGCGGTCTCTATTGGTGCAGCGATTGCGGTTCTTCCGTTGTTGTTCTTGTTTATTCTTGCATCACGTCGTCTGATTGATGGTCTTACTGCGGGCGCTGTTAAAGGATAGTTATGTCGGTGCCTGGCGACTGGTCTGGGCATCAGGAACAGGCAAATCCTCTCAGTCATTTTGGGCTTAAGGTCCCCCAATCGTGGCACCATAAATGTCCGAGACGGATAGTCGGTTAAGTTTAGGTACAGTAATTTACCAGCATCACTCTTAACCTAATCCACTGGCTGAGTATCGAAGATACTCAGCCAGTTTTTCTTACTTCACTACCAATGAGCTACTGGCTAGGGGGACAGTTTACGTTTACCAATAAACAACGTGATAAAATTAACGGTATCCGCCCCATGAACTCACGGGGCGTCATAACTAGTGTTTGAAGTTCCAAGGTAGGAGTGCGTCGATATCAGGCTCAGCTTTCGCTAACTCTTTCATGCACTTGACCATGTAGTCGTAGAGGATAAGACCGTTGGCTTTCGCTGTCTCGACGATACTGTAAAGCATCGCGCTCGCATCAGCACCGTTTGGTGTGTTAGAGAACAGCCAATTCTTTCTGCCAATGACCTGCGGTTTAATTGCCCGCTCAGCGCGATTATTGTCGATAGATAAGTGACTGTAAGCATCCCCTAAAATAGGTGTATTCCGATTTAGAGTTTTTCCGTTTAAACTGATTCAAACGGAGAACGCTGATGAAAAAATCACGCTATACAGAATCACAGATCGTTAAGATCTTGAAGGAAGTTGAGGCAGGTAGAAAAGTGTCTGATGTTTGTCGGGAATACGGCATTGCAGATGCAACCTATTACAACTGGAAATCCAAATACGGCGGAATGGAAAGCTCAGATGTTAAGCGACTGAAAGAGCTTGAAGAGGAAAACCGCCGATTAAAACAAATGTATGCTGATTTGAGTTTGGATCACTCCATTCTTAAAGATGTTATCGAAAAAAAGCTGTAAGGCCATCGGTACACCGTGAGCTAGTTGACTACGTGAAACAAGAGCACAATGTTAGCCTGCGCAGAGCGTGCCGAGTTGTTGGCATTAGTGACTCAGTTTATCGATATCAGCCAGATGCCCATCGAGATGATGAGATCATTGATGCACTTCAAAAAGCAGTTGAACGCTATCCAGCGTATGGTTTTGGTAAGTTATTCAAGACTCTAAAACGATGGCATTATAAGTGGAATCATAAACGTGTTCATCGTGTGTATCGTTTGCTGAACTTGAATATGCGACGACGAGGTAAGAAGCGATTACCAACTCGTCATCCGATGCCTCTATGCGTCCCTGAACAAGCAAATATGTGCTGGTCCATGGACTTCATGAGCGATTCATTAATGTGTGGACGTCGCTTCCGAACATTTAATCTTTTAGACGATTTTAATCGGGAAGCACTCGCCATAGAAATTGATTTGAGTTTACCGACAGCACGTGTACTTCGAGTTCTTGAACGGGTTGTGGCTTGGCGTGGCTACCCACGAAAAATTCGGATGGACAATGGGCCAGAATTTATTTCAATACAACTAGCTGAATGGGCAGAGTTGAATCAGATAGAGCTCGAGTTCATCAAGCCAGGAAAGCCTACCCAGAACTCATACATTGAACGTTTTAACAGAACTTATCGTGATGCCATTCTGAATATGTACGCGTTCAAGACGCTGAATGAAGTTCGAGACCGTACAGAAGTATGGTTGAAAGAATATAATCATGAACGGCCGCATGATTCACTGGGAGATCTAACTCCATGGGAATATTTGGCTAAATCACAGCAAAGGGAAAGCTCTAATTTTGAGTGCCACTAAAAAAGGGATGTTTACAGTTTTGACGAGGTAAACGCTAAGTACAAAGCGCTGAACAAGCATACAGAGTTAGGTATGCCTTACACTTCTAACTGAACTAAGCAACAAAGTCGCTTTCTCATTTGGCATAACTAAAAGTATTTTCAAGACAGAAAATTAAAATCGCCACTCAAAGAACTAGAACTTTTGCACGGTATACGACTCGTGAAATTGATACAGTTTTAATTCCATTGTGGCGACGTATTAATTAGCCTTTAAGCTAGTTGGATTTCATCACAACGCAATCTTTGGTCAAGTTAATTGTCAATACGGTTAGATCGCAATCTTTAGACGATGACCCAACCATGATGTGAAAGTCACCTGCCTCAACCACCTTATTCAAACTAGAATCTATTAGAGCTAGCTCTTCAAAAGGTATGGTAATGTCCACAGCGCGAGTCTCTCCAGCCTTGATATCAACACGTGCAAAGCCACACAGTTTTTTCACCGGAGTAGTATAGCTAGAGTACAGATCACGCAGGTAAACTTGAACGATCTCAGTACCATCCACTTGCGAGGTATTGGTCACGTTCATTGATACACTGATATCTTGATTTGGCTCTATAGTCTGTCGAGACGTTCTAATCGTTGAATAAACGTATTGGCTGTAAGATAGACCTTCACCAAAACTAAACAAAGGGTCTTTTGGCATATCAATATAGCGTTCTTCGCCATTCAACTGACCACTGCTTTGAGCATGCCAGCCAACATATTTATTATAATAGACGGGTAATTGCCCTACGTGAACAGGGAAAGATACCGTAAGTTTTCCTGATGGGTTATGCTCTCCGAACAACACTTGTTTGAAGGCTTCACCTCCATACGGACCGGGGTTAAAGCCACATACCAGCGCGTCTGCATTCTCTGCAATCCAAGGAATGCTCAACGGCTTAGAAGCGATGAGAGCCACAACTAATGGTGAGCCTGATGCTTTAACCGCTTCAAGCATAGCTTGCTGCTTACCTGATAAGTTAAGATCAGCACGATCATGGAATTCACCATTTTGTGATAAGGTATCACCAACACATGCGACGACTAGATCGACGCCCGGTAATGCTTGTTCAATCTGCGAAATCTCATCAAAGTTTTCATCCACGCAATCAGAACCTTTAATGAACTCTAGTTCAAAACCATGGACCTGAGAGGCTTTTTGTAGTGCTTGAAATACGGTTGTTGTTTGGTCACGGTGATAAGTATCGTTGGTTGCCCCTGCTTGCATAGAACCAAAGGACCAGTCACCAAGCTGAGCAATCACATCATGCGCGTTTGGACCGACAACTAAGATTTTCTTAATGTCTGCAGAATCGACCGGTAGTAGACCATTATTTTTCAATAGCACCATACTCTTAAGGCTGGCCTCAAGAGAAACGTCAAGGTGTGGCTTTATACCCATCACCGAGGACTTTTCAGCAGTGAAAAATCGCATATCGTCAAATAATCCTAACTCGAATTTTTTCGTTAGGATTCGCTCAACTGCGGTATCAACAACTGAAATATCAATACGACCTTCATTGATCAACTCAATTGTCAGTGGATAAAACTCAGGTGTGGACATAATCATGTCGTTGCCTGCCAATAAAGAACGGTAGCACGCTTCCTTCTCGTTTTCGCACACATATTGCTTGGTGTGTAGTGAACGTACATTTTCCCAGTCTGTCACGATAAAACCATCAAGCCCCCAATCTGTTTTTGCGACATCAGTAAGTAGCCACTTATCCACAGTACAAGGTACACCATCAATCGCATGGTACCCTGTCATGAGCGAAGCAACGTTTGCTTCTTTTACGGCTTTCTCGAATGGAGGCATGAAAAGTGAAAGCAGCTTTCGTCTTGATGTATCACATTCATAAGAATCGCGCCCCCCAAGTGTTTCACCGTATGCGACATAGTGCTTGGCACATGCTAAAATCGAGTCTTCTCTGTTGGGACCATCGCCCTGATAACCTTTTATGGTTTCTGCTGCCATTTCACCAATCAACCATGGGTCTTCGCCATAGGTCTCATTAATGCGCCCCCAACGTGCGTCCCTAGCTACACATAGTACTGGTGAGAATGTCCAATGCTGACCGGTGGCTCGAGTTTCTTTTGCCGTTACTCTCGCCATTCGGTACATCAAATCTTTATCCCAGCTTGAAGACGCCGAAAGTTGAGTAGGGAAAACTGTTGCGTGATTATCAAAGCAATGACCATGAATGGCATCGATACCAAAGATCAAGGGGATACCTAGACGAGTATTGGCAGCACGTTGTTGTAAAGTTGTCGCGTCATCTCCAGTACAGTGTAAATAGCTGCCAACATGCCACTCTTCTAGCTTGTCAGTAAACCCCCCAAAGTGGGCGGGCAATTGCATAAGCTGACCTACTTTCTCTTCTATGGTCATGCGGCTTAGCAGGTCACATACTCGCTCTTGAATAGAATATTGTTCATTTTTATAGATTTCAGACATCTTTTTTCCCACGCAAAGTCGTGCTTCTTTGAGTCAATACAGTTTGTATCATCACCGAAATACCACACGAGTTATAATCAATAATTTCAATTAATTCATAGCGAGGATGCCATTTTTTTAACGAGCTATCATTATATAGATTGACATTTCTATTACATTATTTAGTCAGAAACAATTCTATTCTCTACCAGCTCTAAACCTTGCCGATAAGTATATGGAGTATAGCCGAATAATTTTCTGTAAACCTGATACAAATAGCTCTGGTTTGGATAGCCACACTGTAAAGCAATACTTTCTATGGAATTATTGCTTGTTCTCAATAACTCTTTAGACTTGGAGATACGTAAGTCAGATAGATACTGGTGTACCGTCATGCCTTTTGCATAGTAAAAACGGTTGTCTAAAGTTCTTCTGGAAACTCTACAATAGTCGGTCACTTGTTTTACTTTGATATTACGATGATAATTATTGTGTAAAAAATAAAGAGCTTGATTAACTATATCGTCTTGATTTTTCTCTGACTTCGTTGAGTTTTCATTCATCAGTTTTAAAGGTTTATATTTTTCATGGACTAACTGTTTGCTAGCCTTTGCTTTAAGTAAAGTATCCAAGCAACGTTGCCCTAAAATATAGGGTGAAATGTCGACCGATGTTAAGGGAACAGGAGAGATCATACGCTCAGCATCATCATAATCGGTACCAATAATAGATACTTGGTTTGGAATCGATATTTTTTTATCTGTACAATAGTTTAATAACTTACGTGCAGAACGATCTGATGGACAATAAACTCCAATCGGAAATGATCTTTTGCTTATCAATTCAAGCACATTGTCGAAATATTCAAACTCGAGTTCTTTTGAACACCGGGCGAAGTGTTCAACGCGCTCACATGCCCATTTAGCATCTGTTTCACTTGGATCAACATAGTAGGCAACATTTTTAATATTACTGTGAAGAAATTGACCTAATGCTAAGCGTGCTATGTGTTCATTATCGTTGACTAGTGTAGAAACATTTGGGGGAGGTGATTCAATGTTAAAACCAGAATAAACCAAAGTGTGAGTGTTTAACTTAGGAATAACGCCTAGTCTGTCTGGTTTGTCAAAATCGGCAATCACATAATCCCAATGTGTTTTTAGAATATCATCCACATTTTTTATAGAATCAATATGCAATGTGGTTCTTAATCGACATTCATCTAACTTTGCTTTAATGCCTTTTAATACCTCTCTGTCGTAATGATACATTGTATCAATTAACAATAACATTCTACTCATAGTATCCCCCCCTAAAAGCTCGGATACTAGCAGTCGTTTTGCAACATTTTATCGCCTCTCATCACAATTGACGAAAATATAAATAGCGTTACTAAATATTGTAATTTGTAATATAATAACTCATCGATAAATAAAGTGATGAATATCACACCCTGTCGTTGATGATCTTGACTAATGCCTTAGGTTGAGAGCGCTTTTTTGTGTTCATACACCTACATTTCCGAGATACCGGTTTACATGTGTATCGACTAGTTCAGTACACCCTTCCACTCAGAACTGGCTTAGTAAGTTCGTTGATGTCCTTAATAAATTAGGTGGCGCAAATAAATGCAGTCATTGAAGTTGCGAGAGCAAGGAGCAGTTTTACCGAGGCTGGTGATACGTATCAAGCCTGAGTTGGACGAACACTAGAGGTAATGGCAGAACCTATTAGCATGAAGGTAGATTCAATAATCGCTCAACGAAAAAAGAATTTGCGGCATGATTAGTTTCGGTAATGACCATTGACGAGGTTAAATCAATATTTTGTCAAGTATGTAGTAGGGAAAAACAATTTAAAAGTAGTAATTGACATGTATAGGATTGCTAAATCCTGAACAATTAAAAAAGGCTACAAGATTTTAATCAGTAGCCTTTCAATATCTAGTTATTATTCAGTAAGTTAGAAACTGTATGTAATACCAATTCGGCTTCGTAACTGTCGTTCGTTAGATTGAGAAGATACAGACACATCTGTAAACTGAACATAAGGTCTCCAGTTCCAGTCTGCTTTTTTATACCCTATCCAAATGCCGGCGTCCCAGTTAGTATCTCCCTTATCGAAGAAAACTTGGTCATCATGCCCTTTAGTGTAGTTGGCTTCTAGACCAAGCTGAAAGCCGTTTATATTATAGTTAAGGTTCGCAGTAATATAACTTAGTGTTTCCATGTCTCGATCATCAGAAAACTCCCTGAATTGGTGACGATAACGGATTTTAGTCACTAAGCCAGAATCAAACTTGTACTGAGCACGAAGTTGTGGTTTGTAACTGGCGCTACCATCAAAAAAAGTTACTGGCAGACTAGGAATAAGTGTCCATTTGTTAGTCAATTTATACTTATATCCGTATTCAAATTCGTTCCCTTTTGATTCCCACTCTGAAAATGGTTTACCTTTTTGCATTGCTTCTACGCCAAAAAAGTGATTTCCAACCCCAGCTCCGACTTTTACACGACTAGAGTAATCTTCTGTGTCATGTTTGTACTCTTGTCTAAAATCCAGTGATGCAGCAGAAACCGATGATGCTACCAGTAACATTAATGAAGCAATGGTCGTTTTTTGTATATTCAACATAAAATCCCTTATAGTGTTAGTTAAAAATAAAGTTCTAGAACTTTAAAAGTTTCATTTCTGAAGTCGTGCAGTAATTAGTAAATACTTTACATTCATGCTGTTGCTCGTATATAAAATGGCTATGTACTAATTTTCGTTAATCTCTGTGCTTATATCGTGATATAGCATTTCATGTAATTGAAAGGTGATTTTCAAATTAAATAATCACTAGCACAAACATACTATCAAGTCTTGAAGATAAAATTATTGTATCCAACCAGCCATATAGTCGGTTTCTTATAGTGATGTAATAATTAATTATATTTGCAACCATGAATTATTAAACTTATCTAAATGTAAAACATCATTAAAATATATTCAAACCGATGTTTCGTTTTTGTGATCGCCATATGTTTTTTAACTTGTGATACTATAAATTATACGATTTGCGATCTGTATCAAAAAAATGCTGATAGTTAGATTGCTGTTAATAATACTAATGAAATAACGCATTGGTATTATTATAAGGTAATAGTATTTAATGATGGGATGCGTATGTCTGCGATTATGTTCGGCTTTGTTGCGTAAATCGCTGGAACTAAATCCGAAGCTTACGATCTGATCGACTACATTCATTCAACTCTGTAGCCTCATACCAAAGCCACGTTACGAAACAAACAACTGGAAGCAATACAACCAAGCTTTAATCAACCGCGGTTCTCGAACTTTTTGGATTGACGAAGAAGCGATAAGTGAGTGGAAACAAGAAAAGCAAAACAAGCGTGGGAGACCTCGTGTTTTCAGAGATTTAGCCATCACAACCGCTTTAATAGTAAAGCGTATTTTTTCCATGCCACTGCGTGCTTCAAACGGATTTATTGTTTCAGTGTTTTGACTTGCTTAGGTTTCACTGCGCTCCTCACATTACTCTTGTATCAGTCGTCGTGCCAAAGACGTTGATGTTAGTTTTAAAACGAAAACCAAAGGAGCGATTCAACACCTCGTTATCGATGCTACAGGTTTCAAGGTTTCAAGGTTTATGGTGAGGGCGAGTGGAAAGTCAAAAAGTATGGCACGGATGGCAAGCGCAGAGTGTGGCGCAAATTACATATCGCTGTGGATACGAGCACTCATGAAATTATTGCTGCGGAATTGAGTTTATCAACGGTCACTGATGCAGAAGTACTGCCTAGCTTACTCAAACAAACACGTCGAAATATCCTAGCTATATCTGGTGATGGAGTTTACGACACTGACGCTATTGGGGCAGGCACCTTTAATTGCAGCCATTCCTCAACCAAGCCGTCATTCCTTCGCAGGAAGGAATCTACTATCAGCAAGCGCCGTCCGTAAGTAGACCCCTTCCTTCGAAGGGGAGACGTCGTAGGGAGTGTCATTCCTCAAGGTTTGTTATCAGGACATATATGGTCACTCCAATCAAGTAAAGATTGAAGTGACCATATATGTCCCGTCAACACTGTTAAAGAAGTGATTGAGCTTTCCTCTCACCTGCGCAGGATTGTGGTGACGGGTGACAGCCTTGCTGATTTCCCAGAGGATCAACAAGGCAGTTACGTTAAAGTGTTTCTTCCTCAAGATGAAAGTGGCGAGCATAAGAAGCGCTCTTATACGATCCGTCAGTTTGATAAACAGAGCCATTCACTTCATTTAGACTTTGTAATTAATCGTCACCAAGGGCCCGCGACAGATTGGGCAAAGCAAGCCAAGGTAGGTGACCCGGTTGGTATTGCTGGACCGGGACCACTAAAATTGACCAACTTTCAGCATCATAGTTATTTATTAGTTGCTGACCTAACGTCAATGAATGCAATCAATGGCTATGTTCCCCGTTTTCCATCAGGCACTACCGTTAAGGCGATCATCTCTGTTCCAACCCGCAGTGATGTGATTGATCTTGATTACGATTCATCCAGCAATACGCACTGGCATATCGAAGATGAAACAGAGCAGACTCTTGTTGAGTTGGTGACAGAGACCGCAACTAGCATGCCTCAAGATAGCCATGTATTCATGGGATTGGAAGCTGGGGCGATTCGGGCTTTACGTCCAGTACTTCAAGAACAACTCGGTTTTAGTCGACTGAATATCTTTGCGGTTGGTTACTGGAAGCAAGGTGTTGATGCCGATCGCTTTGGGCAACAGAAAAAAGCACAACCGCTTTAAGTTTCGGTGCATCTAAACCGATGGTGTTCGAGCAAACACTATCGGTCTTTTTGGTGGGTTTGTTGTGCTGTTATACCCAAGTCACTTTTTAAAACTGTTGCCTGAATCTCTCTGCGACCAGACCCAAGTTGTGCATAATGGTTCTGCTTCGAGCTCACCTTCGGTCAAAGCTGTGGTGTGGGGGGAATGATTCCAGCATACTTTAAGGCAGAAGCAAGCCTAAAACTTGTAGGCTATGGTTTACTCACTCTGTTAACAATAAACCCCAATGCCACGACGACAACACTAAAGCCAACGACACCAAGCCAGCCAGCGCGTTCAAACGCTTGAATACCTGCAAATGAACCAAAGGCGCCGCCAAGGTAATAAGCCAGCATATAAACACCGTTAATACGACTTTGTGCTTGTGGGTCGATTGAAAATACCCGGACTTGGTTTGATACTTGAGCACTGAACACACCGAGGTCGATAAGGATAATACCGATAATCAATCCGACCAATGTATCAGCAAACAGACCCGAGACAACAAAACCAGCAGCAATAATCACTAAAGCCATACTGATCATATTACGAGAGCCAAACTTGCTTACTAGCGAACCGGATACTTTCGCCCCGATCACACCTGCCAGCGCAATGACACCAAACATTCCAGCTTGTTGAGCATTGTAATTAAACGGTGATTCACTGACATGCAACGCGAGTGTTGCCCAAAGCGCATTAAATGAAGCAAACCACAGCGCACCAGTTAATGCAGAAGTACGCAGCGTGGCATGTTGCTTGATCAATGTCGCCATGCTTGCCACAAGCTTTGGGTAAGGTATTTTTGTTGTCGGCGTGTTCATCGGTAAAAGCGCATACAGCAGCACCCCAAAGATTGCCGCAATGGTGGCAGACATCACAAACACTGCCCGCCATCCAAACGACTCAGCAACAAAGCCACTGAGTGTCCGAGAAAGCAAGATACCCACGGTTAGACCGGTCATCAAAGTGCCAATGACTTTGCCTTTGGTTTCCGGCGTACTTAACGATGCCGCAAACGGAATCAGTTGTTGTGTAATATTGGCACTCAAGCCAATCGCAAAACAAGCGGCAACCAGAAACAGTAGACTGGATGCAGAAAACGCCACCAGTGATGACAGCACCAATAATATCGATAAAATCGCAATTAAGCGTTTGCGTGGAACAGTGTCTCCCAATGGGGATAGCAAGAGCAAAGCGGCTGCGTAGCCAATCTGACCTGCCGCAGGCACTGTCCCTAATTGTTCGCTTGTTAGACCGAGTTCCGCCCCAATTTTGGGTAAGATCGGCTGGTTATAATACAGGTTGGCTGCTGTTGCCGAGACGGCGCTCGACATCAGTAATAAGCGTCCGGTGCTTAATGTTTCTTTGACCGTGTTTGACATAGTTACACCTTAAATTTGGCTTTTTATTTCGATAGTGGAATGGAATAAGCAAATGGTAAGGTGAACGCTTAAATAACTAAAATAGTTATTTAATCTAGATTCCATACGAAAAGTGTATAAATCAAGGCTCACTGCATAGCGAATGCGATAGTATCAATTTCAGTCTTTACTAAGTCTACAAAGGCACTCGCCGTAGGTGGCAGGGTATGCGAGCTGTAGATCATGACCAGCGGTATGCTAACGTCAACAGAGTTGAGTTCAATAAAACGACACCCTTCACTGCGCAAATCACGAATCGCATAGGGCGCAATAGATACGCCCAACCCAGAAGCAACTTGAGTTAACACGGTCTGCATCTGCTGCGGTTGTTGCTTTATCATCGGTGAAAAACCGGATAAGCCGCATTGAATGATGATCGTGTCGAATAAGCCGATGGCTTGCTCACGTTCAAATAAGATAAAAGAGTCGTTTGCCAACTGCTTGATATCAATGCAAGTGTGTTGAGCAAGCTCATGTGTTACGGGTACAACCGCCACCAATTTGTCGGTGTAAATATTCGTAGCAGCGTAATCCTCGGAAAGGCTGCTTGGCAGAGGACGCGAGAAGCTAATATCAATCTCTCGCTTTTCCAATGCGACCAGCTGTTCAGAAGCCGTCATCTCGATAAGGTCAACGTCAATATTAGGATGGTCAGCGATGTACTGCCGAACCAGTTGAGGTAAAAAGCTCAGAGTCGCGCCCCCAAGGTAACCGATCTTCAAGCTACCTATGACACCCGTCGAAGTTTGCATCACCGCTAGCTTCGCTTGTTCGGTTTGCTCGATAATTTTTACCGCATCTTGCAGCAAACGCTCACCAGCAGCAGTAATGACCACTTCACGAGAGGTACGAAAAAATAGACTTGTCCTTAATTCATCTTCCAAGCTTGTGATATGGCGACTAATAGCAGGCTGAACCGTGTGTAATTGTTTCGCGGCTTTCGAAAAACTACGGTGAGTGGCAACAGCAACAAAACTTTTTAGTACTTTAATATCCATAGGGTCCCTAGATGAACTTAATTAACAAACTTAGACGTTAACCCCGGCAAGCTCTATGATCAAATACAAAAGGCTGACCTGCCAATGTTGCGCAATGGCAGCTGTTGACGAAACTCGTTCAATAACCTGCCAATCTATTAAGCGCACCTAGTGCGGTCAAGATATCGCCGATAACGGAGTAATCGAGCATGCCTTGACCGACGTAGCCACTAAGCACGGGTTCATGACCAGCACCGCCAAGGGTTACGATAGCCACGTTATTGGGATCTTTAGGTGTAACACGAGCAACGATTTTCCCTGAGACACCATTATCCTTTGTCTTATTTCTTGAGCACATAGCTTCTTTCTTTTGGACTGACACGCCCACTTTTTATTGCGCCAGTCATATGTTCAATGATAGGACTTACATTTCCATCTTTATCACTTAAAAAATAAGTGTGCCCTTTTAAGTCATAATCGTTATTAAAGTCATCACAATCTACTTCGTAGACTTTTTTCGGTAATATTGAAAGTTGTTCAGGACCTGTCATTCCCATTCTACGTGATACAGTTTTGTTTTTTAAATTTACCAATTTAGATGCAGGCATAGCTAGATCATCATTTGCGTAGTAGACAACCAGGTTTCTGCACGAGTCTACGATATACCTTCCCGATTGGTTTTTCTCCAGAATTTCATTTTCTACATCCGCAGCTATCATAAATACATTTCGAAATAACTGAGGCATATTTCCTGAGCAATATTTCTTTGCCCAGTCGTTTAAAGCATTATTTAATACTCGGTTTCCCATTGAATGCGCTAATATGTTGATTCTTTTCAAGCATGGTACTTCTTGTTGTTTCGTATCTCGACGCCAGGTATCAAACTTTCCCAGTAAACGAGCAAATGCTGGTCCACTAGCGTCGGCAGCATCCTGATCATCCCAGTAATCATCGATAAAAGCGATAGCGGAATCATCATCACACGGCCAAATGATAGGAACAACATAAACAAGATCTTGTGATTTTTCATTTATTAGGGACTGTAATTTTTTGGCATTTTCAAAAATGTCAGGTTCCATATTATTATTGAATCCGTGAATATAAAACAGAAGCTGAGTTTTTTCAGGTAACGTTTTTAATCTCTGGAAAAATTCCACATTCATGATTTCAGTATAGTCATTTTTATCATTCCTTTCGCAGAAATATAGATATTGGGAAACAGCGGTAGTATCGTAGTTAAAAGACAGTTTTCGATTTTTTTTAGATCTAGCCGATTGCTTAGGGGTTCTATTCGTTATAAAAAGCATATCAATTTCCTTTCCGTCTTTGCAGTAATTTCAACTTTTCTAGCCAGTAGCTACTGGCTATAGTCGTGGTGCATAAGAAATTCTGATCGTATTAATATTATTTACATAGTTCTCTACTCATTAAACTGGATTATTATTTAACAATGTCGTCCTAGACTATGAAATAACATGAATTTTAAGTTTAGCTGAGGATCTACAAATTTATTGATTTAATGAAGCCAAACACTTGATCTGTGTCAACCTGGAGTATGATATGGATTTTATATATTCCTAGTACAATGCGAATTCGACCATAAAGTGTGCGTGTATTAGCTCGTTCAATAACCTGCCAATCTATGGGGTGACCCCGCTTTTACCTAACGTAACGCTCATTGTGATAACGCAGAAAAAGGCTACCCAAATGGATAGCCAAAGGTGATGACTTAAAGTTGACGACTGATGTGGTCAATTTCCTCTTGCCATTGCTTTTGTAAGTTGGGTTTTTGATGCTTGGGCTTTCTTTGTCGATCATCCTCCAAAAATGACTCCAACTCTATTAAACGCTCCAGCAGTTGCTCTTCTCCCGACAGCAGTTGCTCTTCTCCCGACAGTTGTTGCTCTTCTCTAGACAGCAAGTGCTCTTCTCGGGACTGTGGTTGATTTGAGTCCGGGAGACTCGTCTCCACGGTCGGCAACGGGTTGGTCGCTAAGCAATCAGGTTGTTTGGTAATGTTTAGATAGACCTCTTCAGCAGTCAGATACTCTGTCAGTTGACCATTCTGAATCAGCCAGAACCTATTACAGCTCTGTTCTACCAAACTACGGTCGTGACTGACCAGAATCGTTGCCCCTTCGAACTCATTGAGGGTTTCAACAAGCTCTTCTTTTCCTTCCATGTCTAGATGGTTGGTCGGTTCATCAAGAAAGAGTAGGTGATATCTTGCTAAGGTGAGTCCGACAAACAAGAGTCTGGCTCGCTCTCCACCGCTCAGTGATAGGACTTTTTGACCATGTCTGATGTAGCTGAACCCAGCACTGATTAAGGCACGTTTGCTTTGCTCATCGCTGATTGAAGCAAACTGACTCAAGGCATCAGCCAACGTATCGTGATCATCCAGTTGCTCAAGTGATTGATCGTAATAGCCTAATCGACAGCGGTCATGAAAGGTAACAGGGCACTTGCTGCTTTCTAAGGGACTGGTTTCTTCGGCTTGTTTTCCTAAGTAGAGTCGATGTAAAAAGTTCAGCAAGGTTGATTTGCCACAGCCGTTACTCCCTAAAATGGCAATTCTATCGCCACTTTTGATACGCATTTCTGCCATATCGAAAAGAGTCGAACGGCTTTGTGCAGGCTTGACAGCAAAAGGCGATATTTCCACCAAGCGGTTCGCAGGCAATGCTTCCCCTTGAAGCTTTAAGTACCAAGGTGCACCTTCACTGAGTTCGGTTTGCTCCTGTTCTAGACGTTCTTTTCTGGAAAGCATGGTTTTGGCTTTTCTCGCCAAGTCTTCGTTGTCATAGACCTTGCCCCACAGTGCCAACCGCTTCGCGCTTTTCTCGATACGATCGATTTCCTTCTGTTCACTAAGGTGACGAGCTTTGTCTTGCTCGTCTTTTTCCTTGAGCGCATCTCTTGCTTGAGAACACGGCAGAGCAAAATGGTGCAGCGATTGATCGCGCATAATCCAAGTAGTGTCAGTGACTGAATCAAGCAGGGTCTGGTCGTGGGAAACGAGTACAAAAGCGCCTCTCCATTGCGACAAGAACTGCTCTAGCCACATCAATGATGGCAGATCTAAGTGGTTGCTTGGCTCATCGAGCAATAATAAATCGGGCTCATTGATGATCGCTCGCGCAAGTAGAAGTCGCATTTGCTGACCACCACTGCACTTATTTACCGACAGTTGCCAATCGGTTTCAGAAAAGCCTAACTCAGATAACAGCAACTTCGCTCGCCAGTCATCATCTTCGGTTAGCGTTTCAGCCAATGTATCCAGAATGGTCTTGGTTTGTAACTCGCAGGGAATATGCTGTTCGACATAGCTTATTAAGCATTGTTTGGACTTTGCGATATGTCCTTCGCTGGGTTCATATTGCCCATCGAGCACTTTAAGCAATGAACTTTTACCACAGCCATTATGACCAATAAGACCAATCTTATTGCCACGATTAACCGTGAGATTGAGCGCTTTGAATAGAGCGCTAGAAGTGTAGGAAAGTGTTAGAGATTGTGCAGTTAAATAGGTACTCATAATTGTCTCAAGAATCTTGGGCGCACAGCGCCATTGTCAAAGTTGACAATAATCCTTCGAGCTTGAGAGAAAGTTTTTAGGTGACGTTTTTCGTCGAAAGGGAATTATTCGCTCAAGTCGAGATTATCGCAACGCGATATCATTAACTCTTGAGCGAGCCTTCATACCAAAGAAGAGTGGGTTGATTGCACACCACAAAGACATAAATTCCTCCTTAGATTTATTGTGAAAATGTATCCATTTTCGATTATTGAATAACAAGTATTCTATCGTTGCTCCAAACAAAGTAAAGCGCTTTGGACGTGAGGGGTTTGACTCGTTATTTAATGCTTTTATCAATAAAAACAAAATTTATGCACGGATGTTAAACGTGCTTTGTTTTTGGAGCTGCCAAGTAAAACGCTTGAGTGAGCTGTTATGTGGGTTATTGGAAAATTTAACCCCTTTGTCTTTAACGCCTAGATTCCATAATCACGCTCGACTCGCGAAATACGCACTCTGAATGACTCATACCATGATTCACGCCCAATTTTTTGAGCTTGTAAGTGTTCCGCATTCTCTTTCCACTTTTTAATGGAAGCCAAATTCTTCCAATATGAGACGGTGATACCGACGTCATCTCGCGCAGACTCTATACCAAGGAAACCTTCCTCAAGCTCTGCCAAATGAAGCATTTTAGCTGCCATTTCTCCATAGCCATTGTCACCTTCAGTGCGAAAAGAAGTAAAAATAACGGCATAGTATGGAGGCTTAGGAGTTTGGGCGATTTGAGACATGGTCATTTCCTTAGAGGTAATTAAAGCAGTTCATTGATATAGCTTTAGGTATTGCTGACCTTTTACGATACGAACGCCATCCAGTTTTACTGATGCGACAATAGCCCCTCGACGGCGGATTGGTTAGGATAGGCAGTTTCTGATCCAGTCACCATACGCAACTTCGGACGCGGTAACAATGGTCTTAAAGTTGTGTGAAAAAACAACAATAATTTGACTTCAATCACATATCGATGCATAAATAGCTGCAGAACACTCCACGATGAGAATTAAATATGAATGTGACAGTAATTAACTGTGAAAATGGTCAAACTCCAACCAAACCGTCGTTTTTTAATGAGGTACTTTTCTTTGCAAAAGCAAGTGTTGTCATGGGGGCAATCATTCTGCTTGTTACTTCAGCTTGGGTCTAAATGACTCCCAACACTTAGACCCAGAGGGGCAATCGCTTTCTAAAGCTCAAAGCCAGATTGGTTAGCGATAGATTTGAGAGTTGCTTTAGCCTTAGTAATATCCTCAAACCAGTTTCGATTTTGTGCCCACATTTCGATAACAAGAGGCGCACGGTAGTCGATATCGGCTAAGGTTTTGAATATTTCAGCAAAGTTTACTTGACCCTCACCAATGACCAAATCTCGGAACTGACCATCGCAGGTTTCTGAAACGCGTAAGGTGTCTTTCAAGTGAACTTGAACAAGATGATCTCGGCTCAATTTGAGTTCAGTACATACATCGTAATTCCAACCGGAGATATTTCCTACATCGGGATAGGCCATGAAATAGGGTGATGGAATTTCTCGTTTAAGCACTTCAAACTTACTTAACGAGTTGAGATAAGGCGTATCCATGATCTCCACGCCTAGCATGATACCTGCTCTTTCTGCAAGTTTTGTCGCCTGCTTCATCCCCTCTATAAAGTGGCGATGAGTTTCTTCAGATTGAGGTTCATAATAAACGTCATAACCTGCCATTTGAATACAACGAATACCAAGTTTGTATGCCAAAGCGGTCGCTTTTTCGATAATGATATAGGACTCAGCTCGAATACTTTCATCCATGGAACCAAATGGGAATTTGCGGTGCGCACTTAAGCACATTGATTGCAAAGGCATTTCGTGCTTTTCGCATAAGCGACGAAGTTGGTATATATCTTCATCCGACCAATCAAGCCGAGCACGTCGCTCGTCTGTTTCATCGATGGAAATTTCGACAAAATCGAACCCGGCTTCTTTGGCTTTAACTAAGCGTTCTTCCCAAGAAAGAGACGCTGGCATTGCTTTTTCGTAAATACCTAATCTGAATTTGTTTTGAGTGTTGAACATACTTTTTCCTTAAAAAAGTTGTCCCTCTATACGCGCGGTGATGTCTTGAATTTTACTGGCTATTTCTTCATAACCTAGTGCTTTCATTTTTGGCGTTAGTGAAGAAACGCTGACTGCGTATACCGGGGTGTGGTTTTTGTCAAAAATAGGAACAGCAACACAAGAAATACCAGCTTCGTTCTCTTCATCATCCAGTGCGTAGCCACGAGCTTTGATTTGGTCGAGAACGCTAAAAAACTGAGATTTATCTAGGATGGTATTCTCAGTTAACGGTCTCATAGTACTGACATTGCGCTGCCAATAAGTTTCTCGTACGGCATCGGTGCTGAATGCTAGGTAACATTTCCCTGCTGCTGAGCAGTACATAGGTGAATGCAACCCAACATAGGTACGAGTTCGAAAGGCAGCGTTGACTGGCTCGAACTTGTCTTTAAAAATGATATTGTCAGCATCAAACGACAGAAAATTCACGGTTTCATTAACGTCGTTGAGTAACTCTGAAAGGAAGGGTTTGACCGCTCCAGTAACATCAGAGTTGATCGCAGCATGACCAAGTTGTACCAGTTTCATAGTGAGGCGATATTCTTTACCAGAACTCATTTGAGCAACGTATCCGGAGGCTTCAAATGTTGCCAAAATGCGATGAACCGAAGACTTAATAAAGCCAGTGCCTTCGGACACTTTTTGTAGAGAAACACCGTTCGGATATTTCCCTAGAAATTCCAGTACAATTAACGCTTTAGACAATGATTTAATTTGCTCACTCATATACGTGCTACCAATGTTTTCCTATTTCATTGTGAAAACTTTCCGCCACTTCACGTCCATTGCTGTCAGCTAACGCTCGACCAGCAATAAATGACTTAACAGAAAGATTCTTAAACAAATGCAGATCATCAGGCACAATACCACCAGTAATGGATAGTTCAATTCCTAAATTCGATAATTCCTGCATTTTGTCTAAATCGGTTTGGGTCCAATGGATGCCAGCGAGTTCTGCGTCACGCGAGCGATGGTAAATAGCTTGGGTAATTCCCATATTGACCCAAGCTTTGGCATCTTCCATCGTCCAGTGACCGTAAAGCTCAATTTGCACCTCGCCCTTGAACTTATCCGTCACGTTTTTCGCTGAACGTATAGTTTCAATATGGGCGGCGGCGCTGACGGTGACCCAGTTACAGCCTGACTCCATGGCCAGACGCGCTAAAATGGCGCTTGCATCGGTTATTTTCATGTCGCAGACGATAGTATGATTTGGGTATTTTTCGCGAAGGGCTTTCACACTATCCACGCCATGAGAAAACGCCAAAATAGTACCGATCTCAATGACATCGATTTTGTCTGCGACATGTTCGATTGACGTAAGAGCTGTCTCGAGGTCGGTTGCATCTAGAGCCATTTGCAGTAGTGGTTTAGGCATCTATTTCATCCTCAAATTGTTTAAATAGCTGAACCAGTTTTTGGTAGTTGTTGTATTTCTTTTTGTAAATTGGATAGTTATCTGGGTCGGGTTCAATGCGTGATACCGAGTTGGTGATGTTGTTCGTGCATTCATGAAGTGACTTAAACTCTCCGGAGCCAACCATGGCTATCATCGCAGCACCCAATGAGCCTGTTTCACTAACAGCTGGAATTTCCACTGTCATCCCCGTAAAATCAGCCAACATTTGCATCCAGATAGAACTCATTGCTGGACCACCTGTCACTTTAAGTACTTTTGCCTTTGGAAAACGTTGACGCATTCGTTCAAGGTGAAGGTTGTGACAGAAAAGAATCCCTTCCCAGATAGCTTGAATTAGATGCCCTTTGGTGTGGTGTGATTGGAGACCATAGAAGCCTGATTTTAGACCTAACCCTTGATTAGAGCCGTAGAGGAAAGGCACAAAATAGACCGAGCTTGATGCTGGTTCTAGCGCCGCCACTAGAGCTTGGTTTTGGGCGTGGTCGAGCTGACCGTTTTCGCCCAGATAATCTGCAAACCATTCGTAATTCCCTGCCGAAGTCGGGCTGGCTTCATGAATAATGTATTCATCGTCAATGACGTAATGACCATAGACAAAGTTATGGTTCTCTTTAGTGACTTGCTTGGAAATACCAGATGTTACCGCCCACGTGCCCATTACGTAATTGAGTGTGTCTTCGGAAGAATTGATCCCTGCACAGATGGCAGTGGAGACGACATCAAATAGACCGCCGAATACTGGTGTACCCTCTGCAAGTCCTGTTTGCAAAGCAATTGCCGCGGTAATTTTTCCTGCTTGCTGTTGCGGTTTAATGATTGGAGGTAGCGCGTCCCAGATCTCTTCGATACCGAAGGTTTTCAGTAGTGCTTTATCGTATTCGCCAGTGATGGAATTAAACAAGTTACTCTCAGAGATATTAGTCAGTTCGGCTGCTATTTCTCCCGTTAGGCGATATCTTAAATAGTCATGAGACATAAGTACCGCACCGATTCGGTTATATCGCTCAGTGTCATTGTCTTTGAGCCAGCGAAGAATGGAAACTGGGTGTCCTGCCCAAAAAGTCTGTAACGTGATTGGATAGATAGTCTCGGCAATGCCTTGTTGCAACCATTGTTTGACGATAGGTAAAGAACGTGAATCGGAAGACATTATGCCATAGCCTAGGTTTTCGCCTTGCTTGTCGAGTAGGTAAACGCCTTTTCCTTGCGCGGAAATACTCAGTCCTTTGATACTGGAGGGGTTAACGTCAGTCGTTGATAACAACCGTTTAATAACGTCAACTGCATTTTGCCAAAGCGTGTCTAAATCACGTTCAACCCAACCCTGCTGATCGTTGATTACACTCGCTGACACGCGAGCGAGCCCAAGTTGTGCACCTTTAGCATCGAATAATGCTGCTTTCATAAAGGTGCCGCCGGAATCAATACCGATGTAGTAGTTCATTATCTAGCTTCCAGTAAGTCGTTATGAATCTTAACCACAAGCTTCCTTACTGGCTGGTTATCATCATTTTGGATATTAGTGATGTGTACAATATTGGGCGTGAACAAATAAAACTGGTTAGGTGTCGCGTGAATGAAGTTCAACGCAATACTGTCATTGTTGTAGTACTGCAGGTCACGCTGCTCTAAATAGGGTTCTGCGTCCGTGTGTTCATTCGTGTCGATAGACCATGCCATGGTTTCATTGCCTTCAAGCACGATCTGCAAATCAGAATGGTATTTATGAACTTCAGGTTTGAAGTTCTCTAAGGGTTGTTTGTCGTATTCCAGTATGACAAACCATACTTTATCCGAATCAAAGCCTGGCAATTCGTGACGACCTAAGGCGAGACAAGTTTGATCAAGACTGTTCAAGTATTCCAAGACGCTTTGGATAACGGCAGGATACGACTTGGTAATTGAAGTAGGTTGCGTATTTCCGACTAGCATAGAGTTCTCGATTTATATTAATGAGTATTGAGACAAATTTGACTTAATAACTTTGCCAAGCCGCGCTTATCATCATTGGATTTTTCGGTGACAAGGTCGGCGGTGCTTTTTACTGTGTCATCTGCATTTTGCATGGCTATACCCAAACCGGCAGCTTTCAACATGGAGATATCGTTGTGATTGTCCCCGACTGCAATACATTCATCTAGGGATATGCCTAATGGCGCAATATACTGACTTAGTGCATTGCCCTTGCTGTTGCCTGTCGCAGCAAAATCGACTCGGTCAACCCACGAACGCTCGCCGTTGAAGTTGTCTTTTATGAATGGCAGTTTGGCGAAACTATCGACTTCGCCCTCGACAACAAACTTCCAAACATAGTCAGAGCGCTGTGCTTCTAGTTGAAAATCGTCCACTTTTTGAATGTTAGGGCGTTGGACTTTTGGAAAGGTTTGTGACCATTTTAGCAGCGCTTCCATATATCCAATTGGACGTGTTCGTGAGTAGAGCATGGCGTCACGGACGTACATCACTATTTTTAAATCGTGATCTTGTGAGAGCACGATGAACTGTTCTGCCTTATTTTTGTCGATGGCGTTTTCTTGGATTACCGAGTCACTTTGATAGTCAAAGGTGTAAGTTCCGTTACAGCATATGATTGGCGTTGATAGACAAAGTTGGTCGTAGTAAGGTTTCGCTGCGATATGATGGCGACCCGTTACAATCACCACATGTATGTTAACTGCGATCTGTTGAATGGTTTCGATTAACTCTTGGCTGATGGTGTGCTCTGAGCTGAGTACTGTCCCGTCAAGATCTAACGCCAATAATCTGTACATTTGAACGCCCTCACTTCTGCCCGTAGTATGAGTTTTTACCGTGCTTGCGCTTGTAGTGCTTATCGAGTAATTCTGGTTGAATGGTTACTTTTGGACTGATTGCTCGTGTTGCAGTTGCCATTGCGGCAATTTCTTCCATAACGACAGCATTGTGTACCGCATCTGAGCCATTTGTACCCCAAGTAAATGGTGCGTGACCAGCGATGATGGCTCCAGGGATGGCTTGAGGATCAATGTCTCGCTGATTAAACTCTTCAACGATGACGAGTCCGGTGTTTTTCTCATAATCGGTTTCGATCTCTTCCTTGCTCAGTAAGCGTGTGCAAGGAACATCGCCATAGAAGTAATCGGCGTGTGTGGTCCCCAAAGCTGGAATATCTCGACCAGCTTGCGCCCATATTGTCGCATTACGTGAATGGGTATGGACAACACCGCCGATGGTAGGGAAAGCTTTATAGAGTTCAATGTGCGTTGCGGTATCACTTGAAGGATTCAGGTTGCCTTCGAGACGATTACCCTCAAGATTGATAACAACGATATCATCGACCGTCATCACATCGTATTCCACACCTGACGGCTTAATTGCAATCACACCAAGTTTACGATCAATTTCTGATACGTTGCCCCATGTGAAGGTGACAAGACCATATTTAGGTAGCTGTAAGTTTGCAGCGAGAACGCGTTGCTTTAATTCTTGGTACATAAGTAAACTGCCGTTGTTCGTATTATAGGAAGAAGATGAAAAAGAGGATTGACTAGGCGAGTTGTCTAGGCA
This sequence comes from Vibrio hippocampi, assembly GCF_921292975.1. NCBI lineage: Bacteria > Pseudomonadati > Pseudomonadota > Gammaproteobacteria > Vibrionales > Vibrionaceae > Vibrio > Vibrio hippocampi. Next base: position 268,902 of record NZ_CAKLCM010000003.1, read on the forward strand.
ATCCTGACTAAGGCTATTTAGCCGCAACCTTGATCTTGTTGATCATAGCGTCGCCATTCTTCTCGATGTAGGCATTCCAAACAGGTTGGATAGCTTGTTGAAATGCTGCGCCGTCGACATCACGGTTGACTTGCATACCTTGTGATTCAAGCTCTGCAATCATCTCGTCTTCTTTCTCAATACTAAGCTTACGCTGCATCGCTACCGCTTCTGCTGAAACTTCTTCAATGATCTTTTGCTCTTCAGTGCTTAGGCTGTTGAACTTACGTAGGTTCATGGTAAGAACTAAAGGAGAGTAAGCATGTTGTGTAAGACTCAGGTATTTTTGAACTTCATTGAACTTGAACGAAAGCGTTACAGAAATGGGGTGGTCTTGAGAGTCGACAACGCCTGTTTCAAGTGCAGTATAAAGTTCCGATACTGGGAGTTGCTGCGGGTTGGCACCAAGCTCATTGAACATATCGTTAAGCGCTTTAGAGTTATTGACTCTCATTTGCAGCCCTTTTACGTCTGCTGGAGTACGGATAGGTTTTTCATTGTTGGTCATGTTGCGATAGCCGTTTTCTGGAAATCCAAGTCCTTTAAGACCAAACTTCTCGAAGCTTGCTAATACTTCTTGACCTGGTTCACCATCAAGCACTCTGTATGCAGTTTCACGGCTTGGGAACATAAAAGGCAGAGTAAAAGCCGCTGATTCAGGCATTAAGCCGCTGTAGTTGTTTAAACCAACCATCGCTAAATCAACAATTCCAGCACGAGAACCGTCGATCATCTGTTTATCACTGCCTAGCTGACCTTGGGGATAGATGTTGACTTTGATCTCGCCGTTTGAGCGTGCTTCCACTTCACTTTTGAAAAACAGCGATAAATTTTGCTGCAAATCAGATTCAGGGGCTGCATGTGCCAATTTCAAAGTTGTTGCAGCCAGTAAGTTCGAGCTTATTGCGATAGTTGAAGCAAGTAATGTAAGTTTTAGTAGGGTCTTCATTATGATTTTCTCCGTAGAGGGGTTAACCAATGACAAATGACATTGGCACAGTGATAATGTTTGGGAATATGACAAACAATGCCAGTAAGACCATGTATGCGCCAATGAACGGCAATACACCTTTCACAGCGGTTGACATTGGCACTCTCGCTACACCACAAACTACGTTTAGTACGGTGCCTACAGGAGGCGTAATCAGACCTATCGAACAGTTAATAACGAACAATAGACCGAAATAAGTTGGGTCAATGCCAGCCATTTTGATTACGGGCATCAATAGAGGTACAAGAATGAGAATTGTTGGGCTTAAATCCATCACCATACCTACACACAGTACGAGCAACATGATGACTGCCATTAAAAGACGAGGGCTATCAATAAGCGGACCTAGCAGCTCTGCTAATTGTTGAGGAAGTTGTGCAACGGTAATTAGCCACGCCGCCACCATGGCACACCCCACCAAGAACATCACCATAGCTGTTGAACGACCCGCATTGATAACAATATCGTAGAACTTTTTAAGCGTTAGTTCTTTGTAGATAAAGGTTGAGATAAAAATGGCGTATGCTGCCGCTACAACGGCTGCTTCTGTTGGGGTAAAGATCCCGAAACGAATGCCGATAATTATGATCACTGGGAGTAGTAGTGCCCATACACCGTCTTTAAGCGCTGCACGTTTTTCTGCTTTTGTTGCTTTTTCTGAGGTCTCTAGGTTCTCTTTACGAACCGTCATGCGCCAAACAAACATTAATGTCATGCCCATTAAAAGACCCGGAACAATACCGCCGAGGAATAGGTTTTTAATTGAGATACCACCAGCGACACCCACTAAGATAAGAGGGATAGAAGGCGGAATAACAGGAGCGATAATGCCACCAGAAGCGAGTAAACCCATTGAAGGTGCCTCGGGATACTTTGCGGATTTCATCATTGGATAAAGAATGCTGACTAGGGCAGCAGCATCCGCAACCGCAGAGCCTGAAAGTCCTGCGAGAAGGACCGAAGTCATGATGGCCACGTAACCTAAACCGCCTTGACGATGACCAACGTAAGTAGTTGCTAAGCGCACGATACGTTGCGACAAACCACCTGATGCCATGACTTCACCCGCAATGAGGAAGAATGGAATCGCGAGTAGCGTGAAGCTATCCACACCATTAATTAATGACTGCGCAAGAATGTCTGCACTAAAGAAGTCCATATGAAGCATCAGTGCTATTGAAGACAGTAGCAGAGCGAACGCAACTGGAAGACCAAGTAAGATTGAAATAAGCAGTACTGATAAGAAAATAGCGAGTGTCATTTTTCTTTCTCCTCTTCTATATCATCTAGTTGCCAGTCTGGTTTGAAGATTCGCACAAATGCGATCACTCCCATTAACATGCCCGATACGACGCCAGCTAAGTAAAATAACGCAGAAGGAAGCCCGGTAAGTTGAGAAATATCTGACCAGTTAGACATCATTTGTCGATACGAACCGATGTAAAGCATGCTCACTGAAACTAAGATGACGACCCAACAAAGGCGTCTTAATATAGGTACTGCTTTTGGAAACAGTCGCTCTGAAAATTCTGATACTGCTAAGTGTTCACCTCGGCGCAGCACAACGGCAGCACCGAGCATGACAATCCATACAAGACCAAGACGAGATAATTCTACGGAAGGTCGAAGACCAGAAGAAAAGCCGTAACGCAATACAACGTTGGTAAATACGAGGACAATCATACAAGTCAGAATGACAGCCATGATGAAGTCGATACTTCTCCAAATACCCTTAAATACACTTTGCATAAAGCTTTCCCTACCTTAGACGAGCTACAGAGAGATAATTTGATCCCAAATATCATCGTTGATTTCGATGCCACCTTCTATCTCGTGTTTTTTGATAAAGCCTTGGATTTCAGAACCAGCAATCATCACTGAGCCTGTTTCCGCGGGTTCAGAGGCAAGCACATAGTCGCGAATGCGCTTGATCTCTTTGCTATAACGGTTTTCGTCCATGGTCTTACTTAGGTCTATAGCGATTAGAAATTGAGACACGCCAAACTCTCCACCCATATCCTCTGTAAGAGCAGGAACTGAGTTACCCCCAGAAATTGCCGTTAGCATCATGTCCAAAACAATGGCCATTGAAGACCCTTTCCAAAAACCCATGGGAAGAAGACGTTTGTTTTCCCAAAGTGCATGTGGGTCTTTGGTTAGTTCACCGTTATTGTCAAAACCACCCACGACGGGCAGCTCTTTATCGGCCAATACGAAATTTTGTAATTGTCCGTAGGAGAATTGCGTCATTGAGCAGTCAACAACAACCGGCGGATCACCAGCGATGGCCATAATAAGTGGGTTAGAACCAACACGATGATCTTTCCCCCCCCAAGCTGGCATAACGGCAATAGAGTTGGTTGCAGCGATACCAGCAAAGCCTTCACGAGCCATTTTTAGAACGTACGTACCACCGCGCATCCAGTGGTTAGAATTACGCATACCGACCATACCAATGCCGTAGTCACGGGCCAGTTCCATTGCACGCTCTGCGCAAATCAATCCGTTGAGTACACCCGGGCCAAAATTACAGTCCCATTGCTCTAATGCACCTATTCTGTTTATGCATTTTGGCTCTGCATTGAGCTTGATTTGCCCTTTATCTACTTGGTCAATGAATACTGGAAAACGGTTGATACCGTGTGAATAGGTCCCTTCGTTTGCCATCTCAACAAACCCCGCAGCTAGCTTCGCTGCCATCTCAGGTTTCATGTTACGAGCCAAAAGAATTCGTTCGTATTGCTGTTGTAGTTTATCTATTGATACCAATGGCATTTGAGTTCTCCATTATATTAAATTCCATAATACGGAATATAATATAGTGCAAATTCCAAAATAAAACCGTGAGCCGAGTTGAGAAAATTTTTGCCTTCAAGCCTTTTGTCAATAACTGTTAACTGATTTAAAAAAGGAGAAAAAAAATCTTAAGGTTCCGTATTGCGGAAATTATTTTGCGCAATATGTCTCATATTGTGAGAATTTATGTCGTATAAACGATTTACTCAGGGGAAGGTGCAGTTCAAGTCTATGGAAATAGCAAAGAAAACCAGTCCGAAGTTGGCTGGCTGAGATCGATACTCGGCATAAATAGGGAGAGTGATGTTAACAGGCTGAACGCATCGAAAAATTGAGACAAAAAAAATCCCTGCTGCAAATGGCAACAGGGAGAAGATAGTAATGTCCATATTGGTGGAGGCTGGCTGAGTAGCCTCAATATCAACAATAAAAAATAGAATGGATCTCTACACTGCTAATGTAGGAGGGGTATTCTATCGCCTCTATTTGAGAGACTTAATTAGCCAAAAGTAGTATAACATCGCATAAAACTGGAATCTAATATTGCAATTTTATAGACCTTTGATGTTTTCTACTTCTAATTCGTTGAAATATTTTACGGTTTTTACTTTGAGCTCTTGCTGAGCTGGCTCATCAGCAACGATGATGGCTTTGCGGTGCATCTGCAGTGCCGTCACTGTCCACATATGGTTGACCGAGCCTTCGATTGCCATCTGCAACGCGAGTGCCTTGTTATGACCAAGAGTGAGGATCATCACTTCTTCAGCATCCAACAACGTCGCGACACCGATGGTCAGGGCGTATTTTGGTACTTGGCTGATGTCATTGTCGAAGAAACGTGAGTTAGCGATACGAGTATCTTCAGTCAGTGTTTTAATGCGCGTGCGTGAATTAAGTGACGAACCCGGCTCATTAAAAGCGATATGCCCATCAATACCCACGCCGCCCATAAATAGATTGATCTTGCCGTAAGCGCGGATCTTGTCTTCGTAAGCCGCACAGTGTGCATCAATATCTTCAGCTTGACCGTCGAGTAGGTTGATGTTTTTTTCTTGAATATCAACGTGGTTGAAGAAGGTGTTGTACATAAATGAACGGTATGACTCAGGGTGATTTGGGTCGATACCGACGTACTCATCCATATTAAAGGTCACGACGTGCTTGAAACTCACGACACCTTGCTGATGCAGTTCAATCAACGCCTTGTAGGTTGAAAGTGGCGTTCCGCCAGTCGGAAGACCGAGCACAAACGGCTTGTCTTCAGTGGGTTGGAAAGCATTGATACGTTCTGCAATGTGGCGTGCAGCCCATTTACCGACGAGCTTAGCGTTTTGTAATGGAATCAGTCTCATGAGTTTCCCCTAAAGTCTTTTGGATACGGAAGTTATTTCGCAGTATAAAATAAGATTATCACTCCGGCTACGCATTTTTGCACTTTTAAAGCTAAGTTTGATCAAAATCGACTTTTTAAACGATTATGCTCACCATTTAAACCGACCATAATACGATTCATAAAAACATAAATTCGCTCTTAAAATAAAGTATCTCAGCTTGACTAACATCAGCGAGGCTGAGAATCATCACCTACAACCTACAACCTACAACCTACAACCTACAACCTACAACCTACAACCTACAACATTACCTATTGCCTAAAACCCATTCCCTTAAGTAAGATGCGCCATTGACCACTCATTATTGGGCATAAAAATGGATTTTGAACGATTGTCGCGCATCAGCTTTAAGCATTTGACGGTGCTTCACGTGATGTTGGATACGTACAGTGTGACAAAAACAGCGCAGATACTGTCTGTGACACCGTCGAGTGTCAGTAAAATCTTGTCTCAGTTGAAACAAGGCTTGTCCGATGAGCTGTTCTTGCGAGACAGCGGCCAACTGTTGCCAACGTCTTATGCGTTGAAAATTGCACCGACCGTCAATTCGATGCTTGCAAACATGAATCAACTGCTCACAGAAGAAGCGTTTCAACCGGCGCATTTTGATGGCAAATTTGCATTCTCCATGCGCCAGAGTACGTTCGAAATTTTTGCCAAACCTTTAGGTAAATTGACCGTTGATGCCGCTCCTAATGCCAAACTGCAAGTGACCACCAAGGCGAGATACGGCTTTCAAGCCCTACATAGTGGTCTGATTGATTTTATCCTATTGCCTCACGATGTCACTCAAACACCGAGCCACAATAAGGAGTTAAGTTGGGAGCCGATCATTGAGGATGAGCGGGTTTGTCTGATGAGACCAGAGCATCCGTTAGCGAACTCGACATTAAGCCAGCAAGATTATTTGCAAGCCAGCCATGTGGATGTTTTAGATTCTGAGTTATCTGAATCGCTATTCGAGAAGATACTGAAACAATATGAGCATGAACGAAATACAAAGATCTCGGTGTCGGACTACGGCTGTGCGGCGCTCCTATGCCAGCATTCGGATATTGTATTGACCTGTTCTAAAGCATGGGCTGATGTGTCGCTGCAAGCTCAAGGTTTGGTGCAGAAAACCTTACCGTTTGCGGGCAACAAACTTGCATATAGCTTGGTATGGAACCGATTTAACACCAATGCCCATACCATCAGTTGGCTGGTGAATTATTTACGCTCACGAGACTGATTACACGTACGCGACTGGCTCAGCGTCAGTCGCAGACACACACGGTAGGCTAGACTAACCCTTTCATTTTCGCTAACCCCCAAGCACCGGTGGTAACGATATCTTGTATTTCACCATTGAGTATCATGGCTTCAAAGTCCGCGATTGAGAATCGAGCGCTAATCAGGTCTTCTTCTTCCAGATCAAGGGATTGATGAGATAAGGTTAATTCTCTGGCGAGATAGATGTGGCAGGTCTGGTTTAGAAAACCATAAGCGATAAGTTGTTGACCAACATAGGTCATTTTGTTGGCGATCAGTCCCGTCTCTTCTTGCAGTTCGCCTTTGGCAAGCTCAAGGTGATCCGCATCGGGTCGTGATTCCCATGCACCCTGCGGTAACTCCCAAAATCTCGCCCCGACAGAATAGCGATACTGCTGCACCAGATAAACATCCTGCTCTTCGACTGCAATGATCACGGCACAATCAGGCTTGTCTACCACGCCGTAGATGCCTTGCACGCCACTTTCACGTTCAATTTGGTCTTCTCTTACGGTCATCCAGTTATTTTTGTATACGACTTTTGAGCTGAGCGTTTTGATTGCCATGCCGACGTTTCCCTGTATTGAATAGTTTGCTACGAGTCAGTCCATTAACGGTTATTACTTTACCCTGACTTAATTGGGCGGTAAACCAAGTATCCAAGTTAGACGAAAGGGGAAGTGGATAATTTACATTGTAAATTAATACGATTGGTGATTATTTTGCTATGTTACAGGTGACGAGTCACTAAGTGTTCCAAGTAGTGTCGCACCGTGTTTACACATGCTTATGGGTTACAGTCGATTGGCTTGGTTAATCTATACTGCTTCTTAACATCAGTTATGTTGATACCCAAGCAAACCTCGCTGAACCTCGCATCTTGAGGTCACTTGGGTATATAATTTGCGGAAATCGCTTGGTATAAAAAATGGAATCGTAATGAGCTTACCGCAATCAATTGAGTTTGAAACATTTGTAGAACTGGAATTTGATTTAGCCGAATGCCCACGTTGGGATTGGCGCAATCAGATGTGGATGTGGGTGAATATTTGTGATGGAGAACTGTGGCGTCATCGCGATGGCGTGGCGGAATGCCGTAAATTTGATGACCTGCTAGGCTGTTTTGGCATGCACGGTGAGCAAGGTTACCTTCTTGGCTGTAAGTCGGGTCTTTATTATCTTGCGGATTGGCAGTCCGAGCGCGAATTGATTGCGCCGTTAGTCTCCGATTACCCACGTATGCGTTACAACGATGGGCGTATTGCACCGGGTGGTCGTTTTGTTGCAGGTACACGAAATGGCGCTAAAGAAGGTGATCAAGGGCAGTTTCATCAGTTACATCATGATGGTCGTGTCGAACCGCTTCCTATGTTTGCATGGACATGTAACGGTATGGCTTTCTCACCGGATGGCGAGTGGTTGTATTGGTCAGACACCGGAAGTAGCAAAATTTTTAAACATCGCTACCACTCGCAAACCGGTGAATATGGTGAGCAACAACTGCATTGTGATCTGACGAGTTATAACGGGCGTCCAGATGGTGCAAGTGTTGACCAAGAGGGCAACTATTGGGTGGCGATGTATGCGGGTCAATCGGTCGTCAAAATTTCTCCACAGGGTGAAGTGCTTACCGTGATCCCGGTTGAGATGGAGAATCCAACCATGGTTGGGTTTGGTGGAGAATCGCTCGATGATCTGTTGGTCAGTTCCGCCAATGGCAGTGATGAAAGAGGCAAGCTACTGATTGCAAAAGGGGTTGCTAAAGGTCAAAAGGAGTGGGTCTCGAAGTGGACTCGCTAGATTAGGCGACTATTCGCTACATTAGGCTACTGATAGAGACCAAATGACCAGCCAATCGGCTGGTCATTTTAATTCATCAGTGAAAACGGTTGTACTCGGTTCATCTCGCCCAACTCGTCTTCGTTGATGTACTTTTTGGCGATGACATTGCCAGACACTACGAGGTGAGAGATATAATCTCTGCAAGATGAGCTAGGAATCGAACCCCACATAAAGTCAGCTTTAGTCGTATCACTGAATTCAATATTTAACACGATATGACCGGGCTCTAATCGCATGTCATAAACATTTATTTCACATTTCTGCATAACGATACTCCTTAAATTTTGGCTCTAAACCTAGAGTACATCTAATGTCTGACGTTAATCTAAATCAATTAGGTTAAAGTTTCGCGACGTCTCATTGTTGTAACGTAGAATTATTATTGAAACAAAATGGTACTCACCATTAACATTAATATTACACCTTGATCTTGACAGAAACTTTGAACGAGCGAAGATAATTAATCAAAATTAAATGTATTTATCCAAATTTGAATCCAGCTCATAAAAACAGTCAGGCTGATAGGATTAATGTTAATAAAATGTATTTAAAGTTAATATTGTATGTTAATTAATTTTTGATTCGAGCCATATAATAGGTGGAGACATAGTCACCATCTCGATAAACCGAATATTGTGCCTCACCTTCTATCTCAAAACCGTATTTAGAATAAAGCGCGATGGCAGCTTTATTGTCTACCGTCACTTCAATCTGAATCCTTAAGACATTGAGCCAGTTATCAGCAAGTTCTAGAATTGTTTCAATTAGTTGGCTACCAATCCCCATGCCGTGGTACTCATCGTGAACACCAATGCCAAACGAAGCGCAGTGGGCAGTGCGTGGTCGTTGCGAGTGTTCAAAGCCAATATTGCCGACGATCTTGCCATCCAATTCGGCGACGTAGCTATAAAGACCTTGAGGGATGTTGCTTAATCGTTCCTGCCACAATGCCGTTGATGGTAAAGGTAATTGTAGTGTTTCTCGTTGCGCTTTAGGTTGTGAGTAAAGCTCACTAATACCTTTAGCATCGGCGACTTCCGTGGGTCTGATAATAATATTCATAAGCGCATTATCCTTCTTAATTGTGGGGATATTTAAGGCATTTGAGTGATATACCCAAGTGACCTCGTATCTTGAGGTGACTTGGGTATAAGTATTATTTTATAAATTAAACTCACTTGGTTGTCAGTATATAAAACAACTTAGAACAATGGCGATATTTGGGGTCAATGATTTACTTATTAGCGGCTATTTCCCTAGTCAGTTTAGGATTGCAATCAGAAACCGATATTTATGGCATCATTCGCCATCTGTTTGATTTCTATTAAAGGCGTCGAGTTCCTCTGAATTTTGCATCTTGAGGTAACTTGGGGATAGAAGCAAACTGGCAACCGTGTTCGAGTGCGGTATACTTGCAGCGAGGTTCCGATGCGTTGAAAAAGGATGTCATTTAGCTATCGAGCATCAGGAATTCGGGTCAATGGTTTGTCCTCGTTATGATTTTCCTCATTTCTGGTTTCTTTTCCATTATCGAATGTGAACAAGGGTTGGGCAAAAGCCCAACGATAAGCGCTTAGTAGGATTGTAAGTATGCTGTCTAGTAAAGCCGCCAATGATTGGCGCACTCCACAAAATTTTTTAATTATTATCTCCATTATTGTGCCGATTGCTTTTTCTAGCTGGATGGCGCTGCTAAATAACTTTGTGGTTGAAAAAGCAAACTTTGATGGCTCCGATATTGGTTTGCTGCAAAGTGTCCGTGAGATCCCAGGTTTTCTCGCGTTTACCACCGTGTTTGTGCTGCTGTTTATTCGTGAGCAGAAATTCATGATTGTCTCTCTGTTACTACTGACGGTAGGTACTGCCATCACAGGGTTGTTTCCTTCAGTTGCTGGCTTATTGGTCACAACCTTAATCATGTCAACCGGCTTCCATTATTTTGAGACCTTAAAACAGTCCTTGTCACTGCAGTGGTTAACGAAAGAAGAAGCACCCGAGATGTTGGGCAAGTTGATCTCTGTTGGGGCGTTGGCGTCTTTGCTGACTTATGCCGCACTTTGGGTGATGCTTGAATTACTCCGGTTGGACTATGTGTGGGTCTACGGTATTTCAGGGGGCGTGGGCTTACTGTTGGTACTGGTGATTGCCCTCGCGTTTCCTCAGTTTAAATCCGAGACACCACAAACCAAGAAACTAGTGTTGCGAAAGCGCTATTGGCTCTATTACTCGCTGACATTTATGAGTGGCGCCCGTAGACAGATCTTTACCGTATTCGCAGGTTTTCTGATGGTCGAAAAATTTGGCTACAGCGTGGCGGATATCACTTTACTGTTTCTGATCAACTATCTGTTTAATTTCCTGTTTGCCAAAAAAATTGGTCGTTTTATCGGTGTGGTAGGTGAGCGAAAAGCGCTGATGTTTGAATACGTTGGATTAATCTTGGTGTTTGTTGGCTACGGTATGGTTCAGACGGCGGAATGGGCGGCGGCATTGTACGTGGTTGATCATCTGTTTTTTGCGTTAGCGCTGGCGATTAAAACCTATTTCCAAAAAATCGCTGATCCCGCCGATATGGCTTCGACGGCAGGGGTTTCTTTTACCATTAACCATATCGCCGCGGTAGTTATTCCGGTGACATTCGGCTTTATCTGGTTAGTTTCACCTGCGGCAGTGTTTTACATTGGCGCTGCGATGGCAGGGGTATCACTGCTGCTGTCGCTGAATATTCCCAAGCATCCCGAGGATGGTAACGAGGTCAGAGTGCTAAAGTGGAGTTAATGCTGCCGTTATTCGGTATTTGGTTTAGGAAATAACGCGACGTGGGAATCATGAGGCTCAAGTGGTAATGAGCCTCAGCAGCCATCCAGTTTAGGAAAGGTTGTTTTTACCGTAAGCAGCTTCAATATCTCGTCTCTCGACAATGGTTTTGCCGATGGGCGCGAGCGAGATCAGCGCCAGTTTAAAGTGCTGAATACCAAAAGGTATGCCGATGATGGTGACAAAAAACATTAAGGCGCAGGCGACGTGACCAATGGCTAGCCAGATACCGGCAAAAATAAACCACAACACATTACCAATAACGCCAAAGGGGCTGGTGCCGATATCTCTTGAGCCATTGACGATGTTTCTTGCGACGACCTCTTTTCCGAACGGGAAAAATGAAAATGTACCGATAGTAAAGCAGGCTCGACCCCAAGGGATGCCAATGATTGAGATAAACGCGATCAGACTCACCAACCACCATCCCAATCCCATGACGACGCCGCCGAAGACGAACCAAATAATATTTCCTAATGTTCTCATACTAAATCACTCTGCTGTTCCATTACCGCTTGTCAAAGTATATACCCAAGTTACTCGGTGTTGCTGATTGAGGGAGCTTGGGTATATACAATCGTTCATCGAGCTACACAATAGCACTGTTACCTGAACAGAAACTGAATATGTTGCGGCAATGGCTATTTTAAGGGATCGTCATCAGGTAAAGCGCTGTGCATCCACAGCGCTAAGCGTTTTTTCAAGTTAGCGCCATCCAGTTTACCTTCCGGAAGTGGCGTGATTTGATTCACTTCAACCAAAAATAAATAAACGGCTTTGATTTTGACCGGTTGAGAACTGGCTGGAAGTTTAATACCTTGCATCTGAGCCAGTTGAAAGCCGATTTCGACGGCTTTTTTCACTAGCTTATCTTCATTTTGTACTTTATGCGTTTTGGACATGGTCTTGCTCCCCTTATTGCTGTCGCGTCGTTTTTTCTGAACAAGCCACGAGAGTGACGGATAATGATTTTTCCTCAGTATATCAAAGGGATTGGTTGAGTCAGTGACGCTGCACCAAATAATTCAACTCTAACCCCTATTTGATTATGAGCGATAATACGTGATTGAGGATGATTTAGGTTACACTAATGCGGTATGACAACACATTAGAGAACGATTTTGCAGACCAGACAGACCGTTACCTTTGCTACCGCTAACTTGTTTAACTTTGTAGAGCCGCCTGGCGCTTATTATGATTTTGAGAATATCTATGAGCGTGAGGCTTGGCAGCACAAATGCCACTGGACTCAAAATCAGTTATCGCAACTCAATGCCGATGTGGTGGGTTTGCAGGAAGTGTTTAGTATTGATGCGGCTCGTGACATGATGTGTGCATTAGGTTACCGCTATTTTGCCACCGTCGATGAACCTCATGTGGCGGATGAGTATATCTACTCAAAACCCGTCGTAGCGATTGCGTCAAAATATCCGATCAGTGAATGTAAAGCCGTGACGCCTTTGTCTGCGATTGAATTGGCGTATGAGGTGGATTTGCCTAGCTTTAGTCGCCCGCCGATTTGCGCCACTGTTCTGGTTCCTGATATTGGTCATTTAACGGTCTACGTCTGTCATTTGAAATCGCAACGAGCCACAGAGGGACGGGATAGCGCGGTTTCTATGCCACTCGTTGGTCGCTGGCTGTCCAGCCAGCAGCGCGGATGGGAGGCGGTCATGCTCTACCAGTTTATGGCGAATGAGTATGATCAACAGCCTGTGCCAACGGTGTTACTGGGCGATATGAATCAATCACTGACTAGTGATATTACCTCGCAGCTTACCAGCAATGCCGTTCAACAGCAGGGGGCTCGATTTTGTTTAAAAGATAGCTGGGAGTTGCTTAAACAGCCGATAGCAGACTCAAACCGTCCCGCTACCCATTATCACTTTGCTCAGGGGAACGTGTTGGATTACATTTTGCTTTCGCCAGAGTTTCATCCTGACTTACCGTATTCCATGGCAGATGTGACGGCTTACACGACGCTGGACCAGCATCTTATTAATCCGAAATTTGCAACGGATAGGCAGGCGAGTGATCATGCCTTTGTCTCAGTGACGGTAGAGTTTGTGCTTTAAGGGAGCGCTCCGTTATGCCTTTTTAACAAATGCGGCGGTGACCACCATATCGCCCGCGCCATCCACCTTGCAGTCGAGTTGATGATCTTTACCCTCTTTGAGGCGACGAATTACCGCTTTGGTGCCTATCTTGAGAACCAAAGAACTGCCTTTCACTTTTAAATCTTTAATCAAAGTGACCTTATCACCCTCAGCCAATAACGCGCCGTTGGCATCATTGACAATAATTGCCTCTTGTTCTGCTTGGTATTCAGGATTCCACTCATAAGCGCATTCCGGGCAAACAAGTTGTTCTTGGTCGGCATAAATGTAGGGAGATTGACAATTTGGGCATGGAGGTAAGGACATGTTTTTTACTTAGTGACTGAGATAATGAGGGTTATTGTACGTGGATTACCTTGAGTAACCAAATTACCTTGAGTAGCCAAATTGCCGATATAAAAAAAGGTTGAAGCCTAGACTTCAACCTTTCAATTCAATAGCAGTAACAGTAATGGTTACGCGACTGACTCAGCTTGCTTTGTTGGTTGCGGGTTACGGATAAGATAATCAAACGCACCTAAGCTCGCTTTTGCACCTTCACCCATCGCAATGATGATTTGCTTGTAAGGTACGGTTGTCACATCACCTGCAGCGAAGACGCCTGGTAGACTTGTGCTACCGTGAGCATCGATTTCAATCTCACCACGTGGTGATAGGTTAACTTTTGTCTCTTTTAACCACTCACTGTTTGGCATTAGACCAATCTGTACAAAGATACCCGCTAGCTCAACTTGCTTGATCTCACCTGTGTTGCGGTCTTTGTATTCAAGACCTGTAACACGGTTGCCGTCACCTAACACTTCAGTGGTTTGCGCCATCGTGATGATTTCGATGTTTGCTGTGCTGTTGGCTTTGTCGATAAGCACTTGGTCGGCACGCAATGTGTCAGCAAATTCAAGAACCGTCACATGCTCTACAATACCGGCTAGGTCAATCGCAGCTTCGATACCAGAGTTACCGCCACCGATAACCGCTGTGCGCTTACCTTTAAATAGTGGACCATCACAGTGTGGGCAGTACGCGACACCTTTGTTGCGGTACTCTTGCTCACCCGGTACGTTCATTTCTCTCCAACGCGCACCAGTGCTGGTGATAACAGTGCGACTCTTTAATACGGCGCCACTTTCTAGTTCAACATGGATATAACCGTCTTCTGTCTCTTCCGCACCAATGATGTTGGCAGCGCGCTGTTCGGTCATAATGTCAACGCCATACTCTTTAACGTGTTCTTCTAGGCTAGCAACCAGTTTTGGACCTGTGGTGGCTTTCACTGAGATAAAGTTCTCGATTGCCATTGTGTCCATGACCTGACCACCAAAGCGTTCCGCAACAACACCGGTACGAATCCCTTTACGTGCAGCGTAGATAGCGGCAGAAGAGCCCGCTGGACCACCACCGACAACCAGTACGTCGAAAGGTGCTTTTTCATTCAGACGAGAAGCCTGTTTCTTCGCGGCGCCAGTATCGACTTTGTTGAGGATCTCTGCCAGAGACATTCTACCTTGACCAAACAACTCACCGTTTACGAATACGCTCGGTACTGCCATGATATCGCGCTGTTTAACTTCATCTTGGAAGCTCGCACCGTCAATCATTGTGGTTTTGATATTCGGGTTAATCGCAGACATCATGTTGAATGATTGCACCACTTCAGGACAGTTTTGGCACGAGAGTGAGATGAAAATCTCTACATTCAGCTCACCGTCTAGCGCGGCGATTTGTTCAATCGTATCGGCTTCTAATTTAATTGGGTGGTTACCACTGTGCAACAAAGCCAAAACCAGTGAGGTAAATTCGTGACCCATCGGTAAGCCCGCAAAACCGATCGCTGTGCCTTTTTGTGGGTTCACAACCTGCATAATTGGCTTACGGTCGCTGGCGTTATCATCGCGTACTACGGCGATCTTGCTACTTAACGCGGCAATATCGTTCGCGAGAGCCTCAAGCTTGCCTGCGGTTTCACTATTATCAAGGCTGAGTGAAAGTTGAATGTCGGTTTTTAGGTTTTCTAAATAAGCTTTTAGCTGTTGTTTCATTGCTTGGTCTAACATAGCGATACCTGCATAAAATTCTGGTCAAATAAATTCGTGGGAAATAAAAACTGGAAATAAAAAAGGGCTTCCCACTCTCTGTTGTTAACCGGCTCCCCCGAGCTGATGTTGCTATAATGCAACGACAGCTTTGATAAATAAAATCGAACATATCTATTCTTTTGATAGGCTGACCCTATACACTTACAATTTGTATTGATTTGGCTTGATGCCACTTATCCCGTTGTCATCAGGGATATTGTCATTACAAGGTTATTGCTACTACAAGGTTATTGCGATTACGGGGCTATTGCGATTACAAGGATATGAGAGTCACTAAGCTTGTTGTGAGTAGCGACATCAGAAGGAAGAAGTAACGATGAATACTGTGTTTGTTTATGGCTCCCTGAAACAGGGGTTTTCTAACGACCACTTGATGGCTGAGGCTAAGTATTTAGGCGATGGCACAACCCAAAGCAGTGACTACCATTTGGTTTCATTAGGATCTTACCCCGCGGCACTCAAGCATGGTCGCCATCCTATTGTGGGCGAGTTGTACCAAGTGGATGATAATACGTTTCACCACTTGGATTTATTAGAAGAGCATCCGGATTTTTATTGTCGAGAATGGGTCGCTATCGAAGACAGCAATGGCGAAAAAGTGGCGGCGTGGCTGTATATCTTGGTGGCTGACTTTGACGGTGAAATCCCTAGCTTTGCATCGCAACAGCCCCTTTTTTGGAGTGAAGCGTTGCAAGTGGCACAAAAACCGCTGAGGCACGAAGAGAGGAAGCGGAAGTCAAATGCGCGATAAAAAAATACGCTCCACTAAAAAATAGCAGAGCGTATAGATACTAGACTAGAACACGGCTGTCGAGAGGGTTAATTAACCTTCATATTTGCTGTGTGTCGCTTTTAGCTTATAGAAAGTCGCTTGAACGTAGTCGTCCATTTCGCCATTGATGTTTTGGTTGTAGACACCCGCTTTGAAGTACATGTAGCGACCGCCTTGGTCATAACCACTTTCACTCATATCAACCACTTGAGTCACGTCGTCTTTACCTTCACGGCTTAGAGTCACCGTCATGGTGT
Organism: Vibrio hippocampi; assembly: GCF_921292975.1. Lineage (NCBI taxonomy): Bacteria > Pseudomonadati > Pseudomonadota > Gammaproteobacteria > Vibrionales > Vibrionaceae > Vibrio > Vibrio hippocampi. The sequence goes on from NZ_CAKLCM010000003.1 coordinate 285,271, forward strand.
TACCGACAACCTCGATGCGGTAGCTAAACTTCTCACCAAGCGCAATACCTTGATCGCCCACTTCCGCTTGCATATCACCCACTAGACCGAAGTACTGCTCACCGCCAGTGATGGTGTTTTCATGCGCAAAATAGACCGAACCGGTTGGTTGGTTAGGGAGTTTGCGGTAGTAAAGACGGATTGGCTCATCATCTTTGTCGTGGATCTGACCGATGATGAAACGACCCACTTCATGCGCATCGCCTGTGGTGGTGGTGTGGTCAATTTTTAGCGTTGCTTCTAGTACGCCGTCAACCGCCGCCGCGGCTTTCAGATCAGCGACAGGTGCGGAGCTGAATACCCAGTTATTTTTGTTAACACCCTGAGTACGGATAGACTGGTCACCACGACGCAGCATTTCGCGCAGTTCAGTTCGCGCATATTTAGTGTTTGCTGAGGTACGCACACCTTTAACGAATGACTTAAATACCATACCGCCATCGTCTGCCGTGTAGAAAACGTCAGGGTGCTGATAACCGTTGGCTAGGTTCCACTCAGACACATCGTCTGGCTTGCCATTTTTATCGTGGTCAAATGGCTGCGATAAATACCACTGAGTCAGGTCAAAGTTATCGCTTGGTGCATTACCTGCTTGTGGTGTGTCCGGTAATCCGGTTGGGACTGGCATTGCTGTGCGAGTGTTACACTTCACCGTCGTATCACAAGGGTAGACCGCTGGTGCGCCCCAGTTGCCTGAACGCAGATCTTTACGCGCTTCTTTGCGTGCTTTCTCTGCTGCTGCCATCTCTGCAATGAGAGTTTGCTCAGCGGCAACCACGTCAGAGGTGATAATATGTGCTGATGGGCATGCATTTACATCACAGTTGATCGCTGCCATTTCAGTCACACTGTTCCAACCGTTTTTGGTGTTGCCATCGCCGACATAGCGCACATAACGCGCCTTAACCGCTGGCTCAAACTGGAAGCGCTCCAAGCCAATGACTTCGCCTGAGCTGATTTGATCTTTTAATACCGTCGTCCAGTTTTGACCGTCTTCACTGACTTGAATATCAAAACGCGTTTGACGCTCGTTACCCTTACTAAACGCAACTTGTACGGCATCAAAATCGTAAACAGAGCCATAGTCCAGCATTGCCCATTCACCTGACCCACTGGCTGACCAGCGAGTGGATAGGTCTTGATCAAACAGACGCTCTGGACCATTACCATCGTGAGTGCTAGCGGTAATCGCCACAGGAACCAAAATCGGTTCACCTGTCTCTTTGTTATTGCTGAATTGGGATTCCGTGGTTGAAGCACAACCAACAGCCAATAGGACAGAAGAAGCAATGACACTTTTTAGATACTTATGTTTCATTTTTATTTACCTATTGCGAGTGACAAATTAGCAAGACTAAGTTGCCGTACAAAAAATAATGTATTTGTTAAAGGTTAAGAATAAAAAGAGGAGGGTGATAAAGCGCCTTAACTCTTTTTATTAAAATAAAATTGTTCAGCTCATAGTGGTAATTAGAATACATACTAAAGTAATACAAATAGAATCGATTTTTATGTAAATGCGACCTAGTTCTAACTTAGACTGTGCAACAACAGGGTGGATGTTAATATTGAAAAGGCTATTAATGGCTAGATCCAAATTGACACTAATTGTTACAGGTTGATTTTGTCGACTTGGTCACATATTTATTGCCAGCAGAGACCGTTCAGCCGTTTTACACGTTGAATCTGCGGGCAATACATCGCCCATCGCGGAGTTAGAAACGCAAAGCCAAGAGTGGTTATGCGGTGAAATGGTGTCTTGAATAAGTCGCTGTTATATACCCAAGTTACCTCAAGATGCGAGGTTCAGCGAGATTTGCTTGGTTTGTGGACAAGGCAACGACTCGAAGATTTGGTGGTTCTAAATAAAGAGTCGTTAACGCCGGCCACGAGCCAAGCAAACTCGCCCGAAGGGAGGTCCTAGATGACTTTATCTCGGCGTCAAATATGCTTGAAAGGATTCACCATTCCTTCACATCTTTTCCTTGATATAAAGTCATCTAGGACCTCTGAACTCTGCATCTTGAGGTAACTTGGGTATAGAAGTTAACTTGGGTATAATATGAACGATTTATTGTAAATGAATCTAAATTGAGGACTTTATGTTGCGACGTATATTATTGATGGTTATGGCGGTTTTAGTGAGCACTCCTGTGTTGGCGTCTTCCATAAGCGAGTGGCTTGATGATGAAAAGGCACTAATTATTGATGTGCGCACGCCACAAGAATACCAAGCCGGTTTTATTACAGGGGCTATTAATATTCCTGTTAATAGCCTGTCAATATCATTGGATCAAATTCCGAGTGATCGCCCAGTCGTTTTGTATTGCCGAAGTGGCCGACGTTCTTCATCCGCCCTACATTTTTTGCAGAACAAGGGATACAACAACGTTTATGATGGGGGTGGGATTGATAAGATGCGTGCTGTTGTGTCCAAAGAGTAATGGAACGTCGTATTGCTGTGCCATGCTGTTGTTAAGTCACGTGTTAATTTAATCAATGGAATCAATAGAGGCAGCGCTATTGTCAACCCGTCACTTGTAGACGGGTCAACAGGCTATGATGGCTTATCTTAGGATCTTGGAATCGGTTGATAGCGTCCTGGCTTGTGGTTCATGGCTAGGATGATATTGGTTGCGATAGCCCCTAAGATCGACAGGGCGACAATGGAAATATCAACAATAAACAGCGAAAGGACCACAATGCTTGAATCCAGTGCCAATTGGATTTTTCCTGCGGATATCCCGTAGCGTTCTTGAATAAACAGCGCCAAAATATTGAAGCCACCCAAGCTCATTTTGTGGCGGAAGATGACCAACACGCCCATACCTATCAAAGCCCCGCCAATCAATGCCGCATAAACAATATCTAAATGAGCAAATTGAATCGCATGGTAGAGATGGTCGACGGCGAAAGAAACAATAGAAACCGCAATCAAGGTGTTGAGGGTAAATTGCCATCCCATACGAGTGATAGAAAGAAAATAAAACGGCAGGTTGAGGGCAAAGAAGACCTGTCCAAAACTAAAACTGGTGACTTTGGTGATAAAAATAGCCAGACCTGCTGTGCCGCCGGTGAGTAAGCCGACATGGTTGAAAATAATCACGCCCAGAGAGACGAGTGCACTACCGACAGTCAATGCCAGTAGGTTTTCTTTAACAGTATGATCCTTGTCCATAAGGCAATATCCTTTGTGTTTGGTCTGAGAATGTATGGCTTTAAATAACATTGTTCTCTAAATTCCGTGACGCGCATCATATATCTCTATAGTAGCGAGTGTCGACAATGGATCAATCAATCAGCCACTCACCAAGGTGTTTAATGAGGTTTACAACTCATGACCCAGAAAAGGGCAGGGGTAACCGGGGCAGTCAGACTTTGCTACACTCGATGTATCATCACTTGCTCATTAGCGACCATTAACGAAAGCGGCTATTAACTAAAGCGTTTATTAGCTAAAGCGTTTATTAGCTAAAGCACCGATTAACCGACAGAAAACAGTATGAACTTTCTCGCACACCTGCATATCGCGCATCACTGTCACAGTGACCTTATGGGCAATTTATTGGGGGATTTTGTTAAAGGGAACCCAGACACACAATTTGTACCGCCCATCGCCAATGGGATCAGGTTACACCGTTACGTGGACTCGTTCACCGACGCTCATCCGATGGTAAAACAGTGCAAATCACAGTTTTCTGCGCCTCACCGTCGCTTTGCGGGTATTGCGTTGGATATGTTTTGGGATCACTGTCTGGCGAGGTATTGGCATCGATTTCATCCACACAGTTTAGAGCAATTTGTGTTATCGGCTCAGGCGCGAGTGTTAAGCCAGCAAGCGGCGACGGATGATTTGCCGGATCGCTTTGTGACGGTCTCCACCTCAATGTGGCAGCAAGATTGGTTGTTGTCTTATCAGGAGTTCGACAATATACACTATGCTCTAAAAAGGATGTCACAACGGAGCGCCAGAATGGCTCCCTTAGCGCTGTGCTTTTCCGACTTGGAGCGTCACTATAGCGATTTCTCGACACAATTTATCACTTGGTATCCCACATTGCTGGCAGAGTCAGCTCGCTATCATGCCCAACTTATTGAGGTGAAAGCGTTCGATGCGGATTGAGGCTGAGCTGAAAGATCTGTTAAACTCGCCGACCCCAATCAGCACTCGCCGGTTAACCAGAAAGATAGATAGGATCTTATGAACCCAACACATGCCACCGATAACGAGATCCGCTTCGAGGATTTCCCACTTGACGATAAGTTGCAGCACAATGTCGCCAGTTTAGGGTATCAACAACCGACACCTATCCAAGCTCAAGCGATCCCGCATCTGTTGCAGGGCAGCGATATTCTTGCGGGTGCACAAACGGGAACAGGTAAAACTGCGGCGTTTGGTATTCCATTGATACAGGCTTTACTCGATACGCCAGTCTCAGAATCCGCGGCGCATAATGCGGTACGTGCTTTGGTGATTACCCCGACGCGTGAGTTGGCGCAGCAAGTCTTTGACAACCTTGAGCCGTTAGCGAAAGACACAGGGTTAAAAATTGTTGCGGCGTATGGTGGCACCAGTATTAATGTGCAGACCAAAAATCTAAAAGGGGGCACCGACATTTTAGTCGCGACACCGGGTCGCCTTTTGGACCATCAGCACGTACGCAACATTACGCTCGCCGAGTGTCACTATCTTGTACTTGATGAGGCAGATCGCATGCTCGACATGGGCTTTATGCCGGATTTGAATCGCATTATTAAGCGTCTGCCACGAGAGCGCCAAACCATGATGTTCTCGGCGACGTTTGAAACGCGAATTAAAACCTTGGCTTATCGTCTGATGCAAGATCCGGTTGAGGTTCAAGTGACGCCGGAAAACTCCACTGCCGAGACGGTCAAGCAGATGGTGTATCCGGTGGATAAAAAGCGCAAGCATGAGTTGTTGGCGTATTTGATTGGCTCACGCAATTGGCAGCAGGTGCTAGTGTTCACCAAGACTAAGCAAGGGAGCGATGCCTTAGCCAAGGAGCTGAAACTTGATGGTATTAATGCAGTCTCGATTAATGGCGATAAGAGTCAAGGCGCGAGGCAGAAAGCGTTAGATGACTTTAAATCAGGCAAAGTGCGTGCACTTATCGCCACCGATGTTGCCGCGCGTGGTCTGGATATTCAGCAGTTGGAACAAGTAGTGAACTATGAGTTGCCATACAAAGCAGAAGACTATATTCACCGCATCGGTCGCACCGGTAGAGCTGGACGCGCTGGCTTTGCGGTTTCGCTGATGAGCCACGACGAACATTATCTATTAGAAGCGATAGAGCGACTATTAGATGCCCGTCTACCGCAAGAGTGGCTAGAAGGATTTGAGCCAAGCCCCGAGCCTCCGGTCGAGAATGAATCAGGTCGACGAAAAAGTGGACGCTCGGCAGATAAGAGAAAAATGAAAGCCAAGCTTAAAATTCACGCCAACCGCGGTAAGCATAAGTCGAGATAATCATAAAAAACGAGAGCCCAATTGTTGGGCTCTCGTTTTTTTGTGTCTTTCACTTACAGGAAATCAGTGACTAGTTTAGACACTCCGCTAGCTTTTCTAACAACACCGCGATGTCTTGCGAATCAACATCTTTATGGGTCACAAACCGGATAGGGTTGCTGGGTGACACCAAAATACCTTGCGTAGCGAGCTGTTGGCATACTGCTTCGATGTCGATGCTCGGATCGACTTTGGCGAACACAATGTTGGTGTGCACAAAATCGGGGTTAACAGAGAAACCAGCAAGTTGCTGCAAACCTATCGCCAATGCTTTGGCGTTGGCGTGATCGTCAGACAAGCGCAGAGTTTGTTCTGTTAAGGCGAGCTTACCCGCAGCAGCTAAAATGCCCGCTTGGCGCATACCGCCACCGAGCATTTTACGAATACGACGTGCTTTGGCGATCAGCGCTTTGCTGCCCAGTAATAGGGAACCAATCGGTGCTGCTAATCCTTTGGATAAGCAGATGGTCATGCTATCGAAATGCTGGCTGATTTCAGTGATGTCAACCTCTAGTGCCACCGCCGCGTTATAGACGCGAGCGCCGTCAAGGTGCAACTGTAACTGATGTTGGTCGGCGAATTCTCTCGCTTGAGCGAGGTAACTTAAAGGCAGTACCTTACCGTTAATGGTGTTTTCGAGACTCAATAGTTTAGTGCGAGCAAAGTGGAAGTCATCAGGTTTAATCGCTGCGGCGAGTTTGGTGAAATCTAGACTGCCGTCTGGTTCGTTGTCAATCGGTTGAGGCTGAATCGAGCCCAATACTGCCGCGCCTCCGGCTTCATATTTATAGTTATGCGCTTGCTGACCGCAAAGGTACTCATCGCCGCGTTCACAATGACTCATTAAAGCCAACAAATTAGCTTGGGTGCCTGAACTGGTAAACAGTGCGGCTTCAAAACCATGTCTTTGTGCTGCCCACTGCTCCAATTCATTCACGCTTGGGTCGTCTCCGTAGACGTCGTCACCCACAGGTGCATTCGCCATTGCGTGACGCATAGCGTCAGTCGGTTGGGTTACGGTATCGGAACGAAAATCCATGACTACATCTCTCCTAAATTAATCCACAAAGCACGGCTTTGCTAAAACAAGCGATGGTTTTAGCATCGGTGATTTCACCATCAATAATCGCTTGTTGCAATTGCTGTTTTGTTAGTGTGAAGCGTTCAATGACTTCATCGTCGTCGGCAGTAAATTCATTACTAGGTATCAAATCTTTGGCTAAGAATAGGTATTGCGTCTCATCGCAAAAGCCAGCAAGGGGCGTGATTTCCCCTAATGACGTCAACGACTGGGCTTTTAATCCGGTTTCCTCAATCAATTCGCGATAGGCGCAATCTTGAGGGTTCTCTCCATGCTCCATTGTGCCTGCGGGGATCTCAATTAACCAGCGCTTGATAGCAGCACGATACTGGCGCAACAACACAATATTACCCGCCTTATCAATAGGGAGAATCACCGCGGCACCGGGATGTTGAATCATGGTGTGCGTGATTTGCTGATGGTTGGGCAGGATGATGGTTTCCTCAACTAAAGCGAGGGTTTTCCATTGATGTAGAGTTCGGACGGTCATGGTCTATCCTTAAAGTTTATCCCTAAATGTGCTGTGCAGTGGCAACCACCAGAGTTGGTCTGTCAGTGAAGAGTCTGTCAATCCAGCGTAGCTAAATCAAGAGTGCAAAAGCAAGAGCGAATATGGCAACAGGGTCAGTATCAAATTTGAAAGCAGAAACGATCGAAAATGGAAACAGAGTTTACCGTACTATGATGTAACAAATAATTAAGTTATATCACTCTTAGTGAGATGTTGTTCACAGTTTTAGTTTGGAAAGCCACCGTTTAAAAGCCAGCGTCTAAAAACCAGCGTTTAAAAACAAAGTGTGGCTTTCGAGCTTTAGAAAAAAACAGCATCAATTTGGTCGATTAACTGGAGAGTACAATGCTTGGGGCTGATAGCCTAAACCTTGCCATGATGGTAGCGGAATCAGGAATCATTGATGCAGCAGTCAGAGATGTGGTTATGCAAGCCGATTTATTGTCGGTCGGTAGTGACGAGGGCGTAAAGAAAAGTGTCACTGAACATCTTTCCAAGTGGACCGAAAATGTAAAGCATCGCCTGATTCATTCCAATCACACCCACACATTGCAAGATGATTTAGACCAGTATCAAGAAGTGGTGTATCTCAGTGAAGACGAATTTGTGTACCAATTCGATACCATTCTTGCCAAGATCGACAGCGAATCGCCTTTCTACCAACAAGCCCATCAGTTAGCCGCGAGCAAAGACACCTTGCCAAACTCCATCTTCGCCCGTCAATTTTGTCGTTATTGGTATGACTGTCTCAAACAGGCAGTAGAAAGCGGTCAGCAGCAGACGCTTGATGAGCAAAAATCTAAGTTACTGAAAGAGCTATATAAACGAATTGAAACGCTGAAAGATATGGATCACCTGTCCGATACCGGTAAAGACGAGAGTTTGGGGCGTTTATGGGATCTGGCTGGGGGAAGCCTAACCAAACAAGATTGGAAACAGATCGAGCAATATTCGAATTACTTGGCGCAACACTCTGAGCTCAATGATATCGCTAACCAATTGGGCCGCATGGCGAAAGAGGTCGATGCGCCGGAGTTAAATCGTGCGCAAGCCGAAAATCAGGTACAGGCTGAAGTACAAAGCGATTTTGCCACCGATGATATCGTCGGTATTCATGTCAGCAACGATATCAATAAGTTGCTCCCTAATGAGACCATGTATCTCGCATTTCCAGAGCTTGAGACTGTGTTCTATCAACATCTTGCAGAGAAGCGATTACTGACTTACAAAAGCGAAGGCAAGCAGCGTTCGATTCGTAAACTGCTCACTCCCACCCATAGCAGCGGAGAAGCAGACATTGAGCAGGGTCCGATTGTGATTGCCGTTGATGCATCCGGTTCCATGCAGGGGAGCCCAGAAAAATGCGCGAAAGCGATGGCGTATGCGTTGCTTAAGATTGCTGCGGAGCAGGATCGTGAATGTCAGCTTATTTTGTTCTCCTCAAGCTATGTGACTTATGACTTTACCAGTGATAACGGCTTAAAAGAGGCGAGTGATTTTCTCTCCTACACCTTCAAGGGAGGCACAGATTTTGGCAAATTGCTTTCCTATGCGGTGGATGCGATGTCTGAAGAGCGTTATATCAACGCAGACTTGATTGTGATTTCAGACTTTATTGCCCCAAGCCAAAGTGACGAAATCGTAGCAAAGGTCACTGCGCTACAAGGCAAATACAACCGTTTTCATTCACTCTGCTTATCGAAATATGGCAATCCAGAACTGATGAGCTTGTTCGATTGCCAGTGGCGTTACCATCCAAGTCTAATGGGTCGTATCGCACAAAGTCCCGCCAAAGGTTTCAACAAAGCAAAAAGTTTCTTTGCTCAGCAGTTTGGGTAATAAAACAAGATAGGCTAGAGTGAACAATCCAATCACGTCGACCGTGCGGTTAATACAAAGGAATTACAATGATCAAACCCACCATGGTGTCTCACGCGAATAAAGCATTGCTCGCTGAACGTATTAACAAACTGGCAGCCGCGCTCTCCGATGGCGTTTATGAGCGCCAAGAAACCATCAAGTTGTGTTTGTTAGCGGCGTTATCTGGCGAAAGTGTTTTCTTATTAGGTCCTCCGGGGATCGCTAAAAGTCTGATTGCCAAACGCCTGATCCAAGCGTTTGATAGCCATAGCTACTTCGAGTATCTGATGACGCGCTTTTCGACACCCGAAGAGGTGTTTGGACCATTAAGCATCCAAGAACTCAAAGACAATGGTCGTTACCTGCGCTTAACCGATGGCTATTTGCCAACGGCTCAGGTGGTGTTTCTGGATGAGATCTGGAAAGCGGGTCCCGCCATTCTCAATACCTTATTAACCGTAGTGAACGAAAAAACCTTCAAAAACGGCAGTGATGTTGAGCGCGTGCCGATGCGTCTGTTGATCTCCGCATCGAATGAATTGCCTGATGAAGACAGTGGTCTTGATGCTTTGTATGATCGAATGTTGGTGCGAGTGTTCGTGAATCGCATCCAGAACAAACAGAACTTTAAGTCCATGTTGACCGTAGGCACTCCCCTTGAGGCGAAAATCCCTGACGGTTTGGCGATTACCGATGAAGAGTATCACCAGTGGCAACAAGAGCTTGAGGACGTTGCTTTACCTGATGACGTGTTCGACAAGCTTTATCACCTCAAAACCATGCTTGAGAATGCCGCGGAGCATCACCACCTAGCGGAGTCTGAACTGTATGTTTCTGATAGACGCTGGAAGAAAGCGGTCAAACTGCTTAAGGCGAGCGCCTTCTTTAATGGGCGTGATGCGGTCAATCCGCTCGATCTCTTACTGTTGCAGGACTGTCTCTGGAACAGCCCGGAATCATTAGAGATCATCACTAACGCGCTAAAAGAATTTGCCCTCAATCATGCATTTGATCAGCAAGACGTCTCGATGTCGATCGAACGCATCAAAGAAGATATGCGAGATATTCAAGACGAGATAGAAACCGAGTTAGCGATTTCTCTTTCTATGGAAGCTGGGACAGGTTTAAGACGCAAAGATACTTATCAGTATAATTTAAGCCATGCTAAAACCTATAAAGTTGGGACCGCCGGGAATCTAATTAAGCTAGTGCTGCTGCAAAGCAATATGTCGGTTTCAGAAAATGAAAAGGGCGATAGCCGTTGGGTTTATGTTGCCAAGGACGAACTGAGTCGAGCGATTAAAGAGGGCGGGAGTGATGTTTATGGTTATGTTAATCACAACACGCATCTATGCCGTTTACGGGTTGAGGTCGATGCTAATCATCAACTCGCCGTCAAAGACATTGCCAATCGTTCGGTATTGGCAACACTAGTATCGACACAGAGCGTCGCCGCCGACAAGCGACAAGCCTGGGCGCAAACTGCCAATACTTTGGTGGCACAGTTAGAAGAGACAGAGCACCATTTACGCTTGGTACGTTCTAAGTTTCACGCTGCCTTGCCTCACGGTTTTATCCGCGCTGACTTACCCACCGAGATGGAAATGAGCCTTTCTCAAGTAGCGAGCTATTTAGACAATACCATCGAAGAAGCGAAGAAATCAGCGGCAAGAATTAGCGAGTTTGAGACAAGCTTTCTGTAGTGGAATGTCAGCGTTGTTGAAAAAATAACAAAAGCGTTTGAATGATAAACACATTGCGGCATTTATCGTCAAACAGGTCTGTTTTCTTATTTTTTTGTTTGACTAATTTTCTCTAACCGTTAAAGTAAGCGCCGAACACAACAACGAGCCTCTCGTTAACGTGTTGAAAAATAAGGCGCCTTGGCAGAGTGGCTATGCAGCGGATTGCAAATCCGTGGACCTCGGTTCGACTCCGGGAGGCGCCTCCATTCTCTCTTCGAGAATTTGCGACACTAGCTCAGTTGGTAGAGCGCAACCTTGCCAAGGTTGAGGTCACGCCTTAAGCCTTGAAATTAGGAACCTCGTGTGTCGCTCCAAATATAAAGATATGGCGAAAGCGGTATCCAAGATGGTGTCTCCATCGCAACAAGTTTTGCGTGCCCTGGTGGTGGAATTGGTAGACACAAGGGATTTAAAATCCCTCGGCGTTCGCGCTGTGCCGGTTCAAGTCCGGCCCGGGGCACCATCTCTTCAAGCTCTCAACTTAGGTTGGGAGCTTTTTTTGTTTTCTGGATTTGATAAAATATCCTCGCTTGCCAGTGCTGATAGAATCTTTCGCCGTCCTGTTCTACATTTCTATACCAATTGTCCCATTTCATCGAAAAAACAGCGCGATTTTGCTCTGTCTATTGCTGCGATTTAATCACTACTCCAGCTAATCCCTTATTCCTCAAAGAAGTAACCCTTTAGGGTTATCCGAAAAAAAATTATATGGTGCGCGACGCACTATTAACATGCACGCTCATTGAGCATCGCTTTTTAGTTAATCCTAACCTTATGTATTTAATGACTTTTTCAAGTTGGCACGTTTGTTGGATTGTAACTAGCAATCGTTAAGTGTTACCAGTTGTTATTTTTAAGGTTACAAGAATGAAAAGGTGAGTTATCCGCACTGATTCATAGATAACCGCCCCAAAAGGAGAAAGCGAATGAAATGGAAATCAACTATCAAAGCATCGGCGGCTTGTATCGCGCTATCATCCTCTCTTTATATGCCAGCGGCATTGGCAGAGTTGGGTGAGCCTGAGCTAGAGGATCTCAAGTTTGGTTTTATTAAGCTCACAGATATGGCGCCACTCGCAGTCGCTTATGAAAAAGGTTTCTTTGAAGATGAAGGTCTTTACGTCACCTTGGAAGCGCAGGCGAACTGGAAGGTTCTGCTTGACCGAGTGATCGACGGTGAATTGCAAGGTGCGCACATGCTCGCGGGTCAGCCATTAGGCGCGACGGTTGGTATTGGTACCAAAGCGGAAATCATTACCGCGTTTAGTATGGACCTGAACGGCAACGCAATCACGGTATCAAATGATACGTGGGAGCAGATGAAGCCGCACATTCCAAAGCAAGCAGATGGTAAACCAGTTCACCCTATCAAGGCGGACGCACTTAAGCCGGTGGTAGAAAGTTACCTAGATGAAGGTAAGCCATTTAACATGGGAATGGTATTCCCAGTTTCCACGCACAACTATGAGTTGCGTTATTGGTTAGCCGCGGGTGGCATTCACCCAGGTTATTACGCACCTAAATCTGGCGACAACAGTGGTCAGGTTGATGCTGATGTTCTACTCAGTGTTACCCCTCCACCACAAATGCCAGCCACAATGGAAGCGGGCACTATCAAGGGCTACTGTGTGGGTGAACCGTGGAACCAGCAAGCGGTATTTAAAGGTATTGGTACGCCAGTCGTGACTGACTACGAGATCTGGAAAAACAACCCAGAGAAAGTATTTGGTGTATCTAAAGAATGGGCTGAGAAATACCCGAATACGCATATCCGTGTTGTGAAAGCCTTGATTCGTGCGGCGCACTGGTTAGATGAAAACAACAACGCTAACCGTCCAGAAGCAGTGAAAATCTTAGCTAAGAGCCAATACGTTGGTGCTGATTATGAAGTAATTGCTAACTCTATGACAGGTACATTTGAGTACGAAAAAGGCGACAAACGTGATGTGCCAGATTTCAACGTATTCTTCCGTCATAACGCGACTTACCCATACTACAGTGATGCGATCTGGTATTTAACTCAGATGCGTCGTTGGGGTCAGTTACCAGAAGCTCAATCCGATGAATGGTACATGGACGTGGCGAAAGAAGTTTATCGTCCAGACATCTATAAGCAGGCTGCAGAAGCGCTTGTTTCAGATGGCGTATTAACCAGCAAGGACTTCCCAGACTTTAAGTCAGAAGATGGCTTTAGAGCGCCACAGACTCACTTCATTGATGACATCGTTTATGACGGTCGTGAGCCTAACGCGTATATAGAGAAATTCTCAATCGGTCTTAAAGGAAAAGACAAAGTTTAGGACGCTGTGCGCAGTAGCCGCTGGGCTGCTGCGCTCGCTACAGGGAAGTAACAGGAGTAACTTATGTCGAGTAATGTCATTTCGTTAATGCCCAGTCGAAAGATTGTGGTTAACAAAAGCAAAATTATCTTTTTTCCTATCATCGGTATTTTGGTGTTTCTTATGTTTTGGCACTTAAGTGCAAAACAAGTCGAGACATCACTGGGTACGCTGCCAGGCCCAGTTCAAACCTTCCAGCAATTCAGTAACTTAGTTTCTGAGCACTGGGAAGAAAGGGAGAAAGAAGAGAAATTTATCGAAAGGCAAGAGAAGCGTAATGCGGCTAAATTGGCGAAAAACCCAGATGCAAAGGTAAAAATTCGCCCTTATACAGGTAAACCTACCTTTTTTGACCAGATAGTGACCAGTCTCTTTACCGTAGCTTGCGGATTTTTATTAGCGACGCTGATCGCGGTGCCGCTCGGTATTGTGCTTGGCCTCAACAACGGTGCGTACCAAGCCTTTAACCCTATTATCCAATTGTTAAAACCGGTCTCACCACTGGCGTGGCTACCGATTGTCACCATGGTGGTCAGTGCAACTTATGTCAGTGATGACCCGATGTTTGCTAAATCGTTTGTTAACTCACTGCTGACCGTTGCTCTGTGTAGCCTGTGGCCAACGCTGATTAACACCGCAGTAGGTGTGACCAGTGTCGACAAAGACCTGATCAATGTGAGTAAAGTATTGCAGCTTTCTTGGTGGCAACATATCCGGACTATCGTGCTGCCGTCAGCGATTCCGATGATCTTTACCGGTCTACGTCTATCATTAGGTATTGCTTGGATGGTGCTGATTGCGGCAGAGATGCTGGCGCAAAACCCCGGTCTTGGTAAATTTGTTTGGGATGAATTCCAAAACGGTAGCTCTGCTTCGCTTGGTCGAATCATGGTGGCGGTCATTACTATCGGTTTCGTTGGTCTACTGCTAGATCGTGGCATGTTACAACTACAGAAGTGGTTGTCTTGGAATAAACAACAAGCGTTGCGTTAAGGAGAACATTATGTCTAAACCATTACTCGATTTAACCCAGTTAGGGATGCGTTTTCCAACGCCAAACGGTGAGTTTATTGCGCTTAAAAATGTCAATTTTCAGATAGAAGAAGGGGAGTTTATTTCTCTGATTGGTCACTCGGGCTGTGGTAAGTCAACGGTTTTGAACTTGGTCGCTGGCTTACATCTTCCTACCGATGGTGGTGTTATTGTGGATGGTCGCGAGGTCGCAGGTCCGGGACCTGATAGAGCCGTCGTGTTCCAGAACCACTCTCTTTTGCCTTGGCTGACCGTGTATGAAAACGTGGAATTAGCCGTTAAACAGATTGCGAAAGGTAAGGGTAAGCATTGGGTTCGAGAGCAAGTGCATCACTACCTTGACCTGATTCAGATGTCGCACGCTTCGGATAAGAAACCTGACGAGATCTCCGGTGGTATGAAGCAGCGTGTGGGGATCGCCCGCGCGTTAGCACTACAACCCAAAGTATTGCTAATGGATGAACCGTTTGGGGCGCTGGATGCCCTGACCCGAGCCCACTTACAAGACTCGTTAATGCGTATTCAAGCGGAATTGAAAAATACGGTCATCATGATTACCCACGATGTGGATGAAGCGGTACTGCTATCCGATAAGATCGTTATGATGACCAATGGTCCTGCTGCAACGATTGGTGAGGTCTTAGACATTAACCTCCCTCGCCCCCGTGACCGCGTTGCGTTAGCTGAAAACAGTGAGTATCAGAAGTGTCGCCAAGCGGTTCTGAAATTCCTGTACGAGAAACAGTCTAAGCCGGAACCTGTCGTAGAAAAAAAGGCAGAGACCACGGAGGTTAAGGAAGTGAAGACGGCTTGAGTTTGAGCTTTGTTGGATGATGAGCCCTGAGATGGAATATCTTGGGGCTTTTTTGTTCAGGCGCACGGTCAATGCGAGTTTTCAATACTAAAAGTTATACGCGATGGTTCCAAGTTTATACATAACACTGGCTGATTGAATTGGATAGTAAATAGCTGAGGGTTAAACTGTTTTAATTGAGAGCGCACTCATAACATCAAAGCCTCATTAGACATACTTTCTCTAAATATCAAATCTAACTTACGGTTTAAGTAATGATTTAGTGGTAACCTTGTTACCAACTAGGTGTTAGGTGTGAATTTCACTGGATGAATTTTGGAATTTATTTGCCTAGTGAGCCTTATGTTATAGGTGCGCGGCTCAAAAGAGGGAATTATGGGTACATATTTTGATGGACAAGCGAGTAATTGGGATGAGTGTCCTTTAAAGCTTGAAAGAGCACAAATCACAGCAAATAAAATAAAGAAAATTGCCTTTCATTCGCATGAAAGTATTGTTGATTTTGGGTGTGGGACTGGATTACTAGGATTGCAGTTTTATAACGAGTTTCAGCAGGTACACCTAGTCGACGCTTCATCAAAAATGTTGGATAAAGCAAAAGCTAAAATCGATGCGGCAAAGATTGATAATACAGAAATTCATAATATTTCAAGCATTTCTGAACTTAAATCAGAGCACTCAGTTATCATGACATTGATGACACTTCATCATATTGAAGATACCAAAGAGTTCTTATTCAATGCATTCAATAAGCTGGAGGAAAATGGTTGTTTAATTATTGCTGACCTCTTTAAAGAAGATGGGGCGTTCCATAAGCACAACCCTAACTTTGTGGGTCACAATGGTTTCGATGTTGAACACTTAACCGAGCTTGCCAAGAATGTTGGTTTTTCGGTAGAACAATGCGGTAGATATTATGAAATTTGGCAGGAAAATTACGAAGGAATTAAAATAGAGTACCCATTGTTTTTGTTTGTCGCACGTAAAATTTCATAGTAAATACTTAGGGTATAAAGATACTTTTAGAATTTTAATGAAGTTTTTTAGGTGCTTATTCTAACGAATTTCTGTCCATTCAAAAGGTATCTATCAAGTCGCTAGCTATTGAGCGGGTTGTAAGCACTGAAAGGTTCCGCTTATGTTGCGTTATAACTAATTAATAACTTTAACTGGAGTAGCAGATGAAGATAAGGCGATTGATTGCTTATATTATAGATGTCATACCGATAACAATATTTGTGGCTGCATATTTTTGGTATTTCCAAGGTTTTGATGAAACTTTTAGATTATTTATTGATAACCAGAAAGATATGGCTATCAGAGCAATGTTTCTAGAAGAAAGAAATTTAATAAGAAATGTCGCTTCAATTTTATGTCTTGTTTACTTTGTTATTTTTGAAGGGTCAAATACGAAGAATACCATAGGGAAGACAATTCTAAGAATTAGAGTTGAGGATATAGATGGCAATGAACTGACTTATAGGCAGTCGTTTAAAAGAAACATAGCTAAGTTTCTGTCAATTTTGCCCTTTGGGTTGGGGCTGTTGTATCCATTATTTAATAAAGAGCGGCTATTCCTTCATGAAAGGCTTTCTAATACTCGTGTGAGGAAGTTATAACAATACAATCAATGAACTGGTTAACTTTTGATATGTCAATCGTTACTGTTTGAGGAACAGTCCCAAGGTGTAAAGTCTTGGGGCTTTTTTTAGGCACACGATCCATGTGAGTTTTATATGCTAAAAGTTATACGCGATGGTTCCAAGTTATAGACTTGAGGCTATATTCTCTAACTACAATCAGAAATTATTAGTGGAATAAATGACCTTGTGATAGGTGTTTTGAGATATTTATAGTTGCCATTGTTGTTATATACCAGTGGCTCATTCTGATTATTTTGCAATACTTGAATTTATGCTCCTGCGTAACAGCGGCGCTTTTAGATTTTTTGATGCTTAGTCGCCCTTATCGAATTTTTAAGAACATGCTTAATCCACTGTAAAATTAATGTTATGTGTGGCAGGATTTATAGATAACTAACTATAAAACAACAAATTGGCAAAAACCGTCCAATCTAGCAGGGATATGGTGAAATAGCTTTGAACATTATTTACTACGGGTTATCGAGATTGAGGAACATTGCCAGTTTTACTCTCCAATGCCTTATTTTAGTTCTAACAACGAACAGTGCCCTCGCACTTCAGTTAAGTGCCGATGAGCAGGCATATATAGCCCAGAAGAAAGTGATAAAAGTTCACAATGAAACCGATTGGCCTCCCTTCAACTTTTTTGAAAGTGGTCGGGCACAGGGCTTAAGTATTGATGTCATGAACAGAGTGGCTGACGTAACTGGTCTGAAAATAGAATATGTAAGTGGACCTAGCTGGGAGGAGTTTCTCGATATGATGCATGATGGTCAACTGGATGTCATGCTGAACATTGTCGATCTACCGGAACGACGTCAACATTTGAGTTTTACCACCCCCTATGCCAAAAGTCTCAGTGGTATTTTCACAACTAACGAGAACAGTAAAAAAATCTTCAACTTCAATGATCTTAAAGGGAAAACAGTAGCAGTTCCGGCTGGGTTCGATTTGGAAATTAATCTGCCTAAGTATCACCCTGAGATCAAAATAATCGCAGTTAAAGATATACTTGAGTGCATAGAAGCTATTCATTCAGGGCGTGCGGACGCCTTTATGGAGGAAATCGGAGTTGTCGATTACATCATATCGCAGCGTATGGTTTCCGATTTGCGCCTTGCATTTCAGGTTAGTGACGAGCCCTTTATCAGTAACCTCAACATTGCCACCGGCGTCGATAATGTCCTTCTATTCTCTATCATTCAGAAGGGGTTAAACGCTATAACGGCTGATGAGTTAAACCGGATTCGTAAAAAATGGTTACTCAAGGTACATGAGCTCTATGACCAAAGCATGGTTAACTTGAACGTCACCGAGAAAGAGTATCTCTTCGCAAATCCGGAAGTAAAAATCTGTGTAGACCCTTCTTGGCCACCACTTGATTTTATAGATGATAATGGCGTACACAGTGGTCTTTCCGCTGATCTTATTAATAAGATAGCAAAACGGATTGGCGTTCGTCTCAGATTAGTCCCAACGGCTACGTGGGAAGAGACCTTAGACAGTCTTAAGGCGGGAAAATGCGATATCATCCCTTTGATGAATGAAACGAAAGAAGCAAAGCGTCATATTGATTTTACTCAGGCTTACTTTCAGTTCCCAACTGTAATTGCGACTCATGATGACGCCTCCTTTATCGGTGATTACACCGAACTTTATGGTAAGAAAGTGGCCCTTCAGGCTTACTACTTTATTACCGACTATGTTCGTGAGCACCACCCACAGATAGAAATCATTGAAGTAGAAAACACTCGAGAGGCCTTAAAGCTAGTTAGTGGACAAAAGGTTTTTGCTACAATCGATGGACTTCCTAATGTCGTCAACAGCGTCGAAGCTCTAGCACTGGAAAATATTAAGATAGTAGGTTCTGTACCGCAAGAAAACAGCATGAAGCTTGGGGTAGGCAAGGGTAAACAGCCTCTGGTATCCATTTTTCAAAAAGGGATCTCGTCCCTGTCTGAGCAAGAGAAGGTCGGGCTGTACAAAAAGTGGTTTGATATCGAAGTCAGCCGTAGCTTGTTCGACAGTATCTGGCTTGTACGAATTGCTATCCTAGTTGCAATCGTTATGGTTTTTCTGCTCTGGCGACAATTCACTCTCAGTAAGTATGCTAAAGCGATGAATCAACTCAACGCAAAGCTGCGTCATATTGCTACTACAGACCATTTAACAGCGATAGCCAACCGACGCTGCATTGAAAAACAGTTATTATTGGAGTTAAAGAAAAAGCGAACAATTCATGAGCCACTGTCCGTACTGCTCCTCGATATTGACTATTTCAAGACGATTAACGATACCTATGGGCATTTAACGGGCGATAAGATACTCCAAGAGCTTGCGACCCTTCTGACTGGCGCAATCCGCTCGTCCGATTATATCGGCAGGTGGGGAGGAGAGGAGTTCCTCTTTGTCTTACCGAAAACAGAACACTCTCAGGCTGAAATCGTTGCTAAGGATCTGAAGGATAAAATTGAACAGCACGACTTCGGGTTAAATACACCCGTCACAGCCAGTTTGGGTGTGGCTCAGGTTAGGAGTGAAGAAAGTACGGTAGCACTTTTAGGTCGTGCCGATAGGGGGCTTTATCAGGCAAAGAAGCTTGGGCGAAATTCTGTCGTCAATATGGAGCTAGAGTGCTCATTTTTATCTACCAGAGCTTCCGAGCTAAGTTAGAACCTCCTACTCTGATGTTGGAGCGCATAAATTAATGCGATGCGTATTTTTTGATTGTGGCTGGTGTGGTGGGTAGATCCCGCAACAGGTGCGGGATGACGGAGTTAAAAGTGGATGACGGAGTTAATGGTCAATGACGGATTTAAAAGTGAATGATGGAGTTAATGACCAATCATTGAGTTAAAGACCAATGATTGAGCTAATGGCGTCGGATGGCGTTAATCTAATTAGTCAATCACCACCGCGGTTCCGCTGGCGGAAACCATTAACATACCGTTGCCACTGCCAAGCACTTCGTAATCTAAGTCGATGCCGACCACCGCGTTGGCGCCTAGATCGGCGGCTCTTTGTTGCAGTTCCTGCATGGCGATCTCTCTGGCGCGTTGAAGTTCTCGTTCGTATGTCCCAGAGCGACCACCCACAATATCTCTTAAGCCGGCAAACATGTCTTTAAAAACGTTCGCTCCAAGGATGGCTTCGCCTGCGACAACCCCTCTGTAGTCAAGGATGCGCTTGCCCTCAATCTGAGGTGTTGTGGTGATAATCATAGTGTTACCTCTTAACATGAACTCTGAAACCTAGCATGCGCTTAAGGTGGTCACAATGCAAGAGATAGGCGACTGACATAACTTGAAAAAGAGAGCGGGAGTGGAGGTCTTGAGTGGTGTGCCAATAAAAAAGGGAGCCGAAGCTCCCTGATAAAATTAACTCTCTGCTTACATGCTGTATTGCAAGCCTATCCAATACGTTCGACCGATCTGGTAGTTGGTTGCACTGCCAGAGACATCGCTGAATAGGTTCTTCACCTTTACATCGACAAACGCATTATGCTGACCATATTTCAGGAATTGATAAGTTGCGTTCAGGTCTACCGAGGTGACGGAACTGGCTTTTTCTACGTCGTAAATGTCATAGCGTGAACCATCTTCGTCGTAATAGTTATCCCCTGTATCATCAAGGTATTCGTAGCTACCACGGTGATAGAGTGTCGCGTTGGTCATCAGGCGGTCATCAAACCACATTGAAGACCAAGAGACAGAAGCTCTAAATGGCGCCGCATAGTTTTGACGTGCATCGTCTTCCCACATATCCGCCATACTGGTGATTTGACCTTTGTAGTAAATCAGCTCCGCTTCGTCTTCTGGATCGGATGAGTAGTCAATCAAGCCATTGTTTTTGGTTTCAGACCAAGTCACGTTGGCATTGAAGAAGTGCTTTTCGAAGCGACCAGACCATTCGATAGAGTAACCGATGTATTCCGTTTCACCGTTGTTGGTCATTTCGTAGTACTCGTTGCCATCGGCGTCTTCTAGCTCGTCACTTTGAGCGAACTGGTCTTTGCCTTGACGATAAACAGTCTTAAAGCGCAGGTTACCTTCCAACATAGTAGGAATGGTGATAGCTGCAGTCAGTTCATCACTGTATGGCGTGTCGAGATCTGAGTTACTGTATTGGTCGGTAGACGGTTGGGAAGAACACTCATACCAATCACCGACTTCGCCGCCCCAGTCGCCATTTTCATCTTTCATATCGCGCTGGTAACAGGTGTGGCTTGGCACTTGCTCTTTAATCGCATAGCCAATCATTTTGTTACTGAAGTAGCGGTTAGCACCAAGGGTCAAGTAGGTGTCTTGCATAAATTCCCAGTTGGCGCTTAAGCGAGGTGCAATGTTATGGTTATTCAAGAAGTTATCGTAAGAATAACGCGCACCGGCACGCATCTCTACAGAGCTCACTTGAGTAATATATTCACTCCACAATGCATGGCTATAAACACCAACATCGGCATCATATGCGTCATACTTTAGCTGTTTCCATGTCGCCATTTCTGGTGTACATGAGGAATCGTCAGGGTCACAAATAAAGTCTTCGTTTTCAGAAAGCTTGGCTGAGTAGTAGTAGTAAACATCTTCAGGGCGGGCTTTGCTCGCATCGGTGTATTTGACTTCCGCGCCATAATTGATGGTGCCAGATTCAAGCGTGGTCGAGAAAGACGTGCCCCAAGTGTAATCGGTTTGCAGTTGATCGAGTGAACCAATCCCTCCTTGATAGCAACTGCTTGAGGTATAACACCAATCTAACTCATCACCATCCCATTGATAGCGTACATTTTCAGCTTCACGACTGGCGTCGTTATGCATTACCGAGAACTTACTGCTCCAGTCGGTATTATCAAAATAGCCAGTTGCAGAAAGGTAGCCTTGGGTACCGCTTGAGTTGCTGACAATCAAATCATCGATAGCGTTAGCTCGCTCACGCTCACTTTCGTAAGGGCTGTGCATGATCTGTGCTTCAAAGGTCAGATCGTCACGGTATTCATAAACACCTTTAATCAAGAAGTTTTCTGAGCTGTCTGAGTTACCGTAGACTTCACCGCCGTAGTCTTCATCTCTTTGATAGGTGACATCCGACTGACTGTAACTGTAGGACGTTAATACGCTCAGCTTTTCCGTCAGTGGCAGATCAAAGCTCACCGTCGTTTGTGTCTTAGTGAAATCGGGTGGTGAATCGACCTCTTCGTCTTCATCAAGATTCGTCGGTTCGTGATAGTCCACCATGCTGTCGTTCTGATAGCCAGTGCTGATGCTAAAACCGAATTCTTTTTTCGGTTTGCGGATCTCGTAGTTCACCACACCGCCGACAAAGTCGCCATATTCCGCGGAAATGTTGGAATCAAGAACCGTGATATCACCGAGAAGATCGGGGGTGACATAAAGAGATTGAGACGTTTGACCAGTCACATTATTCCAGTCTAAGTCGCCGCCACTTGGGTCCGTCACATCATGGATTGAGGTCGCTGACACGCCATCAATTTGGATGTTGTTGTCGTAGTAGTTACCGCCAGAGATAGAAAAGTTTTGCGGGCGAATATCTTGAATATTCTCCTGCGTCGCATCATCAAGGCTGTTATCCATTTGCACGAACGGCATGGTTTTCAATAGCTGAGTGGTGTCAATGCCACCCGGTTTACTATTTTTGATGGTTTCTTCGGTGATGACCGAGGTACCAGAATCTAGAGGGTCATAGCTCTCATAGATAGAGTTAGTCTGCAGCGAAGTCGATTCCGATGCGTCGCTTCCTTGGACAATTTCGATTTCCCCTAAATCTACAGCTTCGTCAGCAAGGACGACGGTAGGGGAGCCTAGTGCTGACAAAATGGTCAGCGTAATTACATTCTTCTGCATCTTCAATACAACTTAAAAAATTATAAAAATTAATATTTGTAAAATTATGTTTTGATAGGTTGCGAATGATGTAGTAACCTGCCTTCCTCGTCAATACTATTGATAAAAAAAACGATAACTATTATCACTTGAGTTGCGATTTAGTTCCTTTTTTAGCCAATTGTTATCAGGATGTTTAAGATGGCAGTGTTTTTTGCTCGCTTTTTAGCTTTAGCAAGTTTTATATTTTTTCAATCGGTTGCATATTCCCAGTCAATTCAGTGGGATCCGAAGGTGGTCGAAGGGGAGTTGGATAACGGCTTCCGTTACGCATTTTATTCCAGCAGCAACCCTCAAGAGCCGTTTAATTTGCGCTTAATTGTCAACGCCGGTTCGGTGGATGATGAGATGCGCGGAATGGCTCATATTGTGGAACATATGGTGTTTCGTGCTAACCGTGCCCACGACAAAGACATGCATCGTCTGTTCGATCAACTTGGTTGGAAAACCGGTACTCAGGTAAACGCCCTGACGCGTCAGACCGAAACCCAATATATGGTGCGTACCCGTCCCAATGATGCCCTTGATCTGACTCAGTCGATTCAGTTGGTCAACGATCTTGCATTTGGTGCCAAGATGTTAGAAGCCGATTGGAACATTGAACGTGAAGTCATTTTAGAAGAAATGCGTCGCGGTGACGGTGTGGCTAAGCGCGTCAATACGGCTAAGAAGGTCGTGGTGAGAAACGGCTCTCGCTATATTGATCGACCGACGATTGGTTGGAAACAGGATATTCGTGCCACTACGGTCGAGCAGATCCGCGATTTTTATAGCACTTACTATGTGCCGGGCAACATGACTCTGGTTGCCAGTGGCTATATTGAGCGCGACAGCTTTATTGACGCTGTAGAGCAAACCTTTGGCAAAGAAAAAACCAGCCCTGTCCCTGAACGTGACTATGTCAAACTGCCGCTGAAAGCCGGTTTAGTGATCGGTAAAGTTCAGGATCCAATGGGGACGACTTCCGCCGTTACTTATGGCTTTAGAAGCCCTATGTTACCGAAAGGTAATTTCGAGGGTGAATACCAACAACTGCAAAACTACTTTTTGCGCAAACTGGTGAAGTCTCAAGTACGCGCAAGTAAAGCTCTCTATACCGCAGACGCGAGTTCGGTTCACATCACTTTAAGTGAGCCAACCAATGAGCGCCTTATTGTAGCGTTATCGGCGAAAGTGAGCGATCACCCGAAAGGTCTGGAAATTGTTCTGCGAGAGATTGAACGTTTAAAGCAAACCGGTATCTCTGACAGCGAACTTGCTGCGCTGAAGGCTAAAGCAGTGGAGTCGGTGCAACGTAATCGTGAAGTGATCCCTCATCGTGATTTTGCCAAATGGGAAGATAAGATCACCGCAGCGGTGGTACAGGGTGCGATTGAAGAGGATTATTCCATTAAGTCTCAGCGTACGCTGAAATGGATTGATGAAATGACCGCTGAGTCATTGAATCAGCGTCTCGTTGAGATACTGTCTGCACCCGACCAATTCCTGTTTTATCAGATCCCAGGCGGCGTAGAACAAGCACTGCCGACGCAACAGCAAGTTGCCCAAGTCCAGCAGCAAGTGTCGCAAGAGAAGCTAGCGCGTTTAGCGCCTGTTAAAGCAACGTTTGGCAGCAAAAAACCACAGAAAGAAACGATCGTTCTTAAGCCAAGTGATAAATCGCTAGCATCCGCTCGAGTACTGAGTAAACACCGCCATCTTGGTGATGATGTGACCGAGTGGCGCTTAGCAAATGGCGATCGTGTGGTTTGGTTAGACCGCGAGACAGATGGCAATGCACTCTATCTTAAAGCGCTCTCTACTGCGGGCTACTACAACCATCAGCAGCAGCCATGGTTATCACAAACCGCCTATCAGATTTGGCAACAAGCGGATTATGGCACCTTTAATAATCAGCAATTTAATCAATGGCAGCAGCAGGAAAAGATGCAGTGGCAATGGGCGCAAACAGGCTCAAGCTTGGATCTATCGGCACGTATTGCGCCAGAGAAGTTGCGCAACTTGATGAACAACTACCTTGTGATGCAGCAAGAGTGGCAACTGCAAGCAGACGCGTTATCGGATGTCAAACAGAGCTTGCACTCTCTAGTGGAAACGCCAGATGAACAGGCATTAGCCCGTCGTGCTCTGTTGGGTCAGCCAACTCATGCTGTTCCTACGGTTGAACAAATTGAACAGCTAACCCTTGAAGAGTTAACCCAAACCATTCGCGAGTTGCAACAGCAGCCAGTTTCCCTGTTTATCGTCGGTAAAACCAGCGCAAAACAGATTGAAAACAACGTGCTGCCGTTTATGGCGTCGAACCCACGTCAGTTAGGGTTGCAAACCTACAAGCCTCGTTTGCCTGAGGGTGCTCACACCCTTGCTCAGCCTATGTATGACGACCACAAATCAACGGTGACGATCAAAGGCGAGAGCAGCATGACGTGGTCTCCAGAGTCGAGCTTTTTGGTGTCGACGCTGAACCCAATGATTCAGAAAGCACTGAAAAACAAGCTGCGCCATGAATTGGGTGGTGTGTACTCACTACGCTTTGAAATGACGCTGGATAAAGATAACACGGTGCGTACTAATATGAGCTTTACCACCGCGCCAGAGAAGGTGGACATGCTTGTTGCTGCTTACCAAGACGTGATGAGCCAGTTGTCGAGTCATCTGCTAGAGGAAAACTATCCTCGTACCCAAGAAGATATTCGTTTTGCTGAGCAATTGCGCCTACAAGACACCAATACCTGGCTGCGTCGTCTGAGTCTGAGCTATGAGAAATATCAAGCGCCAGACTATCTACGCAGTATGAAAACCCTTGATCAACGGGTAACCGCTGACGAGCTAGACGGTTTTATTCAACACATTTTCCCATTATCCAAACAAGCGGTATTGATTGGGCAGCCAAAGGCGGCGGCAGATCAACCCACACAAGAGTTGTAATTTATGTTTCGTAGTTTCTTTTTAAATAAACAGTGGTTCGCATGGTCATGGATTGGCAGCGCAGTTATTCTGCTGGCGACTTGGTATAAGGTACAACTGGACGTACAGGTCAATGAGTGGTTTGGGGATTTCTATAACAGCATCCAACAAGCCTTGACCAGTCCGGGCGAGGTGACGGCCGGCGATCTCTATGCGCACCTTTTTACCTTTATTAAGATTTCCATCATCTTTGTGGTGGTCGCCATCTTATTAGAGTTCTTTATGCGTCACTACGTGTTTCGCTGGCGTACCGCAATGCACCATTTTTATATGCAGCATTGGTCGAAGCTACGTCATATCGAAGGGGCATCACAGCGCGTACAAGAAGATACCATGCGCTTTGCCAACATCGTTGAACGTCTGGGTGTGTCGTTTTTGCGCTCATTTATGACGCTGTTGGCGTTTCAACCGCTGCTGTGGGAACTGAGCAAGCAGGTGAAAACCGTGCCATATTTCGGCGAAGTCGAGCATGTGCTGATTTATGCCGCTATCTTGTCAGCACTATTCGGTACTGTGCTGCTGGCAGCCGTTGGCGTCAAACTGCCGGGTCTTGAGTTTAACAACCAGAAGGCGGAAGCCGCACTGCGTAAAGAATTAGTGCTGGGTGAAGATAACGAGCAGCGTGCGCAGCCACAGTCGATGAAAGAGTTGTTTTCTCACGTTAGAACCAACTACGTCACCATGTATCGCCACTATCTCTATTTTGACCTGTTTAAGATCTCGTTCTTACAGATGTCAGCGATTTTGCCTTACATCTTGTTAACGCCAACCATCATTGCTGGTCTGATTACATTTGGCACCATGCAACAAATCATTCGCGCCTTTAACAAGGTAGAGGGTTCGCTGCATTATTTAGTGTTTAGTTGGTCAACCATTGTTGAGCTTATTTCGGTTTACAAACGCTTGAAAGCTTTTGAACAACAGATCGATGAGCAAGATACACAGCAGGAAGTCGACTATGCTCAATGATACTTGGAACATCGCGACGGGTGCGCCCTTAGTGCTCTGCTCAGCGTTTGCCGTGGCGCTGATTTTCGAACGCCTGTTTTTTGTTATGCGCAAGCGTGGTTTGACGAAGCCAGATAATAAGTTGATCTTTACCGCGCTTCATGAACACAAAATCAAACAAGCGCTGGAAGTGCTGGGTAAATCAAATACCGGTTATCAATTCGTGGTCGATGAACTCATTCACCACAAAGCGAGCGACAAAGAGGTGCGTGATGAGGCGATTAAGATCATGCTGGTGCGCTATTCGAACCAGTTAAAACGTCGTTTATCAGGCTTGACCACGATTGCCTCTCTCGCGCCAATGCTCGGTCTATTGGGCACGATTGTTGGCTTGATGCGCTCATTCCGCGATATTGGTTTGAGTGATGGACCGGTTAACCCGTCAATTGTTGCTGATGGTTTATGGCAAGCGTTGTCTACGACGGCGGCGGGGATGATCATCGCCGTCATCTGCGTGTTATGTCACGCCTTGATTCAGTCGCGTATTCGTCTTCATCTAACGGAAGCGGCAGACGTACTTAACCACTTCTCGCACTGTATTCATATCGAAGAAGAAAACCAGAATGATTGATCTTAGTGAACCGGAAAGCGGAACATCGCTACAGGACGCGATGACACCCATGATCGACGTTATTTTTGTGCTTATCGCCTTTATGATGCTGATGATCAACGTGCCTTTGATGACGATGGAAGTGGATCTGCCTAAGGCTATGGAAAAAGTGCAAACGGCTGCGGTGAAAAAACAGGTGGTGTCGATTGCGGTACAACCCAATAGCGAGCAGTGGATCGTCAACAACGAGACCGTCGATTCTCTGGAGCAACTAAAAAGCTATTTGCAGACCGAAAAGCAGCAGCATGGCGACCAGTTAAGTATCGTGATTCACAGTGACAAACAAGTGGTGATGGAAAGAGTCGTCAAGTTGTTTGCGACTCTGCAAGCATTAGAACTTAATGTGACCCATCTGGCACTGAAAGATTAGAGCAGACCGGAATGAAGTTGAAATGGTTTGGCTTTGAACAGTTTTTACTGCTGTCCTTTGTTGTCCATGCCGCTGGATTTGCCATCTGGTGGCTAGACAATGACGATGACATTATCGTAGCCAAAAAAGTAGAGACCTTAAACATCAGTGTTGGTTTGCAAGCGGCACTGGCAGGTGCTCAAGTGGCGACGCCAACCTTGGTTGCTCAGCCCAAACTTGAACCGGTGGAACAAGAAATTGAGCCTCCGCAAGAGTTCGAAGAGCAGGAAGAACCTTTAGAGCCGGTGGAGCAAGAACACTTGGTGGAAGAGGTGGTTCCCGTTCTCGCGCCAAAACCCGTGGAAACGCCTAAGCCTGAACCAAAACCTAAGCCAAAACCTGAACCGAAACCAACGGTGAAAAAGAAGCCCGTTGAAAAGCAATCGGTCGAGAAAACGCTGAAAAAGGTTGAGCCTAAACCTAAGTCAGAGCAACAACCTAAGTCAGAGCAACAACCTAAGCCAGAACCCAAACCGCTAAAACCTCAGCAAGCAACCCCTAACATGCAAGCGCAGAAGTTGGGTTCACAAGGGGTTAATGGTGCAAAGGCGAATGAGGTGACTCAACAAGATACCGGTGTTGGTAAAGCAACGGGTGGTATCCAGAATGATGAGCAGTTTGACTATTTGATTCATCAACACTTGCTTAAGCATAAAACGGCGCCGAAGATGCTCAAGTCAAAGCGCCAGCGGGGTGTGGTGAAAGTTGAATTCACCATCGATCGAAATGGTAACGTGCTGAGTTACAAGCTGGTAAAGCCGTCACGTATTCGCGACTTTGACCGAGCGGCCATTAAGCTAGGGCGTAAAGCTGCGCCGTTTCCTAAAGCGCCGGACTTTATTACCTGGCAGCAACGTACTTTCACCGTCGATGTTATTTACCAAATTAAATAGCAAGCTAAAACACGAGACAATTGATGACCTCAAGAGAGCAAACCCGGCTTGAGGTCACTTTAACCTGACGAAACATTATGAAAATCCAATCTCTCTCCGCGTTATCGAGTCATACCTTGAAGAGCCATACCTCGAAGGGCAGTCACTCATATCCCAAGGCTGTCGATCATGACAAGCTAACCGCGCTATGGTCGACATCGGTTTCTGGTTTGAATTTACAGCAGGCATTAACCCAACTGATAGCCGATGACCCACGCAACGAACTCACAGTCAAAGCGCAAAATTCAGTGCGACTGACGACTTGGCTCGGTGAGCACTTTGAGGCATTAATGACGGTTCATGCCGACTTTACTGGCTTGGGAAAAGCGGTCTGCGCTTCGTTGTGGCATAAGCAGTTAGTGGAGTTGCTGATGCCTACCTTGGTTGCACTCCGTTTCCAATACCGATTAGTGCCCGCTGATGGTTTACTGGCGATCGGCTTGGATATTGAGCCCAATGGCAGAATTAATACCATCTCAATCCCCGAGGGCACGGTCGATAAAGAGAATGAACTCGCCCTTGATAGCGCATTTAAGACCATCATTGCCCAGTTTGCTGAGAGTTTGCAGCCTCTTTTTGCGGATCAGAGAGTGAACAGCAAGCGTTTTTGGGGCAACCTAAGCAATGCCCTTGCACAGGGTTTTACACGTCTAGCCCCTCGTGATTCTCAGCCGTTTACTCAAGCGGATTGCGACCAGATTAATCTTTGGCTGGCACAGGTACTGCCGCCTGAAGCCTCATTGGTTGAGGTAAAGCTAGCACAAAGTCACTCGCGTAGTATGTTCTACGTTAGGCGTAAGACCTGCTGTTTAAAATACAAACTTGATAAAGTGCGCATGTGTCAGACATGCAACCTGAAACAGCTAAGTGAACAGGAAAAATTCTATACAAATAAATTAGTTAACGCTTAGTTGGGGTTGTAATAATTTGTAACTTCCTTAATATAAATAGTCATAATCAAGGGAATGATTTGTGGTATGAATATATTTAAACAGTTATCTTTGCTGGCTTTATTTTCAGTTGGCTATCCACTATCTGGACACGCTCAGTCGGTCGATGTTGAGCAGTTGAAGATAGATCTTGAATCGGTACAGCTGCCTTTTAAGACCTCTGATGGATCGATAGAGATGCGCGCTGTTGCTGCCGATCACATTGCTTATCCTAGCTATGGCGCTTTTTTTATTCTTCGCGCCCAAGATGCCACTCTAATTACACCAAATGCATTGATTTTAGATCCGCCAGTCTGTCAGTTTGATGTGAGCCATAACAAAGAGGCCATTTATCTCAGCCAATATGGCGGTAGTCTTACGTTAAAGCAGTCACAATACTCGGCATCAGGTGGTGTGACTTATTCTTGGAGATTTAGCAATAAGTCTACCGAGCAAGCGTGTCAGAGTTTAGCTCAGTCTTATCAGCAAACGATGTCTGAGTCGGATGCTGAGCAATTAAATCTGCAATTACTTCAGATATCACAAGATTTAGTCCAAGCGATGCTGTTTGTTAAAGAACACAGCAGCAAAGAACATGAGCAACAACAAAATCGCATGCTATCTAGGTCTCACGTGCAGGTGCTCAAGCTACAAAATCAGTTGTGGAAGCAATTTCCACAGTTGCTGCCAGAGCCGCTGGGAGGAGACTACCAAGTAGGCACAGACCAATCTAAGCCAATGTTTAATCAATGTACCAAGGATGAGGAATAGCCATGAACATTACACTGACTCCAGTAGGGAGCTTTATCTTATTTGCCGTTGTCGTCATCATGCTGTTGGTCAACGCTATGATTGCGGGTTACGCCTACAAAGCACAATGTGCCCCTCAGAGTCGATTTAGTGTGCTAATGATTATGGTCATGACCATGATTATTCCAATCTGGGGTTGGCTCGCTTGTCGTCCCGCTAAAACACAGTAGTCGCACTGATATTGTGCTTATTGTTTATAGATAGCTTTGTTATTTACAGAAAAGCCGAGGCGTGGAATGTTTCCAGTCTCGGCTTTTTTGTTCTAATCCCTTTTCAAATATAGGGTTATGAGTGCACAGCAGCATAAATTGGTCGTCTGGGTTATTTAAGGGCGAGTTTGCTCATTTTTGGTGCAGTCGCAGCTCAGTTTGGTCTTGGGTCTGTTGCAGATACGTCTAGATACTTAGACTTGGTTAAAAAAATAAACTATTTAGTTATGGAATGGATGTTGCTTATACCCTTAAGTTACTTCGCATCACGCGATAACTTCGGTGCCACTTTGAAAATGAAATAAAAAATACCGAACAAAAATGGGTACGTTAATCCAAAACCAAGGAAGGTAAGTATATGGAGACACGTAAAGAGAGCAGCAGTTTGGCCAGTCTACCCAAGTTACTTTGGGTATTGTTTTTCGTCGTCACGGTGTGTGGCGTATTCATCCCTCAACAAATAACCGTCTATCTCTTGGCATCATTGAGTTTATCTACCGTGATGCTGCTGACGATGTTGTGCGCCGAATTGCGCACTCTCGTCAGTCATCTCAAGCGAAATCAAGAACCTGATGTAAAACAGAGTCGATGGACTCTGTCCCTCTATCACGCCATTGATGACTTACTTTTGGTCGAGCGTCGCAAGGTCAATCAGGCAAGATCAATCACTACAGAGATGGCCTATTGTGCACAAGAGTTAGCGGCGAACGCTGCCGATGCTGCCACCGCGAGTCAGCAGCAAGCGGATGCCACTTCATCGTCAGCTTCGGCGGCAACGGAGATCTCGATGAGTATCGAAGAGGTTTCAGAGCGGCTTGAACAAACCCGCCAATCTATGCAGCAAGGTAAATCCCTTTGTGACCAAGGTAGTGAGGCTCTTGAGGAGACTCGTAGCAGCGTGCAGACCGTTGAACAGCAGGTGCTAACGACCAAGCAAAGCATTGAGAAACTCGATAACAAGTTGCAATCCGTCACCGAGATGTCGCAGTTTATTCGTGAAATTGCAGAGCAAACCAACTTGCTTGCTTTGAACGCGGCGATAGAGGCCGCAAGAGCGGGTGAGCATGGTCGTGGATTTAGTGTGGTCGCCGAAGAAGTAGGGCGACTCGCAAAACGCAGTCATGAATCAGCCAATGAGATTACCACTCATATCAATGATGTGACGCAGAGCATGAACGATGTCACCGAGTTGATGGGAGAGGTGTCTGACGGCAATCAGCGGTGTTCACAGCGTGTGACCATTGCTTATGAGTCACTGCAAAACATGGTTGCTTCCATTGAATCTGTGACCGATCAAGTGGCAGGCATTTCTGCTGCATCGGAGCAACAGGCTATCGCCATCAACGAAATATCAGAGAGCATGGAGCAGATCGCGACCACGGCTCACCATAACGCCAATACCGCCACTGACAACGCTCAGGTCGCGGCTCATTTAGACACGCTAACAGCAAAAGAGGTGGCATAATGCAAAACGAACACACACAGATTGTTGCGCTGGTAGTCGTGATGATTACCTTGATGGCATTCGTTGCATGGTTCTCTATGATCATGACTGGCAGTCGTTTGCAAAAGAAAAGTCGTCGTTTACAAGGTTTAGTCTGGCTAGAGACGTTACGCAATTTACTCAGTTTGATTCAACAACATCGAGGCATCACCAACGGTATTTTATGTGGCGATGACAAGTTAAAAACCCGCTTGCCTCGGTTGAAAAATGACATCCACGATACTTTAAGTCAGTTACGTGCTATTGATGATGCGGTTCAGGAGAAATCTAGCTGGCGTCAAGTCGATCAAGGCTGGACGGAGTTAGACCGTGCTTTTAGTGGCATGACGCCCAAAGATAACTTAAGCAAACATAACTTAAGCAAACACAATGCCTTAATTCTCTCTTTGTTGTTTGTCATTGATGATTGTGCCCAACATTATCGTTTGGGAGAGATGAAAGACGAAAATGCTCAGTCGATCAAAATTTTGTGGCAAGAGTGGTTGGTTGCCACCGAACACATCGGTCAGGCGCGTGCTATCGGTACAGGGGTTGCGGCTCAGAAGTTATGTAGTAGTGTTGACCGAATCCGACTTAAGTACTTACATCAATCTATCAAAGCCTTTGTACAACAGAGTCGAGGTCAGAATTACCGCGAGATCACTCAACTGCTGAACATCATAGAACAGCGCATTGTGGTGGATAAACCCGATATTAAGGCGAGTGACTATTTCGATACCGCAACCAAGGCATTAGATGAGGTTTTTCAGCTATTTGATGGTAAAGTCAGTCAATTGAAACAACAAGTCGACGCGAATGGTGCGATTCGAAGTATCAGTTAATATGCAAACGATTCGTTAATATTCGAACCATCAGGCAACCCGTCGTGACGCTAAGGATAATGAATGAGTATGGTAACAATTCGCTCTGTTGTAGATAGTGATACTCCGGCATTACTCGCAATACAACTTACTCCGTCGCAGGTACAATTTGCGGCGTCACCACAAGCGTTTTTAAACAATCGGGATAGTGATGGTGTGGATCGCTATGTGATTGAGAGTGACGGGCAGTTAGTCGGTTTTTTTAAGGTAGAGCCTGACTTTTTTCAGCAATACGATTTTTGTTCCCATGGAGCGATCGGTTTGCGTTCGTTCGCTATCGACAACCGCTTTCAAGGTCAAGGCTTGGGAACCGCGTCGGTAAAGCGAATGGTGTCGCAATTAGGGGATGATTACCCTGATGCTAAAGAAATATACCTCACAGTAAACTGCCGCAATCCAGCTGCACGGATGTGTTATTTAAACGCGGGCTTTATTGATACTGAACAGCTCTATCTCGGTGGACCGGCAGGACCGCAGCATATTATGTCTGCGGATCTTAAATCGGTGTTATAGCGATCACCTTAGGTGGGTTGGCTATCTTCGCCATTCGTTAATCTTTATAGTATTCGCTGACTGATATGGGCAAGTCTGCACAGGCGACACTTCTCACAATGCGTTGGTCACAGAGGCTTAAATCGACCATTTTTACTGGGATAGTTGTCGCCAATTTGCTTGAAAAAAAGCACTTAATCATGGGCTTAGTCGCGATTGCTGTCGAATTCCAGACAATACCGACTTCCCCATTGGTCAGTTCCACCATTGAGCCCAACGGATAAACCCCCACACAGTTAATAAACTTATACACCAAACTGCGATCTAGGGTGCCATCCGCGGCCATATTGGTGAGTATTTTAAAGGCTTCAATGCTGTCCATACCACGCTTGTAGACGCGCTCCGCCGTCAGAGCATCATAGACATCAACAATGCTTGCCATGCGCACGTACAGAGGAATATGTTCACCTTTGACCCCAAGTGGATAGCCGGTACCATCGATCTTTTCGTGGTGCAGTAAGCAGATCTCCTTGCTGATGCGACTGATGTTTGACAGGTTATTGGCTCGACGGAAGCCTAGTTGAGGGTGTTGCTTAATGTGTTCAAATTCTTTTGGCGACAATTTTGAGGGCTTGTTGAGTACCTCTTGGTCTAGATCTATTTTGCCAAGATCATGAATTAAACCGCCGATAGCAAGTTGCGAAAGGGTGTGTTGATCCAATTTTAAGAAATGACCAAATCGGACTAACAAAAACGCCGTGCTGATGGAGTGTTCCAGCAAGTAGGTGTTTGCCTCTCGCATCGTCATGGTAATACGAAGCATGCTCTCATCTGCTGACACCGCTGCAACGATGGAGTCAGACCAATCATTGAGTTCCTCCGCCATTTTTTCCAGATTGGCAATGTCTTTATCAATTAACTTGGAGACGATATTTCGTGTTTCGAGTACCAATACCGCAGGGTGGTTCATGCCTTTATGAGGTGATGCGTCGCTATTACCCGTTTGCTCTTCTGGGGATTGTGGCGCTGAAGGCGTGCGGGTGACTGACGCGTTTTGCTTTTTGGCTGGCGACCTCTTTTCTAGTGCTGGCTTGGGAAAAATACACTCTTTGGCAGAGAGTGACTTATCTACCCAAACAAAGCGAATACCGCGCTTTTCTAGCTCAGCAATGTCCTTGTATGATGAAATCCTTCCTTGCACTTTGAGTTGACTCTCTTTCGATGCTTCCAACGAGGAAACAAACATCCCAGGCATAAGGTAAGAAAGCTCTAATTTTTGTGTTTTTGGTGCAGGCATTTTTATAACGTACTCTAGTTTTACTACGGTTTATTTTAGATGACACAAGTAAAGACAAATGTCTTGGTTGTCACAAACTGTATGTGTGACTGTAAAAAACCTAAAAAAAGGCATATTGATAGTGAATTATTCAATATCAATATGCCGTGATTGGCGTTCCTGAGAACTAAAAAAACTAAAGGCTATGGTTCAAAATACAGGAATTCAACGTATTGTAGGGAGTGCGAGTTGAAGAGTAAACCCTTCTTTATATTCAATAAGTTAAATGGTATTGGTGCCGCAACTCACCAACAGGATTGGGTTGCGGTACCTCAATATTAATGACTGTTCTCAAACGCCAGCACTTTGCGCTCAACACGACGGAAAATCAGCGTGAGCAAGCCGTTTACCGCAAGATAAAACAGCCCAGCAGTACCGAAAACCGCTAATGTGTCATAGGTTTGTGCGTTGATCCGCTGAGCGTAACCCATGATGTCCATAATGGTGATCGTACTGGCTAAAGACGTGCCTTTAAACACCAAGATCACTTCGTTCGAATACGCTGGGATTGCACGGCGAATGGCAAACGGCAGCAATACCGCTAACGTCTGTTTGCGATTCATCCCTAACGCTCGGCATGCCTGCCATTGACCGGATGGGATAGCGTTATAGGCACCCTTAAACAATTGAGTACTGTATGCCGCCGTATTAAGAGCCAGCGCGAGCATGGCACAGAACCACGGTTCTTTAAACCATGTCCATAGGAAACTCTGCCTTATCCAGTCAAATTGTCCCGGTCCGTAGTAAACGAGGAAAATTTGGATAAGAAGTGGCGTTCCGGTGAAAAGGGTAATCAGGCCTCGTGTCAACCAATGGGCAATCGGCGTGCGTAATATCAGCGATAGGGTCATCAGCAGTGCGAGAACGCAACCGACAAATAGTGAGACAAAGGTGAGCTGCAAACTGGTTACCAAGCCGTCAAACAGTTGCCAAATATGTTGTTGGTTCATGCGGTTGCTCCTGTGTGACTGCTGGATTGCTCTTGAATCGAGAAGCGTTTATCAATGATCTTCACTACTTTTTGAGTCACTAAGGTAATCAGCAAATACACCACAGCAGCCGTTGCGTACCAAGTGAAAGCCTCATGGGTCGCTGCAGAAGTGAGCTGAGCTTGTTTCATTAAATCGGTGACACCGATAAGCGAAACCAGTGCGGTATCCTTGAGGAGCACCAGCCATTGGTTAGTTAATCCCGGCAAGGCGTGTTTTACCGCTTGAGGTAACACAATACGCAAGAAAGTGCGAGGGCGACTGATACCCAGTGCGCTTGCGGCTTCTCGCTGACCTTTAGGCACGGCTTTTAGAGCACCACGGATAGTTTGCGAGGCATACGATGCAAAAATGAGTGATAGCGCGATTACACCGGATAAAAATGGGCTGACCTCAATAAAGTCGCCAGTGATCAAGAATAGGACTTGAGTCGAGCCAAAAAAGATAAACAGAACCACCAACAGTTCAGGCAAGCCACGTATCACAGTCACAATGGCACTAGTGGGCCAACTAATGACGCGTTTACGTGACATTTCACCAGCAGCGAACAGTACCGCTAGCAATAAACCGACCAAAAGGCTGACAAAGGCAAGCTGGAGTGTGACCCAGCTTGCTTGCAACAAAGAGGCGGAATAACCCGTCAAACCCATATTAGTTACCGAAGTACTTGTTGAAGATAGCTTGGTATTCGCCGTTAGCTTTGACTGCCGCAAGCGCTTGGTTTAGCTGGTCAACGAGTTCTTGATTACCTTTGTTAACGGCGATACCAAAACCGTTACCAAAATAGGCTGGGTTAGTAATTTGCTCGCCCACGTAGGTCAGCTTATCGTTTTTGTTAAACCACTCAGCGACGACCGCAGTGTCACCAAATACCGAGTCGATACGACCGTTTTGCATATCAATAAAGGCATCTTGATAGCTCGCGTAAGGAACGGTAGTCACGCCCGGCATCTGTTCGATCAGGTAGCTTTGGTGTGTTGAACCATTTTGGACACCGATCTTCTTGCCTTCAAGTGCCGCTTTATCCGCCACTTGACCCTCAATGGCGACGAAGGCAGCTGAGTTGTCATAGTACGCATCGGTAAAGCTCACTTGTTGTTGACGCGCTTCGGTAATATCCATTGCAGAGATTGCAGCATCATAGCGTTTGAATTTCAGTGCTGGGATCAGGCTGTCAAATGCTTGGTTATGGAAACTGCATTTTGCCTCTATCTGCTGACAGAGTGCATTAGCCAGATCGACATCAAAGCCTTGGATCTGGTTATTCTCATCCATGTATTCAAAAGGGGCATAGGTCGCTTCCATGGCAAATTTGATTGTTTGCTGTGCCATTGCACCAGTGGATGCGAAACCGATAAGTGAAGCGAGTAGAATTTTTTTCATGACGATTCTCCAGTTGTGCTTTGTATAAGAGGCAAAGCAGGCTCGTTTGATTTTAGTTAGTTTTAGTGAGTGAGATAGTCGGCGAAAGCCTGTGTCTCAGGGTTGTCGAACGCTTGTTTTGTACCGTGTTCAACAATATGACCACGTTCTAAATAGAGGACGTGACTGGCAATTTTTTTTGCGAAATCGACTTCATGGGTTACCACGACTTGAGTGATACCCGTTTGGCTAAGGTCTTTAATGATGTTGACGACCTGAGAAGTGATCTCGGGATCCAGCGCCGCCGTCGGTTCATCGAACAATAAGATCTCAGGTTTCATCATTAAGGCGCGAGCGATAGCGACCCGTTGTTGTTGACCTCCTGAGAGTTGCAGCGGCCAAGCGTTGGCTTTGTCGGCAAGTTGCAGTTTGCCCAGTAGCGCCATCGCTTCGGATTCAGCTTGCGCTTTTGATAGACCCGCCACCTTGGTTGGGGCTTCAATCAAGTTTTCCATCACGGTTAAATGTGGCCAGAGGTTATATTGTTGAAAAACCATGCCGACCTTGCGACGCAAATTCAATCCTTGTTTCTCCGCGATAGGCTTAGAGAAATCAAAAGCTTCATTAGCAAGGGAGAGTGAGCCTTGAGAAGCGGTTTCAAGCAGGTTAAGAACACGCAGTAACGAGCTTTTTCCTGCTCCACTTGGACCAAGCAAAACTAAGGTTTCACCTTTCTCACAGACAAAGCTGACATCGTGCAACACTTGGGTGTCACCATAGAACTTGTTGATTTGATTAACTCGAATACTCATGCTGATAAACCGCATATAAACTCAATTTTCGCTTATACTACTTTACTTGCGATTTTATGCAATAAAAATGTATAAAAATATCAATTGATGGAGTTTTGTGTCGTAACTTGCTCTAAAAGTAGACAATTAGTTAAATGCTGTTGATGAGGGAGACGGGGGATTGTATCGCCATCGTGTTGAATTGATGGCGATAGATGAGCTGAGTATTTGAATTAACTGACGGCTTGAAGCGAGGCGGAATGGCGATGGTGAATTGTTGTCTCTTGCACTAAACGTTGTGTGGTGCGAGAGTAGATATCTTGTTCATTGCTGCCGACGAGTTGAATCGTCAATACTTTTTGTGAAGCAAGGCACTGACGCAATAACTTAAAGACCAAACTCGCATCGATTTTTTGTTTCAGCACCCTGTCGTTGACGTTAGCAATAGAGGCAAGGTCGATAGTGACCACCAACTTGTCGCAGTGTGAGATAAAGCGACTCAATTGATCTTTGATCATCGCTTTATTGCGGTGAGTGACTTCCTCTAAGGTGAGCCAATCGCATCCCATGTCTTCTGCGTACTCAAAATTTGCAAAGCTATTGCTCGCCACATCAACACCAATATGAAAGGCGCGACACTGTTGATGACGAGTCAGTGCAAAATGAATCATAGAGTTGGCACTGACATCGACACACGGATCCATTAACAAATTGAGGTTGATGTTCACAATGCCAACGTCTGAGTATTGCTGGCTAAAGTATGGCAAAGCTCTCAATATGACTTCGTGTTGATTACACAATAGCAGGGGAAGTCGATGTTGCTCGATTTGTTTGATTAGCCCTGATAACAGCTTCTGCTCTCGAAGCTTTGAGGGAATATCGTTATCTAAACAAAAGTGACCAGTGTGTTGAATCCGAGCGGCGATGCCTTGTTCTAATAACCACTCAGACGCCGTTTCTAACAGAGCATCGCTATCTTCAAACAGGTCTCGACTGACAGGCTTCAACCATTCATTCACTGTGGTAAGCGTGAGCGGGGAAGACTGAGGCGCATAATTAGTTGGACGCCATAACTGTTTGAAGATATTCAACATAACCTTGTTACCTCTCCGGAGGCAGCGCTCTTGCTGCCTGTAAAACATGCAGGATAAACCGATCCTTGTGTGCCTTAACTCGATGAGCTGGCGCCATGATGGAAACTGCACCAATTAGCTTTGTACCTTTCAATACTGGAGCGCTAATGCCGGTAACACCTGAGTCAATCTCTGAGGTACTCACTGCAAATCCTTGCTTACGGATCTGCTCAAGTTCGAGATTCCACTGTTCGAGTTGTGAAGCATGACCAAAGTATCTCAGTATTTTGTTGCGGCGGTTTTCAGGTAAAAATGCCAGCATCACTTTAGAAGATGCGCCCGCTAGTAAGGGCTGACTTTGACCGATAACATAGCTGCACCGTAATGCCTGCTGGCTCTCTTTTAAGCTGACACATAGTGCGCGATAACCAACAGGTACAAGATAAGCGGCCATTTCACTCGTTTGTTTTTGCAGCCTAGATAGAATGCAGTCGATCGCTTCGAGGTTATGCTGGCTACTTTGGTAACTATGCATCAACATTAAAGCCGCCGGACCGACAATTAGGGTTTTGTCGTTTGGGCTCTCTTCAATCAGGTTCCACTCTTTCAACAGTTTGAGATGACGGTACAAACTGCTTAGAGGAACCCCAAGCTGCTCACTAAGCACTTTCGCGGTAACTGGCACTTCCGATACAGCGACCTGCATGAGTAGTTGCAGAGGTTTCTCATTCACTTGTGTTACGGGTGATGGTGCGTTTTCCATAGAGTGTTATCTACTTTATTTCCCCTTTACGCAATGGCATTTCTCAATGGGTAAGAAACCAAACGATTGTTATTAGGGGTATTCTTATTCAGTAATAAAAATGCGAACGTTTCCAGTCTTTCACGGTTTGCTATCGAGAAACGTGATTGTTCGGAAACGTTATTTGCGTTGTATTTGTCTGATATCAAATATTGTTAGCGGTGTGCCGAGTAACCTGATCTCCGCGTAATAACAAGGAGTGTCTATATGCAAATGGTGTGCGGTACCTGTCGGCAGTTTATTCGTAACAAGCAGAGTCAATCAGACCTTTGTAGTGCGTGGGATAACCCAACAACAATGAAACGTCAGGCGTGCCAATTTTGGATGCCTAAATCGTCATTTTCGCTGGTTAAAAATGAGGAAAAACAGTCATAGTGGCGATTTTCAGCCGTTATTGTTTGGCTGCTATTTCCACGCACTGTCTTCCCTCTCCATGCACTTCGGTTTATTTGTCTTTAGGTTTCGATGCCCAAAGGTATAGCAATTCTAAGCCGATGGTTGCACCTGCTAGCGCCGTCATGTCACTACTGTCATAGGGCGGAGCGACTTCAACAACATCCATACCGACTAAGTTAATCCCAGCTAAACCACGGATGATTTTTAGGATTTTGTCTGAGGTTAAGCCACCACAGACTGGCGTTCCGGTACCCGGTGCAAAAGCGGGATCGAGACAATCAATATCAAACGTAATATAAACTGGACGATCGCCAATCGTTTGGCGGATCTGTTCGACGATCTGCTCTGCGCTCATGTCGTTGGCTTGCATTGCATCAATGACATTGAAGCTGTGATTATTCACTTCATATTCGGTACGAATACCGATCTGTACCGAATGCTTCGCACTGATTAACCCCTCTTTGGGTGCATGATAGAACATGGTGCCATGGTCATAACTGCTGCCATTGGCGTAGGTATCAGTATGTGCATCGAAATGAATCAGAGCCATTTCGCCATAATGCTTAGCATAAGCACGAAGTAGTGGCAGAGTGATAAAGTGATCGCCACCCAATGCAAGAATGGTTTTACCATCACGCAATATTTCACACGCAGCGGCTTCTAAACGATAGGTAAAATCTTCAGTATCACCGCAATCAAAGACGAGGTCGCCAGCGTCTAACACTTTTGTTTGTTCAAACAAGTTAAACTGCCATGGGAATTTCTTCTCTTCCCAGCTTAGATTGACAGAGGCTCGGCGAATCGCATCAGGACCCAGTCGTGCGCCCGGACGCCCTGACGTTGCCATATCGAGAGGTACACCGAGTACCACGACGTCAGCATCCGAGCCGATAGGATCTCTTTGGTAAGGACGACGCATAAAGGTCATCGCATTTGAGTAAAGAGAATGGTCCTGTTTACTAAATAAATCGAACATGTGAATTTCCGCAAAATAATTGGCTAAACCAAGCTTCGCGCGTCAGTGACGATAGGCGATGCCCAGTAAGTAAATTGCAGGCATTAACGGACAAATAGCAGGCGATGTCTAACAAAAAACGGTTGTCGTTTCGATAAAGAAAAGGTGATTAAGGAACTAGGTTGTCGGGGTTAGTTTGTTAGGGAGAAAGGTTGTAGGGGGCAGAAACCAAAAAAGACCTCAATTGAGGTCTTTTATCTATCAAGAGTAGCAGAAGTAATTACTGAGGAATTACGTTAACTGCTTGAGGGCCTTTTTGACCAGACTCAACACCAAAAGAAACCGCTTGGCCTTCTTTTAGAGTTTTGAAACCTTCACCAGAGATTGCACGGAAGTGAACGAATACGTCTGGACCGTTCTCTTGTGCGATGAAGCCGTAGCCTTTCTCTTCGTTAAACCATTTTACAGTGCCAGTATTTGTGTTAGACATTTTGTGTCCCTTACGTTTTAGATTAAAGTTGCCTTTCGGCGGTCTCGCTTTGTGGTTCTGTTTATTTAATCAAGGTGTAAACGGATAAAACGAATGGCAAATACTCGCGGTGGAACTATCTGACAATACAACTCGTACTCTTTTACTCTTAACTATATAACTCTGAACACCAGAGCGAGGTAAGTGTAACACAGCATAATACGGAATAAATTAAATTCTTGTGAACATATCAAAAAAAACCTTTTTTTTGATTTAATGCATCATTTTTTTTACAAATGCGACGCAATTACCAACAAATATTGCCATCTTAAGCCAAATTTCGGCATATCAAGGTGATACTTGCATTAGAACATGATGCTGCTAAGCCAGTGTTTTGCACTTTTGTAGCCTAGAATCTTAAAGCGACTTGAGTATAATGTTCGCGCTTATCACTTCAACTAGCCATCCATAAGGTTACCAAACAGCCATGAACGCCAAATCACCGATCTCAAGAAACCAATTAAAGCTCATTCGTGCCCTTGGGCAAAAAAAACAGCGAAAGCAACAGGGTTTGTTTCTTGTTGAAGGTGAGAAAAATGTTCTTGAGTTGCTGAACTCAACGCTTGAAATCACCCAACTTTTTGCCACCATTGAATTTTTATCGGAACATGAGGCGAAACTGCATGGTTATGACTGCTTTGAAGCCAGTTTAGATGATTTGAGTAAAGCCAGTTCGCTTGTGAGTAATAACGCGGCTGTCGCGATGGTAAAAATGCCGAGCATAGAAGCGCCAACCGCCGAGGGCTTTATGATTGCTCTCGATGGGGTTTCTGATCCCGGTAACTTAGGCACGATTATTCGTCTTGCTGATTGGTATGGCATTAAACACATTGTGGCGAGTATGGATTGCGCTGATCCCTACAATCCAAAGACGATTCGAGCCACGATGGGCAGTTTTGCTCGGGTGAATGTCAGTTTGGTCGACTTGCCTGCGTATCTGCAACAAGCCGATATTCCCGTATATGGTGCATTTCTGGAAGGAGAGAATATCCATCGCTGTGAGTTTAAACAGCAAGGTATTCTATTAATGGGCAGCGAGTCTCACGGTGTACGTCCTCAAGCTGAAGCGTATGTGACAGACAAAATCACCATTCCGGCTTTTGGTGGTGCAGAGTCTTTAAATGTGGCGATGGCAACCGGTATTATTTTAGATAACTATCGACGTCAATACTCATAAGCTTGGTGAGCGTTATTTAATAGATAGCGATTTTTACTCGCTATCTATTTATGCACCCTCTATTTACCAACCCTCAATTTA
Source organism: Vibrio hippocampi (assembly GCF_921292975.1). Taxonomy (NCBI): domain Bacteria; kingdom Pseudomonadati; phylum Pseudomonadota; class Gammaproteobacteria; order Vibrionales; family Vibrionaceae; genus Vibrio; species Vibrio hippocampi. The sequence continues at coordinate 327,983 of NZ_CAKLCM010000003.1, forward strand.
CCAACGATCGATTTACCTTCAATTTTGTTTTAGCTCGCTTATTGAAGTCTGGTGCGACCTTTTATCCAAATGAGAAAATAGTCTCAAAAATCAATAAAAATTCTATTGTTGTCATAGAGTTGAGGTAGACTCACTGACCGTTATTTCAGCCAAATTATCAAGGAACGATCAATGAAAGCGGTAATGGTCGAGCAAACAGCTTACTATCCAAGTAAAATCCTCTGTGTCGGACGCAATTATGTTGAGCACATTCATGAGTTGGGTAATGAAATGCCCGAGGAGATGGTGGTGTTTAATAAACCCAACTCAAGTATTGCTCATGATCTACTGTCTTTTGCTCAAGAGCCTTTGCACTACGAAGCTGAGATCTGTTTTCTCGTCACCAATAGGCAACTAAGTGCGATAGGGTTTGGTATTGACCTAACCAAACGTTCGTTGCAAGCCAAGTTGAAAACCAAAGGGTTGCCTTGGGAGCGAGCGAAAGCGTTTGATCAATCCGCCAAATTTAGCCGCTTTGTTCCTGTTCAGACCGATATGGATCTGAGCTCTTTGGAAGTGGAATTGTTTATTAATAGTGTCCGAGTTCAGTTAGGTAATGCTAAGCAGATGCTGTATAAGCCAGAAACGGTACTTCAGGAACTGCAGCAATACACCCAGTTGGAAGATGGCGATGTGATTATGACGGGAACCCCCCAAGGTGTTGGTATCATTGAGAAAGACGATCGTTTCCTTGGTCGTATTCGCTGCGACGGTAAGGTGATCATCGAGGTGGAGTGGGTCGCTGTTTAAGCTACTGCCCCATGTTTTGTTGTCATCCATATTCTGAATCAACGTCCATATCCCCACACAATGCTGTCAAAGCTACCACTAAGTTCAGAAACCATCATAAAAACGATCAGCGATAGGAACGCTTATACCTGACTTTGGTGGATTCCAGAGTCAGGTATGAGCAGTTCTTTTTTTTAATTATAATCAGACAGTTAATACTCATATCCCAACATTCCGCACGATTTTACCTGCCGATCACAAAAGCGTGACACACTTTCTACTTGCAGAACCAAGTAACAGAAACTAGCATTTAGTTAACAAAAATATAACAAGTTGTTAATTTTGTATTTTCTTGTGCAGGGCTCAATAAGTAACAGGTTTTGGTTAAAGCAACCCTGTACTTGTGGGGCTGAGCATTGAATTGGTGCTCATGAAGAGCAGAAAATTTGCCGTACCAATGAGGTTGAACATCTGCTGTAACAATCTGTGATGAAATTAAGCAGTAGACAACAGAAGCGGTTCATTTGGTGGCGTAGATTTCATATTTACTTGCACTCAGCCAAGCCGTTGACGCTTAGGTGTAGTGACAGGTTTAAGGGGAGGTGGCACCTTTTGGGGTGACCGCTTGGCAAAGGAGAGATCTTTTGAACACATCGCTAGCCACACCAAGAGTTGGCGTCGCTGCCACTACGCTTGTCAGTTTTTCAACCTTCTCACAGTCAAGTGATTACAACTTGACGCGTGGTGTAACAGCCATCAGCCAAGAAGTTTATGATCTGCACATGCTCATTTTCTACATCTGCTGTGCTATCGCCCTGATTGTTTTCGGCATTATGTTTTATTCCATCTTCCGTCATAGAAAATCCAAAGGTGCAGTTGCCGCTAATTTCCACGAAAGTACCAAGGTTGAAGTTATCTGGACGGTGATCCCCATTATTATTTTGGTGGCGATGGCGATACCAGCAACCAAGACCTTAGTCGCGATGGAAGATACCTCAAAATCGGATCTCACCATCAAAATTACCGGCTCTCAGTGGAAGTGGCACTACGCCTACTTCGGTGAGGAGGTGGAGTTCTTTTCGCTGTTGGCCACCTCTCAGAAGCAAATCGACGGTTTAGAGCAAAAAGGGGCCCATTATCTGCTGGAAGTGGATAACCCGCTTGTTGTCCCGATAGACAAAAAAATTCGCTTTCTGATGACTTCCGATGACGTCATTCACTCATGGTGGGTGCCCGATTTTGCGGTTAAAAAAGACACCATTCCGGGTTTTATCAACGAAGCGTGGACCAAGATCGATGAGCCGGGTGTGTATCGCGGTCAATGTGCTGAGCTTTGTGGCAAAGCACACGGTTTTATGCCGATAGTGGTTCACGCCATGGAGCAGGATGATTATCAACAATGGCTGACAGGTAAAAAACAAGAAATTGCCCAAGCAAAGGCTCAGGCAGCCAAAGCACTGGATGTCACGCTTTCTATTGATGATTTGATGCCTGTGGGTGAACAAATTTATGCCGCTCGCTGCGCGGTGTGTCATCAGGCAAATGGTCAAGGTATTCCCGGCGCTTTTCCGGCGATTGCTGGAAGTGCAGTTGCCACAACCGGGGATATTAATGCCCATATTAGTAAGATTGTTGATGGGGTGAGCGGCACCGCGATGCAGTCCTTTGCCAATCAATTAACGGACAAAGAGATTGCGGCGGTGGTGACGTACCAAAGAAATGCTTGGGGTAATGACACCGGAGATGTCGTACAAGCGTCAGACATCAATGCCTATAAAACCGATACCCATAAAACGCAAAGCGATAAACACTCAACGGCTGGAGAGTGATGATGAAGACACCACCGATTAAAAAAGTAAAAGCCACAGTTGCAACTGATGGTGAGTTAGGGCGAGCAAACAGCGCCACCGTGGTTGATGAACATCATGACCCTGCGCCTTCAGGTTGGGCGCGTTGGGTGTATTCGACCAGCCATAAAGATATTGGGACGCTTTATCTGTGGTTTAGTTTGATTATGTTCTTTACCGGTGGCGCAATGGCGATGGTGATTCGAGCCGAATTATTCCAGCCCGGTTTGCAACTGGTGGAACCTAACTTCTTTAATCAGATGACCACGGTGCATGGATTAATCATGGTATTCGGGGCAGTGATGCCAGCCTTTACCGGGCTTGCCAACTGGATGATTCCTATGATGATCGGCGCGCCAGATATGGCTCTGCCTCGAATGAATAATCTGAGTTTTTGGATCTTACCTTTCGCATTTTTGATTCTTATTGCCTCTCTGTTTATGCCCGGTGGTGGCCCCAACTTTGGCTGGACGTTTTACGCGCCGCTTTCCACCACTTATGGTCCAGACAGTACTGCGCTGTTTGTGTTCTCCGTTCATATCATGGGGATCAGTTCCATTATGGGGGCGATCAATGTCATCGTGACCATTATTAATATGCGTGCGCCGGGCATGACTTGGATGAAGATGCCTCTGTTCGTCTGGACTTGGCTTATCACCGCATTTCTATTGATCGCGGTGATGCCCGTGTTAGCGGGCGCGGTAACCATGGTGTTGACCGACAAGTACTTCGGCACCAGTTTCTTCGATGCCGCTGGTGGCGGTGATCCGGTTATGTTCCAGCATATCTTCTGGTTCTTTGGTCATCCAGAGGTGTACATCATGATATTGCCGTCATTTGGCATTATCTCGGCGATTGTTCCCGCATTCAGTGGCAAGAAGTTATTTGGTTATCACTCCATGGTTTATGCGACATGCAGCATCGCATTACTGTCGTTTTTAGTGTGGGCTCACCATATGTTTACCACGGGTATGCCAGTTTTTGCCGAGCTGTTTTTTATGTATTGCACCATGCTGATTGCGGTGCCGACGGGCGTTAAGGTGTTTAACTGGGTAGCGACCATGTGGCGAGGGGCGCTGACGTTTGAAACCCCCATGCTGTTTGCTATTGCCTTTATTGTGCTGTTTACCATCGGTGGCTTTTCTGGACTGATGCTGGCGATTGTACCTGCGGATTTCCAATACCATGACACCTACTTTGTGGTGGCGCATTTCCATTACGTGCTGGTGTCCGGGGCGGTGTTCTCTATAATGGCGGCAGCCTACTATTGGTTGCCAAAGTGGACCGGAAATATGTATGACCACAGGCTGAGTTTGTGGCATTTCTGGTGTTCGGTAATCTCTGTCAACGTGCTGTTTTTCCCGATGCACTTTCTTGGTTTAGCCGGTATGCCGCGACGGATCCCCGATTACGCTATTCAATTTGCCGATGTGAATCAGATAGTGTCGATTGGTGGCTTTGCGTTTGGTTTATCGCAACTGCTGTTCTTGTGGGTGGTCATTAAGTGCATAAGAGGCGGAGAGCCAGCCCCCGCCAAGCCTTGGGAGCGAGCAGAGGGACTCGAGTGGACAGTACCAAGTCCCGCGCCACATCACACCTTTACCACGCCACCAAAAGTGGATTAGCGGAGTGGGTATGAGCTTTGATAAACCAGACAGCGAAAAACCAAGCCATAAACGCCTGATTTCTCTGCTTTGTCTCTCGGTAATCGCCATGTTCGGTTTTGGTTTTGCCCTCGTTCCTCTGTACGACATTATGTGCGAGGCATTGGGTATTAACGGTAAAACCAACACGATCTCTGCCGTGCAACCCGTGGGTATGCAGCCGGACAAATCTCGGACAGTGAATGTGGAGTTTATGGCGCATATTAATCCTGACATGCCTTGGTTATTTAAACCCAAAACGGTGACGATGCAGGTTCATCCTGGTGAGGTGGTGCAAACTGCCTATCTTGCCACCAACCTTTCGCAATCGTCTCTGATTGGGCAAGCGGTGCCATCGGTTTCGCCGGGTCTTGGCGCTTCTTATTTCAACAAGATTGAGTGTTTCTGTTTTAATCATCAGCCGTTGCAAGCGCAGCAAAGCACTGAAATGCCGTTGATATTTTATATTGAGCTCGATATTCCAGACAGCATCCATACGCTGACCCTTTCGTACACCTTATACAACCTATCAAGCCAGCAACAGGCGAGTGTGAAAATAGCCCCTTCTTTCGTTTATTTGGCTTTTGCTCAACCACGAGCTTTGGAGAGTCACCATGAGTAAACATCAAACCTATTACGTTCCCGCGCAAAGTAGTTGGCCCATTGTTGGCGCGATTTCTCTGTTTTTGGTGGCGGTGGGAGCAGGGTTAACGGTGCAGCATATGGAGAGCGGTGGAGCAGGCAGCGTCATCGGCGGTGTGGTGCTCTGTTTGGGTTTTTTGGTTTTACTGTATATGTTTTCCGGTTGGATGGGGAACGTGGTGACAGAGTCTCTGTCGGGACTCTATTCCGAGCAACTGAGTCGCTCGTTTAAGCAGGGAATGAGCTGGTTTATTTTTTCTGAGGTGATGTTCTTTGGCGCTTTTTTTGGCGCTCTATTTTATGCGCGTATACTGTCTGTGCCTTGGCTGGGTGGAGCCGACAACAATGTTATGACCCATGAAGTGCTGTGGCCTGCCTTTGAAGCGATTTGGCCGCTAACCACCACTCCGTCAGGCGTTACAACGCAAGCGATGCCCTGGTCTGGGATCCCATTGACCAACACGATTATATTGTTGCTTTCTTCGATTACCTTGCATCTTGCTCACACCAGTTTGGAAAAAAACCATCGCACTGCCCTGATAGTTTGGCTCGAAATCACCATCGTGCTCGCTTGCTTCTTCCTTTATTACCAAGGGGTTGAGTATATTCATGCCTATCAAGATATCGGTTTGACATTGCAGTCCGGAATTTACGGCAACACGTTCTTTATGCTGACGGGTTTCCATGGTCTTCATGTCTGTATGGGCACTATCTTCTTAATCGTATTGTTGGTTCGCATTGCCAAGGATCACTTTACCCCGAAGGAGCACTTTGCCTTTCAGGCCGGCAGTTGGTACTGGCACTTTGTCGATGTGGTGTGGTTGTGTCTGTTTGTTTTTGTTTATGTGCTTTGAGGTGATGATTCTTTAGCGTGACTCAATAAGGGCGAGGGTTAGGGGTCAATACTCCACTTTGTAGGGCAATGATAAGCAGCACGATGACGATGGCGGAAAATAACACTCTACGACCTAAATAATGACTCATAGGTCTGGTTTGGTTGGGGTTATCACGCACCATTTGAAATAGGGCAAGGGCTAAATTGAAGATAATGAACAGTAGCAGTAATACTAAGACCACTTTAAACAGAAACGAAGCTGACATAACAACCCCTTATGCAGTGAAATGGTTGACCGGCCGTTTTTTGCTTGCACTGATATTAACTGTGGGTGTGTTTACTGTTTTGGTCAAACTGGGATTTTGGCAATTAGAGCGGGGCGAGCAAAAACAGCAACTGGAGACCAGCTTACAGCAGCGCCAGAACTCGCGCCCCGTTCCTTTTGCGTCTTTAGCGTTGCGTAATCCTAATCAAGAACCGGCACTGTACCAACGTTGGACGGGAGTGCCCGTGGTCGCCAAGGTGAAACCGCAAGCGACGTTGTTGTTTGTTGATAATCAGGTATTCCGTGGTGAGGTTGGGTATTTGGTGTTGCAATTGGTACAGGTTGACGGTGTAGGCGCGGTGCTGGTTGAGTTGGGATTTGTTCCCGCTAGCCATGATAGACGTGTATTACCTGCGGTGGAGATGATGTTGCCAGTCAATGCTCAAAGTACTCAAGCTATAGATTTACAAAACACAGATTCACAAAGCACAGCTTCACAAAAAACAGCTCCAGAGTTTATTGAGGTAACAGGGCGTCTCTATAGCAAGCAAGTCAATAGTCTGTCACAGCAAGAGATAGAGAGGTTTACCTCAGAGAACAGCGGCGTTGAGAACTTACGCATCCAGAGCTTACGTATCCAGAGCTTACGCATCCAACGCTATCGCATCCAAAGCTTAGATATGGATTCGATATCTGATGCCATAGGTCAACAAGTGATGCATTGGGTGATTCAACCGACGGATAGTCGTACTTCATATCCGCATCCTTGGCAGCCAGTGAATATGCACTCTAGTAAGCACTTTGGCTATGCATTTCAATGGTTTGTTATGGCATTGGTGTTCGCTCTGATGGTGAGCTATGCCAGTGTTAAATGGTGGAAAACAGTAAGGAGAAGACAATGAAGGATCTCGCTCATACTTCAGTCAGCCCAGTTGGCGTTAACCATTCCCCTTGGCGAGGGCGGTTGGTTTTAATCGCGCTAGTGCTGTTTTTTGCTCTGCCCTTTTTGGCGGCGAAAACTATCTTGAGCCAACATTGGTATCAGTCGGGTGTGACGAATAATGGTGAATTGCTCGAACCGAGACTCACCTTTGAGCAACTTAATCTGGATAATCCCTTACAAGGGCAGCAGTGGCAGTTGGGTTTTGTGCTGCCAGTCTCTTGCGAACAGTCGTGTCAACATAGATTATATCTGTTAGGTCAGACACATACCGCGCTGGGTCAGTACCAATCACGAGTGACGCCGGTGGTCTATGTGTTGCCCAATCAGGTTCTGCCCGAGTTGCCTTCCTCTTTCGCAGTGGTCGAGATTAACCGTCAGTTTCTACAATCGGTGCCAAGCCAAGGTTACTTAATCGCTGATACGTTAGGGCAGTTGGTGATGTTTTTTCCTCCTGTGGTTGAGTCACAACAGGTGTCTCAGAGCAAGGGGTTATTGTTTGATTTACGCAAGTTACTAAAACTGTCACGAGTCGGTTAAAGATTGCACCTTATTTAAACACAGTACGTCGATTGAAAAAGCGAGCATCAAAGGGATAACAGGAGTCACCATGAAGTTAACGGTTTTACTCAAAATTAGCCTGATAATGACCCTGATTGTGATTGCCTTGGGGGCATATACGCGCTTGGCTGATGCTGGCTTAGGATGTCCAGATTGGCCGGGGTGCTATGGTCAACTCACGGTGCCCAATTCACAACTCGACATTGAATTGGCGAACGCTCGTTTTCCAGAGAGAGCGGTGGAGCAGAGCAAGGCGTGGCTTGAGATGGTTCATCGCTACTTTGCGGGCACGTTAGGTCTGTTGGTATTTGCCATTAGCTGGCTGGGAATTAAAGTCCACGGCAAACAATTAGGTAAGATATTGCCCGTTAGCTTGAGCTTAGTTATCGTCTTTCAGGCGGCTTTAGGTATGTGGACGGTGACATTAAAACTGATGCCTATTATTGTGATGGCGCATCTATTAGGTGGCTTTACACTATTTTCACTGCTGTTTTTGACCTTGCTTAGACTGCGCCCCCAGCCAACCTATTACCGACCCGTTCCTCGATTTCCCAATATCAGACCCAACAGTCTACAACAATTCAAACCCACCCTGATTCGAGGCTGCAATATGGCGGTGAACACTCGGGTGGCGAGTAAAAGGCTAAAGGCAATATCGCTGTTGGTATTGGTGATGACAGTGGTGCAGATCATGCTCGGTGGCTGGACATCCTCTAACTATGCCGCCGTTGTTTGCTCAACCCTACCGATTTGTGAGGGCAATTGGCCTGCCTATCTGAATTTCAGCGAGGCATTTAACCCGATACAACGTGGCTTTGATAACTATGAGTTTGGCGTACTGGATTATTCGGCACGAATGACCATCCATGTAACCCATAGAGTCGGCGCTATGTTGGTGACGGTGGCGGGGCTTATATTGATTATGGCTCTGTTTAAACATCCTAACCAAAGAGTCAGGCGATTGGGACGCAACCTGTTCGTCATGCTATCGCTGCAAATCGCTTTGGGAATAAGTAATGTGGTGTTTCATCTGCCGCTGCTTATCGCTGTGCTTCACAACCTCGGCGGCGCATTGCTGCTGCTGGTGCTGATTCATATCAACTACCGACTGGCTCGTGCCCGATATACCTTAATGAATAAGCCTGTCCTGACTATTGTTTCTGATGATCATGAACTGTCGCCAATCGCATTGCCTGATAACAAGGAGAGTTTTGTATGAGTCGAACTAACACCGTTACTCAAAATCTAGCTACTCAAAATCTAGCTACTCAAAGCCTAGCTACTCAAAACCCGGCGACTCAAAGCCTAGCCGCAAGCTCGACCTTTAACTGGCGGCTCTATCTGACGTTAACAAAGCCAAAAGTCGTGGCGCTGATGATTCTTACCGCGCTGGTGGGAATGTGTCTGGCGGTGCCGGGCGCGTTACCTTTGCAGCAAAGCATACTCGGTCTTTTCGGAATTGCCTTGATGGCTGGCTCAGCGGCGGCCTTTAATCATTTGATCGACCGACGTATTGATGCGGTGATGGCGAGAACACATAAACGACCTCTGCCGAGTGGCCATCTCGATGTTATGAGTGTGGCTTTATTTGCTACGACATTAGGTGTGGTTGGGTTTGTAATCTTAGTTTTCGGGGTCAATGCGCTCACCGCTTGGCTGACGTTTGCAAGCCTTCTAGGTTATGCGGTGGTGTATACGCTGTATCTTAAGCGTGCTACGCCGCAAAACATCGTGATCGCTGGCATTGCCGGTGCAATGCCGCCATTGCTCGGTTGGACATCGGTGACGGGAGAACTTGACGCCAATGCTTGGTTGCTGGTGATGATTATCTTTATCTGGACGCCACCTCACTTTTGGGCACTGGCGATTCATCGGCGAGAGGATTATGCCAAAGCGGATATTCCTATGCTGCCCGTGACTCACGGTGTTGAATATACCAAGACGTCCATTCTGCTCTACACCATATTGCTGGCATTGGTGTGTCTGTTACCCGTACTTGTGGGCATGACGGGCATCGTCTATTTGCTGGCGTCAACCAGTTTAAGCGCTGGGTTTATTTACTATGCATGGAAGCTCAAATACGCCGCCGATGCGATGACGGCCATTCAGACCTTTAAGTTCTCCATCATTCACTTGATGTTGTTATTTGTTGCGCTGCTGGTGGATCACTATATCGCCATATAGTGTTTGTTCGTGTTATTAATTTATGTAATGGCTAGTGATGATTAAGGTGTTGATTGCTCTTGATCTCAATGCGTCTGAACAGACGCGACAGCAGATAACAGGCAACAAAATAACAAGCACCAATAATCAGCCAAATTTCAAAGATTAAGCCTGAGGAGTTGGCGATCTCTGTTCCGACAAATGTCATTTCTTGAATGGAGATCAGTGATACGATAGAGGTATCTTTGACTAACGAGATACTTTGCCCAGCCAGTGCCGGAGTAATCAGCGCAATCACTTGTGGACCGATGACGTAGCGAAATTGACTCCAGCGAGATAAGCCTAGCGAGTGTCCTGCTTCCCATTGCCCTTTTGGTAGTGCGGTTAATCCAGCTCGAACGATCTCGGCAACGTAAGCGGATGACAATAAACCGACACAGAGCACCCCTGAGAGTAGATTTTCCCAAAGAGCACTCGGTCCAAACAGTATTTCCTGCATCATACTGGTTGATTGAGAGTACTCGCGCAAAATAGATTGCAGACCCAGCAAGGGAATCAGCTGATTAGAAATAAAAAAGTAGAAAATAAAAATAAACACCAGTGGCGGCATATTGCGCACCAGTTGCACAAAAATATTGGCAGGGATGTTTAACAGCGACAGTCGTGAGAATTTGGCGACGCCCAGCGCAGTGCCTAACAGAAGCGCCAGCATCATTCCCCAAAGGCTTAAGCGAAGAGTCGCGATGATGCCTTGAACAAAATAAGGCAGCGAGCCGTCAGCCTTAGCGCTAAACAGTAAAGTAACGGCATCATGCCAACGCCATTGATAATGAATACCTGCTGATGACCGATAGACCAACCAAGCGATAAAACACCCCACAACAACGAGTAGAATGCTATCCAAAGGTTGCCATTGGTATCGAGGCTTTTGATAGTCAGTTTGAGTATTTCTGGCAGTTGGCATCATGACCTTTACTGTCTATAGGATTATATTTCAGGCTACTGACCACTCGCAATTTGGTCTTGCCAATCTAAAGAAGAGAACCAATATTCATAGCGTTGCTGCAACCAACCATCCTCGGTGCGAGCTTTTATCCATTGGTCGAAGAAGGCTTTTTTATCCTCTTCACCTTTGCGTACCGCAAAGGCTTCATTACCTTGTGCCAGTCTTTCTGCAAATGGCAAGAACAGCACATCGGCGTGTTTGACTGTTTCATGTTCCGGTTTAGGGCTTGAGGCAATCACCGCATGCGCGTTGCCATTCAGCACTTCTTGGAAGGCTTGTGCTTCATCATCAAATTGTAAGATGCGTGCTTTCGGGAAAGTTTCTCTGGCGACTTGCACCGTCGTAGCGCCACGTCGTGCCGCGATTTTGATGCGTCGAGAATTGAAATCATCAAAGGTTTTGAAGTCACCCGCCAGTTTTTTGCTGGCCGCAACTTGTACACCCGAGTGAGAATAAGGTTCAGAGAACAGTACGCTTTTTGAACGCTCAGGGGTGATAGATAATCCACCAATAATCACGTCAAACTTCTGTGCCAGCAGCGCAGGAATTATGCCATCCCAAGCCGTTGGTACGAACTCAACTTTCCAGCCGGAGTCTTGTGCAAGACGGGTGGCGACATCAATCTCAAAACCAATCAGGTCACCTTGTTTATCGCGCATCGCCCAAGGAACAAAGGTTGACATGCCGACTCTCAGTGTTCCTCTGTCGTTAATTTTATCCAGATTTGGTGTCTCGGTTGCCTGTTCCGAGAGAGCTTGCGCTGAGAAAGCTTGTCCCGAGAAGGCTAATAACAATCCCAATGTTGAAGCTGCGAACGCCTTGGCGGCGGTTTTCCATTTCCTGATCATTGTGGCTCCTTAGATAACAGTGTTTAAATTATTGATGCGCTTGTTGCATACGATGTTCTAACCACGCAGAGAGCGCCGATAGCGTCAGTGTTAGCACTAAATAGATCGCCGCCACGGTAAACCAAATCTCAAAAGGCATCGCGGTTTCTGAGACGATGTTTCTTCCTTGCGTAGTTAAGTCAAATATAGCCATCACACTGACAATTGAGGAGTTTTTTATCAGTGACACCACTTCATTGGTGAGAGGCGGTAGGGTTTTACGGATCACTTGAGGAAGAATCACGTCCCAGTAGGTAAAGACCGGAGTGAGACCTAACGTTCTACAAGCTTCAAACTGACCTTTAGGGATGGAATACAACCCTGACCGCAACACTTCCGCGGTGTAAGCCCCTTGAAATAAGGCCAACGCCAATACGGCGGTAGCAAATCGATCCAGACCTATCATAGGACCGAAGACAAAATAGAGCAGATAAATTTGCACCAAAAGTGGCGTGTTACGAATAAGTTCGATATAGACGTTGGCGATAGCCCGCCCAACCATCGAGGTGCTATTTTTCAATAGTGCCGCGGTCAATCCGAAACAGAGTGTCAAAGCGAGCGAAGCCGCACTGAGTTGCAAGGTGACCAGAGTTCCCTCTAAAAGCTCTGCCGGCCACCAAGTGCCATCTTCGTAGAAAGCGAAATAGTCAGGGACACGTTGCCATTGCCATTGATAGCCCATGGCTTGTGCGCCCTCATCCAAGACAAACGCCGCTGCCGCGATAACGAGGGCAATTTGCAGCAGTGCCGAAAGTATCGGCTTGAGTAGTTTCGCGATCATCAATGATTTAAGATCTTGTCAAGAAACGCTTTGGTGCGAGCGTGACTGGGTTGATTAAATATCTTGTCAGGTGTCGCTGATTCGATGATTTGTCCTTCGTCCATAAAGATGACCCTGTCTGCTACCTTATTGGCAAATCCCATTTCATGGGTGACACAAATCATGGTCATTCCTTCTTGCGCCAATTCAATCATCACATTTAGCACTTCACTGATCATCTCAGGGTCGAGTGCCGATGTCGGCTCATCAAATAGCAGGATTTGTGGTTGCATACAGAGTGAGCGAGCGATGGCGACGCGCTGTTGTTGCCCACCGGATAATTGTGACGGGAATTTATCCGCTTGATTGGCGATCTTTACCCGTTTCAACATGGTCATGGCTCTTTGTTGAGCTTCGGACTTGGAGAGTTTTAGGGTTCTCATTGGCGCGAGAGCAAGATTATCGAGAACAGTTAAATGCGGAAACAAATTGAAGTGTTGAAACACCATTCCGACTTTACCGGGTTCGATTTTATTGGAACCGACGGGGTGATTTAATACCTGAATATCACCAGAGTTGTATTGTTCAAGCCCGTTGATGCAACGAATCAGCGTCGATTTTCCTGAACCAGAAGGACCGCACACGACGACGATTTCGCCTTGGGAAACCGATAGTTCGATGTCTTTCAGTGCTTGGAAGGAACCAAACCACTTGTTGACTTGGTGAAATGTAATTGCTTGCAAGTGCTACCTATTGACTGACGACTGTTATCAAGCTTGCTTCCTATCACCCGATTGTTTTTTCTAGGGTTACAGGTGAGCGCTGACGTTAGAATTATGTTGATACAGTAACAATATCGTTGCGTTGCCTCAAGCATTTGTAGGTGCAATTGTGTCAGTACGCTTAGGTTGTGTTTGTATGCTTAGGTTGTGCTGTGGCTCAATATATGAAACATACATAAATTAAATGAATAGCAGAGTTGGCTCATTTGAGTAAACCATGAGGAATAGTCGAATTTGCGCATCCCGAATTACCTCTAAAGCTTACTGTGTGAGGTAATTGGGGAATAGAAGAAAGCATTGACTGCAATTTGTTGTCACCATTGATTACTTAATATAAGACTGGACGCAGATACCAATCCCGGATTTTTGCAACCTGATGAATTGTTTATCAGTTACCCTAACAACACCGTGATTAGACGTGGTGAAGTTATATTTGGACAGCACGAGATCGAGTGAATCGTTGTGCATCAAGTCGATATATTCTTCCAATGTAGCCAATCTACCTACTGACATTGACTCACAATGTTGACTATGGGTTTCATGAAGCAGAGGGGCAGTCTGTTCATCAATAATAAGGTGATAGACCGTATCCCCTTGTTGCAAAATCAAAGTGTAATCCAGTTCTAGATAGCTCGAAGCGTCTGTTATCACATCGGTCGATTCAGATGGAAACAGAGGTGAGGGTTGTGGGGTGGTTGCGGGATCGCTTTTCTGTTGATGTGAAGGAGTTAAGTCGGGATTAGAGGACGTTTTGATTGCAGGCGACACATCCTGTGTCTCAACTTCCACCGCTCTATCTTCAATATGGTATTGATAGGTATTACCCGCGATGACCTCTTCAATAGAAGACTGAGACTGACCTTGGTAACTCGCTAAAATACCGTGTGAACCTGTTGGCAAGGAGATTGAGACATGCTCACCTTCTCCAACTTGTTTACCGTTAATAAACCATTGTGCAGGCACGTTACTTTTTAGGTAGACAGTCACCATATCAAACGCGAACTCTTTGTTAAGTTGTTGGATAACCTTAGGGTTTAACACCGCTTGTGCGATATATTCAATCTGGTAACTTAACGCACCGTTGAGATTTAAGTTCGCATCAATAATATTGAATTCAGTGAATGAACTGCGACTCGTCAGGTAGAGATCATCGTTTATGATTTGTCTTTTGATTTGAGGCTCAATCTGGTTGATGCATTGATGAACCGAGTCATTTCTACCGCAAGTTGTGCTACCGGAATAGATTTCACGGATCCGCTTGTTGGCAATTTGTACTTTAAGACGGGAAAGGACTTGATTATAAAGCTTCATTAAGTCGGTGCGTTCACGTTTTCTTAGCTCATCTAAGGTGTCATATTGCGCCAAAATGGTTTGGTAACTTTGTTGTAAGTCGCCATAGCCAGCAATTGTTTTATCGAGCTCGGATTTCTCTTTCAGTACTTGATTAATTTGAGTGGAAACTTGCTCAAGATTATTTTCATCAGACTCGACGTAGGGTTGAGTGACCAATTTGGTTAACTCATGAGCTAAATGGTTGGAACGTTCCTGATCATTGGCGAATTGCCATACCTTCGCATTGTATTCTGATAACTCTTGATTGATAAGACGGTATTCTTGTTTTACATGATAGCTTTGTTGGATATCAATGAATTGCTGTCGTTCTTGCTGAGACATTAGGTTGGCGTAACTTCGAACCGAAATAGAACTCAAGAATAGTAATAACGATAGGGTGAGTAATGCTTTGCTCTTTGCCTCTATAGACATGCTACGTTCATTCCTTGCTGGGATTTATCCAAACCTGTATTCAATTTTTAAACTGTATAAACAGATAGTGAGATATTTGCGCAGAAGACTTTTTAACTCTAACCAATGCGCCTGACATATAGGTCATTCAGATTAAGAGATGATAAAGCAATCAGAAAGTCGTTGTATGTAGGAACAAATGGACATATGCCCATGTATGGGCAACGTGTGCAACAGAGCGGCTGAAAAATTGACTTTTAATTCAGTGACTGGTCACTAGGTAATCGCTGAGTCGTTGTTTGAGTTGTGACGAAAAGAGCCCTATTACTCATGAAGCGAGTAATAGGGTTTATGGCAGGAGTGCGCTAAATCGAATAGAAGAAGTACAATCTGCACTGTAGTTGATCGATTTTTACTTAGTTAAATACCTGTCAATAAGATAGTGAGGAATGCTCAGTAAGCGACAGGTGTATACTCGGCTTTCGTCAATATCACCGGCCTTGTTCTTGGGCTCAATACGAATATCTTCAAACTCAATATTCTCGGAATAAACCCTTACTGCCTGTGTGTATTTCTTAGATTCAAGCATGACTCTGAGTGACTTCATCTTTCCAGACTTTCCAGACTTGCATTCAATAGGGATAACCACGCCATTTCTTTCAACTAGAAAATCCACCTCAGCTTTACCTGTTCGTGATGGGTTCTCCCAGTGGTGAAGTGAACCTGTCTTATAAGGCAAGGAGTTCGCCTGTATAGACTGAGCAATATATTGTTCTGCGATATCACCGTTGCAGTCAGAATTTATATCTTTAGAGGAATAAACTTGAGTTAATGGAACACCCATGAAGGTATAACATAAGCCGATATCGAGCCCAAAAAGCTTATACGACTTTAGATTTACAGATGTGGATAGCGGTGGTGTGTTTTCACCCGAGTGAAAGCTCATACGTATAATCTTAGCATCACGTAATACATCCATATGCTGCCTGACTACCTCTGCCCGAAACCCTTCCGCAATTTTGCTGTATGACAGTGAATTACTCGGCTTACCATAAACTGACTTCATCACTCGCTCTAGTAACTTAGGATTGAGCTTTACCCCCGCAAGCTCAGAATATTTGGGCAAATCCTCAATATAACCTCTCAAGATGTCAGACTTAATCTGATCAATCCTTCTTGGGCTCTCCTTATTAACACTTGCTTGAACCACTTCTGGTAAACCTCCAGAAACCAGATACTCCCTAAACAATTTTGAATATACAGAGTGAAGGGATTCAGGAAGTGGCTCATCAAAACCGATCTGTTGATATCGGTTGTACGCAACTTGATTTGAAGCCTCTAAGTACTCACTAAATGTCATAGGCTCAAGATAGGCGTACTCAACTCGCCCAGTTGGTCCCTGCGCGCTCTCAGAGCGATGAATCTCTAACTCAAATAGGCTTCCAGATGCAATAATCTTGTATTCGGGTGCCAACTCGTAGAAATAGCGAAGATACGGATATAAGTCCACTGACTCCTGAGCCTCATCGAAAAAGAAAATCACATTTTCAGGTGACTCAGAAATGCCGTGTTCCAACAAAATTAACTCAAGGACATCACGAGCCTTAGATCTATCCTTTAACATCGACTCAAAGCTATGGCTATCCTCTAGGTTTATTTCCACCAGTGTAAGGCCAAGTTCGCTAGCGAGCATACGCACCAACGTGGTCTTACCGACTTGACGCGCCCCTCGAAGAACTAATGGTTTTCGATTGGTTCTATTAGCCCATTCGATCAAGTGATTCATCATCGTTCTTTTCACGTTACACCCCATTGCAATCTTTTAGCTGGTGTTGGTTTATATGTCTGAATAATAGAGAAAACCAAGATGAAGCGCAATCCTTGGTGGTTTTTTACTAGGGTTTTTTGGTGCTCGAATTGATATTTTACTAGGGTAGTTAATGGTATTAAATGATAAAATACTAGGGTTATATTGTGATAAACATGATTTTTTACTAGGGAAGTGGCACTGAAAGGACAGGCACCCCATAATGATCCGAGCCAGAAGTCAGCAAGTTTGTTTAGAAGCCACACCTTACAATCATCGCGTTTCCCGCTGTGTTCGCCGAACACATTCCTATGCGGTTATGATGAAAAATCACAAATAAGTTATGAGTATCCGACGGGGCTGGATAGAGTCCAAAGTTAGAGCGCTAAGCCAAGCTTCCTGTATCGGCATCTGTGCCTTGCGGTGAAGTGTAGGGGTTGTCTTGGATGCAGTGAAAACAACCCTATTACTCGTGGGGTGAGTAATAGGGTTTAAAGAGCGAGTGCGTTAAATCGAATAGAAGAAGTACAATTGAGACTTCATTCGCAGGATAATGCCTCGGATAACATCAAGGAATGCCAAGAACCCGACAGGTTTCTCGCCACTAATCCATGCCAATCCAACAGAGCCAACAGGAATATCGTAGCCTTCGGTTTCGTGGATTTTTAAACGAACAAAGTGGTGTTTGTTATTGACGTTCTTACCCGTGGTTGCTCGTACAGAATCATCAAACCCTAACAATGTACCTTGCGATTCACCGGTCGCCTCTACAATGCCTTCTACTTCTGCCGAGAACACATGTCCAGGATAAACGGAAGTAGAAAACTCTGCTGCTTGTCCCGGTTTCACGTTGCGTATCGCTTGATGGTTAACTCGCATCAAAACGTACTTTTCATCGGTATACATCTGGATACGCGGCATCGTCGATAAACGTTGACCTTCGCGCAGAATGAAGTTGGTCACATAGCCATCGGTAGGTGCATAAACCTTGGTGCTATCTAATTCCCATTTCGCTTTTTCGACACCTTCTTGAGCAGAGCGTAAGTCGATAACACGATTGTCGACGGTCATTTCTGATTTAGCGATGTTGAGCTTTGATTTATCAACATCGACTTTGAGCTTATCAAGTTCCGCCTCTATTTGCGCCACATTGTGAACCGCAATATCGACCAAGCTTTGTTGTTTGTCGATGTCGCTTTCAGTAATGGTGTTGCTGACCGCTGAGTTCTGTTGTTGATAGCGCTTAAGCATTTTTTGTTGCAACTGCAAATCGACTCGTGCGGATTGCAATTGGCTCTCTGTGGAGGTCACGCTCTTTTGCATCGCTTGGTAGCTTGCTTGCGCAATTTGCACATCGCCTTTCGCGCTATCAAGAGCGACTTTTGCTGCATCATTAGCGATTAACGCTTGCTCATAAGCAATCTCAAACGACGTCGGGTCTACTTCATAGATAAGCTGACCTTTTTTGATTTTTTGGTTGGGTTCAATGTGCAGCGCAACAACCTTACCCTTTACATTTAAAGAATCAGGGCGCAGTTGAATATGCGGAGATTGCACTAAGGAGCCTCCGGAGAGATCCATTGGCGTATAGTTGATCAATCCAACCCAAACAAACATCAACCAAGCAACGCCACCGATGTAAGCAAAGCCCTTAGAAAACTTGTTCCAAGGCATGCCGATCAAGCGCAAAAGATAAATAAATAGAGCCCATACCGCTAAGCCTTCTAACATGATTTATCCTCCTTCGGTTGTGGCGTTGCTTTCCAGATATCTCGTAAGTGAATAATGGCTTTTTCCATATCAACGAACGCGATAATGACCGCGAGAACCCATACCCAGTGCCATATAAAGCCAATCCATGTTAAGGCTGTAATCAATCCAAGTTGATTATGTTCGCGGCTATGCGCTTTATTGATCGGTAGCTCATGGATACGCCAGAATCCGTAGACTGCGGCGACAACGCTGGCAATTAGTACCACACCAGACACAATATGCAGTGCTGTGTCTGCGCCAGTACCAACAAATGGAACACTCAGTAAGCTCATGTTTTACCTTTATTAATTTTTCGAGGCGTTGATTCTAGCGATACGGTGAATAAAGGTTTACAAATTGATAGATTTCATCAAAAATTAAGGCAATTTGATGTTTTTAGTGTTGCGGGTGATGTATGTTTACCAATGTGAATTTTGTGAGAACCATGGGAATACAAGGATTATTCTCAGAGTTACAAAGTACTTACTCTCTAACGAGTGATGAATTAGGGATCCCTAAGTCAGTGTTGGATAACCCCTCGACGTTAATTCCTGTCTCTGTTCTTAATGATTACTATCGAGAATTAGAACTGAAAACAGGGGACCCCGATGCCGTGCTCAATTTAGTCAGTCAACTCAGTCTTGAACGACTGGGTTCGTTAGGGCGTTGGTTTTTATCAGGCCATGATCTTGCATCAGCAATACGTCGCATTAATTTTGGCATTACCTGTATTCAGTCCGGTGCTATTTTGGCGGGTGAAATGGCAGGGCCGCTGGCTAAATGGACCTATAAAAATGACTCTATCGATTCAGATAACAAAGTGCATGAAGGGATTAGAGTCGTCAATTTTATGCTACGAACCTTGAAGCATTATCTTGGAGAGAACTATTCTCCAGACCGCGTTTGCCTGCCTGGAAACCGAAGGAATCATGCTAAGTATCAGGCTTATTTTGGCTGTGAGGTAGAGTGGAATCACGACCAAGCCGAGATTTGGTTGCCAAATAAAATGCGGTTACAGGGCAACAAAGTGCCAAGCGTAGAGGCCTCTAAGCTCGCGATGAGTTTCTCAGACCTTGATCGATTTCTCAACATGCCCGATCCCAACGACTATGCCAAGGTGCTGTACGAGACCATCAATTACAGTCGACACTTTGGTTTACCAACATTAGAAAGAGTCAGTGCCTTATTGGGGTTATCCGAGCAACAATTGCAGCGTCGGTTACATAATTTGGGTCTTAACTTTAGTTATGTGGTGGGTTTTGTCTTGTCGGGTGAGGCTGTGATTCAAATTACTGCGGGTATTTCGGTTGAGCAGGTGGCTAAAAATTTGGGTTACAACAATGTCACCAGCTTCGGAAGGATGTTTAAAAAGTACCGAGGCGTGACACCGGCTCAATATCGACGCAATGTCATTACTGCCTATTAAGTGATACGGTATGCTGATAACGCTCTAAATGACAAATAAAGCTGTTTATGGAAAATAGAGCGCTTAATGGCAAATAGAGCTCTTAATGGTAAATAGAGCTGTTCATGAAAAATAAAGCTGTTTATGGCACAATGCACCTTAAATTCGCTGAGCAACCTTACTGCCTATGTTTAACGTAAAACCTGTGTCTAACGTAAAAACTATGTTTAACCAAAAAAACTATGTCTAACGAAAAAAACTATAAAAAGATCTTATTACTCGCCAACCACTGTATCGGTGACAGTTTGTTTGTGACGACTTTTTCTCGTAGCTTGCGTGCACGTTATCCTGATGCTCAAATTGATGTATTAGTGGATACGCGCGGTAAAATGGTGTTTAGCACTAATCCGGATGTGTCTAATGTTATTTCGCTTTCTCGGCGTCCTAATGTTAAGGAATGCTTGGGTGTTTTACGTGAATATGGTCGCTATGATTTGGTGGTTAATGAACGCCAGAATGATCGCCCCACGCTCTATAGTTTTCTATTTGGAAGAGAGCGCCTTGGGGTTCTACCTAAACCTCCCGCCGTCGCCAAATTTCGCCGCAAGATCAACACCCACGCCATTTTTGAGCATGGTAATAGAGAGCATAGAATGAGCCGTATGGCGAGAATGCTCGAGGCGATCAATGTGCCTGTCGTGCCCAAATTAGTCTCTCCTTACGAAGCCATTCCCGAATCCGTTTTAGCGAAATTACCGAAAAAATATCTGGTTATACACACACCTGCTTCAAATGAGATAAAGCAATGGTCGGTCGATTATTGGGTTGAAACCATTAAGCAATTGATCGCGGCAGGATATAATCTGGTACTGACCGGGGCACCTGGTGGGCGCGATGCCAAGATTGTTGGTGAGATTGTCGGTGAAATTGCTTCTCAGTATGGAGAGCACCCGCAGTTGTTCAATTTAATTGGCGAGCTGACACTGGCTCAAACGTCGGCGTTGATTAAAGCAAGCATGGGCTTTGTCGGTACAGATAGTGGTCCCGGTCATTTGGCATCGAGTTACAATGTACCGATTATTTCCATTATTAGTGTTGCAGCGGCGAGTGAGTGGTCTCCTTGGCCGTATGAGCATCCTATCGATGGCAATAAAAACCTATGGAGCAACCGTATTCCTGTGAAACAGGTGATCGGTAATGTGACGGTTTTACAGTCTGATAGAGACTGTGTTCCGTGCTCAGGTAATAGTTGTAAGATAAGCGATGATCTACATTCACCCTGCTTAAACGACATTACACCGCAACGTGTGGTTGCTGCCGTGTTAGATGCTGTACCACTAGAGAACCATTGATGATAAAAGCTTCCCCTAATTCAATTTGCGTATTAAGGCTTTCTGCGATTGGTGATGTCTGCCACGCATTGGCAACAGTGCAACTGATTCAACGTACTTATCCGGACACTAAGATTACTTGGATCATGGGAAAGATAGAGGCGCAATTACTCGGTGACCTACCGGATGTTGAGGTGGTTGTTTTTGATAAATCTCAGGGTCTACAAGGGATGAAAGCGGTTTGGCGTCAGCTAGCGGGTCGCAAGTTCGACTATTTGCTTCATATGCAGGTAGCGCTGCGTGCCAGTGTTTTAACGCTTGGGATCAAAGCTAAGGTTAAATTAGGCTTTAGTTGGAAGCGCGCCAAAGAAGGACAGTGGTTATTTACTAATCGCAAGCTACCGAATAGCCATTCATCTCATGTTTTGGATAACTTTGCCGATTTTGCGGGCTATCTGGGTTGTCAGGTCACGGATCCGAGTTGGTTTATTCCCACGGAACCCTCGCCATTACCACTGCAGGCAACGCCTTACGTGGTGATCAGCCCAGCAGCGAGCAAGGATGAGCGCAACTGGCTGAGTGAACGCTACGCTGCGATAGCGGATTATGCGGTTGAAAAAGGCTATCACGTGGTACTGTGTGGCTCACCAGCAGAGCGAGAGCGCAAGTTGGCGTTGGATATTGTTTCTCAATGCCGTGAAGACACTCAAAAGCAGTTAATTGATCTTGTGGGCAAAACAAATCTAAAGCAGCTTTGCTCGGTATTGAAACAGGCAGAACTCGTTATAGCGCCGGATTCAGGTCCCGCACATATTGCCACAACGCAAGGGACACCTGTGATTGGACTTTACGCACATAGTAACCCACAGCGAACTGGACCCTACAACTCATTACACTGGGTTGTGTCGGTTTATGATCAAGTTGTCCAAGAACAGTATGGTAAACCCGTTAGTGAGCTTAAATGGGCGACAAGAGTTAAAGGTAAAAACTTGATGGAAAGAATTACGCTCGATCAGGTTCAGAAAACCTTTGATGCTATCGTTGACAACTAGTCATCATTCCGCGATTCAATCAGTGATAACGAACAACCCTAGCAATCAAACGGCTAGGGTTGTTTCATTATAAGAGTAATGATTGCTGGCGTTAGTTTTGGCGAGGTTAATGTTGGCTGTCTTAGCGCTGGCAATGTTAGTACTGGAAATGTTAGTACTTACTGTCAATGCTAGTACTAGCAATAGTCGCACTGGAAATATTAGTTCTGACGATGGCGAGTTACGTCTTCATATTCCCCTTCGAGCGTTGTCCCCGATTGCGATTGGAAAGGGCTCTGTGTTTGTTTTTTTAGTTGTTGCTTGATGCTTTTACCGGCGATAAGCGCCGCGATTGTCAATGGAATAGCCAGCAGCAAGCTAAATATCATGGTAAATAGACCAACAAAAAGTGCGGTGATGGTGACGAGTAACTGTCTCATGATCTTTGACCTCTTGAGCGGTGGAGATAAGAGTAACGTGAATCGAGATAAGGGTATTTAATAAGACATTGCCAAACAATACTAAATCTGTAACGAAACTCCTTTAGACTGCCGTTACAATAATGCGATTAACATGAACCAAACATGAATGTGTTGGAAATAATTGATCGTCCAAAAAGAAAAAAAGCCACTTGAATAATCAAGTGGCTGAAAAATATGTGAACAAATTGGTTCACTAACAACGTCAGTTGGCTAGGTGACCTTCTAATAAATTAGAGGGTCGACTCTAATAAAGCAGACATCGTGCCAACATTGGAAATGTGCAGTTACAAGTCATCACTTTTATACATATTATTTTATATGGAACGTAAAAACAGCGAAAACTAACGACTTTGCTGAGGTCGGTCGGCGAATGATCGCCAAAACCCTGACCATACCTCGATACCTCCGGGCTTTCTAAAGTTAAAATATCGATAAAGTTACGCTTAATTCGCGATATGCAATTCGCATATTGCAAAAATATTGCTTAATGCGACTGATATATTAATCATTATGAAACAAAAAACACGAGGAAACCGCACTTCTTGAGTGGATTATTAATTTGAAGTCAGCTAGCTTTATAACACTGAGCATGGATGGAGATGTATCTATATGCAACCTGCGCCGATTCCACAGGATGATGAATCCCGCATCAGAGCAATAAGGCAACTGAGGATATCCCAACAGTCTGAAGAGCGTTTCGACCGTATCACACGTTTAGCCAAGCGAATGTTCAATGTGGACATGGCTCTCGTCACTGTTATTGATAGAGATACTCAATGGTTTAAATCTGTCATGGGCTTTGAGGGCACTCAAACAGGACGCGATATCTCTTTCTGTGGACATGCGATTCTTGGCGATGAACCCTTTATTGTTCCTGATGCTTCAAGAGACCGTCGATTTTTTGATAATCCACAGGTTGTTGATGAACCTAACATCCGCTTTTACGCTGGGGTACCGCTTAAACTGGCACAAGGTTTTAAAATAGGAACCCTGTGTATTGTCGACAGCCGTCCGAGGCATTTCTCTGATCAAGACGTCTCTGACTTAATGGATTTGGCAAACCTTGCTGAAAGTGAGTTGGCGGCAAATCTGGATTCAACGATTGATGAATTAACACAGATTTCAAATCGACGTGGGTTTATCACGCTGGCTGATAAAGTCATTCAAAATTGCCGCTTCCGCACCGAACCTTTTAGCCTAGCGCTGTTTGACTTGGATAAGTTTAAATTGATCAATGATAACTTGGGGCATAGTGTCGGAGATGAAGCGCTCACGACCTTTGCTTGCTTATTGACGGAAAATTTTCGAGATTCCGATGTAATCGCCAGAATCGGTGGGGATGAATTTGTCGTTTTGATGTCGGGCACGACGGATATTGAGGCTCAGACGCCGCTCTCTCGCTTTGAAGAGCATGTCAGTCAATTTAATCGTAACGAAAAGTCTTCGTATGAATTGAGCTATAGTGTTGGGGTTGTCTGCTGTTCGCCGTTGGAAGAGGTCAGTCATCAAGATATGCTGCAGCGCGCTGACCAAGCGATGTATTTGTGTAAGCGTAGCCGTTAAGTAAGCGCTGCGGTTGACTGAGTCTTTGTCCCATTTTCTGCGACTCGCTAGTCTAGTAGGAAGTAGGAAGTAGGAAGTAGGAAGTAGGTATTTTTCCAATAACCTCGTTGAAAATAAAATGGGAGTCAGGTGAAACTGGACTCCCATGGGGTTATATCTGTACTGGTTTTACTCTGAGTCGTTGATATTGAAACGAAGAATTACATGGTTTTCGCTTCAAGGAAGGTTTTAAAAGCGTCCCATGACTTTTTATCCGCATCTTCTCTGTAGCGAGGAGAGCCGAACACAGTAAAGGCATGCGGTGCTCCACCATAAGTGATCATCTCGTGACCCAATTCAGTCTGTTCAAGTTCTACCGCTAATCCCGCAAAATCTTGCATGGTGATCGCCGTATCGGCAGTACCATGTAGGACAAGGATTGGGGCTTTGGTTTGTTGGTAGTTTTGTCCTTCCGGTGTTTTTAAACCGCCATGAAAGGTGACAAAACCGCGAGCATTCATTCCTGCACGCGCTGATTCAAGTACCGCCGCGCCACCAAAGCAATATCCCATCACCACCGTGTTATCTAGGTTACCCCCTAGTTTGCCCGCTTCTGCTAGGCTCCCAGCCATAAGCGCTTGCAGTTTTGCTCTATCTTTATAAAGCTCGCCAGTATGCTGCTTTTTATCTTCAACCTTAGTCGGGCGTATATCTTGACCAAATAGGTCAGCAGCAAAGACGTTATAACCGAGTTCATTCAGCATTTCTGCACGCTTTTCTTCATACTCAGTTAGACCATCCCAATCGTGGATGAGCAGTACAAGCGGCGCGGTGTCACTGACTTTTGACCAGTATCCCTCATATTTTTTTCCGTTGACATCATAGACAACATGCTCACCTGCAAAAGCGGCAGAGCTAAGTAAACAAGCACCGAGTGTAAATCCGACGAGCGTTCTATTCATGACCTTTTCCTTTTGTCCGTTTTGAAAACTAACTTACTGTATGCAAAGGATAGTATGGTTAAAACAAAAAGGGTTGAAAATACGAATAATTATCACAAACTTGCCGAAAAAACAGACAATGAACCAAAGCCATCGCCATCGAGTGTCGAATAATTTTTGAGGGAATTTACCTGCCACAGGCAAGTCATTCTCGCTGTACCTCAAGTATCGGAGTAACTTAGGTATAATTTATTGAGTTATTGATAAATTTGATTATCTTGTCGGTAGTGGCTAATATCTGCACTCGCTATAAAATAGTGTTGAGCGGACACGGCGCTTTGCTGATGTCGTTTTATTGGTTGTAGAGTACGTTCATCGGGCAAGTTGGCCTATTTATTGATTTATGCAAATACCTTTTTTACGAATCGTCATCATAGCAAGCAAGGCTGCGATTATCTCTTTGATCCTTTATAGCGTCATGCTATATCAGTGGCGAGATCAATTAGTTAAGAGCGAGGTGACTAAGTTCAACCTTGTGACGAGTTCGTTAGAAGAGCATAAATCCTCTCTTTATCTGCTTGGCGCCATGTTTGAAGCAGAAATCGTGGCAAACTATGATAAAGAGATCACCCTCCCGTCACACACTCTTGGCGAAACCTATCGTTTACACCCTGATTCACTGCTGACGCAAAGTGAAAAAATCCTCTATGTAAAATCACAGCCACTGTTTGTCAATTTGCCATCGCTAATGAACGGTGACAAAACGATGCTCTATTACCGTTCCTATGAAGGGATGAAGATTTTCACAAGTCGAGCCTTTAAATACAGCGATATTAGCCGTGCTGAGAATTTTGCTCAGAAGATGTGTTTGGACAAAGGAGGCTGTCAACGGTTTGCTTTTCAAAAGCCGAATGGGCATCGTGAAATTTCCATTACCCACAGCCAGTCTATTAATAATGAACAGGCAGTGATCACCATTTCTACGCCAGTCTACTACCAGAATCAGATGTTAGGTGATCTCAATATCGATATCTTACTTGATCGCTATCCGCTTCTGGCTGATAAGCAATTTAGATTGCAAAAGCTTCAACGTGGCAAAGAGGCACTCATCATTGAGGAGCCAAGATACTTTTTAAACAATATCGCCTACAGTCAACCTTATAAGATCGACGAAGACTTTGAGCTTCGCTACCGTATTCCCTATGGCAGTGTCGTGACCAAGACAATGTGGATTTTCTGTCTTATGGTCATGGGTGGCTACTTTATCATCTCCAAATTTGAGGAGTTACAGTCAAAGCGTGAAAAGCTCCTTGAGGCTGAGATTGCAATCAGTAAAGATGAGCTGACAGGTTTATATAACCGAGCAATTTTGCGTGATGCGAGCCTGAAATATGCGATTGAAAAGAAAGGCTTGGCGATTATCGCAATCGATGGTGATGGGCTCAAAGTGATTAACGATACGTTTGGACACCATGCTGGTGATGAGGCGATTGTCTATATTGCAGACACGATGAGATCCTGCTTTAGAGAAAGCGACTACCTCATTCGCAATGGGGGCGATGAATTTTTAGTCTTGCTGCCGGGTTGTACCAGTGTTACCGCTCGACGCCTAGCTCAGAAATTAGCTCGCCAAGTTGGCGCACAGTCTTTTGGCAGCGAGTCTATCCGAGTCGACATTAGTTTTGGTGTTAGCCAGATACGTGAACATGAGTCATTAGAGATGGCGATCAAGCGCGCAGACGAATCGCTTTACAAGGATAAGCGAGACAAAAAGGAAGGGTTCTAGTCCATTACTTTCTCTATCTCCACCACGATTGATTTCCTAGTCAGTGCTCTTCTTTAGCTGGCTAAATCACAAAAACTGGCTAATCACAAAATGCCCTACTGCAAGATTTACCACTCATAGACGCGATTTAACTTGCTAGTGCTACTCAAGCCTTGCTGCGCATATTTACCTGATTATAAAAATAACCATCTGATTTTAAATGATAACATCTCATCACAGAGCGAAATTCGCTTCTATGCTGGTGTGTTATTTAATTACTTTATGGTGAGCTTTTGTTGTGACCAAAAACACGGTTATTCTCAGTTGATGAAATTTTAATACAAATTAATGTGACTCAAGTCTTGTTTTTGTCTCGTTTTCGGCTATGATTAACACAGATTGAAAAATAATTACATTACACCCATACAGTAGGAGATAATCTTATGAACTACGATTTCGGTGCTGCATATCTAGGCCAAATGCTTGCTAAACAGATGTTTAATGAACTAGACAACCGTAAACCACAGCCTAAGAAAAAATCTTTTGTTCAACGCATGATCAAAAAGATGAAGTAATAGAATTTCATAAAAAAATCCGCTTAGTGCGGATTTTTTTATATCTGTGGTTTTTTAACAACGGGTTAAATTTAACCAAATTCATAAATGTTGTCGGGTGGGTTTTTATCCGTCCTTGCTGCGAGCCATTTCTCTAGGTTGTCCGCTCCCCCAATGTATTCACCATCAAGCCAGATCTGAGGCACAGTAACGGGTGTTTTTTGACCGACATGGGCTTTAACTTCCGGTATCATTCGATAAAGTGCGCCACTCTCTTTAACAACATCATGGTACTGGTAAGCGATACCTGCTTCATCCAGTAATTGTTTTGCTTTAACACAGTAAGGGCAGGTTGCTTTACCAAAAACAATGTTGCCTCTAAGCTGGTCACGTTCAGTCCATTTTTCAATCACAGACTGCACCAGCACTCCACGGTTTAACGCTTCTCCTTGACTCACTACCTTCCCTTCGACCATCACGATCGGCGCATGCCACGCCCCAACTTTAAGCGGTTCCCACCAATGGGAAAGCCAATCTTTCACCTCAAGCTCAATGGGAATACCGTCGAGTTCGGTATCAAAGGTGTCTTGGAGAATATCTTTTGTTAGCGTGCATTCGCCACAAGGAATGGTCACTTTAAAAGGTCCCCAACTGCCTGCCCAACGGTAAAGGGTAATTTTAATCGGCTGTGTCATACTCACCTCAGTCTTTAATCTCTTTGGGTATAGCTATAGAGAACGTTTGATACCACGAATTCTTTCATTGTAGGAAAATTAAAGTCAGATTTCTTGTTACTTTACTGAGGTGAAGTGAGAGTAAGGCAGTGTTAAGCGGTGTTATGAATATAGAGGTTATCGGAAAAAAAAGGCCTCCCTCACGGAAGGGAGGCAAATATAGTGACCACTTATTCAGCCCCATCGGGTGTATAATGACAAACGGTTTTTTCCCTCTATAAAAAACAGTTCTTCATTAACTCAAGGACCTTTCAGTGCAAATGCTGCCAGCATTTGTCATAGTAACTATTGCATTACCCGTGCCAGTTTTTAATAAAAGAGTTAACGCTCTACAAAGCTGATAAATAAAGGCTTTATACGCATTTAAGGTTTTAAGGAACAGCATGAGAATTGTTTTTTATTGGTGCAGTTGCCCAAAAAAAGTGAAAGGTCGAATGCTTAACATTCGACCTTTATCTTATTGGACTTTATGAAATAAATTCGTTTGGCTAGACCAAATTAGAAGTCGTAGCGGATACCAGCTTGTAGCTCATCATCAGAGTCGTCAATTTGCTGGAACTTGTAACCTGCATAAGTACGGATGTGGCTGTTAAACTTATACACGGCTTCGATAGCGATTTCGTCAACAACATCTTCTTTGCTACCGCTGCTTGGGTCAAGCTCTGCGTAGTTATAAACCGCCACTAGAGTCAGCTGTTTCATTGGCTTATATTGTGCCGATAGTTCGTAAGCGGTCACATCGTCGTCGTCACCAGAAGCGAGCTGAACAAGCGCACCAAGAGTGAATGCATCAAGTTTGAATTGACCAGCGATATTAAATAGGTTTGCATCAGTGTCAGCATCGATGTCTTGGTATACATAACCCGCACCAAGGTCGAACGAACCGAAGCTGTACATAGCCGCGATACCATAGCTATCTGTGTCTTTTTCATCGTTAGCTAGGTAGTTTGCTTGGATAGTTAGGTTGTTAAACTCACCAGAATATAGGAAGTTGTTAGTACGCTTATCTTTACCACCGGCAATCGCATCGCCAATCGCATCATCTGAAGCCGCGCCAAAGGTTGCCATGGTATCAGTAAAGTCAGTAAGCATTACCTGAGCTGAATCTTGCTTACCGTATGAGAACTCACCGAAGTTAGTGCCGATACCTGCGAAGAAGTAACGGTTAGTTAGGTCGCTTTTGCCGTCAAATTCAGCTTCGTATTTACCAAAACCGTATAGTTCATCAGAAACTTTGGTCTTACCCTTAATGTTAAGACGAGCACGTGACTTATCTTCAAAAGAGCTGTTGCCATCAACTTCGTTATTGTCAGAAACGTTAAAACGCGCTTCTGCACGACCACCGATTTTAAGGCTAGTGCCGTCGCTGTTGTAAATTTCAGCTGCCATCACTGAACCAGACATTACCGCTGCTACCACACTCGCTAAAACTGCTTTTTTCATTTTAATTTACCTTTAATATAAAAATTGACTTCATGTCTCTTGGGCTGTGAGTAAGGTAAAATTTATATATGACAGAGAAATGCGACTTAAATTACATTTTGATTTCATTGAGGTTTCTATCGGTAGTTTTTTATGCAACTTGATGAATTGGTGAGCTCTTGCTGATTTAAAACAAGGAGTAAGCTATATATACCCAAGTTACCTCAAGATGCAGAGTTCAGAGGTCCTAGATGACTTTATATCAAGGAAAAGATGTGAAGGAATGGTGAATCCTTTCAAGCATATTTGACGCCGAGATAAAGTCATCTAGGTCCTCCCTTCGGGCGAGTTTGCTTGGCTCGTGGTCGGCGTTAACGACTCTCTATTTAGAACCACTAAATCTTCAAGTCGTCGCCTTGTCCACAAACCAAGCAAGTCTCGCTGAACCTCGCATCTTGAGGTAACTTGGGTATAGAACTAAGCAAACAGTCCATAAAGGCACAATGAACCGCAGACGCGCTTTTTTTGCTATTTTTTGTAACTAAGCAGAACTGGCTGCTAAAGTGCCACTTTTTGGGGTTAACCGCGGTAAGGGTGGGGGATAAAAGATTATTATTAATTAAATGTTCTGGTAAAAAGCTAAGGTGTGTTCCCGCCATGGTGAGTAAAACGCCAGATTCAACATTCCATCCATCTATCAGTTTTATACTCTGATATTGCTTAACGTCGAGCAGTTGGTGCATTAGTTCAGCAGAATATCCGCCAATATTTATGCGTTGCTTTTCTAGCGACCAATTCAGTTTTTTAAGCTTATTTGCTACATCTTCTCGAGCATAGAGGTAGCTTTTTTCTTCAAACAGGGGGATGACCTGAGTAAAGTTATGGGATTGATGCTCAGTTTCCACCACAATCATCATATCAAGTTGCCGATTGACGAGCTTTTCATACAACTGGGTGTAATCACCGACCTCGATATGTATCTCAACTTTATCACTGAGTTGATAAAATTTTTCGATTGCTTTGGGAAGTGGGTTGTTGGGCAATGTGATGGTGTTGTCCAGTATGCCGATACGAACTAAGCCGGTCAGTGTGTGTTGAACGCCTTTCAACTTAACCGCGTATTCGCTCATTAATTGTTGTAATTCGTTGGCATAATTAAATACGGTTTCACCTGCTTCAGTCAGTAAAAAACCACTTCGCCCCCTTTGGCACAGCTTAACGCCTAAGCTTTTTTCTAATTCACTCAACTGGTTACTGAGCACAGGCTGACTCAGCCCCGTACTTACAGTCGCATTACTAATGCCTTCCTGCTCAACAATTTGGCAGAACAATTCCAGTCGTCTTAAATCGCGTTTGTCGAGTTTATCGATAGAAAGTGGCATAGTGATACATAGGTAAATTCAAATGTTAGCATCCAATATTATGTATTTATCTGAATATAACAAGCTGCTAGTTTGAATTATTCACAATATGGAAAGATAGTAGGTGCAAGGATGGCAACTAATACGCAACAAAAAATGGATGATTTTGAACTCCAACCCGTTCCCGATTCAGCCAAGCGCTCTTGGTATGTGATTAGTCTTATTTGGCTAGCGATAGGGATCGATATCTCCGGGCTATTTCTCGGCTCATTTCTTAGCAGTGGATTACCCATTGAAGACGCATTGTTCGCGACATTTGCAGGGTCTGCGATATTGGCTGTCTTGGCGATGTTGTGTGCCAACATCGGCTTTCAATCAGGAGTTTCTACGCCCTTGATGAGTAGTTCTGTGTTTGGTCGTTATGGCGGCAAGATACTTGGCGCGATTAACGGCATCTCTTTGGTCGGTTGGTTTGCGTTTCAGGCGGATTTCTTTGCTTATATTCTCGTTGATGCTTTAGCCAATTATGGTGTTGAAGTGTCCCATTTATCGGCTTTGATCGGTGGCGCATTATTAATGATGGTCACGGCTATCTTTGGGGTACGAGCGTTAGGCAAATTAAGTACCTATTCGGTGCCTTTAATGGTGACTTTGATTACTGTCGGTCTATTTATGGCTGCTGGAGCGCAATCTAGCGAAAGCCGAGTGTTGACCGAAACCTTACCGATGGGTGAAGCCATTTCTTATGTCATGTCTATCTGGATATTGGCAGCAGTCGCCGCGCCAGACATTGCTCGTTACGCGAAAACGCGTAAGGACGCCATACTGGGAGCGGGCTTTGGTTTCCTATTTGGTAATAGTGCCATCATTGTCGTTGCATTATTACTGACTCAAATGACTGGTAGCGACAATTTGGTCGATATCTTTTTTGGCATCGGCATGGGAATGGCCGCCATCATTGTGTTGGTATTCGCCCAATGGACCACCAACAGTAGCAACCTTGTGTCAGGTGCACTTGGAATGGCGGTGGTATTACCCAACGTATCACGCCCACTGCTTGTGGTACTGATGACGATTGTCGGTATCTTTATTGCCCAGTTCGGCATGTTGGATATGTTTACCGCTTTCTTGACCTTGCTTGGTGTCTCCATTGCGCCTTCTGCGGGCGTCTATCTCGCTCAATACTATTTACTTGATAAAGAAGCGCTTGATTATCAGCAGATCATGCGTACGCCAAAATGGATCGCAAGGGGTCTGATTGCTTGGGCGATGGGTTCACTCGTGAGTGCATGTACTGCTGCTGAGTTCTTTGGGTTATTTACGTTGACTTCAATCTCGGCAGTGGATGGGATTTTAGTTTCACTCGTGGTTTATTACGCACTAAGTAAATGGTTTGTTTCAGCAGAGGATGCCGTGAGTGATTATTAATGAGCAGATGATTGATGATATCGCGTTAGGTGCGACGGTACTGGGAACGGGTGGCGGAGGCGACCCTTACAGTGGGGCATTAATGGCAAAAGCCGCCATTAATAACGCTACAAAACCCGTTGAGTTGCTTGCGCTTGAGCAGGTAGAAGATGATTGGTTGACGGTGCCGTCTTCTATGATTGGCGCTCCAACGGTAGCGATAGAAAAGATCAACTCTCAATCTCAGATGCTGGTGGCATTTGAGGCGATGGAACAGACGCTGAATGAGCAGATCCAAGCAACATTTCCGATTGAGGTCGGTGGCTTTAACTCCCTTATCCCCATTCTGGTTGCCGCACAAAAAGGTATTCCGGTGGTTGATTGTGACGCAATGGGGCGGGCGTTTCCTGAATCGCAAATGGTGACGTTCTTTCTCGACGATTTACCGTCGGCTCCCAACACACTTGCCGATGAAAAGGGCAATGTGGTGGTGCTGCATCCCATTGATGGGGTTTGGTCAGAGCGCTTTGCGAGACCGATTACTGAGCAGATGGGCGGTTCCGCAGCAATGTGTGATTATCCGATGAAAGGGATTAATCTCAAGCGCAGTGCATTGCCAGCAACCTTAACCAAAGCGATGCAAATTGGTGCCGCGATTCGTCAAGCGAATGAAACTGGCGCGAATGCGGTTGAGGCGGTGATGGACATTGTGGCTGGTCATCGTCTGATCAGTGGCAAGATCATGGATATAGACCGAAATACCAGCGGCGGGTTTGTGACTGGCGGGTTGCGTATTGATAAGCTCAATACGTCTACTCATCAGCAGCCGGATTCTATTTTTGTCCATTTTCAGAATGAACTGTTAGTCGCCCATTGCGGTGAACTCGCCAGTGACATGAGTCAAGCGTCATTATTGGCAGCGACGCCGGATCTGATCTCTATTTTGGACCATGAAACGGGTCATCCTATTACCACGGAGCAGCTTCGCTATGGTCAACGTGTGGATGTCATTGCCTATCCTTGCGACCAAAAATGGCGCACTCCGAAAGGGATCGAAGTGGCGGGACCGGGATACTTTGGTTATCCGGTGGAGTTTGTTGCCATTGAGAAATTGGTAACGGTTGACAGTGTGCAAGGAGTCTAGTTTGGAGCAAGCAATTTATCGTTTAGGCATTGATGTTGGTGGAACCAATACCGATGGTGTGCTTCTTGACCAATCGCTGGAAGTGGTTGCTAAAGCCAAAGTCCCGACCAGCGAAGACATCGTCAGCGGCATTGATCGGGTCATTGAGGCGTTATTGTTGCAGTCCGATGCCAAAGGCGAACAAATCCAATATGCCATGCTTGGAACGACGCAATGTACCAATGCCATTGTAGAAAGACGAGGCTTGGATCGTTGTGGCATGATCCGTTTAGCGCTTCCTAGTGGCAGTGCTGTTCCACCGCTGTGTGGTTGGGACAAAGAGTGGCAACAGCAACTGGGTGAACACTTTTATCAAGCGCACGGTGGCTATGAATACAATGGTCAACCGATTGCTGAAGTTAAAGAAGAGGAAATAAGACAACTGTGCCGCTCTATGGCAGGTCATGTGGACTCGATTGCGATCTGCGGTGTATTTTCTCCGGTCAATCCAGATCAAGAGTTACAAGTCGCTGATTGGGTGCAACAAGAGCTTCCCGATGTGCATCTCTCTTTGTCGCATAAAGTGGGCAGTTTAGGCGTGTTGGAGCGTGAAAATGCCACCATCCTGAACGCCGCCCTGCAAGGGACTGCGCGCCGATTTGTCCAAGGGTTTGTTCATGCATTAGAAAAACATCGCATACAAGCGACGCCCTACTTTGGTCAAAACGACGGCACGCTAATGTCACAGCAGCATGCTTTGAAATACCCTATTTTGACGGTGGCTTGCGGACCGACAAACTCGATCCGAGGTGCCAGTCATCTTACTCAGCTTAAAGATGCCATCGTGGTTGATGTCGGTGGGACAACATCGGACATTGGTGCGCTAGTACATGGCTACCCGCGAGAATCCAGTGTTGCAGTGGAATTAGGACAGGTCAGAACTAACTTTAGGATGCCCGATATTTTAGCGTTGGCGATTGGTGGCGGAACGATAGTGAAACTCTCCGAAACGGGCGCAGTACTGGGACCAGAAAGTCTTGGGCATCGATTGTTAGAACACTCACAAAGCTTTGCTGGAGACACCTTAACGCTCACCGATATCGCATTATCAACTGGCATGATGCAATGGGGGGACGAACATTTATTGACTCCGATTGAGATAGCGCCGGAAACCGCAGCGATGGTTTACCAACAGATGGTATCGGTAGTGGAAGAGGGAATCGACAAAATGAAAACCTCTGCTAACAAAGTTCCGTTGATCTTAGTCGGCGGCGGTAGTGCGTTAATGCCGGAGTTGTTCGAGGGGGTGAGTGAGGTGATTCGTCCTGGTCACTTTGAGGTAGCGAATGCCATCGGGGTGGCGCTGGGGGAGATCTCAGGGCAGTTGGATAAAATCGTTGAAATTCCTGCCAGTCAGCGAGTGGCGATTATGTGCGAGTTGCAACAAGAGGCAATTGACTTAGCTATTGAAGCTGGCGCGTGTCCCAATACAGTCTCCGTTATTGAGCGTACCGAGATCCCGCTTAGTTACCTCCAAGGTAATCAGGTCCATATTAAAATAAAGGCGGCGGGCAGGATTGCTTAGTTGCTTGATTACTCAGCTGATTAGCTGATTGGCAAACGCTAAAAGCTAAAGTTTCATAAAAAAGCTTCACCACTTTGGGTGAAGCTTTGCGTCGTTTCTATTAGCTGGGAACATTAGAAGTCGTAACGTAAACCTAAACGCACAGAATCATCGGCATCGTAATCAGATAAGGTTGTACCATCGTAACTCCAGTCATCAGCCTCAAGCATATTCATTTTATAACTCAAATAAGCTCGAAGTGAGCGGTTGAACTTGTAGACGCCCGTCAGTTCAACATAATCGTTTTTGTTGATGCGCTTACCAAAATCCTCGTCATCGATTTCTTGCTTACCATAAACTAAAATCGCCGTCAGGTGAGAAGCAAAGCTATAGCTTGCGGCAAATTCGTAACCTTCAAAATCTAGGTTAGCATCGTCATCCGCCGAGCCCGTCGTGTAGGTTCCCGCTAAGTATAGGTCTTCCCATGTGTAGTTTAGACCGGCGATAAACTGGTCAGTGTCTCCACTGCCATTAACTTCACCTGCCGCGTAACCCAAGCCAACACCTAAACCAATGGGAGTGACATAAACACCCGAAATACCATAGCTATCGTCGCTGTCTTCATCGCTCGCCACGTAATCCGCTTTTATGGTAAGACTGTCCATGAATTCGCCGGTATATAGGAAGGTGTTGTTAATCTGCTCGTTACCCGCGTCAATAAATGCCTTTTGATCCCCCGAATAGGTCGAGATATCCGACATCTGAGAGATCTGCACGACTGCGGTATCCTGACGACCAAAGGAAACGCTGTTGCCATTAGTGGATAAACCCACGTACATGTAGCGCTGTTTAAAGTCAGTGTTTGAATCGTTACCACTGGATGAATTGACGGTTTGCTCTGCTTCGTAAAAGGCAAAGCCATCTAAATCACTGGTGATGCTGGTGTTCATATCGGCATTGAGACGGAAACGTGATTTGTTGTTCATCGTTCCATCTAGCTCTTCACCGCTATCTTTGCCCGCAAAATCGCCACGAAATTCTGCTCGGCCACCAACAGCAAGGGAAGTCCCGTCTGAGTTATACACTTCTGCTGCTAAAGCAGAGCCTGTGATTAGAGTCGTCATCGCCGTAGCGATCGCTGTCATTTTCATAATTTATTCCTTGGTTTTAGAGTCCACTGCGAGATCACCAAGACCACTTTTACATGGATGACTCAAGTCAAAGCGTAGTCGCAGATCTGCACCCTTGTCTTACATCTGAGAGAAAGTTCAATACAACTGCCCGTTATGTGATGGGCGTCACATTGTTATTTTGATGGGCAGCGCGGTCGCGCCGATAACGGACCTTAGGCAAATTCATGTAGTGGCAAGCTTGAAGCGTTAGAAATCTAAAATGTTCAACAAAACACGAGAGAACGGGTGCTCTGTAAACCTCTTGTTACACTTGGCGTTGCTTTTAATATAAAGAAGATTATTTAACTGGCTGAATTTCAATCAATTTAGTTCCGTAATCGTGATAAGTGTCACCAGTGAAGGGAATGAATTGTTCAATAAATCAAAGAAATCATCATTAAATCTGCATTTTTATGCTTTTTATATTGATTTAGAAATTTAGGTTTTTTGTCTAAGTGTTTGTAAATATGAGATTTATATATTTAGAAAACACTGTTTTTAATGTTTTAGTAGGTTTTATGACAGTTTGTTGAACTTTAAAGGTAGAGTGACTCCATCGTGTTAACCCGACGTTACAGGGACTCGATGGTGCGACGTTCACTTTTAGTTTTTTGGACTTGTTAGTGGGCGAAGACACTTCTCGGTAGCGCGGAACCCAATACTCCACGACCTTGTGGTGAATTAACTTTACTAATGGAAGTTACAATGAATAAGAAATTTATTGCACTAGCAGTGGCAGCCGCTGCATTCGGTACATCGGTACAAGCGGTTGAGCTATACAACAACGATGGTTCAACTCTTTCTCTTGGCGGTCACGTTTCTGTGGGCGTTGGTGGTTCAGAAGAATCAGATACTGAAGTGCAAGCGACTTCTCCACGTATCAATATCGAAGCAACTCAAGACCTAGGTAACGGTTTCACTGCTGACGCTAAAGCAGAGTGGGCACTAAACTACCTAGACGGTGGCGAAGAGACGTTCTCTACTCGTCTTGGTTATATCGGTCTTACTCACGCTGAGTTTGGTCGCGCTGTTGCGGGTACGCAGTGGGCACCTTACTACAACGCAGCAGGCGTTGCAGATATGCCAATCGCATTCGCGAACGACTTTATCTATGACAACCACGGTGCGCTAGGTACTGGTCGTGCAGACAAAATGCTTTCTTACTCAAACGCTGTTAGCTTCGGCAACAACGGCGACCTAAACGTTGCTGTTGGTTGGCAAGGTAGCAAGACGGATACTCTAGGTGACACTGATAACGTTAAAGTTGACGACCGTTACCAAGTAGCTCTTGGCTACGCTGTGGCTGGCTTCGGCATCAACTACGCATACGTTGGTGGTGACATCACAGTTTCTGGTAATACTGAGACAGCGCAATCTAACGTATTCTCTGCAAGCTACGGTTCATACGGTAACGGTCTATACATCGCAGGTGTATACGCAATGAACGACTATATGAACAACGGCAAGAACGGCAATGAAGATCTTCTAGAAGAGACTCGCGCTTACGAAGCTTTAGTGGCTTATAGCCTAGCGAACAGCCTAAACCTAAGCGTAAACTACGAGAAAGTAGAAGACTCTAAAGACGATCTAACTGTGACTGAAACCACGGCGATCCAAGCTGAGTACGACCTATCTCCAAAACTACGCACTTACGCAGGTTACCAATTTGACCTACGTGGCGAAGGCACTTACAAAGGCAACCGTGACAATGCATGGCTTGCTGGCGTACGTTACTTCCTATAATCACTCGGTTATAGCATAATGATAAAAGCCCACTGATTTTTCAGTGGGCTTTTTGCTATTTTTAGTTTGATGAAATTCAGTTGACTCACTTAGGGAGTGTGAACAGTGAAAATTGCAGACTTAAGACTCTTTGTTAAGGTAGTCGAGCTTGGCAGCTTTACCGCCGCCGCAACGTCGTTGGACTTACCACGAGCCAATGTCAGCCGACGTATTAGTGAGTTAGAACAGCAAGTCGGCACGCCCTTATTTCATCGCACGACCAGAAAGATCTCACTCACCAATCAAGGTGAAATCTATTACCATAAGCTGCTGCAAGTTATCGAGCTATTTGATAGTGCCAACGAAGAGATCACTCAAAGTTCTTGCGCCATGAAAGGCAAGGTGAAACTGGGTATCTTGTCGGAAACCAACGAAAAATTGCAGCCTATTCTGTTTCAATTTTTACAACAGTATCCTGACGTTGAACTCGATCTTCGAGTGATACAAAACGGCTTTACTGACATGTATCAGCAGGGGTTGGATATTGCTTTTCATGGGGGTGAACTGGTTGATTCTTCCGAGCTAGTAGCCAGAAAAATACTCGCTCTCGACCGCTGTGTTGTGGCAAGCCAAAGCTATCTGCAAAAAAATGGAACCCCCTTTACCGTTGATGAATTAGCTCAACATCAAGCGCTGTGCTATCGCTGGCCATCGGGAGATCTTGAGGTTAAATGGCATTTTTCAGGACAGACCGTGAAGGTCAACAGTCGACTTGAGTCCAACAGTATTGCCTTTCTTAAAGATGCGGCGAAATCGGGCTTGGGGATTGCTTTTTTACCTAAGGTATTAGTGAGTAGCGAATTACAAACTGGTTCCCTCGTCTCTATATTGGAACATGAACTTCCCATAGCAGAACAGGGCTATCTGCTCTATCCTCAGCCCAAAACACTCAACCAAGCCAGTCGTGAGTTGATTCAATTTTTATTACAAGAAGTGCCTAAATTGATCTAATTGTCTCAAAAAATGTGACAGTCAGTCATATGGGTGGTTGATTATTTGAACACTGTTCATTAGTAGAATAGCGCTAACTTAATGGAGCTATTTATATGAACAAATTCTGGTATAAAACCACGCTGACCATGGGTGTGATTGTCTCACTCAGTGGTTGTAATCAACAGACCGCAGAGATGGAATCTGCCCCTGTCTCTCAGACTAAGGTTCAAGTCATTCAACTAGGCGATCTTGCTGCTACCTCTCAAAAACACTTCAGTGGCGTGGTCAAGCCGCATGAAAAAGTCGATTTATCTTTTCGTGTGCCCGGAACCATCAACAATATCGCCGTCAAAGCGGGAGACAGCGTTGTCAAAGGTCAGCTCATTGCTCAACTAGACGATCACGATTACCAAGTTGTACTGCAAGAGCTGGAAGCGAAAATGCTAGAAGCTCAGTCGGCGCATAAATTAGCCAAGGCTGAATTACAACGAGTCCAACAAGCAGCGCAAGATGATGCGATTGCTCAGGTTAACCTTGATCGTGCGATCAGTGGCTATGAGCGCAGTCAGTCGGCAATTAAAGTGGTTGAAAAAAATATCCAACGCGCAAAAGATACGCTGGCGTACACGCACCTTTATGCGCCTTATGATGGCGTAGTAGGTCGAGTTAACTTTGATACCTATGAGCAGACGTTAGCGGGTGTTGCTGTGGCAACCATACAAGATAATAAAGAGTTTGAAATTGAAGTAGATGTACCAGAAAGTCTTATTCACCATTTCGAGATGGGGCAAACGGGCACGGTCTCTTGGTATCAGTCTGACGTGAAATTGGACGCAACGGTAGCTGAAATTGCGCCTCTGCCGCATTTAATTAAACAAACCTACCCAGTCACCTATCGCATCACACAAACGGACGATCGTCTGTTTTCTGGAAAGTCGGTCTCTTTGACCGCCGATATTGCGCAGCCTGTTTCGGCTCATTGCATCCCTTACTCCGCTATTGCTGGTGACGATCAGTCGATGCATATCAATGTGGTGCGCTATCAACATATCGAACAAGTTCCGGTGGAGCTTGAGTTTATTGATGCTTACCAAGCGTGTGTTTTTGGTGATCTGAAAGCCGGTGAGCACATTGTTGTGAGTGGTACACATTATTTGTCACCCGGTGACATGGTTGAACAGATGATCGTTCGTGCTCAGTAAGGAAGTATGATGTTAAAACTCGCCGAATTTGCTATTCGTCAGCGAACCTTTGTGCTGTTTTTTACAGTACTGAGCGTGATCGCTGGTCTTTATTCCTACTTTGATTTAGGTAAGCTGGAAGATCCAACGTTTACCGTCAAAACCGCGGTTGTTGTGACCCTTTATCCCGGCGCGTCTGCACAAGAAGTGGAACAACAAGTGACCGATACGGTCGAGACAAAGTTGCAAGAGATGGGGCAACTGCATAAGTTGCGCTCACTCACTCGCCCCGGTATCTCTATGGTGTTTGTTGATCTTAAAGAAAGCCTCAACTCAGCCAACCTGCCTCAGGAATGGGACTTGCTAAGACGTAAGGTTAGCGACGTTAAACTTCAACTGCCGAGTACGGCTCAGATTAGCATTGTGCAAGATGAATTTTCTGAAGTTTACGGCATGCTTTTCTCAATCCATGGCGATGACGCCAAGCCAGAAGAGTTACGTCAATATGCTGAGGAGTTGCAGCGCCGTATTAAGACCATCGAAGGCATCAAAAAGATTGAGCTTCATGGTGTGCAGCCTCGCACGGTTTATGTCGATATCAGTGATGAAAGGCTGATGCAATACGGTCTGTCTAGCGCGCAACTGTGGAGTCAGCTGAACAGTCAAAATATGACTTATGAAGCGGGCAGTTTTGATGCGGGTACACAACGAATTCGTGTCAATCAAAGCAGTGAGTTCCAATCGATCGCCGATATTGAAAACCTCGTGATCAAGAGCGGCGTTGGGGCCGTCTCCGGCGGCTTGGTGCGCTTGGGTGATATCGCCGATGTGCGTATGGGTTATCAAACCCCCGTTTTGACCGAAAATCGTTACAACGGTGAGGCGGCTGTCACGCTGGCGGTGAGTCCTGTCAGTGGTATTAATGTGGTCAGCTTAGGTGGCAGCATTAAAGCCATCATCAACGACTATCAGGCTGAATTGCCGATGGGCGTTAAGATCGCAACGGTTGCCTATCAACCAGAAGAAGTTCAAAAGTCTATCGATAACTTCGTTGGCAATTTATTAGAAAGTGTGGCGATTGTATTCATCGTGCTGTTGGTCTTTATGGGGCTCAAGAGTGCCACTATCGTTGGTGCCAGTCTGCTATTGACCATATTGTTAACCCTGATCTACATGAACATTGCCAGCATTGACTTGCACCGAGTCTCTTTGGGTACGTTTATCCTAGCGCTGGGTATGTTGGTGGATAATGCCATTGTGATCACCGATATGATTATGGTGAAGCTCAACAAAGGTATTGAAAGAACCCAGGCCGCACTTGAGTCGGTCAAAGAAACGGCATTGCCACTATTAGGCGCGACTATCATTGCGATAATGGGGGCGAGCCCAGTGCTGTTCTCTAAAACCGATGCGGCTGAGTTTTCTAGTTCGATGTTCTATATTCTGGCCTCTTCACTATTGCTGTCTTGGTTTGTTGCGGTGACGTTTACCACCTTAATGTGTTGGATGCTACTGAAGCCAAAAGCACAGGGACAAGCGACAAAAACCAATTTTTATCATCGTCTGGTTGGCTGGACGGTCGCTAAACCGGCTAAAGCCTTGCTGGCGCTGATACCACTGATTGTGGCTACTGGCGTTGCTGTTCCGTATGTTGCGGTCAACTTTATGCCTCAGTCGGATAGACCTTTGGTTTTCTTTGATTACTGGTTACCGAATGGCGCTAAAATCGAGCAAACATCAGCCGATATGAAGCGTGTTGAGCAGTGGTTGTTAGAGCAGCCAGAAGTGATCGATGTCTCTTCAATGGTTGGGGCGAGTATCCCACGCTTTTCCGTGACGGTTGAGCCAGAGCCTTTAGACTCTGCGTATGGGCAAATTCTGATCAACGTGCATGATTATGATGCCATTAATGGTTTAGTCGAACGCGGTGATCAATGGGCTGCTGAGCAGTTCCCAGATGCTGAACCACGTTTTAGAGCGTTAAAATTGGCGACCAAAGATAAGTTTGCCGTAGAAGCGCGTTTTTCCGGTCCAGATACTCAGGTGCTGCATCAACTTGCCGATCAAGCGAAAGCGATCATGGCAACCCATCCCGATGCTAAGTATGTCCGTGATGACTGGCGCCAACCTAGCTTAGTCATGACGCCAATTATCGATCAGAACAAAGCACGCCGTGCGGGAATTAATCGTACCGATATTGCGTTTGCATTAAAGCGCTCTTCAGAAGGCATGCCGATTGGTCAAATGAATCTTAACGAGGAATTGATTCCGATTCAGATCCGTGGCTCTAATCCGACCTTATCGTCGCTAGAGACATTGCCAGTACGTTCTTTGTTGGGTTTGCACAGTGTGCCTCTTGGTCAGGTTATGGATGGCGTTGATCTTAAACCCGAAGAGAGCATGATATGGCGTCGTGATCGCGTTAAAACTATTACAGCACAAGCCAGTGTCGCGCGAGATTCAACCCCTGCGATTGTCCGTAATGCGATGAAACAACAAATAGAAGCGATTCCTCTTCCTCCAGGTTACAGCATGGAGTGGGGCGGCGAATATTACGACGAAAACAAAGCCGTCGTCGATATTATCAAGCAACTTCCGAAGGCGATGATCATTATGGTGATTATCATTGTGGCGATGTTTAACGGATTTAAACAGCCTGCGATCATTCTATCGACCATCCCATTAGCCGCGACCGGAGCCACATTTGCTTTGATTGGCTTTAGTAAACCATTTGGTTTTATGGCGTTGATTGGTGCAATTACGTTAATGGGTATGATCATCAAAAATGGCATCGTACTGATGGATCAAATTGAGCTTGAGCGAGCGCAAGGTAAAGCGTTAGATGAGGCGATCAAAGCGGCGACGATTAATCGTACGATGGCGATTTCAATGGGCGCGTTAACCACAGCTCTAGGTATGATCCCGCTGTTAAGTGATCGTCTGTTTGACCAGATGGCGGCAACCATTATCGGCGGCTTGGCGGCTGCGACGGTGTTGTCTCTTTTCATCATGCCTGCGATGTATCGCTTGTCATACAAAGATCAACCGGAGTTAGCGAAGGATAAAACCTCAACGTTGGCGCCCTCACAGAGTTCAATCTAAAGGTAGTATGCTATGAACATTAATTACTCGCTATCACGAGTTAAACCTATCGCTTTATTCGTGGGTTCATTGCTGCTCACCGGGTGTGCGGTTGGACCCGATTATCAAGCCCCCAGTGTCCCAATGGCAGAGGCTTATCTGTACTCAACCACTGATAACGCGATTAAGCAGGATTACTGGTGGCATGAATTTCATGATGAAACCCTAAACCAGTTGGTCGCGGATGCACAGCAACAGAATATCCCGCTCAAACTGGCGGCGCAGCGTATTAAGATGGCGAATAGCTATCGTACGGTGGTTGAGTCATTCAAAGTACCAAGCATCAGTGTTGGTGCAGGCTATGTAAACTATCAGTTGAGTAAAAATGACTCGTTGCTCGGTCCGGCATTGAATCCGCTGGGGAGTTCAGTCTCCGGTTTACCGGATTCAGTATCAGGCATGACTCTGTTAGATAATCAGCACGATGGCGGCTTTGTCGCTGCGTCCATTGCTTGGGAGTTAGATCTGTTTGGGCGAATTGACCGCCAGTCGAATGCAGCTGAGATTCGAGTAGAGCAAGCGCAGATTTATCAAAGTGGCTTAACCACGTTAATCACCGCTGATTTAGTGCATAACTATCTGCAGTTGCGCGGCGCTCAGCAGCGCTATCAGCTATTGGAAGCGAATGTGGCGGATCAACAGAAGACTCTAGATTTGGTGCGTAAGGTGGTTCGAGCTGGCTATGGTTCTGATCTTGATATCGCCCAAGCTGAGAGCATGCTGGCTGCGACAGAATCGTTGTTGCCACAGTTAGAAATTGCTCAGCAAGTCCATAAGCAACGTTTGTCGATGTTATTGGGTGAACCGTTAACGCAAATCGATATCCGAGTGGCAAATGCTCAGCCATTGCCAGAGCTGACAGGCGTTATACCGGTGGGATTGCCGTCGGATCTTTTGCAGCGTCGCCCCGATATTCGTATGGCAGAACGGGAAATGGCCGCGGTGAATGAAGAGCTAGCGGCAAGCGTTGCCAACCGCTATCCCAAGTTTTTCTTAACGGGTGCGCCGGGGTTATCGGCAGGAAGCTTTGATGATCTGTTTTCCAGCGATTCATTTGGTTGGGTTGGATCCGTCGGAGTGAGTTGGAATGTGTTTGACGGCGGCAGAGGTAAAGCTGCGGTTGATATCAATCAAGCTCGATTTGATAGTGCGCTACTGA
Source organism: Vibrio hippocampi (assembly GCF_921292975.1). NCBI lineage: Bacteria > Pseudomonadati > Pseudomonadota > Gammaproteobacteria > Vibrionales > Vibrionaceae > Vibrio > Vibrio hippocampi. The sequence continues at coordinate 372,414 of NZ_CAKLCM010000003.1, forward strand.
GCTATCAACACGCGGTTGACTCGGCATTTACCGAGGTCGATAGCTTGTTGTTTACCTATGGTAAGAGTCAAGAAAACCAACAGCGATTGAATCGTGCGCTAGCTTCTGCAGAAAAAGCGTTGGGTAAAGCGGAGTCCCTTTATCAGGCTGGACTGATTGACCATGTTTCTGTGCTTGATGCACAGCGTCAAAAGCGCATGATGGAAGACAGACAGATCGTGGCTCGCCTGCAAACCGCTCAAGTAACCATCGGCTTACATAAAGCGTTGGGTGGGGACTGGAGCTTAGCTAGAGAAGAAACCAGTGCTACAGAAACCAACGATTCTGAGTAACGGGATTGGTCGTCAATGATGACGACCAATCACGAGCAATCTGTTTCGTCGGGTGTCCGAATCGTGGGAGGATTTTTGCCATTGGTCTTATAGACCACCACGCATTTATCTTGAGGGTCGTCACTGGCAAATCCATAGACAATCACCTCGTTGTCTATGGATTCGATATGAGAAGAGAGTTCAAAGAAGTCGGAGCCAATACCATGCACTGAGGTACCAATTCCAGCAGCGTGGGCGATAGGGAAACCGTAGTGTATTTTGATTCCGCTGACTTCGGGGTCAATGGACGAGTCAAGATTATCTTTATCTTCGATAACGGCTTGGTGGTAGGTCAACCGGCTTGCTGAACTTAACGTTGCGCCGAAACTCTCAAGCGCACTTGTTTTGGCTGCACTGGTCAAACTGATCAAGCGAGGTATAGCGATAACGGCAACTAAGCTTAGGGTGACGATAATAATCACCAGCTCTATCAAGGAGAAACCTCTAGATTTTTTCATTCCAATACAGACAGCGAAGATAATAAACGGTACATAATACCGTTTATTATCTTCGCTGTAAACGCGTTTTAAAGCATCACTTTGATAGCTTAGCTTTTACAACGAAGCTTTTTACTGCATAGCCATAGCTTTGACAACATAGCCTTTACAGCATAGTTCTTTACAGTTTAGCTAAAGGGTCACTGCTGCCGTTGCTTTGGCGAATACGGTGATTTTTAAGCACCACAAGCAGATTTTGTTTGTCCCAAGGTTTTGGTTGTTTGCCAAGTAAAGCCGTTTCCATATTCCTCAGTTCGCTGGCTATCTGCTGCTGTAAGGGCTCGGCAAGCACGACTTCTTTATTCCACAAATGAAATGCCGTTTTTGCTGCGACAACATCCGAGCGTTCAATAGCCTCGATCAATCTTTGATGAAAGGGACTATCGGCTTGGGTGTTATGTAGTTGGGTTGCGCTTGTCGGTGCCTTTTTGGTTTTTATCCACATCGCCGTGCTAAAAAGCCAAGCGAGGGCAAAGAGTCCGGTTAAGATTGGCCACATTCCGGCGTTAGTGGGAGAAGGAGCAATCTCGGTGGTATGATTTGAGGCACTCGACTCCGCTGAGACAAAGCTTTCGCCCTGAGCGACGATAAGGTTTACGCCGTTGACCGAACTGGTCGCTTGCTGTTTCTGCTGAGTATCCCACCATTGTAAACTGACATCAGGTAATTGAAATTCACCGGCACGTTTGGCAATCAATACCTGTTTTAGTGTCATTGATACGCTGCCATCACGGTGGGTCTGATACGTTGGCTTTTCGTCATAGACACGCATGCTGGATGGATTGTTAATAACTAAATTGGGAAACTGTTGTTCTGTGATGCCTAATGCATTGATCGTTAAGGTACGAGTTAGCGAGTCACCACTGCTCATTTCAATGGGTTCAGTGGTTGTGGTTTTCCCGTTCAACTCCCATGTTTGTTGGATCTCAATGCGATCGGCTGGCAGCCAGTGACCTTGGTATTGATCCGGTATTGGCAAGACATTAAGCGCCAATTGCGGAGCTTCACCACTCAAGGTCAAAATTCTACTGCTGCCGCTTAATTGACCACCATAGAGCACGCCACCGCTTAGTGTCGGCGCTTTGATAGCAAAATCACCTTGTTGTTTTGCTTGCACTCGGAAGGTTTGATCGATGGTCAAAACTTCGATGCCATTGACGACACTCTGATATTGCTTTGGCTCACTCACTGCTTGAATATCTAACCCGTCTGCTACCGGCGGGACGAGGTTAGGGTTTTGCAACATTCGCGGGTCCACTTTGACCAAGATACGACTGTGTAGCAGGGTACTTTGCTGAGGAAAGAGTTCCGATTTATCTAAGTGAGCTTGGACTTCGACCATATCCGCAGTGGTGGGCGCTTTTTCATCTTTAGAGACTTTTAACGTGATAGCTTTAGTCGAGACTCCATCAACGGTAAAAGCGGGAATCACAAGCGTGCCGAGCTTTTGCGGTGCCAAAGAGATTGTCCAGATACTGCTATCACTACGTTGACTGTTAACAAAGTTCATTGATGAGCTAAAGCTTGGGCGTCCTAGGTAAAAGTCGTTCGTCAGTGCATCAAAGCGTATGTCGTCGCTATCGAGTTTTTTGTCGGCAACGATCTTTAACTGAATGATTTCATCCTTGCTAATCTGGGTTCTGCTGACGGATGCGGTCAGATTGAATGCCCAGGAGGAAAAACTGCTCAACAGAGCGGTCAATACAATCATGGAACGGATGAGGGAGTGATGTGTTTTCATTGTCTTCATTACCAATTCTGCCCTGATGTCGCGGGCTTTTCACGTTCTTGAGCTTGCAGTTGCATCTGGGCTCGTAATAGGGTGCTTGCATCACGAATGCTTTCTACTTGCTCTAACTTTCTCAATTCAGGATCCACCGCTTGCTGTTGCGCATCGCTGACAGCCTGTTGTGCTTGAGATTCACGGTCGCTTTCGTTTTCGCCTGATGGTTGCGAGGCTTGAGCCTCCGCTTGTGTCTCATTGTTGTTCTCAGTCTGCTGTTGTGAATCCTGCGTTTGAGCTTGATTATCTTGTTGAGACTGCTCTTGAGACTGCTCTTGAGACTGCTCTTGAGACTGCTCTTGAGACTGCTCTTGAGACTGCCGCTGTGCGTCAGACGCTGAGGCTTGCTGCTCACTGTCAGATTCATTTTCGGATTGAGAAGTGTCCGCTGGTTGGGACTCACCTTGATCCGATGATTCACCGTTTTGCGAGTTCTCATCACGGCTTTCTTGTTGTTGACTTTTGGAGTCAGAGCCAGAATCTTGTTGCTGTTGCTGTTGCTGTTGCTGTTGCTGTTGCTGTTGCTGTTGCTGTTGCTGTTGCTGTTGCTCGAGCGCTTGCTTGACGATTTCAAGATTATGCAGTGCATCCTGATGGTTCGGTTGCTGTTTCAATACCTGCTGATAGGTGTCGATGGCCGTTTGCAATTCACCTTGTTGTGCATAGGCGTTGGCTAAGTTATAGCGAGTGTCGACATCATCAAATCGCTGCCAAAGCTCAATCGCTTGATCGTAATTACCCGCTTGATAGTGCGCAGAAGCACGCCATTTTTCTGAAGCAAAACGTTCTGCAGCTTGGCTGTATTCTTGGCGTTGGTAGGCTTGATAACCTTGTTGGTCGCGATTGAGAAACAGGCTATCTACTGGATTAGCATAGCCCGTTTGAGGAACGCTTTGCAGCAAGAGCACCCCAGTGACAATGGCAAATAGTCTGCCTTTTTTAAACAGCGGCAAGATCAAAAGCAAGATGATAGGCATGAGCCAGTAGCCATTATTCACACTGACGGTAAGATCCTGCTGCTTTGATGTATCAACACTGGCAACAGGCGAATGGGATGTGAGCGTTTCGATATCACGATTATCAGTCTGATAAGCCGCGAATTGTCCTCCGCTGCTGCGCGCGAGTTGCCTCATCTCATTAATGGGTGTCTTCGCGATAACCGTGTGACCTCGAGTATCGGTTAATAATGAGCCGTTAGGCAGTGGAATAGGCGCACCGCTTGGGGTTCCCACCGCGAGAACTGAAATACGCCATGCAGTGCCTTCTAGCAAAGCGCTAATGCCATCTTGTTCTTGCTGGGTCAGTCCGTCACTAAAGAGCAGGATATCTCCTTGTCTTTGACTGCTCTGCTGCATCATTTCTATGGCTTGCTTTACGGCTAAATCGGCGCGAGAGCCTTGGATGGGCATTATTGCCGGAGATAGATTTTGTATCTGTACCGCCAATGTGCTGGCGTCTGTGGTTAAGGGGCTGAGAACATAGCCATCCCCCGCGTAGGCGACAAGACCGGTTTGCCCCTGTTTGAGGTAGGGCAAGATGTCGAGCGCTTTGTATTTGATCTGAGACAATCGACTAGGTTTAACATCCGTGGCGTAGACCGACGTCGACATATCCATGACCAATACTTGAGCTTGCTCGCTTTGTGCCGCGGGGAGAGTTTGTTGTTCGACACTCGGTCCTGACAGTGCAAATACACCGAGCAACAGGGCAAGCCCCAGTAGCGTGAGATAGCTGGTGCGATTTTGCACAACAGCTAAGGCGCTCGCAAGGTGAGGGGCGATCAGAGAAACGGTTTTTCTTGATAGCTTGAGCCAAACCAGCAGGAGACAGATAGGAACCAGCAGCCACAACGCTTGCGGGTGCAGCAGTAATACATCAGACATAGTTCCTCCTTATGGTCGCAGCGATCAATAACAGTAGAAGTCCGATACTCAGCGGCAACGCGAACCATTCGTTTTGGGGTCGCCAAGTCTGTGTGGCGGTTTGTATTGGTTGCAGCGCATTAATGGTGTCGTAAATGGTGGCTAACTCTTGCGCGTTTCTGGCTCGGAAGTATTGACCGCCAGTGAGGTTGGCGATTTCGATCAGTGTTTTTTCATCCAGATCTTCAGCGGTGTTGACCGTGCGAGTCATAAAAAATTCACGTACTTGCATCTCGCCAGCGCCAACACCAATGGTGTAAACGGTAGTGCCATACTTTTTAGCGATATTCGCTGCTTCAATCGGGTCGAGAATACCAGCGTTATTGGTGCCATCGCTGAGCAAGATCATCACTCTCTGAGGCGCGTCACTATCGACAAAGGTTTTTGTGGCTAAACCAATCCCTTCACCGATTGCAGTCTGTGTGCCGATCAGTTTAAGTACGGTACGGTTAAGCTGTGCTTTGATGGTTTCACGGTCGTAGGTCAGTGGCGTTTGCAGATAGGCGTGATCAGCAAAATAGACTAAGCCTAAGCGGTCGCCTTTTCTCTGGTCAACAAAATCAGACACGACTTGCTTGACCGTTGTTAGACGATCAACAAAGTCCGAGCCTTGCTTCATGTCCTGTTTGCTCATCGAGTACGACAGGTCGATCACCAGCATCATATCTCGGTGTTTGGGTTGGATTTCTATCGGTTCGCCAAACCAGACCGGGCGCGCAGAGGCAAAAACCAGCAGCAACCAGCTTATGCTGGCGAGCACTTTAACCAACCAAGAGAGCCGTTGACCAGAACCAGACAGCTGTGTCAGGTGCGGCAAAATCACCTTGGCTTGTTGCGGCGCATGGCTGAATCGATGAACAAGATAGGGCAGAGGAATTGCGAGCAGCATCCACCACCATTGTAGAGTGAAGCCTGTCATGATTGATCCCAGTTTCTATAGCGTCGTTTCGGTGGTAGCGCCGAGGTTACCCAGTGTCGGCAATCTTGGATCATCTGCTGTTCCGTTTGCGCTTGATGTTGTTGAGGGGCATACAGAGCTTGATACCATTGTGAGGATTTAGGTCTAAATACGGGCTCTGCCAATTGGGAATCAAGAAAGGTAAGCCAATCCTCGCCCGTGAGTTTAGCAATCTGTTGCCTAGGGAAATAGCTTAGTGCCGCTTGGCGCACCACCTCGATGGCATGAGAGGGGGTGAGTTGCTCAGGATGAAGCGCCAATAAAGTGATGGCGGCACGTTTGGCGCGACGTTTTTGTTTGCGCTTTTTCCATGCGATTAGCGAAACAATCAGGCTACAGATAGCGATGCCCAACACAAGCCAGTAGCCGATAGCAAACGGCCACCATGTCGGTTCTGCAGGCAGATGAATGTCATTGAGAGGTAAGAGTGAGGAAGAGGATAATTGACTCATTGTTGATCACTTAATAACTGCAAAAGAAGTGGCTGACCACTGGATATTTTAGAAAGTGCAATACCATAAGGTAAAAGGCTTTGCGCAATATAAGCAAAGCGCTGCTCAAAAGAATGTTTTATATCATTTCTGGTTTGCTTATTTGAAAGGTCGAGCTGAATTTCATGGCGCTTTCCCTGTACCGATTGTTGACCTTTTGCCGGACTCTCGCCCACTTCAATAGGATCATAAAGCATCACAGCTCGCACCCGGTTGTGCTTCGACAGGTGCGTCACCGCGGTGAGTTCGTCGTCTGTGATGGTGGAAAAATCACTTAATATAATCAGCTCACTGCCTTTTTTACACAGATTGACCAAGGCACTGAGCGCTGAATCCGAAGTCGTGTGCGAACGCGTGGTGATATCACTTTGCTGGATATGCTGATTGTGTATCTGACACAGTTGTTGCAGCAGATGCAAGATGGCACAGCGACTGCTTGAGGGGCGAATTTCTATCAATTGATCTTGGTAGCGAATCACCGCACCGACTCGGTCTTGGGTGCTCAGAGCGACCCAAGACAACAGACTGGCAAGGTGGCATAACTGCACGGATTTAAGTAGCAAGGTGGTACCGCTAAATAAGCTGCTGCTGAGATCAATAAACAGCACAACTGGTCTTTCTCGTTCTTCAGTAAAGAGCTTGGTATGCACCTTACCGGTACGAGCAGTCACGCGCCAATCAATCTGTCTGACGTCGTCGCCCGCTTGATACTGTCGCACTTCCGAGAAAGTCATCCCACGCCCTTTTTTGGGGCTGGCGTGTTGACCATTCAATTGTGACCACACGCTTTTTTTCGGTGGTTGCCACCTCTGGCTGTGTATTTGGTAAAAAGCCAGTTCATCCACTGTGACTTCAACACCATTGGTCAATTCGGGCAGCAATCCTTCTTTGGTCGCGACAGCGAGCGGCGGTGTGCTGGGTGACGATGGCAACAATGACTTTAATGACGACAACATATCTAACAACAATCCTTACGCCGACGCGACACTCGATAGGAGTTGTTCGATCACTTTATTGGCCGACACTCCTTCCGCTTGTGCTTGATAACTCAGTAATAAACGATGGCGCAGAACGGGATAGATGATGGTGTGCACATCTTCTGGTGTCACGAAATCTCGCCCACTGAGCCATGCGTTTGCTCTTGCCGCTCTATCGAGTGCGATGGTTGCGCGGGGACTGACGCCCATCTCTATCCATTTGGTTAAATAGTCACTGTACTGATCTGGGTGACGAGTTGCCATGACCAGTCTGACGAGATAGTTCTCTATGGTTTCAGACATATGAATATTGAGTACTTGAGTACGAGCATCAAAAATTTCTTGCTGACTAATTTGTTGCTTTGGTGCTTCGTGACGACCAAGGGCTTCTCCGCGATTGAGGCGTAAAATTTCTAATTCACTGGCCGCATCAGGGTAACTGACCTCAAGGTGCAACAAGAAGCGGTCAAGTTGCGCTTCGGGTAATGGATAAGTGCCTTCTTGCTCGATTGGGTTTTGAGTCGCCATCACCAAAAATAGTTCGGGTAAAGCATAGGTGGTCTGTCCCACACTGATTTGCTTCTCTGCCATCGCTTCCAGCATCGCGGCTTGGACTTTGGCTGGGGCACGGTTGACTTCATCAGCCAGCACCAATGAGTGGAAGATAGGACCTGATTTAAATTGGAACTCTCCGGTTTCTGGACGATAAATATCGGTGCCCGTCAAATCAGATGGCAATAAGTCAGGGGTAAATTGAATACGATGAAAACTGCCTTCAATACATTCGGCTAGAGACTTCACTGCACGGGTTTTAGCAAGACCAGGCGGTCCCTCGACGAGGATATGTCCATCAGCCAATAGCGCAATCAGTAGTTGTTTAACAAGATCTTGCTGACCAATGACCTGAGATTCAAGATAGTGTTGCAGTTGTTGAAAAGCCTGAGCTGGCATAAATACGTTTCCTTTGTTTCGCCTCTTCAATGGTTGCCGCCAATAAGTGGTCTTAGCCAAAAATGTCTGTAACCAAGAAAGAGTGATTAAACCTGAACCTCGCATCTTGAGGTAACTTGGGTATATAAGACCATATTGTGGCAGATTTGTTTCTCTTCAAGCAAAAAATAGTGATTAATTAGCATGATATCGCTCAGTCGTTTTTTCGGGTTTAAGTTTGAGTTGGCTTTAGCTGAGTGTAAGCGGCTTTGGTTGAGTGTAAGAGGCTATGGTTGAGTGTTAGAAGCTTACATTTAGTATTAAAGTTCTAAATTCAGTATTAAAGTTCCAAATTTGCAATCAAAGGCACAGAGTCAGTCTAGAGGTATCGATTTGGTGTTACAGCTATCGATTATTCTTACTGGTATAGACAGCACTGACTATTGGCGAATGGCGAGCAAAACAAGTACAATTCGCGCAGATCAATAAAGTAAGGTAGTTCCCAATGAGTGATTTTGAAAAAGAACTTGAGCAGATATCCGTTGAAGCGGAAGGCGAGCCTGAGGTAGCACTTCCATCGATTGAAGAGCAGCGAGAGATTGCGGCAGAGCTGAAACGATTGGAGCAGGAAGGTAAGCTAACGCCAGAAGTTCTTGAGGAATACTTTGGTAAGTTTAATAAAAACAATCAAGCCCCAATTCACTAATCTGTACTAATACCACTAATCATCTGCGCGTTTCTTGACGCCCTCTCTCTTGAACTGAGATGCAATAAACGGTGCTGGCATCAGCACCGTTTACTTGACCTTTTACCGACCTCATTTTTTCCTTTGCTACCAATATTGATCGACTTGCCTCTCTGGTCGTATCAAATCGCGAAACCCCACTTGGATTGATGCAAAAGGAAACTATTATGTTCAAACGAATCGCTGCACTTGTTCTTTCCGCTGCCGCGGCACTAAGCTTTGTACTACCTGCTCATGCTGATCATCACGGTATGAAAAAAGATATTGTCGATGTCGCCGTCGCCAATGGCTCGTTCAATACTTTGGTTGCCGCGGTCAAAGCCGCGGATTTGGTGGATACGTTGAAAGGCGATGGTCCATTTACGGTTTTCGCACCAACGGATGCAGCCTTTGCTAAATTGCCAGCCGGTACCGTAGACATGCTGCTAATGCCAGAAAACAAAGACAAGCTGATTGCGGTCCTGACCTATCATGTTGTACCGGGCAAAGTGATGGCAGCAGATGTCGTTGGTTTAGACACTGCTCGCACTGTTCAGGGCGGCACCATTGACGTGACAGTGGACGGTGACAAAGTGATGGTTGATAACGCGACGGTGGTTGCCACGGATGTGATGGCAAGTAACGGCGTCATCCATGTCATTGATACGGTATTGATGCCATAGTTTAGATCCAGTATGAGCTAAGATGATAGAAGCGAAGGGGGTGCCCTTCGCTTTTTAGCTTGAGATCGTATAGGTTAAAAGGAGTACGATGTCACTTTTGTTACCTACTATTAATATAAGTGTCGCGATGACGAAGTCATGCTGGCAACCACCTGTTTTGAAAAAAGAATAGCGCCTCAATCGAATATCACTTGTCTCAATAGTGAGAGTGTAAGTTAACTTATTGAATAATAATGTGTTAGCTATGATAGGGTGATACGCATCTCAAAATCGTCTCTTGACGATGTTGAAATTGTTATTAATTTAATGGTAACGCCGTATCGTTTAAGTGAAGGCAAATAAAATATGACCAAGGAGAGGTTCATGACGGATGAAGTAGACGTCAATCAGAAAGCTATACTACTGGCAGAGAATAATCTGCAATCGAGTTTGTTGAAAGATGCTATTGAACAAGATCTCGCCCTTGATATTGAATTGGTCTCCTTAGACAAACTGGTGGAGCCCAATCTCAAGCTAACTCAGTTTGATTTTGATTATGTGATCATTGATTTTCCGGCGATGACGGAAGAAAGGCTGGAAAAGTATCAAGAAATCTGTGATTTACTTCCTGACCATATCCAAGAGATCCTAATTAATACCCCTGACGACTTACCTCACGCAGAAATGCTGAAGTGGCAGCAGTTGGTCGGAATTTTTTATTCTACCGATACCATCGAAAAATTGCTGTCTGGCTTTCAATGCATACTGCAAGGCGAGATGTGGATGAGTCGTAAGTTAGTGTTTGAATACATCAAATTTTATCGTGGTCGCCAATGCGCGAAAACCAGCCCTTATTATTCAAAACTAACCAAACGTGAGCAACAGATTATCAAGATGCTTGGAGAAGGGGCATCGAATACCGAGATCGCTGACGCGCTATTTGTGAGTGAAAATACGGTGAAAGCGCACTTGCACAATACCTTTAAAAAAATAAAGGTGAAGAACCGATTGCAGGCATTGCTGTGGGCGAAAAATAATATTGCGTCGAGTGAGTTTGTTTAGCCGATAAACAGAGCTAGTCTGCGGTATTAGCCTAGTTCTCTATTCGATGGGGCACATTCGAGGTAGCGGAGTAACACGTATAGACTCTCCTTTTCAAGCGCGACTTTTTGAAGTAGGTTGGCAAATACAAGGTCACCACCAAAACAGGTACAGATGTAGTGGTTAATCTCATCTTGGGAATAGCCTTCGACATACATGGTTCGAATCCATTGGTATTCAACAGACTTAAGGTTGGTTAAAGTCGACTCACTAAGCGTGATATCACTAAGGTTCAACGCAGGCTCCTTGTTCTTATTGTGAGAGGTCTCGTGACGAGGGGAACTGCGGAATTAAATCAGACAATGATGAAAGAAAAATGACAGCGTTACCGGTTTCTAAGATCGCTGTTGTTATAGGTGCTAGGTGCTAGGTGCTAGGTGCTAGGTGCTAGGTTATAGGCGCTAGGACCCTGTAAAGCTAGAGGGGGCATCCCTAGATCCTAGGACCTAGAGCCTAAAGCCTAGATTTTAAAACCTAGATTCTAGATTCGATTTTAGTAGCTTAACGTGAGCTTCCATCTCCTCGCCAATCTCTTGGCGCATTTTCATGAGTTTAATGGCTGACCTTTCTAAAGTGACATCTTCTTCTGTTTCTGGGACCCATTTAGGTACCTGCGTGGGTTTGCCATGTTCATCGACTGCGACCATGATGACGATACAGTGTGTGGTCAGTCGATTATTTAACTCTTTTGGATCACTCGCCTGAACGTCAATGGCAATATGCATTGAAGAACTTCCGGTGTAAATCACCTTAGCACTCACTTCGACTAAGTTACCCACCAAGATAGGCTGCACAAAACGGATACCACCCGCATACACAGTGATGCAATACTTGCCACTCCAAGCGGCAGAACAGGCATAGGCCGCAAGGTCAATCCATTTCATCACGGCACCACCGTGTACCTTGCCACCAAAGTTCACATCCCCGGGTTCGGCCAAAAAACGTAACGTTACTTCTCTATTATCACGGCCCATAGTGCTGATTCCTTGTCGTTATGGGTAAATGGTCATGGATAAAACTGAGATAAAGTATGACAAACTTGTAAATCAGATGCTACATTTTGGTGTTAATGTGCGATGCTAACGGCTTAACTGCACTAGGCGACAGGAGCAGGAGGCCGTGGAGAAAGCCTCGATAGCTTAATTTGAGACATGATGACCCCACCAATCACTAACATCCCGCCAGTAATATGGAAACGCGTGATATGTTCGTTTAAAAAATAACTAGCCAAGATCAGGGTGATCACAGGCAACAGGTTCATGAACATTGCACTGCTGTCGGCACCGATCATATCGATCGCTCTTACCCACATGAGTGGTGCGACAATGGAAGCAAAAAGACCAGCGTAGGCAATGAGCGGCACGGAGGCTACTGTCGGTAGAGTTTGCTCACTGCTAAATAACATGGGTGTTAACATAACCAGTGCACAAAAACCTTGCATGTAGATGAATACCGAGTTGGGTAGCGGTAACTTCCAGCGTTTTAATAACACGCAATATGCCGCATAGGTGATCGCAGCGAAGACCATTAAAATATCGCCTTCGGTAACGGACTGATGAATAAAAAACAGCACATTACCTTGGCCAAGCATATAGGCAAGACCGAATAAAGAGATCAAACCACCAATAATACTCAGAGCAGAAATGCGCTTACCGAGCAGCGGTACAGAGAGGAACACACTCAGTAGTGGTACGAGAGAAGAAGTGAGCGCCATGTTAGAGGCGGTTGTCGTTAAGGCGGCAAAATATCCCAGAGATTGGTTTAGCACCATACCTAATAGCGCCAAAAAAGCGATTTTATTGATATTGTGGCGAATAACGCTTCTGTAGGTGTTCACTTTTCTTAGACAAAACGGTGTCATTACCAAGATAGCAACGAACCAGCGATAAAAGCTCATCGCACTGGGTTCGATAGACGTTGCGGCTAGTTTGCTGACGATAGCGTTACCGCTCCAGATTAGAACGGTAAAAAATGCGAACAGGTACGCCATTTTTGATCTCACGAGGGAAAGGAATTGAGCGATAGTGTCGCAGGTTGTTATACCCAAGTCACCTCAAAATGCGAGGTTCAGCGAGATTTGCTTGGTTTGTGGACAAGGCAACGACTCGAAGATTTAGTGGTTCTAAATAGAGAGTCGTTAACGCCGGCCACGAGCCAAGCAAACTCGCCCGAAGGGAGGTCCTAGATGACTTTATCTCGGCGTCAAATATGCTTGAAAGGATTCACCATTCCTTCACATCTTTTCCTTGATATAAAGTCATCTAGGACCTCTGAACTCTGCATTTTGAGGTGACTTGGGTATATAATAATAGATATCGGTAAAGCGACATTAGAAGTGATAGGAAGACAAATTGCGAAAAAAAAATACCAATCTTCACCCCTCATTAACCATAAACACCATGCCGTCCGATGTGTTTATGAATTTTGATGCCTTTTTATCCAATACAGAAACCAGACAACATAGTCACCCATGGGGACAGGTGCAGTTAATCAGCGGTGGTATTTTGGAGATGGAAGCGCAGGACACACGATTTTTGGCTCCGCCTCATTTGGCGATATGGGTGCCATCGGGCGTGATGCACCGAAGTTATAATCGCAAGCCACTACAATATTGTTCGTTAAATATTGCCCACCATCTTACCGATACATTTCCTAAGACAACCAGTCTGATAAAAGTGCCGGCGATTGTTTCCGCTATTATTGAAGATTTCCGTGGGCGAGAGATCAATGTGGCGCATAGTGAAAAAGACCAGCGCTTGGTACAGGTGTTGCTCGATCAATTAGCAGAGCAATCAGAACAACATCACTTTCTACCGTCGAGTAAAAACAAATACCTAGCCCCAATCCTGTTAGCGATTGAAGATGATCCCACTAACGACGTTTCGCTCAAACAATGGGCCGAAAAAGTCCACACCACTGAGCGCACTTTGGCGCGTTATTGCCAAAGCGAACTTGGAATGAGTTTCACCGAATGGCGCTTAAGAGTACGCTATTTGTACTCGATGGATCTTTTACGCAGCGGGCAGTCGGTAAAAGAGGTGGCATTTACACTTGGTTACAATCAAGCCAGCCCATTCATTGCCATGTTTAAAAAATACTCCGGTTCAACGCCAGAACAGTACAAAAATCGATTATTTGAGTGATTTGTCAGCAGTTACGACTAACCGTTAACCTGTGTAATAGTTGTGTCAAACTCAATCGCTTATTGGTTACGGTCACAAAACCGTGTAAAAAAATCGGGGGCTAGTCGCTTTCTGAGGCACTATTGTATTACAATAAGGCATACTTTGTATTTGTTCCCCTAAACACTACGTATTTTACACGGGAGTTCGTAATGAGTGACAATAAATCGCTAGACGCTATTAGAGCGATTAAATTGGAGAATGACACGTCAGCAGGAAACCTTGTTGATCTGTTACCTATCGAAGTGCAAAAGAGAGACTTTGACCTGTCTTTCCTAGATAACCTATCTGAAGCACGTCCACGCCTACTTATCCAGTCAGAAGACCTCGCTGAGTTTAAAGCGAAAGTTAAAGCAGATGACTCTTTCTGCATGTTTGATGACTTCTTCAACAACTCAACTAAGAAATTCTTAGATACAGCTCCGTATGAAGAACCACAACCGTACCCAGAAGAAACGGTAGGCAAAGCATCACTATGGCGTCCTTACTGGCGTCAAATGTACGTTGATTGCCAAATGGCAATGAACGCAACACGTAACCTAGCGATCGCGGGTATCGTGAAAGATGATGAAGAGCTTATCGCTAAAGCAAAAGCTTGGACTTTGAAACTGGCAACTTACGATCCAGATGGCGTAACGTCTCGTGGTTACAACGATGAAGCGGCATTCCGCGTTATCGCTGCAATGGCTTGGGGTTACGACTGGCTACACGCTTATTTCTCTGAAGAAGAGCTAGCAACTGTTCGTACTGCACTGGTTACTCGTCTTGACGAAATCATGCACCACCTAAAAGTGACGGTTGATCTACTAGAAAACCCACTAAACAGCCACGGTGTACGTTCTATCAGTTCTGCGGTTGTACCAACTTGTATCGCGCTATTCCACGATCACCCGAAAGCGGGCGAGTACCTTGCGTACGCGATGGAATACTACGCAGTTCACTACCCACCATGGGGCGGTGAAGACGGTGGTTGGGCAGAAGGTCCAGACTACTGGAATACGCAAACAGCATTCCTAGGCGAAGCTTTCGACCTAATGAAGAGCTACACTGGCGTTAACCTGTTCAACAAGACGTTCTATGAGAACACGGGTGACTTCCCACTATACTGCATGCCTGTTCACTCTAAGCGCGCAAGCTTCTGTGACCAGTCATCAATCGGAGACTTCCCTGGTCTAAAACTGGCTTACAACATCAAGCACTATGCGGGTGTTAACCAGAAGCCAGAGTATGTTTGGTACTACAACCAACTGAAAGGTCGTGATACTGAAGCACATACTAAGTTCTATAACTACGGTTGGTGGGACTTTGGCTACGACGATCTTCGCTTCAACATCCTTTGGGATGCGCCAGAAGAGCAAGCACCTTCAAACGATCCACTATTGAAAGTGTTCCCAATCACAGGTTGGGCGGCGTTCCACAACAAGATGTGTGAGCGTGATGAGCACATTCACATGGTTTACAAGTGCAGCCCGTTTGGTTCTATCAGTCACTCTCACGGTGACCAGAACGCATTCACGCTACACGCATTTGGTGAGACGCTTGCTTCTATCACTGGTTACTACGGTGGTTTCGGTGTGGACATGCACATTAAATGGCGTCGTCACACGTTCTCTAAAAACCTTCCACTGTTTGGTGGTAAAGGTCAGTACGGTGAGAACAAAAACACTAAATACGAAGGTCACCAAGATCGTTTCTGTATTGAAGCGGGCGGTAACATCACAGATTTCGATACCGAGTCTGATGTTAAATTCGTTGAAGGTGATGCAACGGCATCTTACAAATACTTCACTCCTGAAATCGAATCATACAAGCGTAAGATTTGGTTTGTGAAGGGTAAAGTGTTTGTAATGCAAGACAAGGCTTCTTTCACTGAAGAGAAAGACCTAACTTGGCTAATGCACACGACTTTCGGTACCGAATGTGCTGACAAGTCTTTCGCAATCCAAGGCGAAAAAGCCAACCTAAATGTTTCTTTCATCAACGAAAGTGCAGACAACATCCTTTCAGTTAAGAATGTTGAAGGTTTCGGTGAAGTAGACCCTTATGAGTTTGAGGATCTAGAAATTCACCGCCATGTTGAAACTGAGTTTAAAGCGGCTAAACAACACAACATCCTAACGCTTCTTGTTCCAAACAAGAACGAAGGTGAGCAAGTTGAAGTTGCCCACAAACTGGTTGGCAACACGCTTGAGCTAACGGTTGACGGCGAAACAGTGACGATTGAACTGTAATCGCAAACGATAGTGATAAAAGCCCCTAGATAGCGATATCTAGGGGCTTTTTTAGTTTAAAGAGACGTATTTAACTCGTTTTGTTTTGACAACTAAATCGGCGGGTAGCTTGGGTATATACGTTATAGATATGGGTATATACATTATAGATAGCTTACCTATTAGTGTCTCGAATTTGATAAGTCGCATATATAATATTCTCTGATATCTTGCTTAGGTTTATCCGGTATATACAATGACGTAAAGATACCAGGATGGAATTTAATATAGGGATATTGTATGTGGATAAATAATCTAAAGGTGTTTGCTGCATTTGCGGTTATTATGCTCCATGTTGCGGCTGGATTTGTTACAGGATTAGACGTTTCGAATCCAGAGGTATCAGTGCATAATTGGTGGGCAGGGAATATTTTTGAATCGACCACTCGCTGGTGTGTTCCCTTGTTTATCATGATCAGTGGTTACTTTCTTTTAAATAAGGACGAGTCACCATCCACCTTTTTTAAGAAACGGCTAAGTAGAGTACTAATCCCCTTATTGTTTTGGTCGCTGTTCTTTAGTGTGTGGACGATCTTGAAGTATCATGTTGTTTATGATGATGTTGCCAGTGCACCAAAGGCGCTCGTGAAAGCTTGGATACTGGGCAAGCCCTATGTCCATCTTTGGTACTTGTTTATGATTCCTTTTTTGTACCTTATTACGCCCATTCTAAGGACACTATTTAATAATCTATCGAGGCATGAGCTTTTTGTTTTTATTCTGTTCAATTTTGCTCTAACTATTCTCAATAGCTTGGCAACGAGTGTTTTCTCTTATCTTGATATGAACGCCAAACTCAGTTTATTTACCAATAACTTTTTGATGTATATTGGTTACTATTGCTTAGGAGGCTATATTGCTAAGTATGATGTAAAGGTGAATTCAATACTTAGTACTATCGTTTTAATTACTGCCTGGAGTCTGGCGATTTTTGGTAAGTATTTCCTAGTCACCGGCTATTTTCATTCAAACAATAGTATTAGCACGATTCTGTCATCAGTCGCCCTGTTTTTCTTAATCCAAACGTTTTGTGACCGAGATTTTAAGTTTAGTTCCTTTGCCAAGCTCAGTTTTGGTATCTACCTAGTACATCCTATCTTCCTAGATATTTTATCGTTTGCGGGACGAAGTTGGCTGTTAGATAGAATGGATATCTATATTTATATTCCGTTGGCAAGTGTGATGGTGTTTCTGCTTTCTTATGCCGTCGCGTTGAGTTTTAGCAAGAGCCGATATTTGAGTCGCTGTATTTAAAGGATACCGATACCCAAATTGACGGTATTTAGGTAAAACGCCCTTGATCGGGCGTTTTCTGAGCGTAACGAGTTATGAAGTCGCGGCTCAATTAAACCACTTCTCGAATAGGCGCATCAATAGCGACCGTTTTGGTCGAGTGGATTCATATTGTCGAATCCCTAAGTAGTAACTTTGGTTGAATGCAGTACGTGAGGTCTCGATGTCCTGTTGAGTCAATTGTGCAATCAATTCACTGCACTGGCGAGCATGATCGTTCGCTAGACTATAATCCATGCCCAATAAACCCTGAATGTACAACCAGATATGAGTGACTAAAACCAGTTCTACGACTTGTTCAAGTTTAAAGCGAGATCCATGGTCTCTACCCAAGTGTTGCTCAAAGGTCTGCTGCATGGTTTGGATCTGCTCAGAGTGTCGCGATAACACGCTGACAGCGTCAATATTGAGTTTGGTAAACAGACCTAAAAGAGTTTGATGTACCGATGAATCTGGCTTGTTGCTGCGAGTCGCGACGAAGGTGGTATTGTTACGCTCGCAGACTTGCAATAAAAGTTTCTGATGTTCAGCTACATACGCTAACTCAACGACTCCCAAATTCCTCAAGGCTTGCTCTAAGGGAGTCATTTTTGTTGTAATGCTTCAAAGGTGACTTCAACAGAGCCTGCATCCCCGTCGACAAACAGCGAATTGCCAGTAATCATTACTGAAAGATCCATGGTTCGATTCACTAAGCTGGCAAGCTGCTCAATAGCGTCGCTGTTTAAACGATAGATATCCGCATCAAGAAAACCAAACTTACCACTATTTTGCTGCCACCAGACGTCGCTTTTGCTGTTAAAGCTGTAGACTTTGACCGCTTTGGCAAGGCGAGTGGATTTTTTCACTCTATCCACATCAGGTTCGCCTACATCGATCCACTCAATAATTTGATCATCCAAAGATTTTTGCCAAATATCAGGTTCTTCGATGGAAGAGAGCCCCTTAGTGAATTGCAATTCTTGCGACGCATTGAGGCAGAAAGCCATTAGCCTAGCCATCATACGAGGATGATTTTCTGATGGGTGCAGGGCGACAGTCAGGTTGAAAGAATCGTAGTAGTCACGGTTCATGTCAGTGAGCGCAAGGCGGAATTTATAGATTGTTGGTTTGAGTGCCATAGTAGGTCCGTGGATTAAATAGTAGGTTCGTCAATTAATAAGTTGGCTTGATAAAAGTGAAATCAAGCGCTGAGAATCCAGTTTGTTCTATACCCAAGTTACCTCTGAACTCTGCATCTTGAGGTAACTTGGGTATATCATACGTTGTTACTGGGAGAAAGGTATAGTTGTGGCGACGGAATGATAAAAAAGTAGCCAGCTAAGGAGCTGGCTACGGAGGGTCTTAAGCGTTTTAAGCCGATTCTGGCTGCAATGTACAATTACTGATCAAAATAATAGGTCAATTACAATACCCACATCCAGTCACTTTGTTATTAATTAAACAATCGTGATTTCTTCAGCTTGTGGACCTTTTTGACCTTGGGTTACCTTAAAGGCAACTTGCTGACCTTCAGCAAGAGTGCGGAAACCATCTGCTTTGATGTTGCTGAAGTGAGCGAACACGTCAGGACCATTCTCTTGTTGAATAAAACCAAAGCCTTTAGTTTCGTTAAACCATTTTACTGTGCCAGTAACTGTGTTAGACATATTTTTTCCTAAATTATCTTTTTTGTATCTTATGTGCCGCTTGGGCTGTCATAGCATGGAATGGTCACTTGCTATTGCGTTCAACACGATGGCAGAATTTACTAAATTCAACGATAGCATTTGTTCACAATGGAGCGTTATCCCTAGCCAAGAATTAATATAAGATACTGACGTATGAAGTCAATGATATGCAATAAAGTGAATTGGGAATATTTGAAGTTTAACCCGTTTTTTGAATAAAGATTAAACAATACATAGAAATGTCATTATTTATCTAGAAATTACACAATAAGCAACTCTTTGATAACTATTTGATTTTTATTATATTTGTATGATTTTTTCTCATTAGTGTCAAGTTACTGTAAATTTGCAACAAGATGTTAGCTTGCATAGAAAATGTCGTTCGTTATTTGTGATCCAGCACGGATCAATTTTATTTTTCGATTTTAGGTGGATAGAGAGAATATGAAGTGATCTGACCAGCGACAATGGCAGAGAACATGAACAGAGCAGAAAGACCAATATCTGGAATAGGTAAAATGGACTGTTCAAATACCGATTGGCTAGCGCTGACCAGTACGCGACTACCCGGAACCAATATAATGATGCCTTGTACTATGTATATTGAGCCGGTTAATTCGAAACGTTTTGCCAGCCAGGTTCCATAAAAAGTAATCAATACTGTGGTTATCCATGTGCCGACGATCCAACCGCTCTCAAATCCAAGATAGAAAGGTCCCCACATCCCCAAGACAGCGACAGGCAAACCAAACAGGATATCTTTAGGGCGGGCGTTAAATATGACGCCGATACAACTTGAAATAAGCAATAGACCAAAGCAGTGTAACCAGAACGGTACATCATTGGTGTAAGAGATGGAATACGCTTGACCCCATATGCCTTCGCCAATGTTTAATCCTATGATGACACCAATAAACAACTTGATCAGAGTAAGGGCACTTTGCCCGAGCAGCGCAGTACCTGATACTAAATCGTTAAAGGCAAGGCACTCTAAAGAGTTGGCAATAGCCAGACCGGGCACAAATAGCACCACACTGGCAATACAGAGCGCCCATATAGGAATCGGTGCGCCAGTGCTGGCAATAAATGCCACGCTTACCCCAGTAATCAGCGACGCAATAAACTCAACGGCAATGGCATTGTGACCACGATAAACCCGTTGACATACCCAGACCATAAAGCCCAGTAATACCGCAAAACCAATCGCTTCAAAGGTACTACCGACCAGCATAAGATAAGCGGGAGGAATTCCCATATTAGCTAATGCAACTATCCATGGAGCATAGCCAATAGGCTCGGGAATAGGCTCGTTGCTGGGTTGGTTGATACGGATAATGGTATTCGCCAGCAAACCTAAGTTAATAGAAGCGGGCTTTAGGCGCTTCATCACGACGGTGTTGTTATCATCGGTAAATTGGTAATTGATCGCGGTGGGCGTCGCCTGAACCATCACATCGACACCATGCTTTTGAGCATAATATTGAGCGTAC
This sequence comes from Vibrio hippocampi, assembly GCF_921292975.1. Classification (NCBI taxonomy): domain Bacteria; kingdom Pseudomonadati; phylum Pseudomonadota; class Gammaproteobacteria; order Vibrionales; family Vibrionaceae; genus Vibrio; species Vibrio hippocampi. The sequence goes on from NZ_CAKLCM010000003.1 coordinate 392,735, forward strand.
TTTTCGACCTTATAAGGCGCGCAACCGCTTCTGTGCAGGGTATCGCCGATGTCGACAATTTTTTTAATGATCTGTTTTGAAGGCATAATTCGTGATCAATCAAGGGATGGCGGTGGCAAAGATAACAGGTTCGTCGAGCTTTGACGAGTCAAGATACTCGCTAACCGATCCGACCAAGTGCGCTGTGGATAAATCGCTCTGGGTAATCACTAAATATGGCATCTAGGGTACTGAGATGGGCAAGACGTTTTGGGCTATTGACGGTATAACACCAAACTTGATACCCACTCTTATGCAACATTTCGACGTGTCGTTTGGTCGTCCAGCGAAAGTTTAAATGGCAGCTAAAAGCGTCTATTTCGTTGAGCAGTTGTTGGTCAGCTTTGCGCAGACGTCGACTAAGTACACCCAGTTTGTAGCCATTGAGTTGCTGATAGAGTTGACGCATGACGTTATGATCAAAGCTTGAGAAGATAAGCCTCTCTTTGTCGTGGCGAGAGCTCTCTAGTTGAGCTTTTAGCAATGCAACCACATGAGCAGCATTATGTCGGTCAATTTTGATTTCAATATTGATACCAATCTTATGAGTATCGGCTAACGCTAACAACTCGCTGAGGCTCATGATGACTTCACCGCTAAATCGTGAACCATACCAAGCGCCGAAGTCGAGCTTTCGGAGTTGGTCAAAGGTGAGGTCATCAATCCTCCCAATACCATTACTGCATCGGTTTACGGTGTGGTCGTGGCAGACCACTAATACATCATCTTTGCTCGGTTGGATATCGACCTCAATCCATTTCAGCCCAAGCTCGATCGCGGCAACAATACTCACCTTTGTGTTTTCCGGAAAATGACCCGAGACGCCTCGATGTCCCACAACGATTGGTGGCATATTTAATTCCTGATTGATAGCGAAATATGACGGTTAGTTTAGCGCTGATATTGGGGTGTGACTAGATTTTCGTGTGAATCTGAAACGAGAGCACGCGACTCGAAATTGTAAGTGATTTTGTCTACAAAGGTGGGGGACAAAGGGCGTGATCTGTTTCGAATATGAGAAAGCTCGGCTCAAACTAACCGCTGTAGATCGAAGACGCTTGATTAAAGCCAAGTTTAAACTTTAGATTAGATAGCAAGCATGGTTGATTATTACGCTCAACAATAAAGAAATATATTTATAGCACTACATAGAGAGAAGTGTGGTGATTTTATTTCATAATTGTGATTTGTGTTTTTTCAAAAGAAAATATAAGCGCAAATAGAACGACTTAGTCGTTAGTAGTGATCAATAGTATTCTGGAATATCAGCATCCTGTTAGAAGTCTGTGGTTGATAAGTGATGGTGTTCTAGAGTCGGTTTTCTGCCTAACTATCTTCTTTTTCAGTTGCTTAGGTTGAAGTTGTCACAGCGAGGGTATGCGCTGTAACTGATGTAGAGCAGTGTGAGCATTATGCTTTGTCTGTAGAAATGACTTGTGAGTAGCAAGTTGTAATGATAATGGAATATCTCGAGTATATTATGGACCACGTAATGGAAGACAAAAAAAATCAATCAGAGCAGGTTTTTGATTTATATCCTTATGTTAAACAGCTTAAAAGGAGTTGGTTTTTAATATTGCTATTCAGTGCGTTTGTTACTGGAATTGCTGTATTTTTTCTCATGTCTATTCCTGCGAAATATACGGCTACAGCAACGCTATTGATTGAAGCAAAAGACAAAAAGGCCGTCTCTATTCAGCAGGTTGTGGGTATCGACTCCAGTCAAAAAGAGTACTACCAGACTCAGTTTGAGATTTTGAGATCGAATCAAATTGCTGAAAACGTAATCGATAAGCTTGAACTGGCGAGTATGCCAGAGTTTAACCCCGCCTTAAGAGACAATCCAACCCTACTCGCTCAAATCAAATCACTGCCAAAACAATTGATTTCTGAAGTGAAAGCATCAGTGAAGCAATATACGACCACTAGCGACGCAAGCATAGTTCAAGGCGGTGCTGATGAACTAGCGCAGGAGTTGCAACAAGCGTTTAGTCGAAAAATGATTCTCGATGCCGTTAAAAGCCGAAGCTCGATTATTCCTGTGAAAAATACTCAGTTGGTCAAAATTCAGTTTACTTCAGAGGACCCAAAACTGGCGGCGGAAATTGCAAACGCAATCGGCTATGCCTATATCGACATCAATCTTGAAGCCCGATTGTCTGCAACTCAGTACGCGTCAAGTTGGTTGACTAGTCGTTTAGATGAACTCAAAAGTAAATTGGAGCAGTCAGAACAAGCGCTGAGTGATTTCCTTATCCAAGAGAAGTTGATTGATGATAGCGGTATTGACCAATTGGCGAGCCAAGAATTGCTCAATCTAACTAAACGTTTGGCACTGGTGAGAGATCAAAGAATCGAACTTGAGGCCGCGTACGCCGCTCTTCGTTCATCGAATAGCCGAGATTTGGCTTCATTGGCAACGATTCCAAGTATTTCTGCTCACCCTCAGGTGATAAGTATTCGACAAGCAGAGAGCAGTGCCATCAACGACGTACAACGTTTATCCAAGCGCTATGGTCCTAAGCATGATCTTATGATTCAAGCCAATGCCAAGCTTAATGCTGTCCAAAATCAAGCGGCCGTGGTAACGAAAAAGCTTGTCAGTGGTATGGGCAAAGAACTTCAAGCGGTGCGTAAGCAGGAAGTACTTATCACCAGTGAGATTGAATCTCAGAAAAATGAGTTCCAATCGATCACACTTAAGAAGAGTCGTTATCAAGAGCTGAAACGCGAGATAGAGACTAACCGCAATATACTTAACGTTTTCCTAACGCGTGAAAAAGAGACAACAGCAACCAGTAATTTTGACTCTGCGAACGCCCGTTTTACCGATATGGCAATGATACCGCCAATTCCGAGTGGTCCTAAAAAAGGATTTTTGGCAATGGCGACATTGGTAGGGAGCCTAGCATTCGCCGTCGCAATGGTATGCTTGTTTGTTATCACCAATACGACCATTGACTCAGTCCGTAACTTTGAAGATAGATTTGGATTTATGCCGATTGGTGGTGTGCCAAATGTTAAGTTTGGAAAATATCGTAAACAACCGATCGATGCTGAAGTGCAAAACCACGACAAAGGACTGAGTTTTTCAGAATCCCTAAATGCGATTCGTACCACCATACGTTTGAATGAAAAAAATCGTCAGACTCAAAACAAAACCATCGTGGTGACCTCTTCATTGCAGGGCGAAGGGAAAACAGCAGTCTCTGTTAACTTAGCCATATCCTTTGCCAAAATAGAACGCACGCTATTAATCGATTGTGATCTGCGTAAACCAGCCGTTGCCGATAGATTTGGATTTAAAAAGTTCCAACAGGGGTTGAGCAATCATCTCGTGTTGGGTACCCCTCTAGAAGAGTGCCTATATACCCATCAAACATCAGGTTTAACCGTGTTGCCAGCGGGTAAGTTAACCACCAATCCTCAAGAGCTTTTGAACTCAGCAGTATTTGAACGTCTGCTGTCTCAGATGGCTGAGGAATATGATCGGATTATTATCGATACACCTCCAACCTTGCCAGTAGAAGACTCACGAATTATTTGCCAACTTGCGGATTCTACGCTTGTGGTAACACGTGCGAACTTCTCTAAAGAGCAAACGGTGATGAGAACAATCACCAAACTTAGAGAGCGTGATATTGCCATCGAAGGTGTGATCGTTAACCGAACCAGTCACAAAAAAGCGGAAAGCGAATATCTCTATGGAGATTACGGATATACCAAGGAAGAGATTCGTCAACATTCATAAAGCTAATTGATTGATATAGGGATAAATATGAAGATATTAGTTACTGGCGCAGCGGGGTTCATTGGAAACTTTGTTGCCGAGAGATTGTGCCTAGATGGTCATGAGGTAGTAGGGATAGACAACCTGAATGACTATTATGATCCTAAGCTAAAAATCGCCCGTTTGGAGAGAATACAGCACCTAGATAATTTTCGTTTTTTCAAGATGGATGTCGCAGATAGAGAAGGGATTGAAACCTTGTTCGCTCAAGAACAGTTCCAACGTGTGATTCATCTTGCGGCACAAGCTGGTGTACGTTACTCCATTGAGAACCCAATGGCATACATCGACTCAAACCTCGTCGGTATGGCGACCATCTTAGAGGGGTGCAGACACAATAATGTAGAGCACCTTGTCTATGCTTCCTCCAGTTCGGTTTATGGTATGAATGAAGTCATGCCATTTTCTACCAAGGATGCGGTTGATCATCCGGTATCACTCTACGCAGCCACTAAGAAGTCCAACGAATTGATGGCGCATACTTACAGCCATCTATATGGATTACCAACCACGGGTTTGCGCTTTTTTACGGTCTATGGTCCTTGGGGCAGACCGGATATGGCCATGTATCTATTTACCAAAGCGATAGCCGATGAACAGCCAATAAAAGTGTTTAATCATGGTCAAATGAGACGCGATTTTACTTATATTGATGACATCGTAGAAGGTGTGGTTCGGGTTCAAGATAAGGTTGCCCAAAGCTCAGAGAGCTGGTCTGCTGCAGATCCGACCCCTGATAGCTCTAAGGCTCCGTTTAAGGTATTTAATATCGGAAACAATACTCCGGTTGAGTTAGGTTACTTTATTGAGTGTGTAGAGAAAGCCTTTGGCAAAGAGGCGAAGAAAGACTATATGCCCATGCAGCCTGGCGATGTATTAGCCACTTATGCCGATGTGGATGATCTTGCGAATGAGGTTGAGTTTAAGCCTGAGACAAGTATTGAATATGGCACTCAACAGTTTGTGGATTGGTATAAGTCTTTCTACCTAACAGAGAGGAAATCCGCATGAATATAAAGCAATTTAATAACGTTAATGTGGGTGGGATTGAGACGGCATGTATTGATCGTCAACAGATCACAGATCTTATCATGAACATCGCCACTCAATACCGAGCGGATGACTCCAACAAGGGGACACCGTATCTGATCTTTGACAACAATGGTCATGCTATCTCATTTGCCAATACTAATTCGGAATTTAAGCAGCAACTGGCAATGGCCGATCTGGTTCATGCGGATGGTCAAAGTATTGTCTCGTTTTCCAAACGACTAAAAGGGCACGCGATTCCTGAGCGCAGTGCCACAACCGATATGATCCACGATATCGCAGAGATGCAAAATAGACCGCTACGACATTTCTTGCTGGGAGGCAAAGATGACGTCGTAACTCAAGCAGCTGAATTATTGGATAATAAACACCCTAACTTTACTGTTGCCGGTTTGCATCATGGATATTTTTCTGAAAACGAAGAAAAGAGAATTTGTGATCTGATCAACCAAACTAAGCCGGATGTGCTTTGGGTTGGATTGGGTAAGCCAAAAGAGCAAGCTTTTTGCATCAGGAATAAATCTCGCCTTGATGTACCCGTCGTGATTACCTGTGGTGGTTGTTATAACTACATTACGGGTGACTATCCTAGAGCGCCAATTTGGATGCAAAATGCGGGTATTGAGTGGGTCCATCGTGTGGCCACGAATCCGCGCCAACTGTTTATGCGCTATCTACTGACCAACCCTCACGCTATCTACTGTGTGTTTGCAAAAAAGCAATCTTAACTAACTTCAGGAATGGTGAGGGATCATGAAGAGTAAGAAAATACTGTTTGTTCACAAGGATTTCGTCACCTCTGGTGGTGTTGAAAGAGTGACACTGAACTTAGCGAATCAGTTTCGCGAAGATGGTCATAAGGTAAGTTTTTTTATTAGCTCATCACTGACTGAGCAAGAAGTCGAGATTATTAATGATTTTGACTATGTCACGGCGACAGGCGGATTTTTTGCTAAAGTGCGAAAGCTATCGAGTTTTATAGAACGCGGTAAGTTTGATGTGGTCGTGGGAGCGAAAGAGCAGGCAAATATCTTGATCTGGGCTTGTTATTTAAAGAATCGCCGATTTACTCCTGTGCTTGCACGGCATTGTGCCTTCGATGTGAGTGATCAAAAGCTCTCGCCACGAATGCTGAAGCTTTTGTATAACGTGTATGCGGCGAGCGGCATTAAAATTGTGTCAGTGTCCAAGGCTCTTCAAGACTATATTCGTGATAATACCTTCTTCAACAAATCCAAAGTTTCATACTGTCCTAATCCCGTGGTGTCAGACAAAATTTATCACCTAGCACAAAATAATACCGAGAACTTTCAGTTCAATGAGCCCTACTACTGTTCAGTAGGTCGCCTATGTGAGCAGAAAGGTTTTGACTTACTACTGCATGCTTACGCGCAAGCGAAGCAGCAGAATCCAGAACTGCCGAAATTGGTGATTGTGGGTGAAGGACCGGACAAAGAAAGCTTAGAGGCTTTGAGTCGTTCACTCGGGTTGGAGGGAAACGTATTCTTTGCCGGTTTTAATCGCAATCCCTATTTTATTATGAAGCACTCTGAAGGCTTTATTTTAAGTTCTCGCCATGAAGGTTTACCCACCGTATTGATTGAAGCATTAGCGCTTCAATCTGCCATTGTGTCATTTGATTGCCCTACGGGACCCAAAGAGATTCTAAAGCAAGGAGAATTGGGGTACTTGGTCGAGAATGGCAATGTGGATGCGCTAGCGCGTAGCATAGTCAAAGCTTACAAAGCGCCAATAAAATATGCAGCAACAGCGGCGTCCGAGTATGGATATAAAGTCGCTGCCGAGCAGTATTACAAAGTGTTTAGTGGAGCATAATAAGATGACAACGCCAATCAAACTAGCGATTGTACTGCATGACTTGCGAGGTGGTGGTGCAGAAAAAATGATGGTGCGACTCGCTAACGAGCTAGCAGAGGGTGGCGATCATATAGACTTGGTACTACTGACGGAGCGGGGTGTGACCGAGAAGCACGTATCCAGCAAAGTGAATATTATTGATCTTAATGCCCCAAGAACGATGACCAGCGTCCCCAGACTGGTGAAGTACCTAAAGCAAAGTCGCCCTGACCGAGTTTTGTCTGCACTGACACATGTTAACGTCATTGCGACGATTGCGTGTTTATTGACGGGGATGTTGAAGCAACTGCATACCAGTGAGCGTAATGCGTTTTCTCGAGATAAATTGGTGAATTCAGACTTGTCAGTCAAGCTGGCCTATTTCTTAGCCCCTTATTTTTATCGTTGGCAGCCAAACCCAGTCATTGCGGTATCGCAAGGCGTCGCTGATGAGTTGGTGCGAGACACCGTTGTTCGTGAGAGTGACACTGTGACTGCGCCCAACCCAGTATTGGATAACAACTTTGTCGATAAGCAGTACTCCGATTCCCAACACCCTTGGCTTGCCAATAGACATAAACCCATTATCGTCGCCGTTGGTCGATTGGCTGAGCAAAAGGGCTTTGATGTACTCATAGATGCGATGGCGATGGTACGCAAGCAGATGGATTGTTGCTTAATTATTTTTGGAGAGGGCGAAGATAGGGCTAAGCTCGAAGATCAAGTTAAGCAATTGCAACTCGGCAATAATGTCGACTTACCCGGTTATTCGTCAGATGTTTTGACCGAGATGGCCAATGCTGACTTGTTTGTTCTCTCTTCTCGATTTGAAGGCTCACCGAATGTGCTAGTTGAAGCGATGTCGACCGGAGTTGCTGTGATTGCCACCGACTGTCCCTACGGTCCAGACGAAATATTGGATGGCGGGCAGATTGGTCCTTTGACCAAAATGGAGAATGCGGAGAATTTGGCTGGAGCGATCGTTGAACAATTGAGCCAAGAAGATACTAAGCGTTCATTGAGATTGGCAAGAGCCCAAACCTATACCTCACAGAATGCCAGTGTTCGATACCGACACTTGATCGTAGAGGCGATAGGATAAAGCATGAATTATCAGATAAAAATATCAACATTAAAAACGGCGTTTACACTGTTTGGCATTGCCTTCTTTACCAAGTTGATTAACGGTATCGATATGTTGGTATCGTCTGGTGGTACTGAGCCCTATATAGAAAATGCGGCTGGCAGTTTGATGAACAAGGCATTCGGATCTTTTATCTTATTGGTTTGCTTGATCTTAGCTTTTCGCTATAAGCGTTTGAAACCCATCTTGACGGATGGTAAGAACTTGGCATTTATTCTGTTCTGCCTCTATGCATTGGCGAGTGTCATTTGGTCTGTCGAGCCAGCGGTGAGTATGCGCAGGGTGATATTTTTTTTCGCAGTCGTTGCTTTTGCTTACTATTTAGTGGAAATGTATAGCTATAAAACCGTTTTTCGTTTTATCGGCTATACCATCGGAGCCTGTGCTTTATTTAGTCTTATCACCATGGTGATAATTCCAGAAAAAGTGACGATTTTAAGTGGTCCTAGGGCTGGCGCGGTCAAGGGCATCTTTGTTGATAAAAATGGAGCCGCACGTACTTATATGGCGGGACTGGCTATGCTAGTGCCCTTGGTATTAAACCGTGATAGAAAAGCCATTTTCTTTAGCGCGTGTATGGCAATCATGCTTTTTGCGACACGCTCGGTTTCGGGGATATTTTTAACTTTCATCGCGCTGGCGACGACCGGATACTTTTATTACATCACGCTATCCGGAGCTCTCAATAAATCATTAGTTCGCTACAAAGTCAGGTTTGCGTTAATAACTTACATATCGGGTTTGACGGTCGCTTATTTAATGTATGCGGTGCTGCTTGAATTGGTCGGACGGGATGCAACATTGACCAATCGCACGTTGATTTGGGAGCTGATACTGCCCTCAGTTTATGACAAGTTAGCGCTTGGTTGGGGGTTTGGCGCTTATTGGGCGAGTTGGGGCGTTCAGGAGTTCATGGAAAGGTGGGGTTACATTGGAAACGCACATAATGGGTTTATTGAAACCTTGCTCCACGGTGGGATCCCCTTTTTAGTGCTGTTAGTGATTACCATCATCGCGGCATTATACCAACTCCTCAAGTATCAAAATTTGCGACAGAGACCCCTAGAAAATTACATCTGTATTAGTTTGATTATTGTTTATACCATTGCCAATTTTGTCGGATATACCCTCCCTAATCACAACGCTGTCGATTTCTTTATCTTCAGTTATATCGTTCTATTATCCACCAAGTATGTTGGATCTAGGCAAGGAAGCTATGATAGCAAGCAAAGCAGATTATCTCGAATACCTAAAATCAGACTTAGATAACGCAGACTATCAGCCAAGTATACAGGGTCGATTGTTCAATAGTACTTGGCGTTTTCTGAGGTTATTACGGCAAGAAGAGTATTACTTAAACTGTAAGCAATCCTTGTGGGGAAAACTTATGTTGCTGTTTATTCGACTAAGAAGAAAGCGCATAGGCGAACGTTTGGGCTTTACTATCCCCCCCAATGTTTGTGGTAAAGGTTTGAGTTTGCCTCATGTTGGAACCGTGGTTATCAATGGTCGAGTAACCATCGGAGAAAACTGCCGAATCCATGTCTGCGTCAATATTGGTGCGGATAAGGTAACGAGTGAGGTGCCGACACTTGGTGACAATGTTTACATCGCACCAGGGGCGAAAATATTTGGCAATATTAACATAGGGAATGATGTGATCATCGGCGCCAATGCCGTGGTCAATAAGTCTTTCCCTGAGGGAGGTTGTACAGTAGTAGGTATCCCAGCCAAAAGGATTTAAATCAAGGACTTTGGATGAGAGCTATTATGATTTCACATGAACATAGGTGTATTTTTATTCATATACCCAAGTGTGCTGGGACGAGTGTAGAGACGGTATTTGGGCATCTTGATGGTCACCAAGGGAGGGGGGCACAAGATCATAGAAGCATGCGTATGTTGGAGCAACCCTGGCTTAGGTTTCAGTCTTTCCGTTCGAGAGAAAACATTGAGGAATTGCTGCGGCGTCAGAAAAACAAATACATGTTCCAGAGCCACAATCAAAAAAATAAAATGGAACTGTCTCGAGAGCAATACGAATCTTACTACAAGTTTTCTATTGTTCGTGACCCATGGGATCGCGCGTTATCTTGGTACAAGAACGTGATTCGCGATGAGCACCACCTAAGACAGCTGCGTGTTAGTGCAGATATTTCTTTTAAGGAATTCATGTGTAGGTTTGCAGGTAAAGGTCTGTTAAGGCCTCAAGTTTATTGGTTAAAAAACTTTGCTGGTGATGTCGAGTTAGATCATGTGGGCAAGTTTGAAAATCTTGCTGACGACATGCAGCGGGTATTTAACGATTTAGGAATGTCAAATACGGTACTGCCTCATAAGATAAAAGGTACTGGTTCGAACAATGACGCACTGATGTGTGATGAAACCAGAGCGTTAATTAGCAAAGTGTACAGGGAAGATATTGAATTATTTGGCTATGCCAATAAGTAGTCCGATATTTGCAGTCAGGGCTTATGTGATGGATTAATAAAGCCATTGCGAAGAGTAGGGATGGATACAAATTATGAACAACAGTGCGTCTCAGGCAACCGTGTGTGTCATCATGCCGATGTTCAATTCAGAGCACACCATAATCAGAGCGTTAGAGTCGATTTCGGCTCAAACACGTCTGCCGGATAAAGTGGTGGTGGTGAATGACGGGTCGACGGATAGTAGTCCAGAGTTGGTGGCGAAATATCAGGCTCCTTACGAACTGCACCTAATTAGCCAAGAGAATCAAGGTCCATCAGCGGCGAGAAACCGAGGTATCACCGCAGCGGAAGAAGAACTGGTCTGCTTCTTAGATGCTGATGACCAATGGATAGACACAAAGCTAGAGAAGCAATTGAACCTGTACCAACAATTGACTGACAAGGGGCATGCTGTCGGTATTATTGATTGCTTCGAACAGATACTGAGCAATGATGGTAAAAACCATCTATGTAACCGTGTTAAGCATGGTGAGCATTTTAACGATTTTATCGTTAGGAATATTATCAATGGCACAAGTTGTGTCATGGTTAAGCGTCAGTCGCTAATCGAGGTGGGTCTATTTGATAGCGAAATACGTTTTGCCGAGGATCGTTGGTTATGGACACAAATTGCTGAGTTTTATCAGATCCATACCGTACCGGAGGTTCTGTCTTATCGTCACATTGGTGATGGCAACATCACTTCTAACCCTTCCAAATACTTCACTCACAAAAAACAATTTGTTGAAAAGTTCATCGCCAAGTATCAGTCTCAGTTTACCGATCATCAGCTCAGTGTTTTCGTTTTTAATAATTTATATGAATTTCAGCGCTCTTTCTTTGACAAAAAAGACTACTTAAATGTCATCTTTGTCTATAAAAAAATGTTCAAAAGGTCGTGGCGGGTGCTGTTTTTCAATAAAGGGAAAGCAACCATTGGTTTCTTAATCTCAGTGCTAATGTCAAGGTTAGGAGGTGGTCATCATAAGGAAATTGAAGCCTATGATTGAACACAAAACTAAACCACTAGTCTCGATAGTGATGCCGGTTTATAACCGCGACAAATATGTGGCTACTGCGATAGAGAGTATCTTGGCGCAGACATTTCACGACTATGAATTGATCGTAGTGGACGATGGCAGTACTGATGGTTCTGCTGAGATTATTCGGGGTTATTTGGACGATGAACGTATTCGTTACGTCTATCAAGAGAACTCGGGTTCGCCTTCCCTTGCACGTAATAGTGGTATCGCTTTAACTCAAGGCGAGTGGGTTGCCTTTTTAGATTCGGATGATGTTTGGAGTGAAGATAAACTGGCACAACAAATCGCGTTAGTGAATCAATGTGAAGAGTTGGCAAGCCCCCTTGATTTAGTGGTCGGAGACTACAGTATATTCAGCAAAGGCAAACAGGAACAAGCGTCCTTTTTTTCTCGTTTCAAAGTATGGAAATTACTGGATTTAGAACAGGCATCGCATCATGACGCAGGATACAGTTTTCAGCGTGAGTCATTTTTGTCAGCACTTTATCAAAGAGGGTTTGCGATGACTCAAGCGGCTTTAGTTCGACGACGTTTGTTGATTGAAGTCGGCTGTTTCAATTCGTCCTATATTTACGCAGAAGATACAGATCTATGGTTGACCGTGGCGGAACGAGGTCGAGTCGGTGTGGTGAATACCCCCGTGTTTGAGTATCACCAACACGAAGGCAGTATTACTGCGCAACCTAAAGAGCGGTTCTATTTAGATACTATCGCTGTGCTGACAAAGCATAGAAACTATGCCCATGGAGTAGGTTTAAAAACACCTAAGTTAAGCCAACGTATTGTCAATTATCGTTTGGGTTATGCTAGGTTATTGATTGTAAATAAAAACTATCGTCAGTCATTGGTCGAGATTCTATCTTCATTACCACATCTATTTACCAAAGATAACAGTCGAGCTCTATTTGCTTGCTTTAAACAGTTAGCCAAGTAACGTCACTGAGAAGTGAATAGACCAAGGGGCACGTATGTTAGTGTACGCCCCTTTGGTTGACGGACTCTACGTGATGGTTTTACTCATCGGTCAATTTTCCAATAACCACTTCGCCTTCCGCATTCTCATGCGTCAGGTTTGGTAGGCGATATTGTGCCGGAATATTCAAGCTAACCGAGCGAGTATTGCTGTCCCAAAGCTTCTTGGCATAATCAAGGTTTAGCAGGCTCTGATCATAAAATGGCTCGACGCCATTGGCTTGGTAAACGGGCTTTTTGGCAACTAAATTAAACATATAGTTGTTTTTATAGACGGACGCTTTGTAGGGTGACTTTTCGTAGATGCTGTATCCGCGAACGTTCCAGTGCTGGTTATGGATCATCACATTATTAATTGCGTTGACCCAGAAAGTATAGTCTTGTTCGAAACCCGCCGCACCAATACCATTTGCGTTGGTTAGGATTAAATTGTTATAGATAGTGCTTACGCCCTTTGGGCGAGACAGAAGTCCGCCCGCTTTGATTGCTGCCCACATTTCACCTCGTTCGTCGCCGAGGTTATGGATGTAGTTATTGAATATATAGCTTGGTCCATTTCTATTTGGGATGATGCTAACGCCGACATACCCTTGTTCTAACTCATTGTTGTAAAACAATACGTTATTCTGTCCACCATCCAGTTCGATCAAATCATCGTTGGCATAAGCTAGGTAGTTATTATAGATAGCGCTGTCACGCACAAACCCACCAGACGCGTAGGCATTGAAGCGACTCTCAATCACATCATTAAAACGGTGGTTGTGGGTACCAAAAAAACGGTTGTTCCGTAATACAATTTGCCCCTGAAAGTCGCGATTAGGGTGATTGGCCATAGCTAAGTAGGCATTGGCACCATGAGGATGACCTGACTCCCAGCTATTCGCTGCCATATTGGGAGAGTGAACAGAGCAGTTCTCGATCACAACCCTACCAGTGCGTCGCAAACCAAATGCAGAGTCATAATTGACTGGCCATTTATCGTTTTCTTTCTCATAGCGCTTGCCATTCTTGATAACCTTGGGGATTCTCCCATACTGAGAAACGTCACAATGGTTGAACCAGAGATGATGACTTTTATCACTGGAAATGGCATTGAGCTTGCCACCTTTCACCACGATATTTTCAAAATAGATATAACCGTTAGCGCCAATATTGATCGCCGAGTCATATTCATCATCAACGACAACGATTGGAGTGGTGTTGTCTCCAATGATTTTAACCCAAGCATTGGGTTTACCTTTAATATTGAGTGCCTCAAGGTCAAGCTGGCCACCAGAGTAGATGTCTTTGAGGTGGAATATTTTGTTAGGATCAAACGTTGGTAAGACATTCCAAGTTTTGAAGGCATACTCTTGTGGTGATTCAGGTTGATTATTGACGGTGAAAGTAACGCGTAACTGGTATTCGGTTTCGGGTTTAAGGTAGACGATACTTGTGGTGTGCGCATTTTCTATGCTGTTCCACTGCAAATCAGATGCAGGCAACCATTGTTGAGCGTCCAATGGTCGATATTCAACAATACCGTGATCGGACTCTAATCGGTTAAACACAGAAATACTCACCGATTCGAACAGAGGGGTGATGCGATAGTCCGCCGGATGCTTACTCGCCATTTTGTTAACAACATCTTTGTCAACGCCATATTGTATGGCGGTATCTTGTATCAGGTCGTGATCGATATGTAACGTAAACAGGAGGTTATTAGTGAGTTGGCTTTTGTCTTGCGTCGTCAGGTAGGCAAGTTCTAGCATAGTGGACAGATCATAGCCTCGTTTCAACCCCACATCTAGAGTGTATTCAGCGGAGATGCCTTTCGCCGCTCGAAGCAACAGATACCCAGTTAATGCCTTATCTTTGAGGTAAGTACGGTTGAGTTGCTCATTAAGTTTGCCGTCATTGAATGCTGCTGAGAGATACCGTTGCGCATCGCTTTCATTCAGAGGCTGTTTTTTAGCTAAATATGAAACGAATTGTGAGGCTGAGAGTTGACTGGGTTTAGAGTTATTCGCGTTAGCGTGGGTAATAGCAATTGAGGTGATACTCAACACGAGCATTACACAAGTCAACAGTCGAGAAGTACAAAGTCTAAGTTCACTCAAACTGGAGCTGAAACGAAATAAAAAAATAGGTCGCAAAATAGTCAATTCCTTCTAACTATCGGTTTATTTTATTCAAAGCACTCGGTTTATTCTATTCAAAAAAGGTAGGCTCAACACTAAAATGATTGCGTTGAGCAATTACAACCGTCGGCACTGTCTTGTGCCTGAATGTGTAGCTGATAAGTCCCTTTGTTCGTCGTGACATTTATGGTGTAGTAGCCGTTATCACTGACGGATAGATTATATTCCGAAGCTTCTGATGAATTAAGAAGCTTACTATCAGCGTTTGCTGAAGCAGTATCTATATTTTGAACTTTGATGTCGTCACTAAAGTTGACTTGGAAGCCAGAGATAATGATTTCACCATCCTGCGAGCCGTTGGCATCAAGCATGGCTTGATTAACAGTCAGAGGCAATGCTTGGTCTGCGATTAGTATCTCAAAACCTGTAAATGTATAGGCATCACTGGATCCCAGAATCAAGGTGTCTTTGCCTTCACCACCATGAATCTCTCGCTCAATAAACGCCTCCTTAGTTGCGCTATTAACCAATGAAAAGTCAACCAGATCGTTACCGCTACCGGTGTCAATCTCAAACGATGAGTATTGTGAATTAGTGCTTGGTAATACGACTATTTTGTCATCGCCTGCGCCAGTGTTATAGGTAAACAAGTTGGACCAACTTCCCCCTGTGGTATAGATCGTGGTGTTGATGGTATCGTTACCACCGCCTGTCGTGACTTGACCTCTTTTGGCACCGACGATATTGATGCTTGCTCCACACTGGTTAGTATTGTTGATATCCACATCCACTAAATTAGACACCTCAACTAACGCATCCGCGTTATCAATTTTGACTTCTTTATATTGAGTACTTGCGTGACCGGGGGTGAAGGCAATATAAGTACTACCATCATTAGCGTTGCTGCGCTGCATAATGATGGCTGTGTTAGTGACCTCACCATCATCAATTAATGTCTTTGTTGCATTTTCATTAGACAGATTTTTAGACGAACCTGTGCCATCTTTATTCGTAGCACCAACCCAAATAGCGCTATCGGATATATTTTGATCGCATGAGTAGCGACCTATGATGACTTTGCCGTCTTTATCGGTATTGGTGAAGTTTGGTACATGAAGATCTTTCGGAATATCCATTAATACAAAAGATTGCTCTTGGTCCCAAAGATCTTGTGCAAAGTCTGCATTGACAATACTAGCGTCGAAATAGCTCACGAGGTTATCGGCTTGATAAACAGGCGATTTTTGTTTCAGGTTAAACAGATAATTATTGATAAATGTCGACCTATAATGCTGCTCGCGATCATAAATACTGTACCCCATGACTTTCCAATATTGATTGTGAATCATGACGTTATTGATGGCGTTGACCCAGAATGTGTAGTCACCATAAAAGGATGACGCCCCAATCCCGTTGGCGCTACTGGCAATATAGTTGTTATAGATATTGGTGACCCCCTCAGGTTTTTTTAATAACCCGCCGACTTTGATAGCGGCCCATTTCACATTGCGATCATCACCTAAATTGTGGATGTAGTTATTGAAGATATAGCTAGGTCCTTTGCGATTGGGAATAGCGCTGACGCCGACGTAAGCTTGCTCAAGTTCATTGTCGTAAAACAGCACGTTGTTTTGACCACCATCAAGCTCGATGATGTCGTCATTGGCATAAGCGAGATAATTGTTGTAAATAGCGGAATCACGAACAAAGCCGCCATTAATTTCGCCATTGAAGTAACTTTCAATCACATCATTGAATCGGTGTTCAGGGGTACCAAAGAAACGATTATTGCGAATCACGACCTGCCCTTGATGCTCAAGATCTGGATGATTCGCTAATGCTAAGAAAGCGTTCGGGCCATAAGGGTGTCCTGATTCCCAACTGTTGGCATAGGGGACTGGAGAATGCACAACACAGTTTTCAATGACTATCTTGCCACTGTATTTAAGAGCAAAGGCGGAATCATAATTAATGGGCGTCGAGTCATTTTCGTTTTCGTAGGGCAGTCCATCTATGATGTAATTCGGCGTCCGACCCCATTGAGAAATGTCGCAACCGTTAAACCATAAATTCTGGCTGGTTAAACTCTCGATGGCATTTAATCTGCCGCCTTGTACGGTAATATTTTCAAAATAAATGTAGTTATTTCTGCCAATGTTGATGGCAGAATCGTATTCGTTATTTTCGACTATGATGGGGGTGTCTTCATCGCCAATAATTTTCGCCCATCCATCGGCGCTGCCTTCGATTTGGAGTGCATCAAGGTCAAGTTGACCACCAAAATAGATATCTTTTAAATAATAGATCTTATTAGGGTCAAAGTTTGGCTGGGAATCCCATGTCGAAAATGTATATATCTCAGGCTGCTGTTCAACGCCTTCGGTGGTTGCCGTTACTTGAAGCTCGTATTCCGTTTGTTCCTTAAGATAGACAATGCTGCCGGATAGGGCACTATCCATACTATTCCATTGCAAATCCACACCCTCTAGCCATTCATCAGAACCTAACTCTCGATATTGCACACTGGCGTGATCACTTTCGGTTTTATTGAATAGAGAGAGACTGACGGATTCGAGTAGTGGCGTAATTCGGTAACTGATGTCTCCAGTCGCGGTCGCACTGGTCACGTATGACGGATCGACACCACTGAGTATGGCAACATCTCGTATCGTATCCGAATCCAACGTTGGGATAAAAAGTAAGTTGTCGGTGAGCAGTAACTTATCGTCAAACAGCAAATAGGCCATGCTTAGCATGCCTTCAAGGTCAAAGTAGTAGTCTTGCCCCAATACAATGCTCTGTTCAATTGGAACATTGCGTGCCCGCTCTGAAATCATGTAACTGACCATCTGCGGTGAAGTGCTAAATTTCTGTTGTAGAGGAGAAGAGAGACGGTTTAGGTTTGCGAGCTCGGTGAGATACTTGCGCGCATCATGCTCGGACAATCGCTGATTTTGTTGCAGATTTTCGATGATATCCATGGCTGATAGCATGCTACCTGCTGAGTCCGATTCGACGGGTGTGTCTTTAGATGTTTGTATATTTGTGTCGGTTTCATCTTTAGAACATGCGCTTAACATCAGTATTAACAAAGCTAAGATAATAGGGTATAGGCTAGATGTATGGAAAATAATTTGGTCGCTGCGTTTATGGATTCCCATTGATATCGGCTCCGTATTTGTCGTCTCTGTTGCAAATGATAGTTGTTTATTTTGAAGACTGTATCTGGGCAGAAATACTCACTGCTGCATAGTAGAGGTTAGTACAGATAAAAGGGTGACAATGATGAATATGATTTTGATGCAAAAGTTTAGATAGCCAACAAAAAGTACTATTTTAGAATGAAAATTCCATGCTGTCGGAGGTCCAGCAGCATGGAACAAAGCCAATGGTGGCAAGTGACATTGCGTGTTTTCAATATCGTATTGGACGCTAAATGAATGCACTAATATCGTCGACAAGCAGTGAATAACTCTGGTCACCATTGTTGATTTCAACAACACTAAAATCAGCGGCTGTTTTTGCCAAACTCAGGGCAATGCTATCAAATGAATCGACAAACTGTGTCTCAACACTGGATAGGCTCGCACTGACACTTTCAACGGATAACCCATCCGAAAATTCGATATCGCAGTTGGCGATGACGAGTCCAAGCCACTTAGAACCATTATTTTCGAGCATGGATTCATCAATCATCAGCGATGTTGTGCCATTACCAATAAGCGCTTCAAAGTTAGAAAAAGTCGTATTTTGAGTGTCACCAAGTAACAGGGCGTCGAGTCCTCTGCCACCATCAACCGAGCGCACGATATCTAAACTAGGGTCGTCACTGGCTGGTGATAGGCTAGCAACGTCAATCACATCGTGACCTCGACCAGCGTCAATAGTATAAGAGGTGTTTTGTGAGTTCTGGAACGCTTGCAGTGTGATGGTATCGGAGCCTTTGCCAGTATCAATTTCAAAATGGTTCGACCACAGAGTGTTGTTTGACAAAATAGTGACGTTAATCGTGTCATCGCCTTTTCCGGTATGGATTTCCCCACGTTTTGCATCGACAACCGTGATTTGCGATCCATAGTTATAGCAATTGTTAATATCAACATCCACGACACCGGCAACAAACACCACCGCATCATCGTTGGTGACTTTCACTTCCTTATAGCCGAACCCAGTGGCGTCTTTATTCCAAAAGGTAGGGACGACATACGTTGAGCCTCCGTCTTCATCGGACTGGATGACGACAATATCGTCTTGAATGATCTCGCCTTCGCCCACCAAATAAATATCAGCGTTGTCTAAAGAGAGATTCGTTGCGGAACCGGTTCCGTCCGTGTTGGTGGTACCTGCAAGGATAATGCTATCTTCTTCATCGCACTCCTTTTTACAGCGAAATTTTTCAAAACAAGAGAGGGGAGACCACTTTATGTTAAAGCCACAGGTGCTATGCGTTGAAAAGCTGTATTTCATGTCCATGTCCTTTTGTGTTTGTTGAGCATACGAAATTATTGATGCGTAGCTCATGATTTTTATTGCACTGACAAGGCGTGATTATAGATAGGTGAGCAGAAAGCGAATCGAGTATCGTGAGTGAGCTGTTTAGGATCTCAATGTCGAGACGTCAGTTTTAGAGCAAGGCTTACAGCAAGTGGTACTGCATGGCTCGGAATGTATTGGATGGTTTATGCGGCAGGCTTAACGAGTAGCCCTTAAGTTGAGTGACTTGGGTATAAGTAAGAAGCGGAGCTCGACTGGCTCCGCTTCTGCATTAGGCAAATTCTTGCTTTAAATAGTTAACGATATCGGACGATTCATACATCCACTGTGTATGTTCGCCATCTTTGATCTGCAAGCAGGGAACTTTCACTTTACCTCCACCCGCCAGTAATTCGGAACGAGCTTGAGGATCATTGGCAGCGTCTTTTAACGTCACGTTGATCGATTGGCGCTTCAGTTCACGACGAACCTTTACGCAAAAAGGACAGCCTTCAAATTGATACAAAGCGAGTTGTTTGGCTTTGCTATCAGCCGCGGCTTGTGCTTCATCAGTGCGAGTCACGCCCTTAGGAGAGAATAGCGAGTTAACAAGCAAAATGACTTTGCCAAGGAAAATTCGAATCAGTTTCATGTTGAGCCTCTTTGGTTTGCGATTAGATTTGGTTTGTAACTAATTTAGTTTGCGACCAGATCGATAAACCGAGTTTTTAGAATTGAATATTGTGTTGCCCGCATACCTACTCGCGCTGTTGTTCTTAGTTTAGTCGCTCGGTAGACATGGGGAATCGCTTTGTATTGTATGGATATAAGTCAGGTTTGGCTAATACAAAAAGAGGCAAGCCAGTTCGAAGACTGATCCATCAGTGATTTCTCCAGAACTAGGGGGCTTGGTAACGCTTAAGGGGAACTTATGTCTACAGAGAGTGACACGGGACTGCCATCATGGATGTAAAGCAAAGTCAGCCTGAACGACTGACTTTGAGGTTAATGCGATGAAGTTAATGCAATGAAGTTAATCACTTTTTTGTGGCAACACTTCGACTAAATCGCTCTGTTTTATCCACTGATTAAAGTAGTTGAGGTTTTTGCCGTAGGAGTTGTCCATCAATTTGATTCTTCTACCGAGAAGATAAGAAAGAATCATGCCGTGCAGTCGGTCAGTGTAGACAACATTGTGGCTCATAAAGTGTTGTACCGCACGGAAACAGAGAGACTTAGAGTGTTTAAACCATATCTGGTTAGATTTCTGTTTTAAAAATGGCTTATTGCGAATTCTTCCCACCAAATTAGTGGTTGCGATGTCTTGCGTTGTTGTTAGGTCAACCCAGTCAAAGGGTTGTTTGTTGATCGTGGTTTGTTGCTGCACTTTTTCAACGTCGACACGTCTCAAGTTTAATATTCTAAGTTCATTAAGGGTAACATCCGCAGATAATACCTCAGAAACATCCACCAGAGGATGCAGGCTGTGAGCCATATCTGGCATCAGAGTACAGTTTGGAGTGAATTGTTTGCCGATCTCTAAGCTATTGGTATCCCTAACAAAAAGGTGTAGATCTTTGTGTTGGCTCCATTTCTTCGCACAAGCGTCGACATTATGTTGTGAGTTGAAATGAATGGTTTGTGGCATAACAATGATTTTTTTATTGGGATACTTCTCTATGATTCTATCTCTGAGTGCTTGGTGGATATGATAAATATCCCCCAAATTACCGCCACCATGACAGACAATGACATCCGCGGCGTCGAGATTTTTATCGCAAACATTGGTATCAAATGCTCGGTAGATGACATTTAACTGGTGTTGTTCAAAGAACGCTTCCGTACCCATGTAGATTAGGTGATCACCAACGTTACCGTGAAAAGGTATATCCACGTATGCCAGTTTTTTGCCGATGCACAGTTCTGCAATCTGTAAGTGCATCTCTTTTAATTCACGCAGATTTTCCATCCAATTGTTCATATCTGTGTATTGTCCATTTTTAATTCATTTAACTAGGTAAAAATTCGATATTCTTAGCGTATGAATGATCGATTTAATTAACAGCCTAACCCTCGATAGCCGTTACTGGTTTCAAATATGTTTTATTGTGTTTATATTAAAATTATATGACCGACTGTAAGGTGTCATTCATTATAGCTTGCTATCTCCCCTAATTACGCAGACAGTTATGGTTTCATTTTCTAAATTAAGAGGGTTATAGCGTTAATATAAAACAACGAATAACGTTGACTAATTAGCGGATAATGAGTCAGTCTGGTGAAGTGACTCATTTCCTTATGCCGAAAAATAAATGCAAAGGAAAACAGAACCAAAACGTTAAGAAAAAGTTTGTCCCACCTTCCTTGCCACGCGCTGGAAGAATGTTCTGCTGACAGTACACGAATACATCTTGTTATATTCTTCGGCTTTCAGGGTGGTTTTATTCTCGGGTTGGTTGTTTTTCAACTTAATCGCTCTGGGGAATAGCGCTAATCCAAGAAACAGTCCTTTCAATGAACTCTTAAATGCCCCTAATTTAAAGTCGCGTTTGAGTTGATGCGACAGCAACAGCAAGGTGTTGATTGCCCCTTTATTGGTATCTAATTTAACCGCAAGGTAGAGGCTGTTTCTTACATCATACATCGCTCGAGTACTGTTCCATGGCACTCTATGCTCTTTCGATACCTTATGACCGATCACGACTTCGTGCGTGTAACGAATTTTGTAACCTTTATTGATCAGTCGTTTAGACAGATCGACTTCTTCATGCATGAAAAAGAGTTTGTCGTCATATCCACCTATGTCATCGAAGGCTTCACGTCGAATCATATGACCCGCACCAACAAATTTCGTGGTGTAAAAAGAAGAGTCAGACGGCCACTTGTCTGTGGAACCAAAAGGCCAACTACTCCAATCATCTTCACTAGAACCAAAGCGCAAAATTCGGAACGCCAACACCGCGATATCAGGGTTTTCCTCCATGATATCTACTGCTTTTTTCAGTTGAGACTCATTAATAAACTCCGCATCATTGTCGAGAGCCACAACGTACTTTCCGTCCCCTTGTCGTGCCGCGCAGTTTCTCCCACCTGGGACGCCTAAATTTTCATCATTGTAAACAATGGCAAGATTGTGCTTGTCTCGAGAAAAATCCCTTAGCTTGGTGACGTTCTCAGGTTTAGAGCCTTGATCAACCACGATCACCTTATTGATAATGTCTTTTTGCGTGAGTGCACTGGATATCGCAGCAAGGGTATCGTCACTTCTATCCCAAGATAAAATGGTGGTATCGACACTTATCATGTTTAGTCTCCTTTTAAACTAAGTGTTCCTAAAACAGCTCATAATCCATGCTGTTATCTTTTTTCATTGCCCCATTTTTACTGCGTCCTAAGGGCATGTCTGTGTGTGAACATATTACAATAACAACTTAATCTCTTTTATTGTTTAATGCTAACCTTGTCAGGTGTGAACAATTAAACAGCAATTGGATTTTTTTTGCCAAGTCTCATAGTTGATACATGGAATGTCATTTTTTATCCTCACCTTTATGGCATATTGATTATAAGTTTCTATTCGATGAGTAATGTAATCAAATAGACGTTGAAATTTGAATAATATTAATGACTTGCTCAAAGTGTCAAATTAATGAATGAGATGGTAATAAGTCGTGTTGGTAGCGTTCATTGATGATTAATATTCAATGATGAGGTTATTCACAGAGCGTATACCCAAGTTACCTCAAGATGCAGAGTTCAGAGGTCCTAGATGACTTTATATCAAGGAAAAGATGTGAAGGAATGGTGAATCCTTTCAAGCATATTTGACGCCGAGATAAAGTCATCTAGGACCTCCCTTCGGGCGAGTTTGCTTGGCTCGTGGCCGGCGTTAACGACTCTTTATTTAGAACCACTAAATCTTCGAGTCGTTGCCTTGTCCACAAACCAAGCAAATCTCGCTGAACCTCGCATCTTGAGGTAACTTGGGTATATAAAGGAAAGGGGTACTTCGAGAGCAAGTGAGTTTGCTTAGGGAAGATTCGAATACCTAACCTATGTTCGATGGAATCAACAGGGAGTGATTCGTGTTAAGAGAACGATTAGCCAAACTGATATGGATATTTATTGAAAAGTTCGGGATGATCTTTTTGTCCATCATTTCTTTTTATGTTTTAGCCTCTCAACTTACGCCAAAGCAGTTGGGCTTGGGTGTGTTGGCTATTGCGGCAGTGGAAGCGATAGCCGTGCTGATTAATGCTGCCTTGGAAGGTCCCTACGTTTGCGCGGAAAAGACCGATAAAAAAACCGATGGTTCTTTCTTTTGGACCTCGATCATTTTAGCGGTATTAGGGCAACTGTTAGTTATTGGTATCACTTGGTTAGTGACGTCCGATATGTTTTTCTTGATCTTGGTTTCCGTGGCGAGTTTAAAAATTCTGATGTCTATTGGTGCTAGAGTCTATATCGCCAATATGCGCCGAGAGGGTCAGTTCAAATCCATCGCAATACGGACCATTTTTGGTAAAGTCCTAGGGACGATTGCCGGTATCACAATGGCTATATACGGTGGCGGAGCGTGGGCGATAGTGATTCAAGGTGTGGTCATAGATTTTGTCTCACTTGCAGTATTGATGTACATCGACAGAAGACCGCTCCCGCTATATATCGACTATAAATACATGGTAAACCTATTGCGCCTTGGTATCCCTTTATCAATCAATGCATTAAATGTGGATATGTTGATCCGCGGAATCAGTCTTATTCTAGGTTCTGTCGCCGGGGCTGTAGAAGTCGCGATGTACAATTTTGCTACCCGTTTGGTGGATTTGCCTCGTAGCGGAATTTTATTTGGTTTGTCGAGCTATGCGTTACCCGTATTTTCAAGGCGGTACAATAATTCAACCGAGCAGGATCACCTAAAACCCTTCTTTGCAGATACCTGCCGTTACACCTATCTCATACTGTTCCCGTGTTTTCTCGGTCTTGCGTTACTTGCACCTTACGTTGTGTTATTGATTTTTGGTGAGAAATGGCAAGACGCGATTCCAATTCTGCAAGTGCTTTCTTTACTGGCGGCTTTTTCCATTGTTTTCGCTTACGTCCCCGCCTTATTGATTGCAACCAA
This sequence comes from Vibrio hippocampi, assembly GCF_921292975.1. Lineage (NCBI taxonomy): Bacteria > Pseudomonadati > Pseudomonadota > Gammaproteobacteria > Vibrionales > Vibrionaceae > Vibrio > Vibrio hippocampi. Next base: position 416,819 of record NZ_CAKLCM010000003.1, read on the forward strand.
ACAGCCGAAACTAACCGTTAAAGCTCAACTATTTTCGTCCTTCGTCGCCTTGCTTGTATTGTCGGTTTTTGGTGGCACATACGGCGCAATGGCCGCGGCACTGGCAATGTGTGCCAAATACATTTTTGGAGCCCCTTTCAATCTGTTGGCCATCAGCAAACTGTTGCAAGTCCGATTGACGTTTATGTTTGATTTGATCTACCAATCGGTGGTCGCAGGCATAGTGATGACGAGTGTAATTTTGTCTCTGCAACCAATGTTAGGTATGTCTTGGCAGGCATTTGCGCTGTTGATTTTGTCCGGAATCGTGAGCTATAACATTACGCTTCTGATATTTGATATACGCTGGCCAAAAAAATTGAAAGCCTTCTTGGTCAACGGCTAAAAGTTATAACTCGATAGTAACGTAAACCCAAACTGCGCCACTATTCCTAAACTACCTCTGAATGCTGCACCTTGAGGTGACTTGGGGATAGGTCGTTATTTTGGTTAAGTTTTCAACCTGTCGTGTGAAAAGTGAGCAATCAAACGCATGAAACGAAAATCCACTTCCCTTTTAGTTTCAGTGTGGCATATTAGACCTGCTCCTACCAAAGTGCGTGCATCGTATAATGGCTATTACCTCAGCCTTCCAAGCTGATGATGCGGGTTCGATTCCCGCTGCACGCTCCAAGTTTTTACGTCTGTTATACCAATCCCAATACTTTGAAAATTAACCACTTTGTTGTGGTTTTTTGTGTGTCTGTTAGTTTAAAAATATCGGTTTCAATTATTCATATGTGGGTACTGTCTGCGCAATTGGGACAGGCATCTTTAATTGGGCATCTTTAATTGCCCCATTCCTCAACCACACCGTCATTCCTTCGCAGGAAGGAATCTACTACCAGCAAGCACCACCCGCAAGTATACCCCTTCCTTCGAAGGGGAGACGTTGCAGGAGTGTCATTTCTCAACCACGCCGTCATTCCTTCGCAGGAAGGAATCTACTACCAGCAAGCACCACCCGCAAGAGACCCCTTCCTCCGAAGCGGAGACGTTGCAGGGGTGTCATTCCTCAATTATGCCGTCATTCCTTAACCACTTCGCCATTCCTCAACCATACCGTCATTCCTTCGCAGGAAGGAATCTACTACCAGCAAGCACCACCCGCAAGTAGACCCCTTCCTCCGAAGGGGAGACGTTGTAGGGGTGTCATTACTCAACCACTCCGCCATTCCTCAACCACACCGTCATTCCTTCGCAGGAAGGAATCTACTACCAGCAAGCGCCGCCCATAAGTAGACCCCTTCCTCCGAAGGGGAGACGTTGCAGGAGTGTCATTCCTCAACCACGCCGTCATTCCTTCGCAGGAAGGAATCTACTACCAGCAAGCACCGCCCATAAGTAGACCCCTTCCTCCGAAGGGGAGACGTTGCAGGGAGTGTCATTTCTTGTTCATTGTTGACGTTGCTTTGTTGGTGCGTTGTTGGGGTTCGTTATCAGGACAGGCACCTTTAACCCCACCATAAAATCATACAAAAAAGGCGCGAACAACATATCTGCTATTCACGCCCTATCTTTCATTGCGAATCGGTTCGTAGCCCTTGCAAGCTGCTGACTAGCGCTTGTTTTTCAAGTAACGCTTACGACGCTCTTCTTTCTTCTTCGCTTTCTCTTCCGCTCTGCGTGCTGCTTCAAGTTCAACTTCGACCAACTCTTGTGTGATCATCTCTGGCAGTTCCAGCGTGATCTGTCCTAGCGTGCCTCCGCGAAGTTCGTGCAGTAAGATCTCCGAGGTTTTGTGCAGGTTCACACGACCACCCGATTGCAATGCACCGCGCTTACGACCGATCAACTCCATCAGTTCAATATCTGACTCAGGCAACGCCTCATCAATCTGATAACGCTCTTTCAGTCGTTCTGGATAATGAGCCGCAAGATATTCCACGGTGTAGAAAGCCACTTCATCATATTCCATCGCAGTATCTTTAACCGCGCCAGTTGCCGCTAAACGGAAACCGCTGTGTGGGTTTTCCACTTTAGGCCACAGAATCCCCGGGGTGTCCGAAAGCACAATCCCGTTTTGTAGGTTAATGCGTTGCTGACGGCGGGTAACGGCAGGTTGGTTGCCTGTTACCGCAATAGTGCGTCCAGCTAAAGTATTAATGATGGTGGATTTGCCCACATTAGGAATCCCCATAATCATGGTACGAATGTTTTTACCAATCTCTTCACGATGTGGCGCGAGTTTACGGCACAAATCAAGAATTTGTTGGACTTCGTGAGTCTGGCTCGTCGTGATGGCAATCGCCCTAACACCTTGCTCTTTTTCAAGGTGATCAATCCAGAGTTGCGTTTTTTCTGGATCGGCTAAATCTCGCTTGTTAAGCACTTTAACCACAGGCTTATCACCACGCAGTTGAGAGATCATCGGGTTCTCGCTACTAAAAGGAATGCGAGCATCTAACACCTCAATAATCACATCAACTTGAGGGATGACTTCTTCAATTTCCTTACGCGCCTTATGCATGTGGCCCGGAAACCATTGAATGTTGTTATTAACCATATGAAAAATATACCTTTAGTTTTTATGGTTAAGCTGGTGGTTATCCCATCGGGCATTAAAAGGTGAAGTTGTAAAACAGGAAACCAAATCGGTTTCGAGCACCATCAGTAACCACAGCAGCAACGATGTGGGCATCTTAACACTTTATTCTGGGTTCTAAAATGTGAGGACTTTCTTGAACCTCGTATCTTGAGGTAACTTGGCTTAGAGGCAGGCATCATATTATTATCTTAAGTCGGCAACTCCTTCTGCCGTTGGCGACTCGGGATCATTAGAAGTTATAAGACACACCCAGCGTCCAAATACTGTCATTTTCAACAATATTGCTCATCGAACTGGTTGTTGATAGCTCACCTTCATGAGTATTGAAGTAAGTGTATTTTATGTACGGTGTCCACTGGTCAATGGAAGTAGAAAGAATAACTTCGTGTTCATTGGTGCGGTAGGAGTCTTGGCTAAAGTAGAAGTCGCCACCGACGTGCGTAAAGCCCCCATTTGAGCCATCGCGATTTTCGTGAGTGTAGGTGTAATCTAGCGCCCAATCCCCCATCGTCAATCCTAAACCAGCAATGATTTGGTTGGTGTTGATAGCAGTATCACTGAGTTGTTCTAAGGTTTGGCTTGAACGGTTGTAGCCATAACCCGCAAAAAGGTTGAGGTTTTCGGTTGCTTTAAAGTCGACAATCGCTTCAACCAACATCTCTTCCCCCGTATCCCATCTGCCGAGTTCACCGTAAAGGTTTAATTCCCAACTCTCTGACAATGAGAAATTGTGCCCGTAACCCACCGCTAACCAGCCTTGGTCATCGAAACCAATGTAAACCTGACCGTTTTCCGATGTGTCAATCAGCGCACCCGCTTCGGTGGTATAGGTTCCTTCATCAGCAGCATTAGAGGCAATATTTTGCTCCAAGTACACTTGTGTCGATGTTGCAAACGCCGCGCTGCTTGCACATATCATAGACAAGGGTAATAGGCGGAATATTTTCATGATTTTCTCCAGTAGTTTCTAACTGTAAACAAGTACTGGAGATTATTTAATGATCGAGCCTTGGAATAAACAAAGCGCACTTATGATGAGGTATTAATAAGATTTATGTATCTTTGTAGTGGGATAGTGAATTTGGGATCGCGGTTTTGATCGCCTCTCTGATTTGTGAGTGTTGGCTATCATTGGCGTATCGTCGGTGATAGAGCATCCGAAAGGTAATTGGGCGAAGTTCAAGAGGGATTGGATGAATGTTCAACCCTAATTTAGGCGCAAGCAGTTCGGCGAGAGAGCGGGTGGATGAAGCAATATAATCGGTGGTACTTGCCAGCATGAGCATTGAAGAAATAGAGCTGGTTTCAATACTGACCTTTCTTGGTGGCGTGGGTTTATCGGATAGAAAGTCGATGGTATTCATTTGTGAACGCCTGACTTTTAGCGCGATATGTTTTTCTGCAAAATACTGCTCATAGCTCAGTGAGTCCCCAATGCGTGGGTGGTTTTGTCTGGTTAAACAGACCGCTTCGTCTTCAAATAACACTTCCTCAATTAACGCATTCCTTTTGTTCGAAATAACATCAATCGTAAGATCAACTTTCTGAGCAATTAACGCGTCAAACAATTGGTCTTCACCCAAAGGGGCTTCGATAAAGTTGACGCCTTGAATATGAGTAAAAAAGGTGATCAAACTTTCTGTACAGTAGACATTAAGCTCATCGTTGCTGTCAGCAATGCTGTTTATCACATCGAGTGGATCTTCTATTTTGTGCGCCAACGATACCGCTGCCCCTGTTGGCGCGATCCCGCGTCCTTCTCGAACGAATAATACCTTTCCCAAAACCGCTTCGAGCCGTTTAATCGCCGCACTCACCGCAGGCTGCGTGAGGTCTAACTCTTCAGAGGCGACGGTGATAGAGCGATGTTTATAAACCGCCAAAAAAGTTGTGAGTAGATTTAAGTCCAAGAAACGCTCCTATGATGCACCTTTGGGTAACGACAAGTGTATCAAAACATTGGGTAATGGTGTTGACCCGACAAATTATCAAAACTGCCTAAAGGTTAGCATAACGTGCAGTCAGTAATATGCCTGTCCCAATTTCGGACTTCTTTGAGTTATCAGGTTTTCTCCTGAAAAATACGCCATAGGATCACGTAATGTATTGATAATATAGATTTTAATGATGAATGATTGCAGCATTGGTGGAATGTGAGTGCGGAAAGGTTCCGTCTGTAGAGTGTTGGCTTACACTCGCAATTACGCAACACAGTTGAATGTATACTTTGCTTTTTGATATGCCTGTCCTGACAAGATTCTCCCGAAAGGGGATAGAGACGGCATTTGGTCAATCACAGTCAATGGAAATTGGCGTATTACTTTCGAATTTCTTGACGGCAATGCATATATTTTGAATTATGAGGATTATCACTAATGAGTATGCACAACCCTCCTCACCCAGGTGAGTTTATTTATGATGTCTATATGGAACCGTTTGGTTATAGCTGTCGCTTTGTTGCAAAACAGTTTGATGTATCGCCATCTACACTGAATCGTGTTCTTAAAGGGCAAAGTGCCGTTTCACCGGAAATGGCTTTACGTCTGTCAAAGTCACTTGGTAGAACTCCGGAAAGTTGGCTAACAATGCAGGACAACTATGATCTCTGGCAAGCAAAAAAAAGTGTTAGTCTCACTAAAGTACATACGATCAATTTTGCTTTAACGACATAAAGTTAACAAACCACTATGGCGTTAATTGTATGGCGTTAATTGCGACTTTTAAACGGTGTTTGCGGCTCGCATATTGCTTTTTGATATACCTGTCTTGGCTTCGCCCGAAAAAGCGGTTTAACGATTGGAAATTATATCATGATAAAAATAGTGTTTTTTGACTGCATATTTATTGAACAGCTGATAAAGCCTCTTATGTGTATTTTTCTCATTACTACTAAATAAACTACAGAACCTTTGAATATTACGATACTTTATTTCTATTGGCTCTAACTCTAAATTATTATTTAATTTTAGTGTATATGATTTTTTATTACCTGTAAGTGTACTTCTAGAAAGGTCAGTAAATGGAATAGTTATGGCATTTGAAATATTGTCACCACTAATTATAAATAACATCATCTCATTATCGTTATAAATGATAATAGCTCTTTGTGTAACGTTGCTTTGAAATACTTCAATATATTTTGTTTCAATTGAAAAGCTAACGATAATATTATATTGCTCACTAGGAGTGTTAGCTTTAATGTTTTTGTAAATATTTTTAATTTTTGCTATCTGTTCCTCTTCAAGCATCCATTGTGAATCAAAGCTGATGTAGATAATTATAAGTGGAAGAATAGCGAAGATAACGACAAAGGAAACAATTGCAGTGTTATTTAACTCATCGAAGTCAAATGTTAATAACATAAAGAAAGCGGATATAAAACAAATGATAAATAATAGTTTTGTTATTAAGCTAATTGCTTTATTATATAGTGGATGTTTTCTTAAGTGATTCATTCTGCCTCCTGCTTTTTGTAATTGTTACTTTTTGATATGGCTGTCCTGACAAGATTCAATTTAACCCCAGATTTATAATCGCCCAGGCCATAAAACCATATGGGATACTAACTCCAAACCAGAGCCAGTAACTAGGTGATCTAATAGCTTGTTTAAAAGGAACACTTTTGCCTCCAAACATCGGTGATTCAAAGTCTGGGTAGTATTTTTTTGTGATCTCAACGCTTACATGAAGCATTGCGTAACAAATAGCGAGGAAGAACAGTAACCACAAAACAAGAAGAAATCCAACCCTATAAAGTATTGAACTGTCGTGTATTTCTGGTGATGCTAACTTAATGACCCCAACTAAAAAAACAAAGTATGCCAAAGCTTGAAACGCCTCTTTGATCAAATCCTTATCTTTTACAAACTCCTTCATAATTTTCTCCTAGCATCTGACGCTGTATTAAGGTGTTAGCAGCGCTACCGCAAATTTGGGTTAGAGCAAGCATGATACATTTTGTTTCGCTACTCATTTAGCAAATTATCATTATTCATTATTTCGCAAACCCTAACTCTTGTGCTTTTTGATATGCCTGTCCTAACAAGATTTGTTTGTATGGGTGTTCATGACTTCGCCTTTAAATAAGGCTCGCAACTCTTCAACCGTTAGTGGTTCACGTCCCCTGTGGAGCATCGAATGGCAATTTGAGCATACAGGAATCAGATCCTTAATTGGATCTACTGTATAGCTAGACTTAATCTGATGTAACGGTTTGATATGGTGAACTTCAATAAATCCCTCACCATGGCGACCATAATTCTTAGAAAAATCAAAGCCGCATACATTGCAGACGCACTTAAAATGCTCAATACATTCTTCTCTAGCCTTTGGGTCGCGTTCATATTGGTTTACAAGAACTTGTTTTACTGCCCCCTCTAGATATACCTTTTTAGAATCTACTTCATGAGATGAAATCACCTCAGACGTAAAGTCGCGATTAAAGTATAGTTTGTCGATCTGGTTTGCAGCACTAACATCAGTTTTTTTGCCTAATCCTGAGCTAGTCACTTCACGTACAATCAAATAATAGCCAAAGTCTGAACTACCACCATTTGGATTTAAGCTGATCATCTCAACAGGTAAACCGTTATATGTTGTAAAGCGATGCCCAATACAGAAGTCTCTCTGGAACTCCTCGCTGTCATTGAAACGTGTCACTCTCAAAATAGACGAGCCGACTTCTTCAAATGTATAAAAAGGTTTTTGACCACCTTTACTCACTTTTCTTTGCCACTTAATCATTATTAAATATCCGAGCTAAATAGTTTGCTATTTTAAGTAAAAGCACCAGTACTTTAAGGTGTGATATTTTGCCATTGACGCCTAACGCCAAATTAAGTAGTGAGCAACGCTACCACTTACCTAAGCCTTTGTGCCGTAAACACTGGCGCTGATTCAAACTGAAAGTGCCAAGCGTTGCGAATCTGACTAAATCGTGGGTTATGTGAGGGCTTATATCTGCCCCGTAATATCTATGACTTTTTGATGATTTTCGATAGCGTACACTCTGCCGCCTAACTGTTTACAGGACGTATCACTCTTTTCCGCCCACTCAACCGCAGTCCCATAAACGACAGGTCTAACCAAACGCCAAGGCCAAAAACCAAACTTTTGCTTCCCTTCAAAGTTAATGATCGTATTTCCGTCTAGCCTGTCTGCATAGTTCAAAAACTTTGGCATTACTCGACTAACCGGACCAATCAAATTACTACCTGATTTATAATACTTGATGCTCGAATATTCGATGTTTGGAGTGTAGTCAAAAATGCATATTGTTTTGAAATTATCAACATTCACATCTGAGGATGTTGTCTCATAAATTTCGTCCAGTGGTGTAGTACAGCCAGTAACAACCGATGCTGCGACAAGAGAAAGAAGTAGCTTTTTCATTATTTATACGTAATTAGTCATAAGTTGCGGAATATCATACCATATAATAAATATCCGTAACCTATTATTTCTTCATAATCACATCACGCTTTATAGATGAAATTTTCCGTGTTTGTATTTCGTCTATGTTGCTGTCATTTGCTTTTTGATATGCCTGTCCTAACAAGATCCGCAAACAACATCCTTCAATCTACTGACTCTGCTTACGCAATACCTCAAGATAGGTCACCCAACGTTTCGCTTGCTCAATGTCCCCATTATTAGCAGCATATTGATCGGCTTTTTTCGCTTCAATCAGCGCATTCTCGACGTCGCCTAATTTAAAATAGGCTTGCGTTTTGGCTAAGGCGACTTTGGCTTGTTTTGGGTCGAGGTGTGCTTTTTGATATGCCTGTCCTAACAAGATTCTCTCAGAGTCGACTTTTGTACCGGTTGTGGTAATTTACAATCATCAACTTTACATAGTTACAGCGATATATGGTTTACATCGAAAGAATAATTAGGAAGATGAAACAAGGTCAAACGGGACCTTACCTCTGTGTTGGCGATGACAGTAATCAGTATATTGTAAAAGGGCCTAAGACTACATATCGCGGGCTAATCAATGAATGGGTATGTGGAAAGTTAGGAAAGGCTATTGGCTTGCCTGTCCCCGATTTTGAAGTTGCTTACGTTGACCGTTCTCTACTTGAGTTTGGGCATTACGAGCTCAGCGAAGGGGATTGGTTTGCGTCTAAGTACGAAGAGAATATTCAAGATGTCCCTTACCAAAAACTATGTGAACTTGATTCAGATGGTCTGAAGCTGCTGTTTCTATTCGACTACTGGATAAAAAATGGTGATCGCAATCTTACACAAAGTGGCGGTAACCCTAATCTATTTATCTGCTCGGATCTTAAGTCTTTTATTGTTCTAGACCACAATCTAGCCTTTGATGCAGACTATGATGAGACATTTGATGAGCTGAAAGAGCTCCATGTGGGTTCAAGTGCTTGGTTTTCTGAACAACGATCTTTACTAGACCATGAGTACTACAAAGAACGACTGGAAAATTGCTTCAGTGAACTAAACTCTATATTAGAGTCGATACCGGAAGAGTGGCTCGAAAACTGCGGTGATGATGGTATTGTGGAAGGTATTCGAGTAACATTATCACGCTTTAGAACACCTGAATTTTGGGAGGGTATGAAATGAAAAATCTAGTACGTTATTCAGTAATACGTTTTATGCCTTTTACTGAAACTCAAGAGTTCGCTAACGTCGGTATTGTGATTCACGCACCTCAATCTAGTCGTGTGTTATTTAGGTTAGCAAATAAAAAGTTTGGTCGAGTTTCTCAGTTTTTTGATGACCTTGATGGTCAGTTATACTCTAATGCTATCGAAATGTTTAATTTCGAGCTTAAGCGCATTCAAGATTTTGCTAAAGGAATGAGTGGAAAGGAGTTAGCTGGTTTCATGGATGAAGTTACCAGACAAAGAGAAGGCTTCCTTACTTTCAGTGAAACTGCTGCTCTTTTGACGAATGACTCCCTTGAAGTTGTTTTAGAAAAATTGTTCGAGCAATACGTTGGTAGAAGCTTTCACACTAAAGCGCATCGAGAGACACTTTTAGTTAAAAGTCTAAAAAAACAATTAGATGGCATAACAAAGTATAAGTTTACTAAGAGTAAACTTAATGCGAATTATGTTTCTTTCGAGTTACCATTGGTCGCTACAGATAGCGTTACCACGAAAGCGATTAAACCGCTTAGCTTATACCAAGATAAGCCTCTAAAGTTGATTGATCATGGTGAGTTTTGGATTTCAAGAGTGAAGCATTTACTCAATTCAAAAACGCTTGATGCTAGCGACTTTCTTTTTGCAATTGATCGTCCTGAGTACAAAGATAAAAATCTTGAGGCTGCATTTAACTCTTTACAAGATGAAATGAAATCATTAGGTGTTAATGTTTATGATGTTCGTGACCTTCGTAATATTGAAAATTTTGCAAGGTTTGAGTCAGAAAAAGCAGAGAACTTTAAATTAGCTCACTGACAAACAGGTTTAGCTACAAAGCATTTTAGAGTCATTCCGATTCCCAACGCTTGCCATTTTCAGCTTCGCGTTGGGTTTTGTATTTATGGCGCAATGATTTAGCGTAGAGCATAAAAATCGGGGCTGCTTTTTGATATGCCTGTCCTAACAAAATCCTTCAATCTACTGACTCTGCTTACGCAATACCTCAAGATAGGTCACCCAACGTTTTGCTTGCTCAATGTCCCCATTATTAGCAGCATATTGATCGGCTTTTTTCGCTTCAATCAGCGCATTCTCGACGTCGCCTAATTTAAAATAGGCTTGCGTTTTGGCTAAGGCGACTTTGGCTTGTTTTGGGTCGAGGTGAGAGAGGGCTTTGAGGCTGTCTGCAAAAGCGCGCTGCTGTTGCATCAGTTGAGATGCTTCCCAGTAGTATTTGGGCTGTTGTTTTGCGGCGACTAACCAAGAATCCGTGGCTTTTTGCCACTCTTTGGCTTGCTGCCAATAACTTGCCTTGGCGATAACGAGATCTTGCTGTTGATTGTTGGGATCCAATTGCTCCAACGTCAACGCTGCTTGCTCAGGGATTTTCTGTTGGGCATAGAGTTGAGCTAATAGGCGCAGATCGCCATCGGATAACTCAATATTACCGAGACGGGCTAATGCCAAGGTATTCAGTGCCTGTTTATTTCGACCCAATCGCAGTTGTAGGCTGGTGAGTTGACGCCACCAAGCGGTGTTGTCAGGTTCCAGTTCAATAAGGGCTTCCAATACCGGTAACGAGCTTTTCCAGCGCTTAAGTTGCAGCAAAGCGCCTAACTGCATCGACAACTGTGGCTGTGCCATTTTGCCTCGATGCTTTTTATAGTGTTCGATGGACGAGAGCACCGGTTTCCATTGCGATAACTGGTAGTTCGATTGTGCTAAGCGCCACCAAATTTCACTCTGGCTCTGCTTTTCAGGGACATAACTGAGCAGGGCGGTATAGTGTTTAATCGCATCTTGAAACTTGTGCGCGTTAAGATAGAGATCCGCCAGCATCTTTTCGGTCATCCATGCCTGATCATCTTGCAACGCGCCCGATTTAACCGCTTGTGACAGGTAATTGATTGCGTTTTTGCTGTTGCCTTGCTGCCAATACAAGATGCCCAACATGCGTGACACATAGGCTTTATCAAACGCTCTTTTCGTTTCTACTTTAAGCAATTGTCCAATGGCTTGTTCAAGCTGCTCATTTTGAGCCAGTTCATTTGCCTTTTGTACATATCGCGCGGTGTATTGACTCAGTTGCTGCGCATGGCTGACGGACACCGTTAAAAGCAGTCCAATATATAACGCAATACGCCCAATCTTCTGTATCATTTTGCGAACCTAAACTCTAACTTAACGGTTTGATTGGGTTGGGACACGGCTTTGCCTCCCTCGACTTTTGGCTGGTACTTCCACTTCTTCAGCGCTCGTATCGCTTCTCTATCAAACATTCTTGCGGGATTGCCCTCAACCACTTGAATATCGGTGGCACGACCCGTGGCGTCGATAGTAAAACGCATCAACACATAACCCTCGACTTTGCGTTTCAACGCGCGTGCCGGATAGTTGGGTTCGACGCGATACAGGGGCATCGCTTGTTGATTGGTCTGCATCGGCGTTTGCACCGAAAACTCACCAAACGCGGGCACGGCAATCGCAAGCCCCTGTACCGCCGTATTGAGATTTAACTCGCTAGGCGCCGCCATTGAGGAGACTTGGTTGCTGGCTGTACTCGTTTGAGACAGCGGAGTTTCGGGTGGCATTTCTGGCGGCTTAGGAGGTTCGGGGACAGTACGTTTTCTGCGCTGTAGCTCTTGCTCCTGTTCCAGCATCACCATATTAAAGCTCAACGGTGCATTGACTTTGGGAGCCGCGCTTTGTCGATGGTCGATCATCGTCGCCATAAAGGTAAACAGTAGCACCATAACAAGGGAGGCGAGGGGGATTGCGATTAACCAACGAAACACTATTGCTGCTCCGCCGCTAGTGCAATGTTCTGTACCCCGGCGCTTTTGGCTGCGTCCATCACTTTAACAACCGTGCCATTATAGGCATGTTCATCCGCCTGAATCACTAACGAAACGTGTGGCTTATCCAGTAGTAGATGTTCCAGAATGGCTTCAACCCTTTCGACGTCGACCATGCGTTTGTCGATGTAGATATCATTGGCGGCGGTGATGGCGACAAAAATCCCCGCCTCTTTTTGGCTGACGACATTGGATGCTTGCGGACGGTTGACCTCAACCCCTGATTCGCGCACAAAGGAACTGGTGACAATAAAAAAGATCAGCATGATAAACACAATATCCAGCATCGAGGTCAAATCGACCTGTGCTTCTTGCTGATGATGGCTCCGTCTACCTAATCTCATCGACGACTCCTTAGTGATTTTTCTAATTTAATTTCTCGGCTTTGGCAGGCTTTGACCAGTCTTGAATGAGCGAACATGCCAGTGAGTGCCGCAACCATTCCGCCCATTGTCGGCAGGGTTGCCAACGAAATACCCGACGCCATTAATTTGGGGTCACTGCTGCCTTGGTTCGCCATCACATCAAACACCGAGATCATTCCGGTTACGGTGCCTAACAGTCCCAACATCGGACAAATGGCGACTAACAGTTTAATCATATTCAGATGCTGAAACAGTGACTCATGAGCTTGCGATAACCAACTATCGCGGATCGAGCGAGCGTACCAAGAGTCATGTTCGCTTCTTTGATGCCAAACTTGGGTATAGCTTTTGCGTTGACGTGGGAATTGCAGCCACAAAAAGGCGATACGCTCGATAATCAGTACCCAGCAGACGGCGACAACCGCCGCCAGCCACCACAAAACCTGACCGCCTTGTTGCATAAAATAACGCAGGGAGTCCAGCCAATGATGCTGTAATAAAGTTTGTGGCAACCACGCCCAAATACTGTCCATTACGCCGCTCCTTGAGATTGCACCTCAAGATCCTGTTTAATCGCCATCGGCTGGCTGTGGTCAAGCTCTGCTTGCTCAGCCACAAGCCCAATGCCTTGTTTTTCTAATACGTTGCGAATGGATTCCGCTTGCGACGACAAGATATTGTGTGCCAATAGCAGCGGCATTGCGGCGATCAAACCTAACACCGTGGTCACCAGCGCCATAGAAATACCGCCCGCCATTACTTTTGGATCCGCGTTACCAAATTGCGTGATCACTTGGAAGGTTTCAATCATCCCCGTTACCGTGCCAAGAAGCCCTAACATCGGTGCCAGTGCTGCCAGAAGCTTGAGCATGGATAAGCCTTTTTCTAAGTCAGCTTGCTCATCGACGACCACTTCTAGCAGACGCAGTTCTAATGCTTCTGCGGAGTGAACCTTGTCTTTATCGTAAGCCGATAGCACTCGACCCAGTGGGTTTTTACCCGGCTGTTGCGGTGTTTTTAACTGCTTTTTGATCTTGATACGAGTCAGTGTCAGTGCCACACCTCGAATCAGCGCAATCAACAATCCAACAATCAGCAGACCTAAGATGATTTTACCCACCACACCACCAGCGGCAAGACGGTCTTGCCAAGTTGGCGATAGGGCGAGTTGCTCTAAAATAACGCCACGCGAGGGGTCGATGACCACACTCTGCATGGAGAATGGCGTCGCATCAGACAACAGCGTCAAGGTAGGCGTTGGTTCTGGTTGTTTGCTGTAGTCTTGCGCGTCAGACCTTTCATTGCTCCATCGCAAATAGCCTTGTTCGCCCACGACGCCATAAGCCCCCAGACGCGCCGCCGGGACGGTTTCTAGCGTTCCTGTGCCAGTACGAAATGGCAGCATAACTTGGCGAATTTGACCGCTCGCTTGGATCTGTTCATTAAAGGCGAACCAGAGCCCCGTTAGCTGATCCATAGACGGCAGTTTTGTGGCGGCGACGATATCATTCACCACCGGAATATATTGATTGGCATCAATAGAGGATACCGACAGCTGTTGCTCTGCCTGTAAGCTTTTTGCGCTTTGACGCACCACGCCAAATACTTCACCCAAGCTGCCGGTTTCTAATCTTAGTTGCTGCTCAAGGTTGGCAAGCGTCTCTTCATTGGCACTAAAAGTCTGAGCTAATGCGGTATTCTGGGCATCCAACGCGGATTTTTTTGCTTCAAGCTCACTTTTCAATTGCTTGAGTTCTTGCTCACTCTTATTAAACAGTGCTTCACGCTGTTGGTTGTACTTTTTCTGCGTCACACGCTCTTGTTTTGCTTGTGTCGCCAATTGTTGCGTTGAATCGACGGCGAGCGCCTGAAAACTCAAACAGCCACCCAAGATCAGCAAGGAAGTTAACAGTCTCTTCATCTTATTGCTCCTGCTGGGTGGTGACTGGGGTTGAAATAGGTAATGAAATCAGACTCGGAGCGGTCTGCTTGTTGGCAACAGAAAACGCGTGGTCAATATCCGTTGCGTAGTGATTGTCGAGTGCTTGCCATTGATTATTTGCCGCGTTCCACGCCCAATATTGAGTTCGGTCAAGGCTACGCGCTACCAGAGACAGGCGACCGAGATGCAGCATATTGGCTTCGATGGACTGTTCCCCAAGTTGCATCTCACCTTGATAGGTAGACAGCTTGGTTCCATAATCCAACTCAATTTGATGAGCCTCTAAAATACGACGATATTTTTCCGCATCACTGACATCAGCCCGCACCATCATGGTGTCTAATTTTTCCACTCGCTCTAGACGCTGCGCTTGTTTGATTGGCATACCCGCTTGAACTTGTTGTTTTAGGTCGGCAATCATCTGATACATCAAGGGAACGATCCCTTGGCGAGTGAATTTTATCTCATCAATTTGCGCATTAAGGCTGGAGACTTCGCTGTTTTGGCTGGCAATAAGCGCCGTCAGGTGCTGACCATAAACCTCAAGGTTGTTGACCTGTTGCTGCAATTGCTCAATTTCACCTTGCAAGCTCAGTGCGTTGGTCGCGCTGGTGTCGATACGTTGTTGACTGGCTGCCGCAGCGACATGGGTGCTATTTTGAGTTCCTTGAGCGCTATCCAGACTGGATGCGTTCACTGACGCTGAGGTTGCTACAAACAAGCTAACCCACAAATATTGTCTAAACATAGGGATTCTAATTAATTTCCGTTGTTTTTTATAAAATACGAGTTTTTATCTAAGGTATTGTATTATCTTGGAATCAGGTGTTTTTGATAATGGTTCGTATTATCCTATCGCCTGTATTATACGGATTTCGGTTCATATTAATAGCGGAAGATAGCGCGCCCCTCCAAGCTAAACACACGCAACTTGATGATGCTTGATGTTCACCGATTTTTAAATCTCACTTTAATCATGCACAGACTACCGCGACTTTCCCACTTGCTAAAGTCTGCGCAGGCACTGGATGCTCAATTAATCGGATAGGGGAGTGATACAAATCAGATAATGCGTCCTGAATTAGCCAGAGTATATAAACAGTTTGCAACGCTGAAAACAGGTATTGAGTTAGGACTTAATATTTAGGATAAAAGGTATGTAGCCCAATGAGTCATCCATTTCGCACCGACTTCACTAACACTAAACCTGAAGTCGGTGCAAAAAGCGCGCTATCGTTTATCGACTAGCGACTAACGGCTTGCGGGGTTTGTAGCTCGTTTCGTTTGAGCTGACTTTGGTAGAAGTTGGCATAGGCGGGGCGGGTGATGTATTGACCATCACCGGGAGCGGTTTTCAGTTCACCGTTGTCCCATGCGACTTTGCCGTTGCAGATGGTGGTGACCGGTTTGCCTTGAACCTCCATTCCCTCAAAGATGCTAAAGTCGATTTTCGACATCTGACTGTCAACAGACAAGGTCTTTTTCTGGTTATTTTCCCAAATCACAATATCTGCATCCGAACCAACCGCAATCGCGCCTTTTCTTGGATAAAGGTTGAATATTTTCGCTGCATTGGTGGAGGTAATGGCAACAAACTCATTCTCGGTAAGTTTGCCTTGGTTAACGCCCTTGTCCCATAGCACCATCATGCGCTCTTCCACCCCGGCAGTGCCGTTGGGGATCATGGTGAAGTTGTCTTTACCCATGGCTTTTTGCGAGGCGCAGAATGCACAATGGTCAGTAGCTGTGGTTTGGATAGCGTCGCTTTGTAACCCTTTCCACAGTGCGTCTTGGTGTTTTTTAGGACGAAATGGAGGGCTCATAACATGACCCGCGGCATAGTCCCAATCGGGGTTTTTATACACGCTATCATCAATCACTAAGTGCCCTGCAAGGCATTCACCAAACACGATTTGACCATTGTCTTTTGCGTATTTGATGGCATCGACCGCTTCTTCGGTCGAGACGTGAACTAAATAGAGAGGAGCGCCGAGCGTGCCAGCAATGTTAATGGCACGATTGGCGGCTTCACCTTCGACCGCTGGTGGTCGTGACAATGGATGGGCTTCTGGACCGGTAATGCCTTTTTCCAGTAACTTCTGTTGCAGGTGATAAACCAGCTCGCCATTTTCTGCGTGAACCGTCGGCACTGCGCCTAACTCTAGGCAGGTGTTAAAGCTGGATACCAGAATATCGTCGGTTGCCATGATGGCGTTTTTGTAGGCCATAAAGTGTTTAAAGCTATTGACGCCATGTTCTTCAACCAAGGTTTTCATCTCTTGTTTTACCGAATCATCCCACCAAGTGATGGCGACATGGAAGCTGTAGTTACACTGAGATTGCGATGCCCAATCTTGCCATTGATGGTAAGCCTCAAGTAAAGATTGTTGCGGGGATGGAATAACGAAGTCAATGATGGTGGTTGTCCCTCCCGCCAGTGCGGCGGCAGTGCCTGAGGCAAAGTCGTCGGATGCTACGGTTCCCATAAACGGCAGTTGCATGTGGGTATGCGGATCGATACCGCCCGGCATAAGGAGTTTGCCCGAGGCATCAATGATTTCAGTATTCTCGGGATAATCGAGGTCGGTTCCTATCTGACTGATTTTACCGTCGATGCACAACACATCAGCGGTGTAGGTTTGTTCGTGAGTGACGACGTCACCCCCTTTGATCAATAAATTCATAGCGACTCCTTGTCGTTGAAAAGGCCGATGGGTTTGTGTCCAATCGGCCGGTGTTATTCCTTTATGCTTTTTCCGGTTTGGCGGTCGCAATCGGTTGGACTAGAAGTGTTGAAGCGAAGTAATAAAGTGCCGCGCCGGAGAAGGCACCAGTAAACCAGCCGTAGTTGTAAAACCATGTCATCACATCAAAAGTGATGGCGATAATGGTGAAGCCAACTGGGATGAAAAAGGCGATAAAGCCGGCCCAGTTGATCGACGGTGTTAACTCTTTATCTGAGTAAAGCGCTGGAATATCCAGTTGCTGTTTTTTGATTAAGAAATAGTCAACAATCATGATGCCTGCGATAGGACCCAATAAACTTGAGTAGCCTAATAACCAGTTAGAATACATGGCTTCAACACTGACATCGGACTCGATCCAATGCATTTTTTTAAGCAGTTCCCAGCTCATCAGCAAAATACCGACGATACCCGTTAGCAGCACACCACGGGTGTGATTGATCTGTTTTGGCGCGATGTTTTGGAAGTCATTGGTTGGTGAGACCACGTTCGCCGCCGTGTTGGTGGACAGGGTGGCAATGATGATCAGAACCATCGCAATCATGACCCAAAATGGGCTTTCGATTTTACCAATCAGGGTGATGGGATCGGAGATGGTTTCGCCGAAAAGCGTATATGATGCTGACGTTAGGATCACGCCCAGTGCGGCAAAGAAGAACATGGTCAGTGGTAGACCGACGATCTGACCAATGATCTGGTCTTTTTGCGATTTAGCGTAGCGACTAAAGTCAGGAATATTCAGTGACAGTGTTGCCCAAAAGCCGACCATCGCAGTTAAACCGGCAAAGAAGTAACTGGCAAGTCCAGCATCTTCTGGTCGGTTGGCTGGGGTCATGATGATTTCGGTGTAGGAGACTTTATCCGTTGCCCAGAACATCAAGCCTAAACCGACCGCGAGTAGCAACGGAGCGGATAGGGTTTCGAGCCATTTGATTGAGTCTGAACCCTTAATAACGATGCTGATATTGAGCACCCAAAAAATAAAGAAGCCTAACACTTCACCGACACTCCCTAAACTGGCCCAGCCGCTCGATAATTCAGACAGCAACAGGTGAATCGCAAGACCACCAAACATCGTTTGGATACCGAACCAACCACAGGCTACTAAGCCGCGGATCAGGCAAGGGACATTGGAGCCAAAAATACCAAACGACGAACGCAGCAATACCGGGAACGGAATACCATATTTGGTGCCGGGAAAGGCGTTAAGTGTGAGCGGAACCAGTACCACAATGTTCGCCAACAAAATGGTAAACAGCGCTTCCAGTACCGACAAACCGAAATAGGCGGTTAATACGCCTCCCAGAGTGTAAGTCGGTACACAGATCGACATGCCGACCCAAAGGGCGGCAATGTTGACTTTATTCCAAGTTCGCTCTGATACCTTAGTTGGGGCTAAATCGTCGTTGAAGTATTGGCTGTCATTTAGGTCTTGAGCGACATCCAGTTCATAGAAGTCGCCGATTTTTTTCATGGTGGATTTCATAATGGGATCCTCATCCAGTTGAGATTCGATGCAAGCAGCAGAGTTACTCTGCTGGTTCACAAAGCGCTTTGGTTGCAGCTTCCTTTGCAATGCGCGAGTTGGCCTCTAGCATGGTGTGGAGCAGCACATTTGCGCCTGCTTCACACTCTTGCGGGGAGGTGTATTCAATTTCGTTGTGGCTAATGCCGTTTTCACAAGGGGTGAAAATCATGCCTGTTGGGACGATATCGGCCATGTAGCAAGCGTCGTGACCTGCTCCGGCGTAGATATCCATATGCGAGTAACCGAGCGATTCAGCGGCGGCTTTTACATCATCCGAGGCATTAAACTCGACCGGTGCAAAGTACCAAAATGGATCGATTTCAATCTCGATATCTCGTTCGCTTGCCACCTTTTGACAAAACCCAGTAAACACTTTGTCCATCTCGGATAGCACCTCGGCATCTGGGTTGCGTAGGTCGACACTAAAGGTGATTTCTCCGGGGATCACATTGCGTGAATTGGGATAGACTTGCATAAACCCGACCGTGCCTAAACCATTCTCATAGCGATGGGCAAGTTGTTCGATTTCCGCGATGATATGTGCACTGGCGACCATGGCGTCATTGCGCAGATACATTGGCGTTGTGCCTGAGTGGGATTCGCGACCTTTGATGGTGACGTTATACCAACGGATCCCTTGACCAAGACGAACAACACCGATGGCTTTGTTTTGGTCTTCTAAAATAGGACCTTGCTCGATATGAGCTTCAAAAAAAGCCCCGAAATGACGGCTACCGGGTTCGTCTTCCCCTAAGTAGCCAATATTGTCTAATTCATCTTTAAGGCGAATGCCATCGACATCGGTTTTATTCAGTTCGGTTTCTAGGTCAAAGCGTCCGACGTAAACACCTGAGCCCTGCATCGCAGGTTGAAAACGTGAGCCTTCTTCATTGGTCCAGACGGTAAATTCCATGGGCGCTTCGGTGACAATGTTATTGTCGTGTAGAGTGCGCAATACCTCGACGCCAGCGAGAACGCCAAAGACGCCGTCGAATTTTCCACCCGTTGGTTGAGTGTCAAGGTGACTGCCGGTTGCTACGGCAGGTAGGGCGTTATTTTTCCCTTCTCTGCGAGCAAAGATATTGCCCATTTTGTCGACGCTGATGCTGCAACCACAGGCTTTGCACCATTCAACAAAAAGGTCGCGCGCCTGACCATCCAGTTCTGTCGCGGCCAGCCTTGCACATCCGCCTTTTGGTGTCAGTCCAAACTGCGCCATCTCCATTAAGCTTTGCCAAAGTCTATCGCCATTTACACGTAAATCTTGCATATTCATTCCCTTTATCTGTTTAGCGGCACTGCCGATCCACATCGTGCCAGTCCATCGTCAGCCTTCGTCAACCAATGAGACCGTTAACCAATGCGACCGTTAACCAATGGCACTGGCGCATATTGGATGAGAACGCTCTCATCTCTCTTTCCATGATTTCTTTTACCAAATGGTAAAAGTTATAAGCAAAATAAATCTGGCTTCGGTCTAGCACGGTTAGCGGTGCATTTGAACCTAAGCCAGTGACTGTTATTAGAGGCAATTAATTGTTATAAGCTCGGGAATGAAAACAAGGTTCCATCCTTGACATCACCCGAAGGCCATCTCTGTGTAATGGCTTTACGGCGGGTATAAAAACGCACCGAGTCCGGGCCATACGCATGAAGATCACCAAACAGTGAACGTTTCCAACCACCGAAACTGTGATAAGAAACAGGCACAGGAAGGGGCACATTAATACCGACCATTCCGACCATCACTTGGTCTGAGAAGTAGCGTCCTGCTTCACCATCTCGAGTGAATATGCAGGTTCCGTTCCCATATTCATGTTTGTTTATCAGTTCAACGGCTTGCTCTAGAGTGTTAACCCTAACGACAACAAGCACGGGACCAAAAACTTCTTGTTGATAAATCGTCATATCTGGGGTGACATTATCGAAAAGTGTGCCTCCAAAAAAGAAGCCATCTTCATATCCCGGCACAACTTTGGTGCGACCATCGGTGATAATATCAGCACCTTGTGCAACGGCCTCATCGACAAAATGGGTGATTTTTTGCTTTTGATCTAAAGTGATCAAAGGACCCATGTCGTTGTCATTGTTGCTGCCCGGACCCACTTTCAAAGCTTCGATTCTCGGCTTAAGCTTGCTGACCAAGGCGTCAGCGACTTGATCACCCACGGCGACCGCTACCGATATCGCCATACAACGCTGCCCACAGGAACCAAAAGCCGCCCCCATTAACGCGTTGGTCACATTATCTAAATCGGCGTCAGGCATAACGACAGCGTGGTTTTTAGCGCCCCCCAGTGCTTGGCAGCGTTTGCCTTTTTCAGACGCTTTTTGGTATATCGCTTCGGCAACGGGTGTTGAACCGACAAAGCTAATTGCTTCGACACTGTCATCGTTAATGAGTTGATTGACCACATCGACGCCACCATTTACCACGTTAAGCACTCCAGCGGGTAAGCCCGCTTCTTCGGCTAATTGGGCGATGTAGAGCACACTGGCAGGATCCCTTTCCGAAGGCTTTAAGATAAAGGTGTTACCGCACATAATCGCGCTCGGCCACATCCAAAGCGGCACCATCGCGGGGAAGTTAAACGGTGTAATACCCGCGACGACACCCAGTGGTTGAAACTCGCTCCAAGCATCAATATTGCGACCCACATTGCGGCTATGTTCACCCTTTAACAGTTCTGGGATGCCGCAAGCGAACTCAACGTTTTCAATCCCACGCGCTAATTCACCTTTAGCGTCACTTAACACCTTGCCATGCTCTCGGGATATTAACTCGCAGATGGTGTCTTGATTCTGTTCAAGCAACGCTTTATAGCGATACATCACTTGTGCTCGTGCAGCAGGCGGCGTGTTGCGCCAGCTAGGATAGGCGGCTTTGGCTGCGCTAATCGCTTGAGCAACGGTCTCGGGCGAAGCCATGCCCACTTGGGCGCAGGGCTTACCAGTTGCGGGGTTAAAGACCGTTTGCACGTTGGCGTCATCGTTGTGAATCTCACCGTTGATTAGGTGACCAATATATTCTGACATGTGTACTTCCTTGTGATGTTTAATCTGTTTTTCTGATGACATCGCCCATGGCGTTGATCAAGCTGTCTATTTCATGTTGTTGGGTAATAAATGGCAGGCCGAGTTGAATCGTGTCGCCTCCATAGCGAACGTAAAAGCCTTGTTGCCAAAGCTGAGTGGCGATTTCGACCGGTCGAATTGCGCCATCGCCATCACGAGGTGCAATAGTTAGACCCGCGGCAAAACCGAAATTACGAATATCTAGGATATGTTCGATTCCTTTAAGCTGGTGAATCGCCTGTTCGAATTTTGGTGCCATTTCTGCTACCTGGGGAATAAGTTGTTCTTTTTCCAATAAGTCTAAAGTGGCTAAGGCGCAGGCACAGGCGACGGGGTGACCGGAATAGGTATAGCCGTGCGGCAATTCGATATTATGGTTTGCACCGCCTGCTTGCATAAACAGGTCGTGGATCTCCTGTTTGGCGAGAACGGCTCCCATAGGAATAGCGCCATTGGTGAGCTGTTTGGCGACACAAATCATATCTGGCGTAACACCAAAAGCTTGAGCGCCAAAGTAGCGACCCGCTCGACCAAAGCCAGTGATCACCTCATCAAAGATAAGTAAAATATCATGTTGATCACAGATGGCTCGCAGTCGTTGCAAGTAACCTTCAGGGGGCACAATAACGCCCGCGGAACCAGAAAAAGGTTCAACAATGACGGCAGCAATATTGGACGCGTCGTGTAGGGTGATTAACTCAAGCAGTTCATCGGCCATTTCTGCGCCTGTTGGTGCCATACCTGGCGTAAACGTCATATCGGGTTGCAGGGTATGAGACAGATGATCGGCGTCGATCGCAGGACCCCATAACTTGCGATTTCCTCCGATGCCACCCCAACTGATCGCTCCCCAACTGGCGCCGTGATAGCCTTTGCTGCGCCCGATAATGCGGGTTTTCGTTCCTTGTCCTTTCTGACGCCAGTATGCTCGGGCAATCTTGGTCGCTGTGTCACTGGCTTCCGAACCTGAGTTGACAAAAAATACGCGATTAATGTCATCCGGAGCCAATTCAGCGACTCTCTCGGCTAACTCAAACACCTTTGGGTGCCCGTATTGAAACGCGGGGGCGTAATCGAGTTGACGTAATTGCTGTTCAACCGCGCTCGCCAGTTCCGGACGGTTGTGCCCAGCGCCGCAAGTCCAAAGACCGGACAGACCGTCGAAGATTTTTCGACCTTGGTCATCAATGTAATACGCGCCTTCTGCTCCGGTAATAATTCGTGGGTCTGCTTTGAACTGGCGGTTGGCCGTATAAGGCATCCAGTAGGCGTCCATCGCCATTTGTTTGTGCTGCATATCCATATGATCAGCGTCTCCTGAGATTGTAAAACCAGCTTTTATGAATAAAAAACCATCATTACGTTTTACTTTAAGCAGTGAATTTGGTTTGATAAATAACAAATAATCGAAGTAAACATGGAGTTTTATGAAACAATGAAAGCATTATTAGGCCAGCTATCTGACCTCGATATTCGTTTACTTCGCGTGTTTATGGCGGTGGTGGACAGTGGTGGATTAAGCGCAGCAGAGATGGAATTGAATATCGGTCGCTCTACGATCAGCCGCCATTTGAAAGACCTAGAGCAACGTCTGGGGCTAGTACTTTGTCACCGCGGACGGGCGGGTTTTTCCTTAACCGGAGAGGGGCAGCATATTTACGAATCCGCTCAGCGCTTGTTAGTCTCGATTGATGATTTTCGTCATGAGGTCAATGACTTACACAGCAGTTTGAAAGGGCATTTAGTGATAGCGATGTTTGATACCACGGTCAGTAACGATCACTGCCGCGTGGATCAAGCCATTGCGGAATATGTGGCAAAGGCACCAGAAGTCGCGATTGATATTCATGTGGTTCCCGTCAATGAGATTGAGAAAGGCGTATTGGAAGGGCGCTATCATGTCGGTATTATTCCCCCCCATCGACGCTCTGCCAGTTTGGAATACCTGCCGCTGTTTGGGGAAACGATGTTTCTCTACTGTGGCAAAGGACATCCCCTTTACGATGCTGTGCGAAACGACGCTGTTCAAAACAATTCAGTTCGAACCAGTACAGTTAAAAATAAAACAGCTCAAAACAAAACAGTACCACCCGTTAGCGATAGCAAGGTGATGGCACAAAAGTATGTTGGCTTGAGTTTCAACAGCCCAAATATGGAGACGGGACGAACACTCGGGTTAATAAAAAGTGCGTCGGCGAGTAATCAAGAAGGCATCACCACTTTGATTAAGTCTGGTCAATATATCGGATTTCTCCCCGATCATTTTGCCGATATCATGGTGGCAAAAGGTCAACTGGCTAAAATACCCAATGACAAATTTACTTATTACTGTGAATTTACGGCGATTCATCGCAAATCACCGAAACCGACGCGTATTGTGACCGAGTTTTTAGATGCTTTGCAGCGAACTCGAGCAAAATAGCGATTAATAACATAGCAATTAATAACAAGATAACTACCAAGAACAACCAAGAACAACCAAGAACAACCAAGAACAACCAAGAACAACCAAGAACAAAATTAGAACCAATAAAACGGCCAACGCCAAGGAATTATGCATGAGCAAAACGGCTCTCAAAACAGCGTCAAATGTCAAAAAACTGACCAAGCAAGCATCGGCGCGTATTGCCATGGAAGCCAATATCATTCGCGGCTCAGAAGTCGTGTTCGCCGAGTTTGGCTACAAGGGCGCAACCATGGATCGCATTGCCAATCAGTGCGGAATTTCAAAGCAGAATTTGCTGTACTATTTTCCCTCTAAAGAGAAGTTGTACCATACCGTGCTGCAAAATATTGTTGATATATGGCTCGAAAGAATGGTGTTTGCTCAACAAAACGATGCCACACCGGAACAGGTTATTGAATCGTATATCCGAGGCAAACTACAACTGTCACATGACTTTCCTAATGCTTCCAAGGTGTTTGCATTGGAGATTATTTCTGGCGCTCCAGTGATTCGAGATTACCTTAAGCGTCACCTTAAGCCTTTGTTTGAGCGCGATGTCCAGTTAGTGCGAAGCTGGGTAGAGGCTGGGCATTTGCGCGATATCGAACCGGAACATCTGTTTATTTCTATCTGGGCAATGACGCAAACCTATGCGGATTTTGCGGCGCAAATTGAATTGCTTTTGGATAAAAAGCAGCTGGATAACAAAGATTTTGAACAGGCTGCCACCTTTTTAACTCAGATGGTGATTCGTGGCGTCACTGCCCCAAACTGATGCAGTTGATATTTTTTTCGGGTGAATTTGGGCGCAATTTGCTTGCGGATTCACCCGATAATGTTCTGCCGTGACTGAGCGGCGTTTGATTATCGTTTGAGTTTACTCCCTCGCTTTTTCTATCAGGCTTTTCCTCTCTTTTTGTAGGGTGAAAATTAGCCACTATTTGAGGTTTTTTTGTTCGTCAATGACGGAAAAAACTCCCCAAAATGGGCGGCAATTGCACCAATAAAAACATGCGTTTATTTCTTTACCATTTGGTCAAAAACATGCTAATCATAATTATACCATTTGGTCAAAACTTGCATGATGGCTCATGGATTGAGTCCGTTTATACAAGTCATCGGAGAGGAAATTATGCTGAGCATGGATGCCGAATTAGCGCTAAACAGTGATGACTCGCAGCAGTCGTTGAGTGCCCTTTGTCAGAGAGCCCGTGAAGTCCGTGATGCCCACTGGGGGCGTCAGGTGACCTATTCGCGTAAAGTGTTTATTCCCTTGACCAATATGTGTCGTGATACTTGTGGGTACTGCACTTTTGTTAAAACCCCAGATTCGGGTGAAGCAAGATTGATGACCCCTGATCAGGTGTTGCATACGGTGCTACAAGGCCAAAATATGGGCTGCAAAGAGGCGTTGTTTAGCCTAGGCGAGCAACCGGAAAAACGCCATAAACTGGCGCGTGAGTTGTTGGCTGAGCAAGGACATACCAGCACGGTTGACTACCTAAGAGATATGGCGGAATTGGTGTTGCAGCACAGCTTGCTGACACCGCACATCAATGCTGGCGCGTTATCCTATCAAGAGTTGCAAATTCTTAAGCCTGTCGCGGGTTCAATGGGCATGATGCTGGAAAGTCTTAGTCCGGCACTGACCAAAAAAGGTGGCGCGCATTATGGTTGCCCCGATAAGACGCCGCAACGCCGCCTAGAAACATTACAAGCCGCAGGTGAACTGGGCATCCCGTTTACCACCGGACTGCTTATCGGCATTGGTGAGTCTTGGCATGAGCGGTTAGCTAGCCTGATTGAGATTGAGCGTCTGCATCAAAAGTACGGTCATATCCAAGAGGTCATCATTCAAAATTTCCGTGCCAAAGCGGGCACCGCGATGAGTGATCACCCTGAGCCAAGCAAGCAGGACATGCTGCGTACCTTAGCAGCGGCTCGAATTATTTTATCCCCTGATATCAGCCTACAGGCTCCACCCAATCTAGAGCAGGATTACCACGACTATTTGGCGGCGGGCATCAATGACTGGGGGGGAATTTCGCCCCTAACCAAAGACTTTATTAATCCCGAGCGCGCGTGGCCACAGATCGCTCGCTTAGCCGAAAAATGTCACAGCGCAGGGTATGCATTGAAGGAACGTTTAACGGTCTACCCCAATTATCAA
The DNA here is from genome assembly GCF_921292975.1 of Vibrio hippocampi. Lineage (NCBI taxonomy): Bacteria > Pseudomonadati > Pseudomonadota > Gammaproteobacteria > Vibrionales > Vibrionaceae > Vibrio > Vibrio hippocampi. The sequence continues at coordinate 443,142 of NZ_CAKLCM010000003.1, forward strand.
GTCAACAATCAAGCCAGTGCGAGTCTTGCTGAGAGCAGAATTTGTTCGCAGGCTTCCGTTGATGGTTTAGCCAAGCTTCAAGCCCACGCTGTTTAGTATAAGGAGAGACATTATGATGTCATGGAATGACAAATCGCAACACACTGACCTCAAGTTGAGCCGACTACGCCCGACGATCAGAGACACTTTGAAGCAATCTCTCGATGGCAAAGCGATCTCCGCTAAACAGGCGGGCGAGCTTTTTACGGCTCAAGGCGCAGAGTATCAATCACTGCTCAATGTCGCCGATCAAGTTCGACAAAATCTCTGCGGCGATACGGGCAGCTTTGTTATTACGCGCAATATCAACTTTACCAATGTCTGCTACATGGGCTGTAAATTTTGTAATTTTGCTAAACCGATTAAGGATGCTGAGGCGGAATTTCTGTCTCTGACCGAAATCGCTGATAGAGCGCAACAGGCTTGGGATAGAGGCGCGACCGAAGTCTGTATTCAGGGGGGCTTGCACCCGAAAATGAGTGCGGATTTCTATCGCAATATCTTGCTGACAATAAAAGCGCGTTTGCCTCGACTGCATATTCACGCCTTTTCGCCCTTTGAAATTTGGTATGGCGCACGTCGAGCCAAGATGTCTCATCGAGAATTTTTGCAGGACTTGAAACAGTGTGGTCTGGATTCGATGCCCGGTACGGCGGCGGAAATATTGGATGTTGAAATCCGTCAACAACTGACCAAAAACAAGCTTAGTACCGAGCAATGGGTGAGTATTGTCAAAGCCGCCCATGACGTTGGCATTAGAACCACATCGACCATCATGTATGGTCATATCGACCAACCTCACCATTGGGCGAATCACCTAGAGCTGTTAAGGAATATCCAGAAAGAGACGGGCGGCTTTACCGAGTTTGTACCGCTCGGCTTTGTTCACTACAAGACCAAACTGTATCAAGAAAATCCCACCGAGGTGCGACCCGGTCCAACGCGCGGCGAGCACTTTAAAATGCATGCAGTAGCGCGTCTGATGTTGCAAGGACAAATCAACAATATTCAAGCGTCATGGGTCAAGATGGGCTCAGATGTGGCGTCACAGATGTTACGTTCCGGCGCTAATGATCTGGGGGGCACATTGATGAATGAGAGTATCTCACGTGCAGCAGGTGGCGAGCATGGTCAGGAGTTACAACCTGAAGATATGGTGCAGTTTATCCACAATGCGGGTCTTGATGCGGTTCAGCGCTCGACCTTCTATCGCCCCTTGAAACAGTATCGATTGGCGACACAAAACGCCAGTTCGCTCATTCTTCCTTCGCAAGAGATCGCTCGCTTTGGAGCGGCGCTATGAGTTCGCTCAAAGTGACTCTGTTAGCCGGAGGCGTGGGCGGCGCAAAAGCGGCTGAGGGGCTGGCAAAAGGCGGTTATGGCAATGGGTTGTCGGTTATCGGCAATATTGCTGATGACCAGAGCTTTCATGGTCTTTGGGTTTCACCGGACATCGACACCTTGGTTTATACCTTAGCCGAGCGCATTGACCGGACTCAAGGATGGGGATTAGCCAACGACACGCAACAGGTTTTAACCGGTTTGAATAGATTGGGTGTCGAGACTTGGATGCAGTTGGGCGATATGGATTTTGCGACTCATATTTATCGCACCGAGAAGCGAGCGCAAGGGGTTCGACCTCAGGTGATCGCTCAGCATATCGCTAAGGTAAATGGCGTTCAGGCGTCGATTGTGCTGCCAACCGATGATGTGGTACAGACGCAGTTGCAGTGCAATGGCAGTTGGTATGACTTTCAGGACTATTTTGTTCGGTTACGCTGCCAGCCGAAGGTGGAAAAAATGGATTATCGCTTTAGTCAGCAAGCACAAGCCACACCTGAAGCGATTGCAGCACTAACCGCCGCAGATCTTGTGGTGATCGCACCGAGTAACCCTTTATTGAGTATTGGCGCCATCTTATCGGTAGAGGCGATCCGCACGCAACTGAGTCAACTATCAGTGCCGATTGTTGCGGTATCGCCTTTAATTGCCGGCAAGGCGATTAAAGGTCCGGCGATTCAGCTGATGAGCGATCTCGGTTTGCGACCGGATGTGTTGGGGATCGCGCAATATTATCAAGATGTTATTGATGTCTTGTATATCGACAATGCCGACGCCGCGTATGCGGATCAGATAGAGGCGTTGGGTATTAAGGTGTTGATGGGAAATATTTACATGGACGATGAAACAAGCAAAGTCGAAGTGATGACCAAGGTGGTGGATGATTCACTGAGCCTAGGCGTGAAGAGGGCGATGTGATGCAACAGACATTGAATATTGTGATTCCAATGAAGGCACCGATTCGCGCTAAGCAGCGTCTTATGGACGTTCTGAGCGTCACGCAACGTAGGCAACTCGCCGTCAACTTATATCGTGAAACGTTGAGCTTCTTTGCTCGTCATTATCCGGACATTCACTGTTTGGTGGTGACGGACAGCCGAGAAATCGCCAATATCGCGGCACACTATGGAGCCAGTGCGTTGCTAGAAAATCAATCAACGGGGCTAAATGCTGCTATTGAGTCGGCAACCGAGTGGAGTATCGCGGCTGGATATCAATGTCAGATGGTGGTGCCAGCGGATATTGCAACGTTGGATTGCGATGAATTTGATGCCTTATTTCACGCACTCAAGAGCGGGCATCAAGTGGTGATAGCCCGAGCGAAAGATTCCGGTACCAATGCACTGCTTACCTCGCCCCCTGATGCGATCGACTTCCAATATGGTCGCCAGTCTGCGTTAGCGCATGCGCAACAGGCTCATGCCAATCAACTTACCGTTGAGGTTCTCGATTTGCCAGAGCTGAGTCAAGACATTGATCTGCCGGAAGATCTGTTCAGGTCTTATCCTGCCTACCAACAGAGGGAGTGTTGTTATGAGTGAAGTCGCCGTGAAGCCATTTACCAACAAGCTGTCCACCTTGCAGCAATCTACCTTGGAACAGCCCACCTTGAAGCAATCCACCTTGAGGTCATCTACCTTGGAAGCATCTACCGTGAAACAGTCCACCTTGCAACCGTCCGCCGTGAAGCAATCTGAGCCCCAACAGGTCAGTGATTCAATGCACATGTTCACCCTACAGGGATTACCGGACTTTTATCCTGGCATGGATTTGGGCGCTCATATGATTGATACGCTCAACAAGCAAGGGGTTCAGTTACAACAAGGCGATATTCTGGTCGTCGCCCATAAGGTGGTCTCTAAATGTGAGGGTGCCGTGGTGGATATTGAGCAGATGACAGCGAGCCAACAGGCCATCGAACTCGCGCAAACCGTCAACAAAGACCCACGAAAAGTGCAGGTGATACTCGATCAATCGACACGTATTGTGCGCAGCATTAAAAGACCTGAACAACAAGAAGGGGTGCTGATAGCCGAACATAAGTTGGGCTTCATCTGCGCCAATGCGGCGGTCGATGAGTCCAACACGGATCAACAGGGACAGCTGATCACTCTCCCAGAGAACCCTGATCGCAGTGCAGTGGCGTTATGTCAGCAGTTGGAAGCGTATTTCGATTGCCAACTCGGCGTGGTGGTCAGTGATACCTTTGGTCGTCCTTGGCGTTTGGGTCAAACCAATGTCGCGATAGGACTCGCCAAGGTGCCTGCGGTGCAGGAAATGTTTGGAGAGGGCGATGCATGGGGGCGAACTTTAAAAGTCACGGCTCCGGCGTTTGCGGATGAATTAGCGGCCGCTTCGGGGCTGCTTATGGGCAAAAGTGGTAAATGCCCTGTGATTATTTTTCGTGGCTTGAACTGGCAAGCAACCGCCAGTTCAGCCCAACAAATATTAAGACCGATCAAGGAGGATCTATTCCGATGATAGAGAGTGAAAAGGTAGCAATTTTAGGAGGCACTGGACCTCAAGGGCGAGGGCTGGCGTTGAGGTTTGCTGCTGCGGGCGTACCGGTTGTCATCGGCTCTCGACAAAGAGAACGCGCGGTGGAATGTGCGATGGAAATGAACATGAGCCTACCGGAAGGGAGCGCCATGATTGAAGGGATGGACAATATCGCCGCCACACAGACAGCAGCAAAGATGGTGATTCTGTCGGTGCCTTATTCGGCTCATGACGCGACGTTAGAGAGCATCAAGGCAGAATTAACAGACAAAATCCTGATTGATATTGTTGTGCCATTAGCGCCTAAAAACCCTAAGGCAGTCGTAATGCCAGCGGAAGGGTCGGTGACGGAGGCGGCTCAGGCCATGTTAGGGGAAGCGATCCCGGTAGTGGGTGCGTTGCATAACGTGTCAGCGGTAACACTGAATAATGTTGATCAGCCGATCAATTGTGATGTGCTGGTGTGCGGTAACAATCTACAAGCTAAGAAAACGGTCATGGAATTGATTGAGAAATTAGGGGTGAAGGCCTACAACGCCGGGCTTGCTGAAAGCGCCCGCTGTATCGAAGCCCTGACCCCAATATTGATTAGGCTAAATATCTCCAAAGAGGTGCCGTTTAGCCATGCGGGTGTCACTATCGCGCCCCCTGTTCATTAATCACTTTAAAAAGGAAAATTGAGATGGAATTTGCGATTACGTTTAAGGGCTTTGTAAGCCCTAACCGAGCGAGAAACTTGGTACGACAAGCAGAAGAGGCCGGCTTTACCCATTGCTGGTTCTATGATTCACATATCTTGTGGCGCGAGTCATTTGTTGCCATGGCGATGTGTATGGAACACACGACAAAGATGCGCTTTGGTCCATGTGTGACCAACCCGAATATTCGTGATTGGTCTCTCGCCGCCAGTCTGTATGCGAGTCTGGCATTGCAGAGTGACGGACGATTCGATATCGGTCTTGGTCGTGGCGATTCGTCAATGCGAGTGATGGGTAAGAAGCCCGCGCCGCTAGCGCGTGTCGCCGAGTTTACGCAAAAAGTGAAAACCATGGTAAAAGGCGATGAGCCAGTCAGCTATGGTGAGTGTGAGTCGGAAGTGCAGTTCCCTTGGGCGGCTGGTTATGATCTGCCAGTGTGGATTGCGGCGTATGGACCCAAAGCGCTTGCCACCGCGGGAGAATATGGCGATGGTCTGATTTTACAGATAGCCGACCCAAGCTTAGTGAAGTGGTTTGCCGACCAAGCGTTGCAAGCGGGCGAACAAGCGGGCAAAGATATGAGTGACTTTAAGATACAAGCCGCGGCTCCAGCCTATTTTGGCGATAAACAAGAGTGCTTAGACAAAACACGTTGGTTCCCTGCTATGGTGGGCAACCATGTCGCCGATATCGTGGAGAAATATGGTTCAGACTCCGGTTTGGTCCCGACGAGTTTGACTGACTATATCGAAAAGCGTAAAGGCTATGACTACTCCAAACATGGGCAGAGTGATAACCCTTATCTAGAATTTATTTCAGATGAAATTATTGAAAGCTTCTCGGTATTAGGCAGCCCGGATGATCATATTGCCAAAATAAAGCAACTTGAAGAAGCGGGTGTTACCCAGTTTAATATCTATCTAGATAACGGCGATGAGGAAAATATTATCGCTAAGTATGGTGAGCATATTATTCCCGAGTTTAATAAGTAGTGAGTGTGGTTGTTTTTAGTGAGTGTGATTGTTTTTTATGAACCCCTCCGCCCCTAAAGGTTTTTGCATCTCGTAGCCCCGATTTTATCGGGGCTTTTCCGTCTATAGGAGTGAACTTTTAGTCAGTTTACTTATCGGTCTTAAACTAGTGTTTTTGGTGCTGAGCATGAGTTGCCTTGTTGAGGACGAAGCATTTAGCAAAGTACCAGTGACACAATGATCAAAAAGGTCGTTTCGATCTCAAGTTTTTCTGCAACCTATGTATCAAAGAATCATTCTCAGTAATTAGACACAGTGTTCAGACTAATGTGATTACTATTTGACTAGTTTGTCGATAAACGAGTTGAAAGGGATCGGATGATTATGGAACGAACAAAGGTGATAGGGATTGGTTTCCACAAAACGGGAACGACAACCTTGGGAACATGCATGGAGATGCTAGGTTACAACCATATCTCATATAACAGAGAAGCGTTTTTGCTTTATTACGACAATGAAATTGATGCCATGATAAAGCTGATGTCTCATTTTGATTCATTTGAAGACTGGCCGTGGCCTTTTATCTACAAAGAGGCATACAAAGCCTTTCCTGACGCTAAATTTGTTTTAACAACGCGTAAAGATGAGGAAACTTGGTTTCGAAGCTTATCAAAACATGTGCAGCGTGGTGATGGTGACGGGTTTAAGTTCAGGGAGTATATCTACGGATACGAGAACCCTGATGATAACAAGCCATTACACATCAATAAGTATCTAGAACATAACGCTAATGTCCGAGAATTTTTTAAAGATAAGCCGGGGTCGTTATTAGAGGTCTGTTGGGAGAATGGCGATGGTTGGCCAGAGCTAGGTGCATTCTTAGATCTGGATATTGACGGTCTCGAATTTCCCCATTCTAACCAAGGCAGCAAACGCAACGGACTGTCTCAACGCGTAAAGAAAGCGACGAAAACCTTGATTGGAATCTAATTAGCCCGTTGTCGATAAGCAGAGGCTTCACATGATATGTGAAGCCTCTTTCTATGTCATCAACAGGCTATGATTCAACAGACTTTGTGATTCAGCAGCACACACCGATACTAAGTGACATAGTTGCTCTTCCTTTTTATTAACAGTAAGGTAACAAGCCAGTTAACAAAAGGAATGTTGCCATGTCTGCTCACACTGAGAACAGCGCCAGTAACGACAGCTTTAACAACGATAGCATTAATAACGATAGTATTAATAACAACAGCGCCAGTGACTCAAACCCAATCACCGTCTCTTTTGATAACAGTTACTACCGAGAGTTGCCAGAGTTCTATCACGCGCAACAAGCGGCTTATGTGCCTTCTCCAAGCTTGATTAAGTTTAATCATGAGCTTGCTCAACAATTGCAGATTGATCTCCAAGGTGCGAGTGAAGCGCAGATTGCCCAAGCGTTTTCTGGTAATCACTTATTGGCAGGTGCGCAGCCTTTGGCTCAAGCTTATGCTGGTCATCAATTTGGTCATTACAATCCACAGCTCGGTGATGGCCGCGCGTTACTTTTGGGCGAGACACTGGATGTTTCGGGTCAACGGTATGATATTCAATTAAAAGGTTCGGGAACCACGCCTTTTTCACGACGCGGTGATGGTAAAGCAGCATTGGGTCCGGTTTTGCGTGAGTATCTGTTCTCTGAAGCGATGTTTGCGTTAAACGTACCGACAACCAGAGCCTTATCGGCGGTACTGTCCGGCGAGTCTGTGTGGAGAGAGCAAGCGAAGCCGGGCGCGATTTTAACCCGAGTCGCCTCCAGCCACATTCGCGTCGGGACATTCCAATTCTTTGCTTATAACGATCAGCCGGAAAAGGTGAAGCAACTGGCTGACTATGTTATTGCCCGCCATTTTCCAGACGCGACACAATCAAGCTCGCCTTATTTAACGTTGCTCAAGCGGGTGTGCGAGCAGCAAGCAAAATTGGTATCGCAATGGCAGTTGATCGGTTTTGTCCATGGAGTGATGAACACAGACAATACTGCAATTTGTGGAGAGACGATTGATTACGGACCTTGTGCTTTTATGGATCGTTATGATCCGGCGACCGTGTTTAGCTCGATAGATTCTGAGGGTCGCTATGCTTATGGTAATCAACCGTCAATTGCGCAGTGGAACTTGGCTCGATTTGCTGAGACGATATTGACTCTGATTTCCGAAGATGAACAGCAAGCGGTCGAACTGGCAACACAAACCTTGCATGACTTTATGCAGCAGTATCACGACCTGTGGCTCACCGGCATGTTGGCAAAACTAGGGATCACCAACCAACAAGAAGGTGATCGCCAACTGATAGAGCAACTGTTAACGCTACTTAAAGATCATAAGGTGGATTACACCCAACTGTTTCGCTCTCTCTCTTCGTCATTGTCTGACGATCAGACCGTAACTCAAGCGCTGTTTAATGACTCTCAAGGATGGGCGCATTGGCGCATTAAATGGCAGAAGCGTTTGGAGCATAACCCTATGTCGGTTGATGCAAGAGCAACCTTAATGAACCAACATAATCCTATCTATATTCCACGCAATCATATCGTCGAGCAAGTGATCGCCGCCGCTGAACAACAGCAGGATTTTGAACCCTTTGAACAATTACTTAAAGTGCTACAACAGCCCTTTGTGCAACAGTCGGGATGTGAGGAGTTTGCACAACCCGCGCCAGAGGAGTTTGGACCTTTCCGTACATTTTGTGGCACCTAGACAATCGCCAACAGCGATTACTGAAGTAGGGGACAGATTGAGGGGATAACTGCAAGCACGTCGATGACAATGTGAATGAGGGCTGCATATGAGGACGGCTGAATATGAGGACAGTCCTTTTTTATCCCGTGACTCAATGTATCACCTATGTCAATTCTGCTATATTTAACAACAAGATAATCACCACTAAATGGTTGAGGTTGTTCATGCCAATCGTTGACGTGGTATCAATGGTAGGCGAAGTGGTTGTGAGTTAGGTTTTGATACACGACAGTATTATATGGAGATAAGATGTATAAGCTTCCATGTTGGCGGTTAGCGGTTATGGCTGTGCTGGGCTTGGTTTCTGTGACCGCTTTAGCGCAGGAGACGATTGTTGTGCAAGACAAGGCGATCACTCAATGCGATGCGTCGGATTCGTTGGCTTCGATTGAGCCGAATCAGCCACTGGTGCTGATTGTTCATGGCTGCTTTGCTTCAGCCCAGCAGTTTAAAGCGCTCGCGGGTGTCTATGAGCATTTAGGGGTGCAGACCGCGTGTTTTGAGTACGATGACCGACGCGGGTTGGATGCCGTTGCTAATGAACTGGTTCAATCCATTAACCGCCTTAGCCCCATTCTCGATGAGCAGCGATTAACCGTTATTGCTCATAGCCAAGGGGGGTTGATCGCCCGCAAAGCACATGCACAGGTTGCGGATCGCGCGGAAAATATCGACCATAACAATATTGAACTGGTCACCATTTCTTCTCCCTTTAACGGCATTGAAGCGTCCTCGCATTGTGGTATCGGTTGGCTACGTGTTGCGTCACTTGGGATTGTCGACGGCATTTGTTATTTGGTCACGGGCGCGAAGTATTTGGATATTCCACCGCAAGCGGACTTTATTAATCAACCCGAGCCATTGATCACGCAGTTACAGCGTCATTTACTGATCAAAACCGATGAAACAGAGACATGTCGTACTCGAAATAGCCAAGGGCAATGTGTGAAAGATGACTATGTTTTTTCGCTGCAAGAGCAAACCCAGAGCAAGGTTGACGACAGCCAAGTTAGCACGCCTTTGGTTGTTCATGCTGGACATGCAGAAATTGTCGGTAGTGAGAGTGTAGTACCGTGGAAGTTGATTGAGGTATTACAACAACAGAAGGTGATGCCGGAACCCAAAGAGGGCGAACGTGCAACGTTTACTTCAATGGTCGAGGCGATTTATCTTAACTATCCCTTAGGCTAATGTTAACTCGTGTTAATTCGGGACAGGCATATCAAGAAATAAGGACAGTCTTATCAAAAAAGCAGATCTGACAACAACGTCAAACTAACCTTCCTAGGCGTTAAGGTATGGTGTTTATGAGCAAGGTTGAAACGCTAACCGTCGAAAATGAAGGAAATTGAGGGAAACGCCAAAATACCAGCCACGCGAAAACTCAGCTTTCGTTGCTGATGCCAGTTAGACGGTTTATCAATGACGTTACGTTATCCAAGCGAGTAGCCACACATCCGCTGCCGTTGCATCTTTGCTATCGCTGATGGGAAGCTGGCTTTGCTGCCGACTAAGGTTGCCCGCTGTCTTTCTAGTTGGGTACACACTTTGAACCACTCTTGCTGAGTCAGGTTTAGCCTTTCCAAAAGTGGCGGTAACTCGCTATTAATGCTCGCTCTTCCTTGCCTAAATTCTCGTCCAGTCCAGTCGACTAGTTCAAGATAATCCATCAGTCTGAAAGGGATCCCAGCGAACGTTTCATGGGTTGAGTGTCCAATAAATGGGTGAAGACACGGAGCGGTGGGTTGCCCACGATTTAGAGCCTTGAGGCGATCTTGAACTGAAGTATAGTCTGATGTTGCTGGCTTTTTAGCGATCCCAGATCGAACAGGATTCAAGTCGGTATAAGCCATAGCGGCAAGCAGCGCTTTTTCATCTAATAGCGCCTGACTTTTGTAGCGACTTTCCCAGAAGTGTCCTGTGCAGTCCTCCTCTCGGTTCGCCTTCATCGCAATGTCAAAATTCAGCTCGCGCATAAACCAGCTAAGGCTGTATAAGCGCTCTCGCCATTGCTCCACGATTTCATGAGCTGCGTTTAACTCGGCAACACTTTTGATCTGGTTTGAAAGCAAACGCTGTATTAGCAAAGGTTTTGTATGAAGCTGACTCCATCGCTCAATCACATCAAAATCCGACAATGCTTCTGCCTGTTGTTGATTGATATGTACCACCACATGATAGTGATTGCTCATCACTGCATAAGCACAGATGTCGATGCAGAAAACTTGGCTTAGTTGTTTGATTCTGGACTGTATCCAGCCCCGTCGATGCTCATAACTTGTTTGTGATTGTTCATCATAACCGCACAGAAATGTACGGCGAACACAGCGGGAGACGCAATGATAGTAAGGCGTGGCGTCTAAACAAACTTGCTGACTTCTGGCTTGGGTCATGATGGGCTCCGGCGGTGGAATTTTCACCAATATAGCCTACCGCTTGATAGAAAGCTGAATCACAACAGAATTTTACGAGTGAGTTTGAAGTTTAATGAAATAGCTCATTAATTTTCATTATATTGGCTGTCCTTATAATAAATGGACTGTCCTTATAAAAATAATGAATGGTTTTAAATTGGCTGTCCTTATAAGGTTACTTATAAGGTTAAAACAATAAGGGCTCATCGAGAGCCCTTATTTTCGTCAGCGAATCTAGTCAGCGAGTTTCTTAAAGATGATCGAGGTATTAATACCACCGAAGGCAAAGTTGTTGCTCATTAGATAGTTAACTTCTAGCTCACGACCGCTGTCGGTGATGTAGTCAAGATCACCGCACTGTTGATCCAGTTGCGAGAGGTTGAGTGTTGGGTTGAACCAACCGGTATGCATCATCTCTAGACTTAGCCAAGCTTCAATCGCGCCACATGCGCCCAAAGTATGACCAAAGTAGCTTTTGAGAGAGCTAATCGGCACCTTGCCTAGCGCATTGGCTGTCGCGTTGCTCTCGGCAATATCGCCGCGCTCGGTGGCGGTGCCGTGAGCAGAAACGTAGTCGATTTGGCTTGGGGAGATGCCCGCCTGCTCAAGCGCCATTTCCATACAGATCTGCATGGTTTCCATCTGCGGTTGCGTCACATGAGCCGCATCGCAGTTGCTGGCAAAACCGATGATTTCCGCATAGATTTTAGCTCCGCGCGCTTTCGCGTGTTCATAATCCTCAAGAATCAAAGTGCCTGCGCCTTCACCAATCACCAGACCATCTCGATTTTGGTCGTAAGGACTGGGGGTTGATTTGGGGTTATCGTTCTTTAAGCTGGTCGCAAATAGGGTATCAAACACCGCTGACTCAGTCGGACACAACTCTTCCGCACCACCAGCAACCATCACGGTTTGATAGCCATGCTTGATCGCTTCATAAGCGTAGCCAATCGCTTGGCTGCCAGAAGTACAAGCGCTGCTGGTCGGAATAACACGACCTTTGAGACCAAAGAATAGCCCGACGTTAACCGCCGTCGTGTGCGGCATCATTTGCACATACGTGGTCGCGTTAATGGCACGGGTTGATTTCTCGTTAAGCATGACGCCAAAAGCACCGACCGCGTCTGTGCTGCCAGTCGATGAGCCATAAGCGATACCGCTGCGACCATTGGTGAGGATCTCATGCCCAATTAAGCCTGCGTTATGCAGCGCATCTTCGGTTGCCACGGTTGCGAGACGAGACACACGACCCATCCCACGTACTTGCTTACGTTTGTAATGCTTTGGTAATTCAAAGTGATCGACGGGGGCAGCAAGCTTGGTGTTTAAACCATCGTACTGCTCATAGCTTGGCATATATTGAACCGCGTTCTCGCAAGCGCGCAGTCTTGGCTCGACCGCTTGCCAGTCGTTACCAAAAGCGGTGACACCTGACATGCCTGTTACCACAACTCGACGGGTCATATTAGACCTCCATTCACTGAAATCACTTGGCGTGTCACATAGCCCGCAATATCGGACATCAGATAGCTGACTAAGCCCGCCACTTCTTCCGGCTCACCCATGCGGCGCAGAGGGACTTGTGGTAATGCGTACTCTTTGACGTGCTCATCCACCATGCCAGTATCAATCAGACCGGGTGCAACACAGTTGACGGTGATTTTGCGCTTCGCCAGTTCCAAGGCTAGAGACTTAGTGGCACCAATCACGCCAGCTTTTGCCGCGCTGTAGTTGGTTTGACCACGATTGCCCATCAGACCCGATACCGACGCCAGAGTGATAATGCGACCGCCTTTACGTTTTTGTACCATCGGCATCACACAAGGATGGAGAACATTGTAGAAACTGTCCAAGTTGGTGTGGATCACGCCGTCCCATTGTTCTTCGGTCATCGCAGGGAATGCCGTATCGCGTGTAATCCCCGCGTTGTTGACCACACCGTAGTAGGCACCATGTTCCGCAATATCCGCTTCGATGGTGTTGCGGCACTGTTCGCGATCACTGATATCGAACTGGATCAAGCGCCCTTGACCGCCGAATTGTTCGATCTGCTTAAGTGTGTCGGCAGCGCCTTGTTGATCGCCCATATAGTGGACGGCGATAGTAAAACCGTCTTTCGCCAGTTGGATAGCGATGGCTTTGCCGATGCCTTTACTCGCACCGGTCACCAAAACCTGTTGGGTCATTGTTGACTCCTGATTTTCATTTCTTGTAATTTTTTATCTGATGGTACATAAACATTCAATTGGCATGAGGCGATTTGCGTACCTTGCCAAATTATTTGACTGGTGAATACGGCCATGCCGTTATCTTCCATCATTTTTTCTGCATGGATATCGAGGATTTGTCCGTGGTGGAAAACGTCGCATTCGGAGGTATAACGACGTCCACCTAATAGAAAACCTATCGACGGCTCGCTCCCTTGTTGCAGCGAGTGGTAGCCCGACCAAGCGGCAACGGTTTGCGCCATAAATTCGATACCCACATAGGCAGGAATAGACTGAGTTTGATGATCAAAGAAAGGATTATGTTCTCCGATATCCACTTGGCAATGAATGGTGTCTGCCGTGATTTGCAACGCTCTATCAACCAAAATCATTGGTCGATTGTGCGGCACTAATTGTTCAATAGCGGGGTAATTACTCATGAACGTAACCAAAAATAAGAGTGATATTGTTGCCACCAAAAGCAAAAGAATTACTCATGATCGCTTTATTGCCTAAGTGTCGCTCTTGTTCAACTAGCGTTATCTCGATATCTGGCGCTTTTTGCTCGCAGTTTTGCTTAGGCAAAGGAAGTTGATAATTCAGAATATGCCAGGCGATAGCCGCTTCGGTAGCACTGGCTGCTCCGAGAGTATGACCGGTGAGCGGTTTAGTGGAACTCACTGGTACGCTATCACCGAATAGTCGATGGATCGCTTTGCTTTCCATACTGTCATTGAGATTGGTTGCCGTACCGTGGGCGTTGATGTAACCAATATCATCGGTGGTCAAATTAGCCGCCAGCAAGGCTTTTTGCATCGCTTGGTAAGCGCCGTTACCCTCTGGATGCGGTGCAGAAATATGATGCGCGTCGGAACTGTCACCAGCGCCGAGCAGAGCGATTTTGCGGGTTTCTTTGCTGAGCAGCATCAGCGAGGCCGCTTCACCAATATTGATACCGTTGCGATTCTGGTCAAACGGACGACAGAGTTGATTGGATAGCGCTTCTAATCCATTAAAGCCATTAAGTGTCAGGCGACACACAGAGTCGACGCCGCCAACAATGACCGCATCCGCCAGCCCAGAATTTAGTAAGCGTTGAGCGGTAAGAAATACACGTCCGCTGGACGAGCAGGCGGTTGAAATGGAGTAATTGATTCCGGTAAGACCGAGATACGCTGCAATAAAATCACTGCAATTGCCCAGTTCTTGTTTGCGATAGTCGAAATCCGCGGGAAACTCGCCAGTTTTCAGTTTTTCCTCGTAGGCTTGCTCTCCGGTTGAAATTCCCGAAGTGCTGGTGCCAATAACGACGGCGATCCGAGACGCACCAAAACGCGAAATAGCTTGTTGGAGTGGGGCTTCTATCTGTAACAGAGCCGCCAGCGCAAGTTGATTATTGCGAGAATCAAACGACAACAAATGACTTGGGATAACGGGCAATGTACGACTGACACGTCCGATCACGGTTGGTCGACCATTATTGAGGATAGCGTCATCCATCACCATGTTCGAGGGTTTGTTCGCCGTCAAGCACTGGTGAATCGATGCATGGTCTTCGCCCATTGCGGAAACAAATCCACAAGCGTGGATAAAAATAGGGAGTGAGGTTTGCGTTGTCATGCCGGTTATCGTATTAAATGTGTACTTATGTGGTGAGTGAAATAAGCTTAATTTTCGATTATCTGATAATTTAACGTATTAATTTCGATGGTGTAGCCTTGGCGGATATGTTGGAAACGAATATTTCCCGATAAGCGATCAATATTGGCATACTCAATCTCAATCAATTTATTGCCTTGTTGATCGGTAATAATACGACGTTTGTTATAATCTTCGATGCGCCACTCTACCTTATTTAAAGGCGCTTCCCAAGTAGAACTTGGCCATAGCGTGAGCATTAGGTTAAATAATACCTGCTCCGGTTGCGGCAGTACGCCACTTAATCCTGACATCACTTCCGTTTGCAACTGATCATCTTGATAGCTCAGGGATAACAGTCGAGTTCCCCAAGAGGAGAAGCCGGCCAACACTAAGCGATTGCCTTTAAGCTCCAAATAGACCGGAAGTTGTTCACTTTTGCTCTTGTCACCTTCATGCCATGTGGCGGTGATGAGTTGATTGGCGATCAGAGAATAGCCTAACGTCTGCGGTTGGGGCAGAGCCACCGAGACTCCGGGGCTAATCTCGACCTCTGGTGCAGACTGATTGGGTTGCGAACTGCATGCTATCAGCAGCGATAGCAACACAAGCAGCAGCGATGAATGTGCCATTTTTTTCAACATACTATTACTCCAACATATGGCTCCAACATATGACGCCAACCTATGACTCCAACCGTTTAGGTAAAATCGCCAACGGTGCCAGTAACCAAGCGAAGAAAATGCCACTCAATACGGTTAAGCCGAAACTGTGGATAGCGTGGGTATCACTGAGCGCCAACAAACCGAAAGAGAGCATAGTGGTGATAGCGGACAGAGTGACAGCAAGCAGTGTGCTATAGCTTTGTCGTTTTTCCGCAAAGAATAACGTGTAGTCCACGCCAATACCGACGATTAATATCAGCGCCAGCAAATTAAATAAATTGAGTGTTGAGCCAGTCAAGGCCGTGATGGCAATACTGGCGACACAGGCGATCACAGAGGGTAGCAGAATCATCAGCGCATGTTTTATTTTATAGCGCAGTGACAGCACGATAAGAATAACCCCCAGCGCAATGGCTAACAGCTCAAATATTTTGATTCGATACTCCGCAAATAAGCTCGACACTTCTTCAGCTTTATTCAAATAGAAAATATCGCTCTGTTGTTGAGCAAATTGTTTCATCACCGCGCTGTCGGTGAGATTATTTAATGTGATTGCCGCAGCGATACTGGACGGGTTTGAGTCGCTGTTTAGCTGGCCTAAATAGAGAAATTGTACCGGCTCAGAGACGGGAGAGGCGATAAAATCCGATAGTGTCATCGGGCTAAAGGTTTGCTCTAGCGTCGGTGCTTGGGTCAAATTAAGCGATGTCGCTAAACGCTCACCCTGCGTTTGATACAGTGACTGGATCAGTTGATAGTCTTGCAACTGAGTCTCTACCGATTTGATGTACTGCGTTAGCGACTGATAACCGCGGATCACACCTTGCGCTTGCCATTGGGTCAGTTGAGGCTGTAACGATTCCAGTTTGGTTAACAAGGTTTCATTGTCCGCTGCGGTTACCAGCAACATCTGTTGCGAGGCATCTTGACCGGTAATCTGCGCGATAAGCTGCTCTTGCTGTTTGATCGATTTTGGCAACGCTTGCAGCTGACGAATATCATCGTCATAGTGAGTTTGCGTTAACAATACCAGTCCAATCAATAGAACCGTGCCGGGAAGCACGACTCTCACACTCGGCTTTGACCAAAACTGAAACCAAGATTGCCACAACGTCGTCCCCAACGCTTGATGAGGCTTACTTGCGCGGCGAGCTAATACCGGATACCAACAGACAACCGTGGCGTAGGCGGCGATTAAGCCAACAGAAGAGAATACCGCTAGCTGCTGCAAACCCGGGAAAGGGGCGATCAGCATACCGAGATAGCCCACTAAACTGGTGAGCAGACCAAGAGTAATGGCAATAAAAATGTGCTTTAAGCCAGCTTCACTATTCCAAGATGTTCCGGCGGTTAAGCGTTCAGTCAAATAGTGGAAGGCGTAATCGATTGACACCCCAATCAGACTGGCACCAAACACTAAACTGAACAGATGAACCTTACCAAAAACGAGTATCGTCGCGGTCAGTGCCAGAAGTAGACCGACGCCAATGGACAGCAGAGCCAGCCATAACGGCGTGGCACTGCGGAACACGCTGAGGATCAACAAGATCACCCCAAGCAGAGAGACGACGCCAATGGTACTGATTTCGGATTTGGCGCTCTGCGTGCCGAAGTCAGCATAAAATACTACGCCAGTATGACTGACGCTGGCTTGAAATTGCTGTTGTAACTGCGTTTCTAGCTCAGAAATAAAAGCCACCGCTTCTGAGCCTTGGGTACTGTAAGGAGAGGGCGTTAGTTGCGCCATCACCATGATATAGGGTTGTTGGTTAAACTCGCGATAAAGGTAGTCATTTTTTAGCGTCAAACTTTGCGAGAGTTGATTCACTTGCCCCAAGTATTCACGAAATAATAAGAAAGGGTCGCTATTAAGTTCACTGCCAGTGACGCCAGAGAACGGATTGTAAACTTGCTGAATCACCGCGGTCACTTGTTGCTCAGGTGCTTGTTGTAAGCGAGTGCGTTGTGCTTCAGTCAGGTTTTGGAACCGATGTTGAAAATAGTAGCGGCTCCATTGAGCTTGTTTTTCTTGGTCTACCTTACCCGTTACGCCATGAAACCAAGCACTTTGACCCAGTTGAGCGGTGAATTGCTCCGCTGCTGAGAATAGCTGTTGTTCACTTGGGGCGGTGAGGGCAAACACGACCTTATTACTCAGATTGTCGGCCACGGATTGAAACGCTTGATCAACGATGGGATTTTGCTGACTTTTCGGCAATAGCTTGAGAATATCGGTTTCAATCGGCGTCACAGCGCCCATCCACTGTTTGATCAACAGAGCGATGCAAAGTAGCACCAAACCAAGCCAAGTATAGGCTCGAACCGTGATGGAAGGTAAAGGGAGTCGCTTCATCCTAGTCGTTATTCTCAACAGCTAATGGGGTGAGTAAAACCAGACGTTAATATCTGATTGAGTATGCCATTAAAGTCCAAATTGTTCGCTTTCTTGAGGCGTTAATTGCGCTGGCTCATGGCTTTGCTGGCTAAACAGTATCTCGGTTTTATCGCCGCGCAATTCAACCAACGCCAGTCGGTCGATATAGTCACTGCCTGACAACTCAATGCTGGCAAACACCGCATTGAGTGGTGCTTTTATCGGCGTGAGTTGCAACTGCCATTGACCATTGTCGCTTGTAAACTGCAAGGTAAATTCTTGTTCTAGCGCTGAAGTGTCACCCTGAAAAACCGCAAGAAAGACGCGACTAAAATAGAAAGCCATTGGATTGGCGTCTGCCGTGACCACTTGCGCCTCTTGGTTAGCAAACCGTTGACGTAGCTTGTCTTGAGTCAGTGTCAGTTGCACAGAAAAGGGCGTCTGCTGCTGCCACAACAGACCGTACTCTTTACTTAGCAGAAAATTCCCTTCAGACGAAAGCGGCTGCTGGAACATGGCAAGATGGCGCAGTTGAGTAAAGTCACCCCGAACCACGCTATGTTTTGCCAGTTGCTGCTGCAATGAGTTCAAATCTGACACCTGAGCCCAACTTGGCAGGCTTACCATTAATAGGCTCAGTATTGACAGACTCAGCGACAATCTGGTGCATAGGGTGACTAGAATACGCATTATGGGTTGATACTCCCGTGACGGTGCCAAGTTTCTACCTTATCAATAAACACTTTAGGCGAAGCAAAACACATGGCTTGATCGGCTACAGAGACCGCAACCTGAGTGGTGTAGGCTTTGCACATGCGTTGACCTGTATCGGCATCATAGATCACAAAGTCGATACGCAATCGGTTTTCCCATTCGGTCAGTGTGCCGACAATACGGATAGTGTGATTGAACGGGATGGCTTTAACGTACTTTACTCGGGTATCAATAATCGGCCACATATAGCCTGAATCATTCATCGCGAGATAACCGTATTCCAATTTATCCATCATGACGCGGCGAACTTCCTCAAAAAAGCGGAAGTAGTTGCCGTGATAAATGACCCCCATCGGGTCGGCGTCCTGAAACGAGGTAACCAAGGTGACCTCTGCTTGCAATGGAAACGCGACAGCTTGCTTCTCCATTAAGCCTCCGGATAAAGCGCCCAATGACGCGTTTGAATTCGTTGCATAAAGTGGCGCAGGTCATGCTCTAGTGGGCGGTCTTCTGACACAAATTCAAACTCACTCAGCACTGCCTCACGGATAGACTTTAGATTGTCACTCATATGGTGTTCATCGAGTTCGTTATGTCGGCGACGTATCTCAATCGCTTGAATACTAGCCAGCAGCGATGCGGATGCTACCTGTTCGGTTAGCTCCAATACACGTAAACAGTCGCGGGCGGCAATGGTGCCCATGCTCACTTTATCTTGGTTGTGACATTCGGTCGAGCGAGAGAACACGCTGGCAGGCATGGTGTGTTTCAGCGCTTCTGCTGTCCACGCTGAAATGCCAATCTGTACCGCTTTAAAGCCGTGGTTGATCGGTTTACGCTCACCTTCTGCACCAGTGAGGTTAAACGGCAATCCGTTGTTAAACTTGTAGTCCATCAGCTGTGCCATCTGACGGTCTAATAGATCCGCAAGGTTAGCAATACCGGTTTTTAAGGTATCCATTGCCATGGCGATATGACCACCGTAGAAGTGTCCACCATGCAATACGCGTTCGTTGTCACCATCAATGATTGGGTTATCGTTGGCACTGTTTAGTTCGTTTTCGATCAACTGACGCAGCCAAGGCAGCGAGTCTTGCACCACACCAATGACATGCGGAGCACAGCGCAATGAGTAGCGATCTTGTAATCGGTCACTGTTACGCGGTGGACGTTCTGCATTGAGATCGTGACGCAGCCAAGCGGCAATCTGTTGTTGACCCGGATGAGGTTTCACGGCAAACAGCGCTTCATCGAAGTGGAAGTCGTTGCCTTGCATCCCAACAGACACGAGCGCCGTGATCTTGGTGGTTAATTGAGCCAAATACTCAGCGCGTTTATAGGCTAAACAAGCCAGTGCAGTCATGACCGAAGTGCCGTTCATCAGCGCTAAACCTTCTTTTGGCTTAAGCTGAATCGGTTTAATACCGAGTTGAGCAAACACCTCAGCCGTCGGGCGAACCTCACCTTTATAGATAACATCGCGCTCACCAATCAGCGCCGCTGCTAGATAAGAAAGTGGCGTCAAATCGCCACTGGCACCTACAGAGCCTTCTTGTGGAATACGCGGCGCAATATCTTGATTGATCAGGGTAACGATTTGGTTCAACAGATCGTGAGTCACACCCGATACACCTTGCGCTAGTGAGCATAGACGCGTGGCTAATACTGCACGCGCCTGTTCATGATTCAGTACTTCACCCAGACCACAACCGTGGAAACGGGTGAGATGAAGTGGTAGCTCATCGACCAAGCTTGGCGGGATCGCCACGGTGCAAGAGTCTCCGTAGCCAGTGGTGACACCATAAATCACGCCTTCTTCTTTAAGCAGACGCTCAAGGAACGCGACGCCACGGTCGATCTTGGCAATAAAGTCCGGCGATGAGTTGAGGTTGGCGTTAGCACCTTGTGCAATAGCAACGATCTGTTCAATCGTTAATCGGTCTGCGCCAAAAGTTATACAGTTATTTTTTTGTTGGTTCATCGCTTTGATCACTTAAGGTCCAAAAATTGAAAAAGTTATACCACTGAAGCGGGGCTTTCAGGGTGAAATATTCGAGTCGTTGCGCATAATGGTCGACGACCGATTGCAGCGCTTGTTGACGAGTTTTTCGAGGCAGCGTCACTTTATCGCAAAACGGTTCAAAGTGGACGTCAAAATGCGCTTGCTCGCTGCTGTCGTCGCGCAATCCAAAAAGAAGATAAACCGGCGCTTCCAGTACCGATGCCAACATAAATGGACCGGTTGGAAACGGAGCGGGTTTACCTAAAAAGTCGCTATATATCGAGCGAGTTTCTTGAGTGGTGGAGGTGCGGTCACCAACAATCACCACCCATTCCCCTTGCTCAATTTTTTGTTGCAGCATAATGGCAGTGTCAGGTCCCATGGAGCTGACTTGGATAAGATTGAGTTCAGAGTCAGGATTGACCGCCTTCATCACCGAATTAAAGCGTTCGGCGTGTTCGGTAAACACCAGCGCGTTGATCTTGACACTGCTGTAGTGTTTGCTCAATGCGCGGCATAGTTCTAGGTTGCCGAGATGCGAACCAAGAATCAAAACCCCTTGGTCTTGCGCTAGGATCTGGTCAACATGCTGCTGCCCATGAATGGTGAGATTATCAAAACTGAAATCGCCACTCCAAGCCGCGAGTTTGTCGAGCATGGTGCGACCAAAAGATAGCAAATGCTGATAGCTATCAAGCGGTTGAGGCAGTTCAATCTGTTGCTGCTTTGCATGACTTTGTAGCTGTTGCAAGTAAAGCTCAGAGGCTGCTCGGGACTGTTTACCCGTCATATGGTAATAGCGAATCACCAATCTAAGTATGTAATCAAATGCCTTACGACCAAACAGTTTATAGATGGTCAATAGGCACTTGATGCCGATAATCGTGCCTTGTTCGCTTCGCTTTGACCAGTGTGTGCTAGTCGTGTTTTGCGTTGCCGAACCTTGTGTTGCCGTATCTTGTGAACTCGCGGGTGGTCGTTTACGAGCCAGTAGCGCAGGAATTCGAGGCAGCATGCCAAAAAACAGCCGCGTATGCATCCAACTGATTTTCAGGTTATCCCACAGCGCATCGAAGTGAGAAATGCCCCCTTCCGGATAGATGACTCGAGTTTCAACGAAGTCGATATCGACCCCTTGCCAATACATACGAACCAAGATCTCGATATCGAAATCCATACGACGACCAATTTGATACTTATCGAGTGTCACGACGGTTTGCTTGACCGGGTAGGCGCGGAAACCACACATGCTGTCTTTAATTGAAAAAGAAAGGGTTTCAATCCAGACCCAAATGTGGGTTGCGTAGCGACCATAAAGGCGAGATTTCGGTACGCTGTCATCATAGATCGGTTGCCCAGAAATAAGACGCTCTGGATGATGTTGTGACGCCTGCATGAGCTTGGGTAGCGCATCAATATCATGTTGACCATCGGCATCGATCTGAATCACATGGCTATAGCCCAATGTCTGCGCTTGACGGATCCCTGCCATCACAGCGCCACCTTTACCTTGGTTTTGATCCAGACGCACCAATTCCACATTGCTTTGTTCTGCCAGAGACGCCAGTACTTGTTGGGTGGGCAAATCGCTACCATCATCAACAAGAATAAAGGGCAATTCAAACGGTTGCAGAGAGGCGATCACGTCAGCCACTGTGCTGCCGTGGTTGTAGCATGGAATCAAAAAACAGGCTTGGTAGTTACTCACGTCGCTATTCCTCTGCGTCTGGCTGAGCGAGTTTCATTTTTCCAGAGGCATGAACGGCAAGGCGCTCACCATCCATCGACGTATATTTGAACGCTAATTTCTGTTTGTCCTCATCCCAAGTCAAGCTCAGTGTCACTTCAGCATCTGGCAGGATCGGTTCTTGGAACTTGATCACCTCCATACCTTTAAATGCGCTGGGGGTATTGAGATATTGGCGGGCGTAAAACACCGCCCAATCGACTTGAGCGACGCCAGGAAGCAATTTAAATTGATCAAAGTGACCTTGGAAATAGAGAATGTCACCATCGACCCGCAACTCAAGCTCAGCATGGTTGTCTTGCACGGTGTGGCGAATAAGAGTCGGTTTACGTTTATCCATATCTATTATTGGCCCTTAAAAAGAGATTCAATCATCGCCAATTGACGTTTACCTTGGCTATTGAGAGGAATCGCATCTAAGATGCGAATACGCCGAGGGATCGCAATAGGCTCAAGCCACTGCCGCAGTTGTGCGCGAAGTTGTAGCCAAAATTGGCTTTTACCTATCTCATCGAGGTGCTGTTGACCTTGAGGTGTCATGACGAGCACGGCGACTAAAGCGAGGCGAGTGCCTTGTTCCATCGTCACTACCGCTGATTCGGCAATCCAATCAAGCTGCTCTAATCGCTTTTCGACTTCAACCAGAGAAATGCGCTTTTCTTCGATTTTCACGACTCGGTCGGTGCGACCTTGCAGTTCGAAGTGATGCTCATCATGAAAGTGGCACTGATCGGCGGTTTGATACCACTGGTCACCATTGATGTGCTCTGCTTTTAGTCGCAAGCAGTTTTCACCGTTTAGCACCGCTGCCACCGTCGGGAACAGCGTCCAAAGCTCGCTGGCAGTATGTTGACTGCGATAGGCGATACCGCCTGTTTCGGTACTGCCAAACACTTCAATCGGCAGTTGTCCGAATATTTTGAAAGCGTGGTTGGCGGCAACGTTATGCAACGGACCGCCGGAAGAAAAGATCGCTCCCATCGGGCGTGAGCTGTGTTCTTCACTCAGGCGTTTTAATAGCGCAGGGCTGCTGATAAGGACGGTATCCTTATTGGCATTGGCGACAACTTGCTCAGGAAATTCAAGATTTTTGCTATAAAAAGGGCGTCCGGTACAGAGCGGCCAAAGCAGTCTGAACAGCAAGCCATAGATATGCTGGTGCGAAACCGTACTGTGGATCTGGGCTTGGGCAATTTTCTCGCCCCAAAGAGATTCCAGTATCTGTACCTCAGCATCGAGTTGATGCAGGCTTTTCACAATGGCTTTCGGCTTGCCACTTGAACCCGAGGTAAATAGGGTCAAACTGATGCTCTTTGGCTCAAGTGTTGGCCATGTTTTTGTGACAGCTGTTTTATTGACGGCGGTATCCGTCAATAGAGACAGCGTTAAAGCTTGTGTTGCCACCGTGAGTTTATCGGTTGCAATGGCATCATCATGGAGCAGGAGATCAAACTCTTGTTGTAGCTCGTTAATGGCTTCGGGTTGATAGTTACCGGGCAAAACCAACTGCTTACCGCTATAACAGCAGGCAAGAAATGCCACAGAAAACCGGTAGCTATCGGCAAAACAGAGAGCGACACGCTGAGCGGTGGATTTGTCGAGTTGTTCACAAACAAACAATACATCCGCTTGCAGTGCTTGCCATGTGTAGTTTTTATCAGACTCAAACGCCACCAAGGTTTCTGGTCGGCGTTGTGAATTGAGCAAATCAGCCAGAGAGCTGAATCGAGGATGAGTCACACTGTTCACCTTGCTTTTTGCTTGTCGTCGCAAGCTTGATGTTTTTTCTGTACCACTTGACGAATCAGCCATTCCACCACAAACAGAGTGCCAGCACCGAGGTATCCAATTAAGCCGTTATAGAGCGTCCATACTTCTAGAGATTGAAAACAGCTATAGAAGGCAATAGCGCCGTTAACAATAAAAAACAGACACCAAACTTGGGTCACCTTGCGAGTGTAGCGAACCCCGGACGGAGCTAAGTCGGGTTGTTGTAACCGAGCCAAACGTTCAATGATGCTCTGCTTTTGCCATAAACTTGCCGCAAAAACCATTAGCATGCAGGCATTTACCACGACGGGGTAGAACAGCATTAAACGATATTGCTTTAGCAGTAGATCGAGAGCGACCAGAGACACGCCGATAATGGCGCTTACCCCTGCGAAATACTTGAGCTGCGCCACTTTGCTCTGACGAGCAAATATCAATCTTAGTAGTAGGGCACCAATCAGAACCCCACCAATGATATTTAAACCGTATTGCTCGATGCCTAAGTAGATAACAAAGGGATACACAGCTAAGACAAGCGCCGAGAGCGCTGTCAAAAGCTTACGCATTAGGATTCCTTGAGTAGCTCAGTGACCGCTTCAACTACGTCATCAACGGTGCGTACAGCGCTAAACTCATCAGGTTTGATTTTTTTACCTGTGACATTTTGCAGGTGAACCACAAGGTCAACGGCATCAATGCTATCAAGGTCAAGATCTTGATAAAGGTGAGCATCCGGCTGAATGTCTTCAACGTCGATTTCAAAGAGTTCTACCAAGGCGTCTTTGACTTGGTTAAATACTTGTTCTTTGGTTACTTCAGTCATCTTATTGTTCCTATCAATTACGCGTCAGATGTCTGAGAGCTTACATAGCTTGCAAGATTAGCGACTGAGGCGAAATGCACACGAGTATTACTGTCATCGGCATCAATCACAATGTTGTATTGTTTTTTGATCGCCAAACCGAGTTCAAGCGCATCAATTGAGTCAAGACCTAGACCACCGTCACCAAAAAGTGGTGCTTCTGTTTCAATATCGTCAACAGAGAGATCTTCTAGATTAAGGGCGTCAATGATTAGTTGTTTGATTTGGTTGTGTAAAGTTTCCACAGTGTTTGCTCTTTGTCAGTGTTGTTCGGGTTATAAATGTTGGTTCAGGTCACTCGTTTTGTTCGGGGAAAAGACCATCGGACAGTTGCTGCTGCAGGCGTCTTGCAGCGATTGAATGGTGGGTAGTTTGCTTGATAATCGGAGCAACCTCAACCTTATCCTTTACTTCTATGGTGAATGTCGCCTTTTTAGCGGGCACTTGGTACCACTTGCCTTGCTTGGTTAAAAATGGTTCTGAAACCGTAATGTGAACAATGCGGACATCGGTGACGGTTCGCACCGCAATTTGCGCCGCACCACGTTGCAATTTAGAGGGTACGCCCGGAGTGGTGCGAGTCCCTTCAGGAAAGAGCAGCAGTACATTACCTTTAGCCAGTCTCTCTTTACAGGTACTCAGGAGATCTTCCGAGGCTTCATTCGGTATATATCCGGCCGCTTTAACAACGTGTTTAATAAAAGGGTTCGACCATAACGCCGATTTTACTAGGCAATCACAGCGTTTTAGCTGCGAAACAATGAGCACATAGTCAATCAGCGAAGGATGATTGGCGACAATAAGACAGTCGCGATCTTGCTGCAAAAGCTCTGCACCGATGATCTTATAATCTATAGCGCCAGTGAACTTCATTAAACGACAGAAAGCGTCAAAGCAGAACTGGATGGCTGCCTGAACGCGATATTCTCTTGAGACAGTATCAGAAGTGATGATGTGTATTATAGGAATGACAATAAAGCTAAGAAATAAGCCTCCTAATCCGAAGATAAAAAAGCAAAATCCCGTGCTACAAATACGCCAATACTGATTTAATTTATCCATTAACTGCGAGTTTTTCTAATCCATTGCCAACTTTGATGGGATGAATGAACGGTCCATGTTGATTTGTCAGTTAGGTAATTATGCAAGAATTCTAGGCTCTGTGGAAGAGTGTTTTTTGCAGAATTAATAATATTATTGATTGTGAATTCATCACCATAGGAAAGAATTAAGCCTAAGCTGTATCCTTGATGGTAGTGAGAATCAAATTGCTTATAAATTTCAGGTAACGGTTCATCAAAATCCACCAATAACACTTTGTGATCAGGATTATTGTGAAGATAGATATAAGCTTCAACCAATGCCATATGGAAGCTATTGTCAGAAGCGGAGATGGAGGATACCGGCAGAGGTTGCTTGGCCGCAATTGTCGTCAGACCCGCAGCCGTGTTGTGCACAGACTGAGAGAAGTCCATTGGTGAGGCATCTTCGCCTTGCAAAATACTTTCGATCAACTTAGCGGTGCGGGTTAATTCACCATGTCGACTAGAAAAAACAATATAATCAACACGCTGTGTTTCTAAAAGTTGTAGCGCAGTTTGTGTCGCGAGTTTACTTAAATTACTCATTCGACGACGCATCATCGCGGGTATTTTATCCACTGCGATCTTTTCATCTTGTGGCCATTGGTTGTTATTTGTCCAATCTTTCCACTGTTCTAATGTATTTAATCCAGCTGCGTTCGCGCGCCAACAATCTATATTTAGGTTAATTTTTGTCATAGGTTCTATTGTTAAAGATTGAACTTTATCTTATTAAACGGAATAATATATGAGTTTCACAATACACTCAAAAGAGAAATGAAAATCTTGTCGCATTGGATGACTTGACTCACGATAATAATTGACGTGGGTGATCGCGTTTCTCTATACATTCTGATAATTAGTTAGGTTTCTCTGTGTCGTATTACAATCAAGACCCGTTCAACGCATTTCAGGCAAAAACGGAAGCTCAAAAGCTTTCTTTTGCTCCCATTGTCTTTCACACCGCTCGTACCTTAAGAGATTTGGGTATTCTAGACGCTTTGGATAAAGCGGGTCAGTCTGGCTTAGACGCTGCGGCGATTTCTGACGCGACTGGCGTTTCAGAATATGGCGTTAAAGTACTGTTAGACATGGCAGTGAGCGCACATATTGTGCTTTGGGATAAACCGAGCTATGCCTTGGCTAACCTTGGTCACTTCTTGCTGCACGATGGTATGACTCAGGCAAATATGGATTTTACCGCCGACGTTTGTTACGCCGCAATGATGCATCTAACGGAAGCGATCAAAGAGGGCACACCGGCCGGTCTGAAAGAATTGGGCGAATGGGACACGATTTATCAAGGTTTGTCTCGATTGCCAGAACAAGCGAAGCAGAGTTGGTTTAAGTTCGATCACTTCTATTCCGATCGCTCTTTCCCACTACTACTGG
Organism: Vibrio hippocampi; assembly: GCF_921292975.1. Lineage (NCBI taxonomy): Bacteria > Pseudomonadati > Pseudomonadota > Gammaproteobacteria > Vibrionales > Vibrionaceae > Vibrio > Vibrio hippocampi. Next base: position 470,340 of record NZ_CAKLCM010000003.1, read on the forward strand.
AAAAGGTGTTTGCCGATAAACCACAAAGATTGGTTGATATTGGTGGTAATACCGGTAAATGGGCTTTGCAGTGTTGTCATCACGATGCAGATGTCGCAGTTACCATCGTCGATCTTCCTCAGCAGCTTGAAGTGGCGATGAACAATATTGAACAGCAGGGTTTTGCTGGTCGCGTTACACCTCACCCAGCCAATATGTTGGATAAAGCTCAGACGTTACCTGAACGTGCCGATGTCTGGTGGATGAGTCAGTTCTTGGATTGTTTCTCGCCGATGGAGATCTTAAACATTCTAAAGAAAGTGAGAGCTCAGTTACAGCAAGGGGATACGGTCTACATTCTTGAGTTATTCCCTGACGCGCAAAAATATCAAGCAGCCGAATACAGCTTGAATGCCACCTCACTCTATTTCACCTGTTTAGCGAATGGTAACAGCCGTTTCTATCGCAGTGATGACTTCCTAGAAATCGTTGAAGAAGCGGGTCTAAAACTGGTTGAAAGAACCGATGATATTGGTTTGGGTCATACCTTGTTAAAGCTGTCGATTTAACGCGCCAGTTTGACCATTTTCCAGTTAGAAAACGCCAACTCACAACAAGTTGGCGTTTTTTTATCAGGTACTTTTTAATGATAGCTTGGCTATCTAAGCAACCACTTTCTTAGGGTTTTCGCGACAAAGCTGCGGTTTTTCAAAATAAAGCGGTTTTTTGGTATTTTCGAACGTGAGCGCAATACGGTCTTTGCCTTTGAGAAAGTCTGAAACCCTTCAAAGCCGTGGTAATGACCGATCCCCGAATTGCCAACACCACCAAACGGCGCATCATCCGCAGCAACGTGCATCACGGTATCATTGATTGCGACACCGCCACTGTGGGTGCGACTGAGCAAGGTATCAATCAACGCTTGGTTATCCGACATAATGTAGAGCGCAAGCGGTCTTGGTCGAGCGGTGATGTAATCAATGACCTCTTCAATCGAGTCGTAGCTTATGATGGGTAAAATTGAGCCGAAGATCTCTTGCTGTAAAATCGCCATCTCCTCAGTGACATTGGTCACCAAATGAGGATAGAGACGTCGACCTTGATCTGCCTCGATCTCTTTGACGGGATGGATTTGCCCGCCTTTTTGTTGAGTGTCATTTAACAAGTGCATTAAGCGCTCATATTGTCGATCAGAGACAATATGAGTCTGCGTATTGCTGTCCTTGCTGTCTAAATGGTATTCGGTGTAACGCTGAATAAAGACATCAATAAGCTCTTGCTGCCGTGCTTTAGGCACAAAAATATAATCCGGTGCGACACATATTTGACCCGAGTTAAGGGACTTACCCAAAATAAGCGCATCAACAGCAACATTGATGTCGATATCACTGTCAATGATGGTTGGAGACTTGCCACCAAGCTCTAGGGTAATGGGCGTCAGATTATCGGCCGCGGCGCGTGCCACCTGTTTGCCCACCGCTGACGACCCGGTAAAAATAAGATGGTCAAAAGGCAAGGCGGAGAAAGCCGCACCAATATCGGCTTCCCCTTCGATGATTTGAATGTGTTGCTCCAACTCTGCGTCTGTCACCACTTTTGCCAGCGTCTTATTGGCATGGGGCGTAAACTCACTCATTTTAATCATCACACGGTTGCCTGCGGCGATAGCCTGCACCGTTGGTCCAAACGCTAAGAAGAACGGGAAGTTCCAAGGCGTGATTACTCCAACCACTCCCAGCGGTTGATAATGTACCGTCACTTTGGAAGGCGCGAGCATCAGTCCCGAATGGCGCTTAGAGGGCTTCATCCATTTTTTAAGGTGCTTAATGGCATAGTTGATGCTGGCGACACTAGGCAAAATGTCGGCAATTAAGGTATCGAATTCACTACGGTAACCGTAATCTTGCTTGAGGGCGTCGTAGATAGCTTGTTCGTTGGCGATGATGGCTTGTTTTAAGCGCTTTAATACGTCAACTCTTTGTTGATAGCTCGGTGCTGGATGGGCGTGATAGGCGGCTTTCATCGCAGAGAACTGAGACTCTAACTGCTGTGGGGACAATTGTTGTGGGAATTGTTGTGGGGACAGGCGTTCTTGAGCGGTAGCTGGGCTGATGACGGACATAGCACTTCTCTTTAGTTTTGTTGTGTCTATTATTTTATTAGGTTTAAGCGATACAGAGTTGGAAGCTCGTTGATGCAGTTTTTGCGTGAAATGGAGTGGAAAAATCGCGATATCAAAGGCTAGTATTCACTGCATAAAAAAGGAGTCCATATCGGACTCCTTTTTACTCAACTTAATAATAGCTTACAACTACTGAGTAATAATGTACACCGTACCATCTTTTTCATAAGTAGCGGTTACCTCACCACCATCTCCAAGCACAACAACGTCATTGCCTTGTTCATCTTGCAAGTCGCCAGTTACGGCATCGACAACAATAGCGAATGCAACGGCTGAAGCGATTGGGTGTGCCCAGTATGACCAACCCGCTCGGTGGTATGGCTTGCCAATATAGACTTTGCGAACGGGTGCTCGGTAAACAGGTCTGTGTGGGACAGGCTTACCAATAACACGTTTGTGTTTCTTCACATACGGCGCAGCCTCAGCAGTGCCAGCGACGCTGAATCCAGCCAACGCAACGCTTACTAATACCGCGGATAGAATAGACTTTTTCATGTTATTTCTCTCTGGAGTGAGTTCAATAGCCTAGAGAATAACCACTCTTGAATTATTTTGCAATATGACGTCCTGTAAATTTAATGATCTGTAAATTAGAGTAAGGAGACCGAATGTTCCACTTGAAACGGCAAACCTTTCTAAAATACTGATCGAGTGAATACCTTTAAAATGGAATGACATTCTGTATAATGAGGCAGTCATCATGCAACCTAAGACGTTATTATGAAAAAAGCGATTATACTTTTGACCACCTTGGTTATCTCCACTGGCGCAGCCGCGGGCGCTAAAGTCACGATTCCAAAAGATCGTGTTATCTGTCAGACAGAAACAGGGATGAAAACGTTTTTAGCTCGCAAAGCAACAAACCGCCTTAAAAAGGGCTTACCGTCAGAGTGCCGTTCTATTGATCGCAAGCGAATCGGCGAAGTGAAGGTTCGCTATAAAGGATACGTGAGAGTGAAAACCATGCTAGGTGATAACGTGTTTGTTGATAAAGACGCAATACGTTATAACTAATTTTCGCAAGTCACTGAGATTAAAATAGCACTCAAACACGGAGTGCTTTTTTGTTGTGAGTTATCCTACCTAGCTTTCTCATCAATCAAGAATGACGTTGGCACTGACACTTAATTGATATTACCTTGTGACCATTGTGCTAGATTCTATAGCTATGGACTCAGTGGATAAGCGAGCGCTGAGAAGCGAACAGACGTGAGGTAGTGACCATGAACGAAAAGCAAAAAATGCAACTTGCCGATAATGTGACCCTATTTGATGCTAATGATAAGGGATTGGTGAAGGAGCGTCGCTATGCCAAACACCTCTGTATGCAAATCAACAATACCCAGCCAGATACACCTGAGCGTTCGCAGCTTCTTAAGCAGTTGTTTGGTCGAATCGATCTGCACATTGAAGCACCGTTTTTTGTCGATTACGGCTATCACTTAAAGGTCGGCAAGGGCTTCTTTGCCAATCATGGTTGCACAATTTTAGACAGTGCCCCCGTGACGATTGGCGACAACTGTTTGCTTGCACCTAACGTAACTCTGTCCACAGCCAACCACCCTTTGGATCGGGTTCAACGTGCCCAAGGTCTCGAAACTTGCGGTCCGATCACCATTGGCAATGATGTTTGGCTTGGCGCAGGGGTGACCGTTTTATCTGATGTCACCATCGGCGATAACGTTGTGGTTGCCGCTGGCGCGGTGGTCACTAAGGATGTGGCGGCGAACTGCGTTGTAGCAGGGGTGCCCGCCAAAGTAATACGCCAGTTATAGCTTGACCGCTTGCTGCATAATGTCTCTTCCTTCCGTCTCAACATAATCTAAAAAGACTTGCGCAATGGGTGAAAGCTTCTGGTTTTTCGCCCATGAAAACGACCACTGAGAGCGAATAGGCAGCGATTCCACATTGATGACTTTCACATCATAAATCTCGCCGAACGCTAAGGTATGAGCGGATAAAATCGACACGCCCAATCGCGACAATACCGAGTGAATAATCGCTTCATTACTGGCAATGGTCATTTTGATATTCGGCTGGCAGCTGTGTTGCTCAAAAAAGGACTCTATTGAGTGACGAGTTCCCGAACCAATCTCGCGAATTAGGAAGTCATACTGGCAGAACTCATCAAGCGTGACCTTGGGCTTTTGTGTCAGTGGATGATCCGCTTGGGCTATCGCGACCAAGTCATTTGACATAAATTCAGTGACTTCGAGATCAAGCCCCTTGGGTAGATGACTAAACACATAGAAATCGTCCAGCCCTTGCTCAAGGCGTTCAATCACTTGCTGGCGGTTGGCAATAGTAAATTGAATATCGATGCCGGGATAGCGTTGACAAAAAGGTCCCAACAAATGGGGAATAAAGTATTTAGCGGTGGTGACAACGCTTAACCGCAACGTACCGGATTTTAGTCCTCGCAAGCTAGAAAGCTGCATATCCAGATCTTCACAACTTTGTAAAATCGCCCTTGCCGTTTGCACGGTCGCTAACCCAGCATCAGTAAATTTGAGCTTTTTACCGACCTGTTGGTAGAGAGGCAAACCGATCGCCTCGGTTAACTTTTTCAACTGCATTGATACGGTGGGCTGGGACAAAAACAGAGTTTCCGATGCCGCCTTAACGCTACCGCCATCAAAGACCGCCAGCAAAATCTCTAGCTGCCGAAAGGTTCCAATATGAGCATGTAACCGTGATGCCATGCTAAGCCACTCCATACGACTGAATTTGTTATTAGATTATTGTCTATGTAAATCGTAATTCATATCTGTTTTTATCTAATTGCAATCTTGATGACCCTGCGCGGTTGGTTTACTGGGATTAATGATGCAGTTAAAGGATAAAGATATGTGTGTAGAGAGTTTTTTGTGGTGGTTTCTTACAATTGAATTTCTATTCGACACAGAAACTGGAGACAGTTACCTTGTACATATCGAGGTTTATTCGGGCTTGCAAAAGACAAGTTTTAAATTTTATTTACTTGACGAGTACTTGAAGAATCAACCATTATAATGTTTAGTTAATGTTCTGATATATAACAAATTATCAATAAAAGATAGTTGGTAAACATCGGAGGTTCTATGTCTAGATACCAGTTCTTTACTTATCCATATAATCAAATAACCGACTTTACGTATTTAGATGTGGATTCAAAAGATTACATCATTAATAAGCAAGCGTTGATCGAGCAACGGTTTGAACTAGATGGAGCCCCAGTTGTGGCTGATAGTGCACAAGAGGCTGTAGAAAAGTATAACTGCAATTTTTCCCGAGTTAGTCAGGAACAAGCGAAAGCGGGTGTTTCCTACACTCTTATCATGGGGTTGGTAGCTTTGTGGAAGTGGATTCGTCAAAGCAAATCTTAGAGGTTATTTCTAATAACCGTGAACACGCTCTAACCGTAGCATTCATATGCGGTTAGGTCTTTCCAACAAGGTCATTGTGCAACGCACGGCAATTCTCCAGTCCCGTAAAAAACGACCACCGCTGACAGCGGTAATCTTTGATGGTTTGGGATACGAAAAGTTGCTCAAGCAGCTTGTTCTGCCTGCCCTGATTTCGTCAGATATAATTTGCTATTCCTTTGAAAAACGACCTTCAGCTTTATCTAATACATCTTTTGGTAAATGAGAGCAGACCACATGATAATTAGTATACAAATTTAAAAATAGCTTGGAGAAAAAGAGCCCAATTAGCACGATAATAATGGACACTATTACCGTTATCCAAGCAATAAGTTGTTCGGAAGAACCGATTTCTCCCTGAATACGAATAATTTCTTTTTCTAAGCTATTTATTTTTTCATTTAAACGACTATTCTGCGACTTTTGTTCACTAATTTGTTCAAAAATATTGTGATACTTAGCCTCGACGGAAGCAATTTCTTTATGCTTTTCGTCTACACCGTCTTTAATACTATTGATCTGAGAGATGTTTTTGTTAAAGCGAATCACGCGATTCTCAAGATCCTTTAAATTTGAATCCAGGGATTGAATATCGCGCTCTAACTTTATTTGAGTTTGATCAAGCTGATTTAGTAAAAGTTGGTTTTCATCCTGATTAGCAAAACTGGTGAACGAAAATACTAGAATGAAAAATGAAAGTACTATTTTTTTCATTTTCTACTCCACATAAATTGTTGAGGATTTTAAAGTTGCAAGTTTTTGAGAACTAGGATCGAAAACTTTAACCTTGAAGGTATACTTCCCCTTGTTGACTGGCCAAATTCTTTTTACGAGCCATGTGTAATCATCAATTCGATCTTCTCGTCTTTGACGGGTATAGACATCGGCATTATCAGTGTGGTTCTCTAACTTTATAGTGCCATTACCATCGTGGTATTCCCATTCAAAGTAATACTTCTGTTCTTTTATTAAAGGTGTTTTGGAGCTAAATTTAACCCAAGCCCATATTTTTACGATGCCGTTGTTTGTTTTTACACTAGCGACACCATTTGCTTGAGTGAAGTGTTTTTGGTCAAAGCTATCCAAGATTTTCAGTGTGATAGTATCGTTTGACCAACTATAAAAAGGCGTAATTAGCAAGGTGAAAATCAGCATGTATTTCATTACACATTTCCTTGTTTTTGTAACTAATTGCATAAATTACAAAAAATCGTTTTTTCTTTCCTAATTGTATTAACGCTAGTTCATAACATAGGTGTAGGCAAATTTGCTTTAGTTCTAGTGTGACATTAGCCTTGTGCTCATATGCTAATAATCTCGATATATTGGTCATAGCTCAACAACAAGGGGAGTAGACCGCAATATCAATGAAACGACTTAATGTCGCAGTGATGATTCATCAAGGTCGACTAAAAGGTAGGGTTTTGCCATACATTTTTTCATACAAAATGGATTAATGCCTTCCCCATTCGTAACACAGAAGTATCCAAAAATAAGCGACAACACGCGAATACCCACCATGCTTGACCTTCAAACTTTCACCCTCCGCCTTAACCCCACCACCAGCAAATCCTCAAGCTACCAAACGGTTCCAATATAAACATATCACCGTGACGCCAAGCCAAGCCACTTCCATCCGAGCAAATTGATGATTAGATAATCCTCTATGTAAATCATAATTAATATCTATTTTTATCTAACTTCAATCTTGATTACCCTACATGGGCGGTTTTTGGAGGTAATGATGCAGTTAAAAGAAAAAGATATGCGTTGTAGGCAGCTTGTTCTACCAGTGATGACAACTTTAACGTTATTGGTGTTTTTTGTAATGGGGCAGGCAATGGGAATGCAGTCTATGGGGTTTGCTTTTGTGGCTGCTGGGCTGTCGGGGATGGTGTCGATACAGATGTGGCGAAACTCTCGACCTAGTCATCAGACGGGCGACTCAGCCATTATGGTTGGGGATAAGTCGTCATGGTGATGGATGCTGTTGTTGCCTTTTTTATTCTTGGTGCTGTGAGTCAACTGCTCGGGGCAAAGCTGGCTTTTCCGGAGAGCCTTTATAAATCGCTAAGCCTATTTCTAATGATTGCGATTGGCTTAAAGGGAGGCTTGGCGTTACAGAAGCATATCGATCCGCAGCTAGTTCTGATGGGGGGCGCTGTCATCGTATTTGGATTGTTGCTGCCTCTAATCGCGTTTCCTTTACTTAGGTATTTTGGTGGCTTAGACCGCATTAACGCGGGAGCGGTTGCTGCGCACTATGGCTCGGTTAGTGTTGCGACCTATGCCGTGGCGGTGGCGCTGCTGGAAGCCAACAATATTCAATATGAGGCGTATTTTCCACTGTTTGTGGTGTTGCTTGAGATGCCCGCTATTGTGGTCGGTTTGGTTCTTGCCAAGGGCAGCCTTAAGATTATTAACGCCAAATTTATTAAACATGAACTGGTGGCGAACCAAAGTATTTTACTGATGTTGGGCAGCTTGCTTATTGGCTACTTAGGAGGCAACAGTGTTGAGAAGTTGTCGCCGCTGTTTATTGAGCTGTTTTCCGGCGTATTGGCGCTGTTTCTGTTAAAAATGGGGATGGTGGCGGGTGAGCAATTGTCGACGCTGAAAAAACACAGTCTGTTCTTGGTGAGCTTTGCGATGTTGATGCCGATGCTAGGCGGTCTGGCGGGGACGGCGTTGGGCTGGATGCTTAACTTGAGTGCGGGTGGTATTGCATTAATGGCGGTGCTGGGCGCAAGTGCCTCTTATATTGCGGTGCCTGCTGCCATGAAAGAGAGTTTGCCAGAAGCCAATGCAGGTATGTCGATCACCACTTCACTGGGGATCACTTTTCCGTTTAACGTGTTACTGGGTGTGCCTTTCTTTATCGCGCTGGGTCAATATATCACGGCGTAGTCGGGGGGATTGTGGTATAGAACAAACAATGCAACGCGCATCGGTGAACTTTGCTTGGTGACAATGGGGATCGACTGCCATTGTCACTATCTTTGGCGCTTTTCAAGATAGTTGTCCCATCTCGCTTGTCACAGATCCCTTTGTCACAGAGTCTGCCAATCCAATATCTCCATGACTTCAAACGCGACCTCTTCATAAGGATGCGCAGCCAGCAAGGCTTCAATACTGGTTTTGACGAGGTGGTCTTCGCACACTAATTCGACTCGTAACTCGCGCACTTTTTCCACTTCGCCGTGGGAACCGATATGTGGGTTAGCGCCAGCTAAAGGACGAAACTGCCCTTGTCCTTCGAGTTGAAAGCAGCAGCGGTCATAGTCGCCAATGCGACCGGCTCCGGCGTCAAATACGGCGTTTTTTACTGCTTCGGCATCGTTCACTGGTACAAAAAATACAATTTTCTTCATGATCTAAACTCGACGATTAAAGCTTGGACTTAGCTTGGTTAATCTTCTCATACTGCCTTGAGCGCAAAAGATTGCAAGTACTCTGTTTCTCTGGCGTCGGTTTGTAGATAGCTATGATGCAGCATAAGGATCGATTGAACGATCTTGGTGCCGATACCCAGCGCGCCGCTTTGCGCTTGGTGATCGACCTTATTGTGTAATGAAAACTCAATCAAAGCGTTGCTCGGATTCAAGTGCGCTCGGCAGATCACTTCGGAATCTAACGGGCTATGTCTTAAGGCGTTCTCTAACAGATTCAGTATCGCTCGCTCTAGTAAGCCTTTGTCTCCGACTGTGCTCAGATTGTTGTCCACCTCTAAGGTGAGGCTGCGTTGCTGTTGGCTAAAGGCGGCTTGCATGGTCTCGGCACACTCTTGAACCACGCTGGCAAACTCTATCGGAGTGGGTTGATATTCAGGTGCAGCATCTGACTCTCTTGCTGACTCTAACATCTGATGCAGTTGCGTCGACAGCTTTTGGCAATTTCGAAACGCGACCTCAATCAGAGGGTCGTCGCTGTGGTGCTGGATGCGCCACGTTTCCAAATAACCCAGTACGCTGGATAGCGGCGTTTTGAGATCATGGCTCAGTTGCAATAGATCTTGTCGACGCTTGGATGATTGATATTGCAGTTGTAAGAACTGCTGCTGAATATATTTCGCCATTAATTGATAGGAACGCGCAATCGGCACGAGTTCCGGCACTTGGTCGCTGAAATCGGGCTTTAAGCGAAAGTCATGCTCGGCTTGTTGTTCGAGTTGCTGCGTGACTCTATGAATCGGATTAAGAAGGCTCATTTTCACCAGCGCATAGCTGCCCACCGCAAAACCCAAGATTGAGAGCAAAACCAACCCGCCGAGGGCGAGGTAAGGGGTATCGACCTGCGCATCGGCAATCGCGCTGTGTTTGGTGCTGCCAATCACCACATACAGATAGCCAACGGTAGAGCCTAACTCTTCAATCGCCGCAACAGAAAACACTTTATGTTGCTCTGGGTTTCTCGGATCGTCGCCAAGGATAGGAAAGGGGGCTTGGTCTAGAAACTGATGAATCGGTGCCAGATCGACATGATCCATCATCGGCGCATCGTCGGGCGCTGCGTGGGTGGTGATTTTCCCTTGGCTATCGAGAAAATAGATTTCAAAATCCGGCCCCATCAGCATCAGAGTGTGGAATATGGATTTCAGCGCTTTAGGGTTATAGTCGGTGCCAATCATCAGCGGATTATCATCGCGCATATGGCTGGCAAGATATTGGTGCAGGCTCTGTTTAGTTCGCTGTTCAATGGTCTGTTTTTGCCAGTTGTAGGTCAGGGCGATAGCAATCACTGCAACCAGAAACCAGACGCTGGTAAACATGACTAAGCGAAATTTAAAGCTGGTGGTTTTAGCCATAAGCCTCACCTTAAGTTAATGAGGAAGGGGCTGAAATTTATAGCCCACTCCCCAGACAGTTTGAATAAAATGATGCTCGCTTTGTTCCAATGTCAACTTGCCACGTAAGCGATTGATGGTGCTACAAACCGTATGATGATAGCCGCTATGATTGGTTTGCCAGACGTGGTCTAACAGTTCGTCCTTGCTGTAAACGCGTCCCGGTCGCGAGGCTAAAAATCGCAGTAGCGTAAACTCGGTGGCGGTCAGGGTGATCTGTCGATCTTGGAGCGAGACTTGATGTCGCTCAGGAACAATCTGCAAAGGACCAAATACCATGCGGTTCTCTTGCTCGGCTTGGGGCTCGTCAAGGGAGGAGAGTTGGGCAACGCGACGCAGCACATTGCGAACCCTTGCCTGAAACTCAAGCACGCTAAACGGCTTGGTCATGTAATCATCGACCCCCGCTTCTAAGCCAGCGACTTTATCCATTTCGCAATCTCTTGCGGTCAGCATAAGCACGGGTTGCCAATGTTGATGCTGGCGTAATTGCTGGCAAAACGTCAGCCCATCGCCATCAGGAAGACCGCGATCTAATACCACAATATCAAATGGTTGTTGGCTAAATTCGCTCTCGGCATCGCGAATATTCGTCACTCTTACCACTTGGTGACCCTGAAACTTTAATTGCATCTGAATAAGCTCTGCCAGATCGTCATCATCTTCAACCAACAAGATGTGCGCCATGGAATTGGCTGCTTGCATTGTCATGGTAATTGTCCTTGTGATTAGAGCCACACTGAACACAAGACCGGAGCAAACAGAAATTAGTTTCAAATCGCGAGCAATTATTGACAAAGTGACCCAATACAAGGGCAGAGTATTGGGTCACTTACTGCGTCAACGTTAGCTTTCGATTCACTTGACGGTCGATTACCTTAGCTGTCGATTACATCGCAACGGGTTTTAATCGAGACGAGTAATGGTGATTTGCGCACCGGGGTTAACAAATCGGTGGTTGGCGCTAAGTGCTGAGCTCGCGAGTCCATCATCGGCAGAAATGACGCCGGAATGAAAGGTGACAATGTCACTAGTGTCATTGCGAGCCGAATTAAAGCCTTCTCCGCCACCTGCTGGACCGGGAATGGTGGAAGCCAGCTCATCATTTAGCTCCGTTCCGGAATCCCACACATTCATGGTCATTTGGTAGCTTTCACCAACCGAAAGAGACATCAAAGACAGTCCGGTTTCCCCCACGAACGCGTCATTGGTATTGACCAACATCGAGGCCAGCGATAGATAACCGGAACTGACGGTAACGGTTACTTCATCACTCGCGCCAGGCATCACCAGACCGTTTCCTGAGACGGCGAAATCGACATTGCTATCACTGTTCATCAAGGCGATGACCTCAGCATTACTGCCCCCTTCGGCAAGGTGTTCCAACTCTACTGAGGCACTGGAACCGACGGTAAACAGAGAGAAATCTTCGTTATGGGTGACAATGGCTAATGGCGACATTGGCTGGTTAGGAGTCAGATTAATAAACGAGATTCGATATTGAGCCTCATCGCTGCTGCGTGTTGAACTGCTGTCATTGTCGTCATCGCTACAACCGACGAGCAGAGCTGCGGCTATCGCTGCGGTTAAGATGGGTAATTTCATCACGACCTCCTATTTAACCACGATGGTGATGGTCGCCACTGGGTTTAACCAGCGATGGCTTGCGTTGTCCAAGTCACTGATACCGGCGGTTGCGTCAGCATCGCCAATATTACCCGGATGGACGTGAACCTTGTCATTGCTGATGCTGGTTTCGACCCCAGTGCCATTAGCGCCAAAGGTCAGAAATGGCGGGTTAGGAATGCTTGACGCCAGTTCGTCATTGGCTTCGGTGCCGGCATCATAGCCGCGCAGTGTCGTGGTGTAGGTGCCGGCTTGCTCTGGAATTGCCCAGCTGTCTAAGCCGACAAAACCATCATTGGTTGGCAGCAACATCGCGCTGAGGGAGAGATAGCCAAACTCGCCGCTATCAATAGAAAAGGTGGTGGTCGCACCGGGATCTAATGGACCAGAGGCGGGGTTTTCAACCACCACACCGCCAGCATTGCTAATTACGCTGGATAATCCCGAAATATCCCCGCCTTCCGCCATGGATTGCAGTTCGCTAGAGGCTTGCTCACCAGTGCGGAACATATAGAGATCCGAGTCGTGAGCCGCGACGATAAGCGGAGTAAAGTAGATGCCCTTCGTGGCGTTGGTTATGGTGACTTCGAGTTCGGCGGCGTGCAGTTGGCTTGCGCCCAAAAGCAGTGCGGTCGAGGTGGCGACTAGCCCTAATTTCTTTCCGAGGTGTCGTGAGTTTAGCGACTTACATTGTTTCATCTTGAATCCATCCTATTTGCGAGTTGTGATCCCAAGTTTTTTGGCATACTGCACCCAATCCATCTTGGTGGTTTTGCTTTTTATAAATGAACGGTCATAAACGAGCGTTCATAACGGGTTGTTGGTGTCGATGTGATTAATGATGAAGCTTGAATCTATTAGCAGGGTCACGAAATTCTCACAAAATTCTCAAAGGATTTCGTCTTTTTGTAACGTGTTGATTTTTAGTTGATAAACAGGAAAATTAGTTAAGGAAGAGTGTCAAGGATGGATGATCTGTCAAGGATGACTGGTTAAGGATGAACGCTCAGCGACAATTGTTCAAGTGAGAGACTGGGAATCACCAACTGGAGGTGGACAGAATCCCTCCCACCTCCAAGGATTGCAGGTTGAAATTAGTTGCTTGGCGGGTGTTGCTCAATCCAATGATTGGCGATCTGCTCTCGGGTCGCCACCCAAACATGTTCATGGCTTTGCACATAATCTAAGAAGCGTTTCAGCGCCATAAAGCGACTCGGTTTGCCAATGATTCGGCAATGCAGACCAATTGACATCATCTTTGGTTTATCTGCGCCTTCACTATATAAACAATCGAAATGGTCTTTAAGATAGTGAAAGAACTCATCGCCGTGACTAAATCCAAACGGAGAAGAAAAGCGCATATCGTTGGTATCGAGGGTGTAAGGAATCACCAAATGTGAGCGATTGACCGCTTGTCCAGCGCTATCGACACCGCTGGGTAATGGTGTCCAAAATGGCAGGTCGTCACCATAATAATCGGAGTCATAAAGCAGCCCATCTTGCTCTGCGACCAGCGCACGGGTATTGGGAGAATCGCGCCCCGTGTACCAGCCAATAGGACGCTTGCCTGTCAGGCTTTCTATAATATCGAGCGCTTGGATCATATGCTCACGTTCTTGCTCTATCGGCATATGTTGGTAGTGAATCCACTTTAATCCATGACAGGCGATTTCATGACCCTCTTCGACAATGGCTTGCGTTACCTCTGGGTTACGTTGCAATGCGGTCGCGACGGCAAAAACGGTGAGGGGTAATTCGCGGCGTTTAAATTCATTCAGGATACGCCAGACGCCCGCTCTTGAGCCATATTCGTACATCGACTCCATGCTCATATGGCGGTCTTGATAGGCGTCGGCATTGGCGATTTCAGATAAAAAGGTTTCCGAGTGCGAGTCGCCATGCAGCACACAGTTTTCTCCACCTTCTTCGTAGTTGAGCACAAACTGCACCGCCACTTTTGCCTTATTGGGCCAATTGGCATCTGGGACGTTATTGCGTCCGTAACCGACATAATCTCTTGGGTTGTTTTGTTCCATAAAGCTAACCTTATCTTCCTTAATGCTTTTTTAAGCTGACTCTTGCGCTTAGGCAAGTCGAGTCCAGTGTTGATATTGACCAGTAAATTTTTTGGCGAGCGGCGAGGCATATTGACCCGATTTAGACGTGGTGAGATTCAATTGGTGGAGTGATTCCGCCAATTTGACGGCCGCGACCACGCCATCAATAACAGGCACATTGAGCTGCTCGGATAACTCATTGGCGAGATCGGACATCCCCGCACAGCCCAAAACAATCGCTTCAGCGCCATCTTGTTGAATCGCCAGTTCACACTCATGCTTGAGCTGGTTATAGGTATCGCGATCAATGGATTCGAGATCGAGAACCGCAATATCCGTGGCACGCACACCGCTGCACAAATGCTGGTAACCGTAACGTTGCAACAGATGTTCGCTGGCTGGCAGGGTGCGAGTCATGGTGGTGACCACGCCAAATCGGTAGCTCACAAGGCTAGCGAGCTGAAAGGCGGCGCCCGCAATCCCAATCACCGGCTTAGTGGCGATCTCTCTTGCGGCATCCAGCGCGGGATCACCAAAACAGGCGATGATATGCGCATCAACGCCCAGCTGTTCGCCTTTACGGATCTCTTCTAATAGCGCTGCCGCAGCGATGGTTTCGTCAAAAGCACACTCGATACTTTCGGGACCATGTTCGGGTGAGATGGCGCGGATCTCGGTGCCAGGCTGAGCGATCTGCGCCGCACTAAGGGCGATCTTGTCGGTCATCCCTTGGCAGGTATTGGGATTTACTAGATTGATTTTCATGGTTTAATTCACTTGGGCAAAAAGGGTTTGAAAGTTAATTTCTGGGTCGGGTTCTTCATCCAGTTGCAGCGAGGACTTAATCATCTGTAAGTGATGCTGCATCCAGTGCTGGGCTTTGTCGGCTTGATTGTCATCGAGAAGATCAAGCAGTTGCGAGTGATCGCCGCAATCGCAACTCACGCTGTGTTTTGAACCATAAGCAGCAATAATCAGTGACGAGCGATAGCACAGTTGTTCGATAAATTCGGCTAATACCGAGTTATTCGCCAGTTTCGCGAGCTCAAAGTGGAAGCGAGCAGTGAGCTGTATCGAGGCTGCCAAGTCACCGTTTTCATCCGCTTGTTTTTCTTCCTTCACCATATCGCGAAAGTGATTAGAAGCTTCTTTGCTCCAATGACGCAAAATATCGCTAATCATCAGTGGTTCGAGCAGGATGCGACTGTCTAAAACCTCTTCTGCTTCTTGCTTACTCGGGTTGTTAACATGTGCGCCTTTGTTTGGCTGAATCACAACGAATCGTTCAAGGGCTAAACGCTGTAGAACTTTTCGAATACCGGTTCGACTAATGCCAAATGCTTCCGACAATTTATCTTCCGGTAAGCGTACGCCCGGCTCTAATTTATGTTCCACAATGGCTTTTAATATTTGCTGGTAGATTTTTTCATCACTCGACATTTTCATCACTCGATATTCTCATCACTCGACATGGTAGGGCTGCCCGTTATTTCTTTTTCTTTATAGAGATGGATAAAGCAAGTTGTATACCAAATATAGCCAATCTTAAGGGTTAATTGTATACAATATTTTCAGTCATTGTAGTCATTGGCGTGTTGGTTATCGGTGCGCATCGTTAGTTATGGATAAAATACCGTTGAAGTTATATTTCTAAGCACCAGAATGAGGCGCTTTGCGTCACGACAGTGCGAGCTATATGGTTTATTTATATCAGTAGAATTGTTTAACCCTTATTAAATAAGGGATTAACATTATGGCATGCTAATTGTATTTATGATTGTATACAATTATGAATGGAGACATAGAGATGGAAAAGGAATTACCAGTAAGTCCCAGACTCAGTAATGAAGATCTGGCACCAGAGCAAAAACAAAAATGGGGTTGGTACAGCATATTTGCTTTCTGGATGTCTGATGTTCACAGCGTCGGTGGTTATGTATTTGCCGCGAGCTTATTTGCATTAGGTTTAAATGGCATTCAGGTATTTATTAGTTTATTAGCCGGTATTTCAATTGTTTTGGTGTTTGCTAATTTAATGGGTAAACCCGGTCAGAAAGCGGGTGTTCCGTTTCCGGTTGTGGCTCGTATGTCGTTTGGTGTTTTTGGCGCTAATATACCCGCGGTGATCCGTGGCTTGATAGCGGTGGTTTGGTACGGTATTCAAACCTATCTGGCATCGAGTTCGTTTATTATTTTGTTGCTGTACTTCTTTCCGTCGACCGAGCAATTAGCTCAGCACTCATTCCTTGGTTTGTCATACCTTGGTTGGGTTGGCTTTACCTCGATGTGGATACTGCAAGCCGTTGTGTTTATGTTCGGTATGGACGTGATTCGCAAGGTCATTGACTGGTCGGGTCCGGCGATTTATCTGGCGATGTTTGCACTGTGTGGCTATATGATTAACCTCGCGGGTTGGGAAAACATCAGTTTCAACCTTGGCAAACAAAGCCTAGTAGGCTCGGATGCGATTGTGCAGATGTTGATTGCCACCGCTTTAGTGGCGGGTTACTTTGCGGGTCCCACGCTTAACTTCAGTGACTTTTCTCGCTACTGTGTGAGCTATAAAGAGCTGAAAATTGGTAACATTCTTGGTCTACCGGTTAACTTTATTCTGTTTTCTCTATTTAGTGTCATCATCGTTTCCGCGTCGATTCCTGTGTTTGGTGAAATGATTGTTGATCCGGTTGAAACCGTAAAACGCCTTGATTCAGGGATGATCACGGTATTAGGAGCGCTCACCTTTATTTTCGCCACAGTAGGCATCAATATTGTCGCTAACTTTGTTGCGCCAGCGTTTGATTTCTCGAATGTCTCGCCGCAAAAAATTAGCTTTAAAATGGGCGGTTTTATTGCTGCCTTTGGTTCGGTGTTATTAACGCCTTGGAATCTATTTAATAATCCAGAAGTGATTCACTATACCGTGGATGTATTAGCGGCGATGATTGGTCCCCTGTACGGCATTATTATTGTTGATTACTATATTATTAAGAAAAGTCAGATTCACGTACCGTCGCTCTATACGGAATCACCAAACGGTCAGTATTGGTATAAAAACGGCATCAATATGAACAGTGTTTATGCGTTATTAGTCGCCAGTGCGGTAGCGATTATTGCGACCTTCTTCGTGGTTGAATTAGCGAATTACGCATTATTTATCGGTGGCTTTGTCTCTGCCTTGGTATATCGTATTCTCATGGAAAAACGCCTTGCGTGGGCATCACAGTCTTCGCTAGCCAAACAACAATAAACCTTTCCCCTTCAAAACAGGTCAGTGCTTTGGTGCTCTGACCTGTTTTTTTTATTCATCAAAGTCATATGGATATTTTTCTAAATAGGGCGAGATTGCACGATTAGGGAATAGCGCTGTATTTGTACAAACTTGGTGCAGAAGCACCATATTAGACCATGTTATCTAACTGAATTTGGACATATTTTGTTTCATGTCGGCACTAAATCCCTATAAACACTGGGTTCTTTTAATTTACTTTATTTTGGCACATTCGTTGCACTATCTAATTTAGATGTTTCAATCGTTTCATAAATTAAAGGACTTAAAGTATGAAAGTACTCAAATTAATCATGGGTGTTGCTCTAACCTGTACTGTTGCCGTGACTTCATGGGTCGCGAATGCCTCTCAGCTTGATGTAATTAAGCAGCAAGGCGTCCTTAAAGTGGCGGTACCACAAGACTTTCCTCCGTTTGGCTCTGTCGGTATCGACCTCAAACCGCAAGGTTATGATATCGACATGGCGCAATATCTCGCGGATGAACTAGGCGTTAAGTTGGACTTAGTGCCTGTAACCAGTGCTAACCGTATTCCTTATCTGCAAACTCGCAAAGTGGACTTGGTGATTTCAAGTCTAGGTAAAAATGCTGAACGTGAAAAAGCGATCGATTTTACTGCGCCTTACGCGCCATTTTTCCTCGGTGTCTTTGGTCAGGGTAGTGAAAACGTGGCTTCTGCTGCGGAGCTAAAAGGCAAAACCGTTGGCGTAACAAGAGGTTCTGTTGAAGATATCGAGCTAAGCAAGTTGGTATCCGGTGACACAGTATTGAAGCGCTATGAAGATAACAACGCGACACTGTCTGCGTATCTTTCGGGTCAGGTTAGCCTTATCGCGACAGGTAACTTAGTGGTAACAGAAATTGCCAACCGTTATCCAAGCAAAGCGCCAGAAGTGAAATTTATGCTGAAAAACTCGCCATGCTACATCGGTGTGATGAAAGGCGATACTGAATTGCAGCAAGCGATCAATGAGTTGATCAGCAAAGCAAAATCAGACGGCAAACTAGAATCAATTTCTCAGAAATGGCTTAAGGCTTCATTCCCAGCAGATTTAGGTGCTTAAGTTAGGAACCTCGGTATGAATTATTCATTGGATTTTGCTGGGCTTATTCCTTACCTGCCGCAGTTTGCGGCAGGTGTCTGGACCACGATTAAACTCACGGTATTGTCCACAGTTGTAGGGCTTTTGCTCGGTACGTTATGTGCGGCGGGTCGCACTAGCCGAGCAAAATGGCTCAAAGTGCTGTGTTCGAGCTACATTGAGTTGGTGCGTAATACCCCATTTATTGTTCAGCTGTTTTTTATCTTTTTTGGATTACCGGCACTCGGCTTACGCCTTAATGCGTGGGAAGCAGGCGTATTGGCCATGGTGTTAAATCTTGGTGCATACAGTGCAGAGATCATTCGAGCGGGTATCGACGCTACGCCGAAAGGGCAGTGGGAAGCGGGTAAGGCGCTCGGTCTTACCAAAACTCAGACCTTGATCCATATCGTGCTGTCGCCTGCTTATCAGAGGGTTTATCCCGCGCTTGTTAGTCAGTGCATTATCGTTATGTTGGGTTCGGCGGTGGTATCACAAATCTCGCTTGAAGAACTGACCTTTGCCGCCAACTTTGCCCAGTCTCGAAGCTTTTTGAGCTTTGAATCCTATATGTTAACGGCCGCCATCTACTTGTTGCTCGCAGTGGCGATGCGGTTTGTGTTTTCCACCATTAAGCAAGTTAGCTTTAAAAACCCATCGTTGTAAGAGGTTTATACCATGGTCGAATTTTCTGATTGGGATATTTTACGTAACTTATTGCTAGCAGCAAGGTGGACACTATTGCTGTCGCTGTTGGCGTTTCTTTTTGGTGGGGCATTAGGGGCGTTATTGACTTTTTTGCACAGCACCAAAAACACATTTTTCACTGCGTTGATTAAGGTTTATGTGGAGCTATTTCAAGGCACTCCGCTATTAATGCAGCTGTTTTTGACCTTTTTCGGGCTATCGCTTATCGGTATTGAGGTCAGCCCGTGGACGGCGGCAATTTTGTCACTGACGCTATTTAGCAGCGCCTACTTCCATGATATCTGGCGCGGCTGTATTGAAGCGTTACCTAAAGGTCAATGGGAAGCATCAAAGACCTTGGGATTGACGTATTTTAATACCATGAAGCATGTGATTGCACCGCAAGCGTTTAAGATTTCTATCGCTCCCACCGTTGGCTTTTCGGTACAGATCGTTAAAGGAACCGCGTTGGCGTCCATTATCGGATTTGTCGAGCTCACCAAAGCGGGCACGATGCTCAATAACGCCACGTTTCAACCTTTTAAAGTGTTCGCTTTTGTCGCGTTGCTCTACTTCATGATGTGCTTTCCGCTGTCTGTTTACGCTCGTTATTTGGAGAATAAAAACCATGTCACTCGTTAGTATCGATCAAGTCCATAAATATTATGGCGAAAACCACGTATTGAAAGGCGTTGACCTAAAGGTTAAGGCTGGAGAAGTGGTGTCTATTATAGGTCGAAGCGGTTCTGGTAAAAGCACCTTGCTGCGCTGTTTGAATGGTTTAGAAAGCTATGAAGAGGGCGCCATCGTCGTTGACCGTCAGGCAGTGGAAGATGATGACTACAAGTTGCGAATCCTTAGTCGCAGCGTCGGAATGGTGTTTCAAAGCTTTAATCTCTTTCCCCACAAGACCGCAGGGGAAAATATCATGCTAGCGCCGATGCTGGTGCTGAAAAAGAGTCGTGAAGAAGCCAAAGTGCTGGCTCAAGAACTGCTCGAAAAAGTGGGTCTAGCCGACAAGTTTGATGCTTACCCAAGCAACTTATCCGGTGGACAACAGCAGCGCGTGGCGATTGCTCGCTCTCTGGCGATGTCACCTAAAGTATTACTGTGTGATGAGATCACCTCCGCACTGGATCCCGAATTGGTCGGTGAAGTGCTGCGCGTACTTGAACAATTAAAAGCCGAGGGCATGACGCTGATTTTGGTGACCCACGAAATGAATTTTGCCCGAGATGTGGGTGATCGCGTGGTGTTTATGAACCAAGGAAAGGTGTGGGAAAGTGGCGATAGCCAAGCGGTATTTGCTGATCCACAAACTGCAGAGTTACAAGCGTTCCTGTCTGCGGTTCGTTAATGACAGATAAAAAGTAAACCGACGGAGAAAGCGACCTTATGACCAACCCTATGACCGAACGCATTGCACAACATTATGCCGATTTGACGCAAAATAGTCGTCGCATCGCCGACTATTTGCTGGTGAATCCAGAAAAGATCTTGATGTTGTCGACCAATGAAATTGCTCAAGAGTGTTCGGTCTCCAAGGCGAGTGTCAGTCGTTTTATCCGTAAATTGGGCTATCAAGATCATGGCTGTTTGCGAACTGAATTGCTCGATGAGCGTGATAAAGGCACACCGATGGCCACGTTATCGGATGCCACCGGTTTTAACGCCGAACTCGCCGCGTTAGAAAGCATGTGGGCACAAATTGAAAGCATCGATCTTGAGCCTATCATTGACGCTTTGATGAACAGCAAAAGAATCAAACTGATTGGTTATCGCAATAGCTATCCGGTCGCTATGCACTTTAGGCAACAACTGTTGCAGTGTCGCCAGCAGGTGGATCTCTTGCCATTGCCGGGACAAACCATCGGCGAAGATATAGCCTCAATTGATGAGCAAGATTTCATCGTATTAATTGGTATTCGCCGTCGTGTCCATGGCTTTGCCGAGTTGATTGAACGATTACCGAGCCATCAAACGCTGTTGATTACCGACCAAACTGGCATTCATTACCAATCACAGGCTGCCTGCACCTTAGTTTGCCCAATGGGCAACGACCGACCACTGGATAGCTATGCCGCACCGATGGCGCTCATCTCTTATTTGAGCAACCGTGTTTACGACAAATTGGGACGCAAAGCGACAAAGGTCAGTGAGTCGGTCAGTCAAACCTACTCAGTTTTGAACGAATTAGAATAATTAACAACACGTTGGCTATACAAAGGAATCAATAATATGGAAAGGGATCGCCGAGTCTATTGCACACAAGGTCCAGAACGGCTGGAGCCGCTTCAATCTGGTCGCTTGGATGGGTTGAGTTTTGTGTTTAAAGACCTGTTTGATGTAGAAGGCTATGTGACGGGTGCTGGCAATCCGGCATGGCTTGATAGCCACGATCACGCCCAATCCACCACGCCATTGATTTTAGATCTGCTGTCAGACGGAGCACTTTGCCAAGGGCGAGTTCAGACGGATGAACTCGCCTACAGCTTAAACGGGATTAACGTCCATTATGGTACGCCTATTAACCCCGTCGCTCCCGATTCGTTACCCGGAGGTTCATCAAGTGGCAGCGCGGTCGCGGTGGCGAGTGGCGATGTGGATTTTGCTATTGGGACAGACACCGGAGGCTCGGTTCGCGTGCCTGCCAGTTATTGTGGTTTATATGGTTTACGCCCCACTTTGGGCGGCTTGTCTCTTGAGCATAGCTTTACCTTGTCACAAAGCTTCGATACCGCGGGCATCTTCAGTCGTGAACTGACGATTTTGAGTCAAGTATTCCAGACGTTGCGAGGCGAATCAGCAGCAGGTTCCGCCGCATCGAGAGTACTGCTCGATACTCGCATGAAGTCATTGATGGGACCGGAAAGATTAGCGCGTCTGAGTTATCTGCTGGACAAGGCGGATATCCAGCTTGTAGAGAAAGAGCTGTTGGCTGAAGCGGATTACGGTTTGGAGCAATTAAGCTTTATGTTTAGAACCATCCAAGGCTACGAAATCATCCAACGCCATGAAGCGTGGTTGCAACAGTGGCAACATACGCTGGCAGCACCCATTCAAGAGCGTGTGGCTTGGTCACGCCAATTAACCCGTGACGATTACCTTGGTGCTCAAAAGCAGCAAGCCGAGTTTACCCAATGGCTGACAGGCGTATTGGCGGATGAAAATGCTCAGTTATTGTTGCCCACGACACCGGGCGCACCACCTAAACTTACCATGCCAGAGGCAGAGCTTGCGCAGTATCGCTCCGATCTGATGGGATTAACGAGTTTGGCGGGACTTGCAGGCTTACCTCAATTACATATTCCTTTGCACAGCTTGGCACAAGGTCCGGCAGGATTTTCACTGCTGGGTTCGGCAAACAGTGAAGTATCGCTGATTGCCACGGCAAGCCGCTTAATCACAGGAGACGCATAATGACGTTTCAAACCTCTTTTACTGCGCCGCATTATGAGGCGGCTCAAGTCGGTCAGCGCATTCTGGATCAGGGCGGAACGGCGAGTGAAGCCATGGTTGCGGCGGCGGCGATGGTTGCGGTGCAATATCCGCATATGAACGGTATTGGCGGTGATGGTTTTTGGCTTATTTGTCGTCAAGGACAAGCGCCGGTGGCGATTGATGCCTGCGGGCGTTCGGCGTCACAACTGGACGTCGATGACTATCGAACACGGGGCGATGAACTGCCAGAAAGTGGCGGTGAAGCTTCAATTACCATGGCTGGCACCATTTCGGGTTGGCAAAAAGCGTTGCAACTTAATGCGGGTGTTGCGTCACTGCACGATCTGCTTGCGCCTGCCATTGAAGCGGCGCGAGAAGGTATTGAGGTCACGCAAAGCTTGGCTGATGCCAGTAAGAAAACCTTGATGCGATTACAGCATCTTCCTGAGTTTGCCAAACTGTTTCTTAACGAGGGACAGCCGCTGAAAGTCGGCGATACGGTGTGTAATGTCGCGTTGGCAAACACCTTGAGTCGCTTGGCTCAGGTTGGCTTAGATGACTTCTACCGCGGCGAGATCGCCCAGCAAGCGGCGCAAGAATTGGCGCAACTCGGCAGTCCATTAACTCTTGAGGATTTTCATCAGCACGATGCGGTAGTTACAGAGCCATTGACGGTATCAACCTCAAAGGGACAGCTTTATAACCTTGGCGCACCGACACAAGGCTTAGCGTCGCTGCTGATTATTGCCATCTACGATCAACTGGCCGAGCAAGCCGACAGCGAACTCGATCATATTCATCTATTGGTCGAAGCAACCAAACAAGCGTTTATTATTCGTGATCAGGTGATCACTGACCCAGATCATTTGTCGCAACCTCTCGACACGTATCTGACGCCAGAGGTGATTCGTGGTTGTGCAGATCAAGTGTCGATGACGCAAGCACTGCCTTGGCCACATCACGCCAAACCCGGCGACACCGTCTGGATGGGGGCGAGCGATCAATACGGCACCATGGTCAGTTTTATTCAAAGTATCTACTGGGAATTTGGTTCCGGTGTGGTACTGCCTTCTAGCGGTATTTTGTGGAATGTGCGTGGCAAGAGTTTTTCTCTGCATCCGGAGCACCACAACGTTCTTGCCGCCAATAAGAAACCGTTTCATACCCTAAACCCCGCTTACGCTGAGCTTAATGATGGCACGCGCATGGTCTACGGCACCATGGGAGGCGAGGGGCAACCACAGACGCAAGCTTGTCTGTTTAGTCGTCATCTGTATCAAAACATGCCCCTGTCGCAAGCGGTCTCGTTGCCGCGCTGGCTATTGGGCAGAACATGGGGCGATAGCAGCAACAATTTGCGTTTGGAAGAGGACCTTTATTCGGTCTACGCAACACCACTGACTGACCTGGGACACGAAGTGTCTCAGGTCGACAGTTTAAATGAATTAATGGGGCACGCTGGCGCGATTGCTGTCGATAAACATGGAAAAGCCACCGCAACTAGCGATCCACGCAGCGATGGCGAAAGTTTTGTAGGAGAAGAAGAATGACCACCCATACACTGTTTGAAACCCTTAACCCACCGCAGCGTTTACTCATGGGACCGGGTCCAATCAACGCTTACCCAAGGGTTCATCAAGCGATCTCGCAATCTTTGATTGGTCAGTACGATCCGGTGATGACGGGTTATATGACTCAAGTTCAGTCTCTATATCGCGGTGTGTTCCATACCGAGAATCAACAAACCATGCTAGTGGATGGAACGGCGCGTTCGGGTATTGAAGCGGTACTGGTTTCGGTGCTGAAACCCGGTGACAAAGTGCTGATCCCGATCATTGGTCGCTTTGGGCATCTATTGTGTGAGATTGCCGAGCGTGTCGGTGCCGTGGTACGAACGATTGAGATTGAGTGGGGCGAAGTGTGTCCGGCTGAGTTAGTCGAAAAAGAGATCAAAGCCTTTGGTCCTAAACTGCTGGCGACGGTACAGGGCGACACCTCAACCACCATGAATCAGCCGCTTAAAGAGTTTGGCGAGCTATGTCAAAAATACGATGTGCTGTTCTACTGTGATGCAACGGCGTCTATTGCTGGCAACGAATTAAAAGTCGATGAATGGCATCTTGATGCGGTATCGGCAGGGCTACAAAAGTGTTTAGGTGGGCCATCGGGCAGTGCGCCAATCACGTTAAGCGATCACTGTGCTGAAGTGATTAATCGCCGCAAGCACGTTGAAGCTGGCATCAAAGCCGACCATCACCAAAATGGCAGCGATGAAATTATTCGTTCTAACTATTTCGACCTTGCCATGATTATGGATTACTGGGGTCCCGAGCGCCTTAACCATCACACCGAAGCGACCAGTATGTTATATGCCGCGCGCGAGTGCGCCAGACTGTTCCTTGAAGAGGGAGCGGATGAGGTGATTTCTCGCCATAAGACGGCGGGTGATGCGATGGCAAGAGGTCTGCAAGCTATGGGACTTGAGCTGTTTGGTAACCCAAATTACAAAATGAATAACGTGGTTGGCGTTTATATTCCGCAACAAGTGGACGGTGACAAGGTTCGTCAAGAGCTACTGAACAGCTTTGGTATCGAAATCGGCACCTCGTTTGGTCCGCTACACGGCAAGATCTGGCGCATTGGCACTATGGGCTACAACGCTCGTCAAGAAGCGGTGTTAACCACATTAGCGGCGCTGGAAGCCATCCTAGTGCGCAACAAAGCGAAAATCATTCAGGGACAAGCTGTGATTGCAGCGATGGAATATTACGCTTAACACTCGCCAAGGAGTACAACACGGATGGATCATAGCAAGGCATTTAGGATTATGCAGCAAGCCGACAAGTTAGCCGAGTTTACCTCTATGCAAGGGGGATTAACTCGCACCTACTTGTCCGCGCAACATAAGCAAGCGCATCAGCAGTTGGCGAATTGGATGACGTCCGCAGGTTTAACCACGTGGCAAGATAGCGTCGGCAATCAGTGGGGACGCAAAGCCGCCAGCAATCTAGACGCGCCGATTTTGATCCTCGGCTCTCACAGCGACACGGTCGCGGATGCCGGAAAATACGACGGTAATCTTGGGGTTCTATTGGCGATATCGGCGCTGGAACAGCTGCAAGACGTTGAGTTTCCGTTTCATATTGATGTGGTTGCTTTTGCCGATGAAGAAGGCACACGATTTGACACCACCTTGATTGGCTCAAGCGCCGTGGCGGGTATATTCGACCCGCGCTGGTTAGCGATTGAAGATGGCGAACAGATCTCTATGGCGCAAGCGATGCAAACCTTTGGTCTTGATCCGCAACAGGCAGGCAAAGATCGCTTAGCCTGCGAAAAGGTATTGGCGTATCTTGAGGTTCATATTGAACAAGGACCGGTATTGGAAGCCGCTGATCGCGCCGTCGGTGTGGTCACGGGCATTGCTGGGGCGAAGCGTTATCAATTGAGCGTTAAAGGTATGGCGGGACATGCTGGCACGGTGCCGATTGGTATGCGCGCCGATGCCATGTGTGGCGCTGCGCAGATGACCTCGGCGATTGAGGCGTATGCCAAGCAACACAATTTGGTGGCGACGGTGGGTAAATGCGATGTGGTGTCGGGTTCTGTCAATGTGATCCCCGGCGAGGTCAATTTTACCCTCGATATTCGTAGCTTAGAGCAAGATAGCCTTGAGAAAGCGTGCGACGACCTGCTTACTGAGTTAAGTGTGATTGCTGAGCAACGAGGACTGACGTTTGCCCATCAACTGTTTTATCAGGCGCAAGCCGTACCGTGCAGCGAACGTTTGCAGCAAGCTTGGGGTGATGTGGTGGCAAAAGTCACCGATAAATCGGTCACTTTCTTGCCAAGCGGTGCGGGTCATGACGCTTTGGCGATGGCGCATTTAACCGAAGTCGGTATGTTGTTTGTACGCTGCGAAAAAGGCATCAGCCATCACCCGTTAGAGTCGGTGATGCAAGAAGATGTGGCGGTTGCTCTGGAATGTACCAAGCAGATGTTATTGGCTCAGTTAAGGGCTTATGGTGACCAAAGTGATCAATAGCAGTGACGATTTGGTGTTGGGGATCGCTGGCAACTCTCCCGGCTATTTGGCGCAAACAGGTGAGATTAAGGCATTTAGCGCCAATCAACGGCAACAGCATGGACCCAAAGCCCTGTTTCCTATTTATGTGAAAGGGCATGATAGCTTTCTGGGCACCGCGCCTTTTTGCCAAGTTCAACTACGTTTGCCTGCGTCGCGAGAGGCGGTAACGCAAATGGAACCTGAGTTGGCGGTACGATTTAAGGTAGAGTATGGTCAAGCGGGAGACGTTGCTGAGCTGCGCCCCTTTGCGCTGAGCTTGATTAACGACGCAACCCATAGAAACCGTGTCGTGACCAAGTTAGCACAAAAGAAAAATTGGGGACCACAGTCTAAAGGCGCACTTGAACAGCAAATAGCGATTGATTCGCTGCAAATTGAGGGCATGGAACACTATCGGATTTGCGGTTTTCTGGGGCGCGAAGGGCAGTGGCATCAATGCAGTGAGGATGTCTCGGTGTCACAATATACCGTGTTTTCTCAGGCACTGTGCGACTGGTTGGTTCAGCGTATTGCGCAGCAGCGCGATGAATCGGTACTGGATGATATCGGTCAACTCTTGGTGCAAGCCGGTTGCCCTCGTTCTATTACGGTCGCCATTGGTGCGCCCAGTTACACCGAAGCGTGCCGTGACCATCAACTGCAACACGGTGATGAGATGGTCGTCTGTCTTTATGATCAGCGCCGTTACCAATTTGATGAAATACAGACGCAGATAACAGAACCCGAGCTAGATAGTGTCGATTGCCAGCATAAGTTAGTGTTGCGACAGCGCGTGATCAGCGATCAAGAATCAGTGAAGTAACTTATTTATCAGTGCGTTAAGAAGTATGAGGATATAATGCAAAAACAAAAAGACCTCGCCGCGGCGTTTTTCCGCATCGGCATATTTGGGTTTGGTGGGGGACCGACCATGATCCCGCTTGTTCATAAGGAAGTGGTCGATAATTATAAGTGGATGTCGGATGATGAATTCTCCAACGTTCTCGCCATTGGTAATACGCTGCCGGGTCCTATCGCGACGAAGATGGCAGGCTATATTGGCTATAAAGTAGGCGGCACCATCGGCTGCATTAATGCCGTGATTGCGACCATTATTCCTATTATCATCGTGATGATTGCGGGCTTAGGTTTGCTTAACGAATATCGTGATAAGCCTTGGGTTGCGGGGATGGCGCAAGGGGTGATTCCTGTAGTGACTTGGATGATGGTCAAGCTGAGCTATGACTTTTTGTTAAAAGGTCATAAAGCGCTTGGCATGGTCGCGATGGCTTTTGGCGTCGTGGCGTCGATAGCGCTGATCGCTTGGCTTAATGTTCATCCCGGATTGGTGGTGGGCGCGGTCATCGTTGCCGTTCTATGCAAGCCAAGCCAGTCTAAGCCCAAGCCAGAATCTGAGCCCAAACAAGAAGCTAAGCTTGAGCCAGAAACAACTCAAAAGTTAAACACAGAAGACAATAAGGGATAACTATGCAGATCTATCTTGATATCTTTCTTGCCTTCTTTATTCCCAACATCGTCGGTTACGGTGGCGGTCCTGCGATCATTCCACTGATTGAGGCGCAAGTGGTGGGGCATTATGCGTGGATGGACGCGGCACAATTTGCTGAAGTATTAGCGCTGGGTAACGCACTACCTTCACCTATCGCAACTAAAATGGCGGGCTATATTGGCTATGAAATGGGCGGGACTTTAGGGGCATGCATCGCCATTTTTGCCACGGTGGCACCGACCATTATCATCATGCTGGTCGCGATGGGTGTGCTGTACAAATACCGCAACTCGCCAAAAGTCAAAGCGTTAAGTGCTTGGGTTCTGCCGATTATTTTTACCCTAATGGCACTGCTGAGCTACAAACTGGTGTTGTCAGGCACACAAGCAGGTTGGGGACATTTTGTGCTGCTGTTTGTTGTCGCTGGCATCTGTTTGGAAAAGCTAAAGGTTCATCCAACCTATGTGATATGCGCCAGTTTAGCCTATGGGGCGATTCTGCTTTAGTGGTTGCAAAACAACGTGAATGAACAGCCCATTGCGCTTATGTGTAATGGGCTTGTATGTAATGGGCTTTTTGATGGAAAGGGCGCAAGGAAGTAGTATAAATATGTGCCATTTTTCATACCGCAGCGTGACCAAAGGTAGGCTTATATACGCACTTCCGACTGCCAATATTGATACAAACCTGCAATATCACTGGAGCAAAGATGTTTCATCGCGTGCTTGAGAGTGGATTCTGACCAGTGCCACCATTCCATCTCTAGCAGCATGGCGATTTCCGTTTCGGTAAATCGATATTTAATGTGTTTCGCCGGATTAGAACCCACCACTTCATAAGGCGCGACATCCTTAGTGACCACGGCACGACTGGCAATAATGGCGCCATGTCCTACGTTGACGCCAGACATAATCATCGCTTCTGAGCCAATCCAGACATCGTTGCCGATCACGGTGTCACCTGCACGCAAAAAGCCATCTTGCGCTTCAGCAAAGTCCGCATGGTCTTGATAGAAAAATGGAAAGGTACTAATCCAATCGTTTCGGTGACCTTGGTTGCCTGCCATCATAAACACAGCACCAGAACCAATGGAGCAGTAACTGCCAATGATTAACTTATCGACATCATCCCTGTCCGGGTTGAGATAACGCGCACATTCATCAAAGCCGTGACCATGATAATAGCCGGAATAGTAGCTGTGTTTACCAACGATAATGTTGGGGTTGGTGACTTGTTCTAGGAGCGGTACTCCCGAAAAAGGCGATTCAAAATAATTCATCATTTCAATTTTCTTGCAAACAACATAACGCTTATAAACACTATGGTAAGCTCCTGAATATTTGGACGACTGACAAGTAATGTCGCAGCGGGTCTCAATGGTATCAAAGTGACGCCCATTACTCACTGTTAACCGCTTAATCTGTCACTATCGTCTACATTTGTATATACCCCGATAACTTCAAAATATGGCATTTTGAGGTAATTTGAATCCATTGGGGACATAGAGCGACTCAGCTCGCTAATAAATCCGTTGGCTGAGTGCTGTCGTTACACATTGCGCATGAGGGAATAGGAATGCGATATTTATTAGCCACTGTTTTGTCTATCGTCACCTTGGTGGGTTGTGAGTCCACCTACTATTCGGCGATGGAACAGGTGGGATACCATAAACGAGATATTATGGTGGATAGGGTTGAAGACGCCAAAGAGTCACAACAAGACGCTCAGCAAGAGTTTACCAGCGCCTTGGAGGCGTTATCGGCGGTGACCAATTTTAATGGCGGTGAGTTAGAAACCATTTACAACAACATTAACGCCAAATATGAAGCCAGTGAAGACGCGGCGCAAGAGGTCGCGGATCGTATCGAGGCGATTGAAAGTGTCTCGGATGCCTTGTTTGATGAATGGCAACAAGAGCTAGAGCTCTATTCAAGTGGCAATCTACGTCGCTCCAGTGAACAGAAGCTTCGTGACACCAAGGCGTCGTACAACACCATGCTGACGACCATGAAAAAAGCCGAACAGAAGATGCAACCGGTGTTAGACACCTTGCGCGACAATACGCTTTATCTAAAACACAACCTCAATGCCAGCGCCATCGGGTCGCTACAGGGCGAGTTTGCCAACCTAGAGCAAGACATTGAATATGCGATTCAGCAGATGAACGACGCCATTGCGGAGTCGGATAAATTTTTAAGTCAACTTAATCAGCAATAACAGCAGCAGTAGCAGTAACAATAACAACAACCACACAATTCACGACATAGGCTTACCTCAAAATCGCTCATTTTGTATGTAATAAAGCGGACAATAAATCAACAATTGTCCGCTTTTTTTGTGTTGGTGGAATGATAAGTTATTGAATTTAAATGCTTTGTCGGCTTGGTATGGTTCTCGCAATGTAAGCCATGAGTCTAAACATTTAAAGGAGATAGACCATGGCAATTCGTCAATGTGCAATTTACGGAAAAGGTGGTATCGGTAAATCCACCACTACGCAAAACTTAGTTGCAGCACTCGCTGAAGCAGGCAAAAAAGTCATGATCATCGGTTGTGACCCAAAAGCCGATTCAACTCGACTTATTCTTCACTCTAAAGCGCAAAGCACCATTATGGAAGCGGCGGCTGAACAAGGTTCGGTAGAAGACATTGAGTTAGAAGATGTACTCAAGGTCGGTTACGGTGATGTTCGTTGTGTTGAGTCTGGCGGTCCTGAGCCAGGTGTTGGTTGTGCGGGTCGTGGTGTTATTACCGCTATCAACTTCCTTGAAGAAGAGGGTGCTTATGAAGAAGACCTCGACTTTGTGTTCTATGACGTTCTTGGTGACGTGGTATGTGGTGGTTTCGCTATGCCAATCCGCGAAAACAAGGCACAAGAAATCTACATCGTATGTTCTGGTGAGATGATGGCGATGTACGCTGCCAACAACATCTCTAAAGGTATCTGTAAATACGCCACTTCCGGTAGCGTTCGTCTTGCAGGTCTTATCTGTAACTCACGTAATACTGACCGTGAAGATGAGTTGATTGAAGCACTGGCTGCCAAGATCGGTACGCAAATGATTCACTTTGTACCTCGTGACAACATCGTACAACGTGCTGAGATCCGTCGTATGACCGTGATTGAGTATGATCCAACTTGTAACCAAGCGGATGAATATCGCACGCTAGCTCAGAAGATCATTGCCAACGAGCTGTTTGTGGTTCCAACTCCAGTGTCTATGGACGGGCTGGAAGATCTGTTGATGGAATTCGGCATCATTGATGAAGAAGATGAAACCATCATCGGTAAAACTGCAAGCCAAGAAGCAGCAGCATAATTGCCCCGAGTAGGGAAACACAGGCAACAACGACAATCTGGAGGCAAGGATGTCGATGAATAAACAAGATACGCAAGCCATTATCGATGAGATCTTGGAAGTCTATCCCGAGGTGGCAAGGGAAGATCGTAAAAAGCACTTAGCTGTAAACGATCCTGCTGCCGAGAGCTCGAAATGTATTACCTCAAACCGTAAGTCACTACCCGGTGTTATGACGGTTCGTGGTTGTGCTTACGCAGGCTCGAAAGGGGTAGTGTGGGGACCGGTGAAAGATATGATTCATATCTCGCATGGTCCGGTTGGGTGCGGTCAATACTCCCGTGCGGGTCGTCGAAATTACTACACAGGTACCACAGGTGTAGATAGCTTCGGCACCATGAACTTCACTACAGATTTCCAAGAGCGCGACATCGTCTTTGGTGGTGATAACAAGCTGACCGCAGCACTGCAAGAAATTGATGCGCTGTTCCCGTTAGCCAAAGGTTACTCAGTGCAATCTGAGTGTCCCGTGGGCTTGATTGGTGATGACATTGAAGCGGTCGCGAAAACGCAAAGCGAGGCACTGGGCAAAACAATTGTGCCTGTGCGTTGTGAGGGTTTCCGTGGTGTGTCTCAATCTCTGGG
Source organism: Vibrio hippocampi (assembly GCF_921292975.1). Lineage (NCBI taxonomy): Bacteria > Pseudomonadati > Pseudomonadota > Gammaproteobacteria > Vibrionales > Vibrionaceae > Vibrio > Vibrio hippocampi. Next base: position 502,447 of record NZ_CAKLCM010000003.1, read on the forward strand.
TCACCATATCGCTAACGATACCATTCGTGACCATGTACTGGATAAAGCGGATGAGATTGAGTTTGAAACCACAGACTATGACGTCGCTATTATTGGTGACTACAACATCGGTGGTGATGCTTGGTCTTCGCGCATTATCCTAGAAGATATGGGTCTGCGAGTTGTGGCGCAATGGTCTGGTGACGGTACGTTATCGGAAATGGAAAACACGCCAAAAGTGAAGCTGAATCTGGTTCACTGCTACCGTTCAATGAACTATATCGTTCGTTATATGGAAGAGAAACACGGCGTGCCTTGGGTAGAGTACAACCTGTTTGGACCAACTAAGATCGAAGAGTCGATGCGCAAGATTGCGGCTATGTTCGACGAAAAGATCCAAGCACAAACCGAGCAAGTGATTGAGCGCTATCGTCAAGAATGGCAAGCGGTGATCGATAAGTATCGTCCTCGCCTTGAGGGTAAAACCGTGATGCTGTATGTCGGTGGCTTACGTCCAAGACACATTATCGGTGCTTATGAAGATTTGGGCATGGAGATTGTCGGTGCGGGTTATGAATTTGCTCACAACGATGACTATGTCAAAACCATTCCAGACATGCAAGAAGCCACATTGCTGGTGGATGATGCAAGCAGCTATGAATTAGAAGAGATGGTGAAAAAGCTGAATCCTGATCTGATTGGTTCTGGTGTCAAAGAGAAGTATGTATTCCAAAAAATGGGCTTCCCATTCCGTCAGATGCACAGCTGGGACTACTCCGGTCCTTATCACGGTGTTGATGGTTTTGCGATCTTTGCCCGAGATATGGATCTCACCCTAAACAACCCTTGCTGGGACAAGCTAGAGCCGCCTTGGATGAAAACGGAAGATGACACCCAAGAGTTAGCGAAAAGCGCGTAATCTGCACCGTTAAGGTACAGATGAGTGAAGCAAAATTAACCGAACCACAGTTCACGGATGAGTGGCGTGGTAGGAGATGAGTATGCCTCAGAATGTAGATGCAATAAAACCCGGCTTTCCGCTGTTTAGCGAGCCGGAATATCAGGAGATGTTAGCCAATAAGCAGGCTAATTTCGAACAATCGGTCGACACAGCCAAAGTCCGCGAAGTCTTTGACTGGACCACAACCCAAGAATACGCTGACCTTAACTTTGAGCGTAAGCACATCACGATTGACCCCGCTAAAGCGTGTCAGCCTCTTGGTAGTGTGCTTTGTGCCCTTGGTTTTGAGAATACCTTGCCTTATGTGCATGGTTCACAAGGCTGTGTGGCGTATTTTAGAACCTATTTTAACCGTCACTTTAAAGAGCCCGTGGCTTGTGTCTCGGACTCGATGACCGAAGACGCGGCGGTATTTGGTGGTCAGGATAATATCTTCTACGGACTGCAAAATGCTTACGCCTTGTATAAGCCAGAAGTGATTGCCGTTTCGACCACTTGTATGGCGGAGGTCATTGGTGATGACTTAAATGCCTTTATTGGTAACGCCAAAGAGAAAGAGTTTATCCCTAAAGATGTGCCGACGCCTTTTGCGCACACGCCAAGCTTTGTGGGTAGCCACTTAACCGGTTGGGACGCGATGCTTGAAGGTATGTTGAGCTACTTTACTAAAGCTGAGAAAGGTAACTACCAAGTCGCGAGTGAAAATAAGGTCAACATCGTACCGGGTTTTGAAACCTATCTGGGTAACTACCGTGTTATCAAGCGTATGCTTGAGCAGATGGGCGTTGATTACACCATGCTGAGTGATCCATCTGAGGTGTTAGATACGCCTGCCGATGGTGAATATCGCATGTACGCTGGTGGTACTCCTGTTTCTGATGTGAAATCGGCACCGAATGCCAAAGCGACGCTGTTCCTGCAAGGGGAACATGCGGTGAAAAGCCGTAAGTTTGTTAAGACGGTTTGGGAGCAAGACGCACCAGAGATCAATCTGCCAATGGGTCTTGATTGGACTGATGAGTTCTTAATGAAAGTCTCGGAAATCACCGGACAAGCCATCCCAGAAGAGTTAGCGAAAGAGCGTGGTCGCTTGGTCGACATGATGCAAGATTCTCATACTTGGCTGCATGGCGTAACCCTCTCACTTTATGGTGATCCAGATTACTTGATGGGGATGGTGAAGTTCTTAACTGAGCTAGGTTGTGAAATCAAGCATGTGCTTTGTCATAACGCGACCAAACGCTGGCGTAAAAAGATGGAGGCATTGTGTGCTCAGTCTCCATATTCCGCAGAGGCGAAGGTATTTGTCGGTAAAGACTTATGGCATTTCCGTTCATTAATGTTTACCGAGAAACCGGATCTAATGATTGGTAACTCTTACGGTAAGTTTATTGAGCGCGACACCCTTGCCAAAGGTGCAGAGTTTGAGGTGCCACTTGTGCGCATTGGTTTCCCAATCTTCGACCGTCACCATCTACATCGCAACACCACCTTGGGTTATGAAGGCGGTATGCAGATGTTGACCACATTAGTGAACGAAGTCTTAAGCAAACTAGACCGCGACACTAATCAACTTGGTGTTACCGATTACGGCTTTGATTTAGTCCGTTAACCCAAGTCCAATCATGGCGCTACTGGATAGCGCCATGATTGATTGCGATATGACTGATCACCACCGATCAGCGCCCCAAGGATGGACAGAAAGTAAGGAATCGAAATGGCAAATGTAATGATCCAATATACTGAACAAGGTCAATTGTCTCTGTATCTTGCAAAAAAAGATCTCGAAGAACACATCACATCAATTGAATTTGATAGCGACAGCAAATGGGGAGGAGAGCTTGAGCTAGCCAATGGCGCGGTTTATTTTATCGAACCTTTCGGCAATAAGCCCAAGTTACCCATCTCTGTGCGGGCTCGCCGACTCAAAGCGGCGTAAGGAGGCACAGATGACAGAGGATACGCTTGAGCACAATAATCCGACAACGTCACAGGTTGATATTGCGCCAAATGTTGCACAACGATTAGCAAAAGCGGTCAGCGCATTGCCGGAGACTCAGCCCCGTGAAGTGGTGGATCTGTTGATCACCAACCTCGGGCTGCCTTTGACGGAGCAAAAGCTGGCGGCACTGAGTCCAAAGCGATGGCGCGGTATGTTAGCGAAACTGCCGCAAAGCTACACTCGCCAGCAGGCTGATAATGCCTATGCGACCTTTAGCTCGGTGCTGGTGGAAGACGAGACTTCCGACCTGACGCTGCAACCGCCACTCGATACCCTAAAATTGCGCGTCGCGGTGACGTCCAATGCCTCTCAATGGCTGGATGGACATTTCGGTTCTTGTCTCAGAATCTTGGTTTATGAGGTCAATCATAAAGAGCATCGCTTGGTGGACGTTCGCACCGTGGACAGCGAAGCAAAAGGCGAGTTAAGAACGGTTTACCTAGTGTCTTTGCTCGAAGGCTGTGACATTCTCTTTACCCTTTCTATCGGTGGTCCCGCCGCTGCCAAAGTCACACGCGCCAATATTCATCCGGTTAAAGTACCAACACCGCAACTGGCACAAGAACAACTCACCCGCCTACAACAAACGCTGAGTAGCGGTGCCCCCAAATGGATGGTGAACCGACTCAAATAATCATTAAGCCCCAGCAGTTAGAAAGCCCAAATTACCTCAAGTGGCAGTAAACCCAGCACCTTGAGGTAACTTGGGTTTTGTTGTTTTTGTTTCCCCAAAAAATCCCCACCATCTTGCAGATCTACAAAAATAGCTTTATTCCCGATAACCATTTCAAAGCCATTGAAGCGTGGATCCTATCGATAGCCTTTTACGCCAAAAAGCGAGATCAATCCAAGGATAAACTTTAATCACCATCCCTAGCCCCCTAGAACCTAGAACCTAGAGCCTAGCCCCTAAATAGATCAGTAACCTAGCAATACAACACGAGTCGAATAAATTGTCACAAACCCGACAATTTGTAACGAATTGACAGCGACGCATAGCGATCAAGCCTCGATTAACAAGGGATCGAGTTTGGTTCAAAGCTTGCAATGCTTAACGCATCAACAGCAAAATTTAGAGGTTTGCAATGGATGCGAAGAGAATAGCCGAGCTGCAGGATGAGCCAGCTTGCGAGCATAACAGCGGAGAAAAATCGGGCTGTTCACGACCCACACCGGGTGCGACGGCGGGCGGATGCAGCTTAGATGGCGCACAAATCAGTCTATTTCCAATTGCTGACGCCGCCCACATTGTGCATGGTCCCATCGGATGTGCCGGAAACAGTTGGAACAATCGTGGCACCAAAGCGGTTGGCTCAAATCTGTTTCGCTATGGATTCACCACCGACCTCGACGAGCAAGATGTCATTATGGGGCGGGCAGAAAAACGCCTGCTCCACGCAATCAAAGACCTGATAGAGCGTTACGACCCGCCGGCGGTATTTGTCTATATCACGTGTGTGCCTTCATTAGAGGGCAATGATGTGGAAGCCATTTGTAAGCTGGCGGAAGATAAGTGGTCAGTCCCGGTGATTTGTGTCGATGCCGCAGGGTTTTATGGCAGCAAAAACTTGGGTAACCGAATCGCTGGTGAGGTGATTGTTGATAAGGTGGTAGGTCGAGCCGAGCCGCCACCGAAGCCAGCCATGTTGCATGATGAAACGCGCTTGGTTCACGATATCGTGATGATTGGTGAATACAATATTGCGGGTGAAATTTGGCATGTAACGCCACTGTTTGAACGCTTAGGTATCCGCATGCTTTGCTGTTTAGCGGGGGACACTCAGTTTCATCAAATTCCGACCATGCATAGAGCTGACGCCGCAATGGTGGTCTGCTCGCGGGCGCAAATTAATGTCGCAAGACGTCTGGAAGAAAAATGGCAGATCCCGTGGTTTGAGGGCAGCTTTTATGGCATTGAAGATACCTCGAATGCGTTGCGTCAGTTTGCCTCGCTACTGGGTGACGACAAGCTAACCCAAGAAACCGAACAGCTGATCGCCGAAGAAGAGCAGGCGATTCGCGCGCAACTGAAACCCTATAAAGACAAACTCAGCGGTAAGCGCGCATTGCTCTATACCGGAGGGGTGAAGTCTTGGTCGGTGGTCGCCGCTCTGCAAGAGTTGGGGATACAGGTCATTGCGACTGGCACCAAGAAATCGACTCTGGCTGACAAGGCACGTATTCACAATATTATGGGTGAAGACGCCTTAATGCTCGAGGAGGGCGGCGCAAGGCTGCTATTGGACACCTGTTATCAATACCACGCCGATATCATGATTGCTGGCGGTCGAAATATGTACACCGCGATAAAAGCCAAGATCCCTTTCCTCGATATTAACCAAGAGCGTGAACACGCCTACGCCGGTTATCAGGGCATGTTAACCCTAGCGAAAGAGTTGCTGCGCACCATCGAAAGTCCGGTTTGGAAGCATGGGCGAAGCGTTGCCCCTTGGCAGCGAGAGCCGTTAGCCGATTCGACGCCAACGCTGACTCTGCATAGTGCTGACACTCAGTCATCGTCTTGTGTCGCGTTGCAGCCGAGCCAAACCACGACGGAGGAGATGGAATGAGCAAGTTTATAACGAGTAAAGATCTAACCAATAAAGATCGAACTAATAAAGAGTTAGCCAATAAAGGTTTAGCTAATAAAAAGTTAACGAAAAAGCCTGTCATCAGTCATGTGACGAATCATCAGAATGCGTTGGTGACCAAACCGTTAAAAACCAGTCAATCCACCGGTGCTGCGCTGGCGACCATGGGGTTTGCGGGCAGTATTCCGCTGATTCATGGCTCTCAGGGATGCAGCGCCTTTAGTAAGGTTTACTTGATTTCGCACTTTCGCGAGCCGTTTCCAATTCAAAATAGCGCCATTGACCAAGTGGCGGCGGTGATGGGGTCGGAAGAGAACCTTATCGTGGCGTTGAATAATCTGTGTGAGAAACATCAACCGCAATGCATTGCGGTATTAACTACGGGTTTGACGGAGATGCAGGGCAGCGATATCTGGCTAACGATAAAGAATTTTAAGCGAGATTTCCCCCAACATGCCCAGATAGAGGTGGTGCCAGTTTCAACCCCAGACTTTAAGGGGTCGATGGAGTCAGGCTTTGCTGCAATGGTCAGCGCGGTGGTCAAGCAATGTGCCGATCCGATGCCGACAAAAATACTTAAGCAGCAAGTCAATGTGCTGTGTTCGGTCACGACAACGCCGGCGGATATTGAGCTGATTAGCCGGTATTTAGAGGCATTTGGTCTTGAAGGGCTTTTTCTGCCGGACATTTCACAGTCATTAGATGGTCATCTGCAAAGCGACGACCTGTCGCAAACCTCAACCGGTGGCACCACTATTGAACAGCTTGCCACTGTGTCGGCGAGTGGCTTAACCCTGTGTTTGGGTGAGTCGATGTTGCCACTGGCGAAATGGTTAAATCAGCGATTTGCTATTCCGATGCTCTCCCTATCGATGGGATTGGAATCGTGCGACGAGCTGATCCACCACCTCACGATTTACAGCAAGAAACCCGTCCCCAAATGGATCGAGCGCAGCCGTCAGCGTCTATTGGATGCGATGCTCGATAGCCACTTTGTTCTTTCTGATGCGCATTATGGGGTCGCTGCGGAATCGGATCAGGCAGCCGGTTTTTCTCGCTTGCTACAAGAAATTGGCGCGGGATATGTGCATATGGTAACCACCAAACAGGGCGCGTGGTGTGCTGACACGCCGTTCCAAGTGGTGATTGGCGATATGGCGGAATTGGATCAAGAGTATCACCATTTAGACCTAGTACTTGGCAACTCTCATCTGGCAGATTTTGTTCCTCACGACTTGGCTCATATGCGTATTGGCTTTCCATGTTATGACCAATTCGGCAACAGCGACCGGCTCTATTTAGGCTACGAAGGGGCACGAGCCTGCCTATTTGAAATGGCGAATTTATGCTTGCGTCATCATAAAGAAGAAGTGACGCCCCATGTCAGTCGTTATGCGTTTAGTGCGCAGGAGGTAGTGTGGAATGGTCGTGCGTAAATTGCATGTAGAAAGCGATGATAACCAATTTACGGCAATCGCGCGTGTCGCGTTTGCTACCGCGGATAGAGTGCATGTTGATCAACATTTTGGTCAGACTAAGAGCTTGGTGATCTATGAAGTAAACAAAGAGAGTCATCATTTGGTCGATGCTATCGACTTTGTCTCTGGTGAGCAGCGGGGACATCAACATTTAGCGGATAAGATCAAGATGCTGGAAGATTGTGATGCGGTGTATTGCAACGCCTGTGGCGTCTCTGCTTTACGGCAGTTATTGGCTCAGGATACCTATCCGATCAAAGTCGAGCAGGGCATGGCAATCAAAGTTTGTTTAGCGACGCTACACCATGAATTATCAATGGGCAGTGTGCGTTGGATAAAATCTTCCAATAAAAAATCAGCCGTCAAGAGTGAGTCGAGATCAGACTTGGACTTGTTACTTGATGAGCCTTGGAATCAAACCGAATAATATTCACAAGAGGGAACGCAATGGGATTAACAAAAGGAGGTGCAACTTGGGCACCGATGTTTATACAGAGCTTAGATCAAACCACCTGTATTGGTTGTGGTCGCTGTTTTAAGGTCTGTTCACGCGATGTTTTCGACTTGGAAGAAGCCGAGTTTGAAGACGATTATGGCGATGACCAAGTGATGATGGTGATGAAGATAAAAGACGACAGCGACTGTATTGGTTGCCAATCATGCAGCAAGGTGTGCAGTAAACGCTGCCACACGTTCGCGGCGTAGTTGACTGTACGGTGCAGATAGGAACTCTACTGCGCTTGTGACTAGTGAAATGGTGAAGTAGTGAAGAGTGTGCTCTCTTCACTACATAAAATCCAATAGCGTTTACAGCTGAGGATCAACAACGACAAACTGATTGGTGCCAGAAATAGGCGCATACCAACTCTTGCCAATAACGTAAAACGTCGCACCATTCACGGTTACTGTGGTGGCGTTAGAAGGCACAAACTCAACAATATCGCCTTTCGACATCTGCGATGAGTTGCTGATGTTCTGATTCTCCACGGGTGGTGACGCTTCATAGGTGTAAGTATCTTGATCTTGTCGGTAGTAAGCATTGTCAACAATGGCATAGGTTATACCAGCAATAATCGCGAATGCAGCGGTTTCGGGAAGATTGCTTTTTTTGTAAACCGTTTTCGAGGGGGATTTATTGCTGGGCTTGTATCCAGGCTTAACCACCACGACAGGAGACCGACCAGAGTTACCTCCGGGGTTATTGGGTTTGGCACCCGAACCGGATCCTGAACCCGAATTCGGAATCGGCTGTGCCGGCGGTTTAGCGTTGATGGTAGGGGCAACCATCCCTAGTAACGCGCACATAGCGAGTGTTTTCATCGACAGCGAATAATTCATCTCAGGTCACCTTGTTTTCAAACTCTAAGGACTACCGCGCTGCCAAGTTGCGCGCGATAAAGACACATAGGCTTAAAATGTGTCTCCGTAAACTGTAGTTGCTTTATGCCGACTTGAATACCTGCGATGCGTTGGTTCTCATTAATGAGTTAGGAAATAGGAAGTAGGGGGTAGAGACTAGGAAGTAGAGGCTAGGAACTAGGGGTAGAGTCTAGAACCTAGAACCTAAAATCTAGATTCTAAAACCTAACATCAAAAGATATGACGTAGAATTGCTGTTGGTCTGGGTAAATCTCTTGAATCACAGCAATTAACTGCTCTAGCGTCATATTTTCTTGTCGCGCATGTTCTTCAGATAGTTGATCTAGAGTAATGGCTTGGACATCGGTAATGGTGAACTGACAAAACCAGCGGTCGTCTTCATAGGTCGAAACCTGCACCACACTGCCGATGGCAAAATCTCTTTCGCTGCTATCGCGGATAGTAATGGTCTTTTTTCCAGACAGAATATCGGTCTCGAAGCGTTGGAAGAAGGTGATTTTGGTTAATGACATCGCTTTGGTTCGGCTCAATAGAGAATAGTGAGCGGATAGTAGTGGCTGTTTGTTAAGGAATCAACCAAGAAATTAATAAGGACGAGCGGGCTCGTCCTTATTGTTTATCCCATTAGAAATGTAGCCGTCGCTTTCACCGCCCTCGATCACAGCACATTGCAGCAAAGGGCTGTGCAGTAAAAGATAGTGCAGTGAAAGACAGTACAGCAGCAGACAATACGGCAACAGAAAGCACAGTAATCGCCTATTGCGCTAAAGTGGCGTAGCTCGCTTTCGCTTGTTGCAACACCTGCATCGCTTGATCTGCTTCGCCCCAGCCAGTCACTTGCATACCGCCGTCTTTGCCTTTGTAGCTCTCGAACCAGATTTTGACAATATCACTCACGCCAATAAACTCTTGATTCAGTTGAGCGATGGTTTGGATCTCAGAGAACGGTGAATCTTGGGTCAGCACGGCGATCAACTTATCGTCTTGCTCGCCATCATCAAGCATTTTCAGAATACCGATAAGACGAACATTCACCACCTGACCTCGAGGGATTGCTTGCCCTAACACCAATACATCCAGCGGGTCACCATCGCCACCAAGCTCTTTGGGTAGCGCGGTCTGCGGCAGCGTGCCGTAGTTACCCGGATAGCCTAGATAGTTCACAATGCGCGGCGCATCATTTTTAAGTTCCCAAATAATCTGTTTGTCGTTGTCTTTATTCAGTTCCCACTTGGCTGAGGTGCCTGTTGGGATCTCGACAATGGCATTAATTGAACCGTCAGCGCTGACAACCGGATAATCATTAAAGCTACGTTTCTGCTGTAAAGTAAAGCTATCAACCAGACTCAAGCTCGCAGGAGTGATGGTGGTGGCATCATACGCCAGTCCATGACCGGATTGGACTGTTTTGTAGCGCAACATATAGTCGAGCTTCCCTTTTGATTTAGAGAGTTTTTTCAGCCCTTTGTCGCTAAATTGTTTAAATAGCCCCATTTCAGAGGCAGATTTGCCCGAGCCACCAATGTTATCGCTATCAATGGACAATAGGTGTTTGGCGACGTCCTCAATCGCAAATTGATAACCCGTTAATGAAGCTAGGTCATATTGGCTCGCATCGGTCAGTTGGCGCAGTTCCTTTGAGCAATAGAACTCAAGGAAGGGAACGGGATTTTTCGGTTTATTCCAACTGACATCGCGAGAGAAGTACATCAGCGAGCGATACAAGTCGTTGTCAAAATTGCTCATGCCAAGACGAGTCGGCAGATCAGCGGGCGTGATAGGCTCGCCGTTAAGATCATACTGCCACGTATTGCCGTCCTTAATCATCGCATCCCAAAACTGCGGCATATTGTCTAAGTCACGGTAGTCTTTATCCACCAAGACATTGACGCGATAGTTTAGACCGCCCCCTTGCATATGGGTAAATGTGTTGAAGGTGTGGTGACCATCGGTAAGATAGACATCGCCATTGGGTGCCAATACCACGGTTTTCATGTCTTTTTTGTTCGCGCCAACCTCTTGTTCACATTCAAACGAGCTCGGCACACCGGGAACCGAGGTGTCAGAATAGTGCTTTAGTCCTTTTTGACCAGAGGCTTCGCAAATCTCATCGAATTGCTTTTTCTGATCGAACTGGTAGCGTCCTAGCTTATACATGACTTGGTCGTAACCGATAGAAGGTTGAGTTGGCTTGAGGTCTGCAAGAGGCAGATTGACAACATCGCCGACTTGGTAAGCAAAGGTCGGCATAGACAAGACCATTGCCCAAGGTAATAGGTAGACTTTGTTCATTGTTATTCCATTAAATCTATCAAGAGAAGTGATGTCTATTAGTAGGAAAAAATGATGATGGAAATATTACAAAATGTACGATTTAACAATTGGTTACATTAAATAGAGGATTGCTTGTGGTCGATCTTAGCGGGGAGCCGAGCACCCTAATCTAGCGAAAACCAAAAGGACAGGCATACGACTGTAAGACAGGTTCAACTCAACAACAATCTAACCATATGATTCATCTTGATTAAGTCAGTGAGCACTAATATTCTTAGGTACACTACGAACTTATCTTCTTATAGGTTCTACTCTCAATCTAAATGGAAATACAAACGTGAATGGACGAAATATAGACGAATCTGGGTTTATCTCATGCGATATTTCGATTAGCAATGTAAATTTAAGGTTTAAGTCTACTCTAGATATAGTAATCCAGCGAATTACCGAGTCTTTAGGAAGTCTCATACACTCGATTTATTTATACGGGAGCGTTGGTCGCGGAACAGCAGTTTATGCTGTATCAGATCTGGACTTGAGCGTAATAGTTTTTAAACCCCTAACAGAGCGTCAGAAAGACTCCTTTCAAAAACTAGAAGTGGAACTGTGCAGTGAACTTGACGCGATCTCTAAACTTGAGTTTGACATTGGTACATTCGAGGAATCATACATTCAGAACGATTTTGAATGGCGTTTCTGGCTGAAGCACATGTGTGTGTTTGGGGAAAAGACCTAAGATCTACTATTAAACCGTATCGTCCCTCAATCAATGTTGGTCTAGAGATGAACAAAGATATTGAAGAGTGGATTGATCTGCGCAGCAATGGACTTACACGTGAGAACTATGTTGCGAAAGGCAAATCTATAGCAAAGAAAATACTGAGAACTCACTATTCTTTATATTGCCAGATAGACAATAGTTTTTACTCAGATCTTTATAAAATAGCTGAAGTCTTAATATCCTTTGAGCCATATCAATCTGCATGTATAAAGGAAGCTTTGCAGATCTCACAGGGCAAGATAGATAGCTTCTCTCAAGTCACTAACCTAATTGAGGATTATGGGAAAACCGTTTCCAGTCTACTTTTTTCTATTAAAACAGGTACGCATACGCTCAGCCCAACTATGAAAAACTGATTAGGTATGCGTCTTAATCAACAGACAAAAAATTGCGCAACGCACGAAATTGGGAGTAAGTGAGCGCTACTTTTTAATTTGCCTGTCCTTTTATGCTATCTTTTCAGTGTTAATAAAGTTATGTTGCAGATCAATGACTAACAGACGTTGAAAACAAATTTATGATCACTGTTCCGATTAAAATTAGGCTAATTCCAGCAATCGCATAGATATCCAACTTCTGCCCGTAAAGCAACCACGAGATCGAAGCGACGAAGACCACACCGACGCCACACCAAATTGCATAGGCCACGCCAAGAGACATGCTTTGAACTGCGATCGACAGCAAATAAAATGCCAATCCATAGCTAACTAAGACCACCAAGGTTGGAATCGGTGCTGTAAATTGATTGGTTTTTGGCAGGTAAGAAGTGGCAAAGACTTCAAAAATAATGGCTAGAGATAGTGTGACAAAAGGAGGTAGGGAAAACATGTATGCCTTAAAAGTAACAAAAGATACATTTTCTTCTCCCTAAATGACAATCATATTAAGGAATGTGCAAAAAATGCTAATGGGGAAAACTAGTTCTTTCACCAGTAAAGCGTAGACATCCAGAATAGTGAAAGGATGTCTACGGATAACGCAGAACGTTTAGTAAAAATCAATTAACCGTCGGTCTTGGTGTTTCTATAGTTGAAGGAGGTAGGTGTGGCAGTGTAACTTGTGGTATCTCTCCGGTAAGCGTTTTTAGAAATGCAGTGATGCTTTCCGCTTCCTCTTGCGTTATAGGCAGTCCAAGTTGGATGTCTGACATTGTAATTACAGCTTGCGTCAAATCCCACTCTGCACCGTCATGGAAATAGGGATAGGTCAGTTCAATGTTTCTTAACGTCGGCACTTTAAAAACAAACTTATCAGATTCATTCTTCGTGACAGCATAGCGACCAACTTCTTCGTTATCAGTAATATATTTTTTAACTATCCCCATCTTTTGATACATATTGCCACCTAAGAGGCTACCATTATGACAAGCTGTGCATCCTTTCGCTTTAAAGGTGTTGTAACCGGCTAACTCAGTACTGGTGATCGCCGAATCATCCCCCATTAACCATTGATCGAATCGAGAGTTTGGGGTGCGGAGAGTTTTTTCAAATTCAGCAATGGCATGGGTTAGTTCGGTCATCGTAATTGTTTCACTACCATATGCTTGTTTAAACTTAGCTCGGTACTGAGGAATCGTCGAAATGGTGTCCACGGCGAGGTTGTGCGTAAAAGCCATCTCTTTTGGATTCTCGATAGGACCAGCGGCCTGCTCTTGAAGATCTTTCGCTCTGCCATCCCAAAATTGAACAAAATTCAGTTCGGAGTTAAGTACGGTTGGCGAATTGATTGGTCCAAGTACCCACTTGTGCCCAACACTTGATTTCAGATTATCAACCCCGCCAGTCGCAAGGTTGTGACAAGAATTACAGCTAATGTAATTTGAACTCGATAAACGAGGGTCAAAAAAGAGCATTTTTCCTAACTCAGCTTGAACTTCATTTATGTTACTGGCTTGCTCGATGATTTTAACTGGCTCTACAGACTGTCGGTCGGAACTGGCTGCGAATACCAAACTTGGTAGCAGTAAAGTTAACAAGAGTGTTTTTGTTGATCTCATATAACGCCCCTTATATTTATTGTTGTTCTATTCGATTGCTCATGCAAACAAAAGATTACCAAGGGTTAAATTTACGTTAGATGATCGTGATCAATAAGCGTATCTAAGGTTACTCCATTCCGACAATTACACGCTCTTGATTTTATTATGCCAGTCTCGGGTTTGTCGGATAAATTCATGCTCATCTGTGGTAAGGTGCAACCCAACAACTGGGCAGTTAACTGCCTTGACTCTACCACTCTTGATATGAGCTGAAGTGGTTAGGTCAATATAAAGCGTACTCTCGCATTAAAAACAACAAAGATTAAGACATCAACTATGCCGTTTACTAAGCTATCCCTAAATCAAAAATTGGTTGCTGCGCTGCCTGTTTCGTTCAGTGCGCCTACCGAAATCCAGACGCTCGTTATTCCTGCGATTTTAAATCAGAGCGATGTGTTGGCAATCGCTCAGACGGGTAGTGGTAAAACATTGGCATATGGATTACCAGTCTTAGAGCAGATCATAGCAAAGCCATCGCATTTCAAAGCTCTGATCCTTGTGCCTACTCGCGAGCTTGCGACACAAGTGAATGACGCGCTGAAGTTGGTTGCGAAAAACACCAATATTAGGTCACTGTGTCTTTGTGGTGGTGTTGATAAACAACAGCAGAAAGACGAGCTTGCTACCGGCTGTGAAGTGATTGTCGCGACACCCGGTCGACTTCTTGAGTTCTTAGGTGAAAACGCATTCGATGCGAGTAATATCAGTACCTTGGTGCTCGACGAAGCTGATCGAATGTTAGAGATGGGTTTTTGGACAGACGTTCAGCGCATCATTCAAATGCTACCAGAGCAACGCCAGACGTTGATGTTTTCGGCGACATTCCCTGAGCCGTTGGAACAAAAAGCGAAAACGTTACTGACTTCCCCGTTAATGATTCAGGCAAAACAAGCGGCAGATACAGCAGAAGCGATCGAAGAGACGCTGTATTTGGTCAATAAAGGGAGCAAAACCAAAGCGTTGATTGATCAAATAACCCGCAACGACTGGCGTCAGGTATTGGTCTTCATCGGAGCCAAAGATAACGCCGATGCATTATGTAAGAAGCTGAGCAAGGCGGGACTGTCCACTGCAGCATTGCATGGAAACAAAGATCAGGCGGAGAGAGAAGCCACGCTCGATCGATTTAAACAGCAACAAGTGAATGTGCTTATCGCCACGGATCTACTGGCTCGTGGTATTCATGTGGACAGTTTACCTGTGGTGATAAACTTTGAACTGCCATCAAATGCGGAGACCTATGTTCATCGAGTTGGTCGCACCGCAAGGGCTGGTGAAAAAGGCGTCGCCGTTTCTCTGGTTTGTCATGGTGAGACAGATTATCTGACCGCTATCAGAAAGACCACCCAACGTGAACTTCCCCTAAAGGAACTGGACGGCTTTCCTGTAACCGACAAACCCTCTACGGGTGAAAGTAAACGGGCTCCGAGGGATAAACAAGCCAATCGCAGAACGAATAAGAAGAAAAGCATCAAACAATTTCAGGGTAAAACCAAGCGTTAAGTCCCTCTCAATCTTGTTGCAGACAAGGGGGCGATAGTCGGTTCTCTTTTACAAAGTATCTCCCACACAATCGCTCCCTATACGCAATCGCTTCTTATACATGACCGACATGCGCTCTATTGAATCCCGCAAAGCAACAAGTCGGTTGCTTCAATGGCATGCTGTTCGATCTGTTGGTCAGTGAGGGCGGCTATTCCTAAAAGTGCCCCAGAGCGTGGTGCCAGTAGCATGCCGAGCCAAAGTTCAATTTTGGTATTTGGCTGCGGTACATCAAACCGCTCAGCAAAAAACAGGTTCAAAGCTCGGTTGGTGTCGTTGGGACCAATACCCATAAAGGTCTCGACGATTTCAGGTGCTTGGGTCGCTTCGGTAATTAATAGTCGCTGTGTTGCAATATGTTCTGGCGATAAATGAAATCGCATAAACTCAGTGGCAAACGCAATCAATGCGTCTCGAGTATTGTCTAACGCAAGATGTTGTGAATATCGGTCGTGATAACTTTCACCTATCTGTTGCAAAGTTGCTTGGAAAAGTTCGATTTTGGACGGGAAGTATCGATATAGCGTCTGCTTTGTTAGCTTCGCCTGTGCAGCAACACCATCCATTCTAGCCGATGTGTATCCCTCAGATAAAAAGACCGATTTGGCAGCCGCCAGAATCGCTTGTTTTTTCTTTTCTCTGTTTTGTTCAATTTTACTCATTGCATTCCTCAGAAAATAAAAATCACACTATCCGGTATGATTTATGTTGACACGATAACACTTAAAAATCATACTCGCCAGTATGATTTTTAATAAGGATAGATTATGACTGCTTTTACACTCTCTTCTTTGGCAGTAAACAACAGCCGCACTACGGGTTTTGTGGTCGCGCTTCTGGGGGCTGCATTGATGAGTATCGACCCGATATTTATCCGTTTTGCTGGGGTTAGTGGCTTCGATACCGCCTTTCTTTTCGGTTTGTTTAGTGCGATTTCAATGCCGATTTTGCTCAAAGTGACCGACAAACGGGGCATAACAAAGTCCGTCATTCAGAGTGGTTGGCCGCTAATGTTCGCTGGGATATTGATGCTTGGTAGTGCGACGGGGTTGGTGTTTAGCATCAAGAATACCTCGATTGCCAATACCTTCATTATTCTGAGCGCCTCACCAGCCGTGGCTGCGATTTTTAGTTGGTTATTACTGCGTGAGAAAACCAGCCGTTTAACGGTGATCGCAATCATTACCGTGATGATTGGTATTGGCGTTGTTGTGTCAGGCTCTTTTAGCTCAGGGAATGGGCTTGGTGATGCTTTGGCTGTGTTCTCGGTCATCTGTTTGTCGTTGATGTTTACCTTGCTGCGCAAATATCAGGATGTCAGCAGATTGGCGAGCGTTGCCTTAGGCGGTTTACTACTCGCAGTTGTGATGTCGTTTTTCGCAGAGCCGATCAATTACAGTGTCAATACTTGGCTGATTATGGCTGCGATGGGGCTGTTTACCGCGCCATTAGGCAGAGTGATGTCGATGGTAGCGACCCGTTATATCACCGCTGCAGAGGTGTCGATGACGTTGATGCTGGAAACGGTGCTGGCACCAGTGTGGGGATTTTTATTCTTCGCCGAGATACCGGGCATCTCCAGTATTGTGGGTGGCTCAATTATCTTAGTCACCATTTTTATCTATACCTTTGTCACCATGAAAAATAACCCGTAATTAAGGATTACCGATGACAGCAACACTGAACTTTATTGGAAAAATTTCCACACCTTATACGTCTGTTGAGGCGTGTCCAAACAACATTCAGGCTCAGGGTCCAACCTGCCGGATTACGCTTTTTGAGGAATTCAAACCAGGTTTAAGCGGGTTAGCCGTTGGCGATAACATTCTGGTACTTTATTGGTTAGCGGATGCACAGCGTGATCAAGTTGTTCAAGTGAGTAGAGGAGGGGACAGAAAAGGCACATTCGCGCTTCGTTCTCCACATCGTCCTAATCCGATTGGAGCGGCGGTATTACCTATAACCGCCATCGACAATGGTGTGATCAGCGTAAGGGGACTTGATTGTTTGGATAACACGCCTCTGATTGATATTAAACCGGCGATATATCGAGAAAACGTCAACTGACCTCGAATTTAACGCCAAAATAAGGCATAAAATATAGGTTTTCCATATCACCTATGCGCCGTGATATGGTCATTCCAGATAGGTTGGTGCTTGAAAGTTTTACGGGGAAATTACAAAGAAAAATATGCGTGCTGCATACACCACTCGGCAAGTTTGTGGATAAAAACTTGTCAACAAATTAGTATTTTATGAACAAAGACAGATATAGAAAATCCCTCAGTTTGGTGTTCAATGTTGAAAGTTTAGATTCTTTGACTTATCGAATCACTATTTGCAGTTTAAAATACAAAAGTCGCCCTGTTATCAATTAGCGCTATATGAACTGGGCTAGATATAACTCTTTTCCGTACAGTAATTCATCGCCATTACTAGTACAATAGCTGCCTATATTATGATTTACACCTAAATAAATACACATGGGCTACTTAATTTCATTTATCACCGTTGCTATATGGGCAGGAAGTTACATTGTTAGTAAGATGGCTGTCGGTGTCATCGAACCTGCGACACTTGCGTTCTACCGATGCTTGTTTGCATTCTTAGTTCTAACACCGGTCTGTTTGCCTAAGATAAAACAAAATATTGATGTTATTAAGAAAAACTACCGAACTCTAGTGTATTTAGGTTTTTGGGGGATGGGATTGAGTCAATCCATGACTTACTTCTCTGGTCATTACACCTCTTCCATCAATATGTCATTGGTTAACTCGCTAATCCCTGCTGTCACTTTGGCGATGAGCATTATCATTCTAAAAACTAGGCTGTCAATTGTTCAATATATTGGGGTGCTAGTATCATTGAGCGGCGTTGTTTATGTTCTTGTTAAAGGGGACATCAACGTTTTAAAGAACTTAGAGTTTAATTATGGGGATATCCTGATGCTAGTCGGAACATTCTCGTATTCTCTGTATGGCATTATTCTAAATAGAAACCCTAGTATAATGTCAGGTTGGACATTGTTGTATTGCCAACTGTTTGTTGCTTCAGTGCTATTGTGTCCCCTTATGTTAGTGACGAGTGAATCTTATATTCCTTCGACCACGTCAATCCCACTCATAATCTATGCGGTATTCTTCCTTTCTATTATTTCACCTTATTTTTGGAAAGTGGCAATCGACAAGATTGGAGCGATGAAATCATCACTATCAATGAATTTTATGCCTGTGATTGCTGCGATATTAAGTTACATCATCTTGGGTGAAGATATTGAGACTTACCATGTTATTGGCACAGTTATTATCGTTTCAGGACTTGTTGCTATTAATTTAACACGCCAAAAAAGATCATCGCGTAGCACACCCGCCGAGTCAAACCTGAGCTAGATTGTCGCTTTCAGTCTAACTATTTGTATTTTAGGTCGAATAAAAAAGGAGCGCCCAAAGCGCTCCTTCAATCATAATGCTATTTACTGAACGGGATCTTCTATTCTAAACGAGGTCCTCTATTCTAAACCAATAGCAAAGACTGTCTGACGGTTTACAGATTATCCAAACGAATGTGGCTGTTTTTCAGATCATCTCGGGTGATGCCAGTGTCGCCGTTGTATTGGTTGAAGTGGCGTAATAACTCGGCGATAGCGTGGATTGACGCGAGTAGATCGCCAGTGTGTGCCGACTCAGAAGCGGTGTGCATGTTTCGGATTGGGTAGCCAATCGAGATTGACGCACTATCCACTCCTGCAAGCGCTGCTGCCATGCCGTCGGTACCCATATCACGACCAGAAAAGTCGAGTTGGCATGGGATATCGTTTTCGCGGCAGACGTTTTCAACACTTTGTACTAAGAACTCAGAGGCGACTGAACCGCGACCAATAGTAAAGCCTTGACCCATTTTCAGCGGGTTCATATTGCGCGGAGCAATACCGGGAGCGGCTTCGTAGTCGTGGTTTACGTCAGTGGCGATAAGCACATCTGGCTTTAGTTCACCAACGATTTGCGTGGAACCGAAACGACCGATCTCTTCATGAGTCGCGATAGTGTAGAGCACGCGAATATTGTCTAAGTTCTCTTTCGCCAACATACGTGCAATCTCAGTAACTGAGAAGCAACCAAGACCATTGTCGAGGTAAGCGCCGTAGAAGGTATCTGCACCCACGCCACGTTTGATAGGGCGATCAAGTAGAATTGGGTCACCAACGCGTAAGCCAAGAGCTTCAACTTGCTGCTGGCGGTCTTCACCGTGAATGTGCATCTCTAGGTAGATAGATTCAGGTTTGATACCTTGCTCGCCACTGCGCTGTGATGGCGTCGAGAAGTGGATAGCCCCTAGAGCCTCTACCGTACAGCCTTCAATCGCTTTATAACTGCCCGGTTGGTCTGGTGATTGACAGAACACTTTGACTTCATGGCCAATCAGCGTTGTTGGCAGGAAAGAATCGGTGTTGATCCACACCTTACCATCTTGGTCAATTTTGCGGACTTGCATACGAATTTTATCCGCATGACCAACGATCATCACGCTGGTCAGATCGTCACGACCAGGGTGAGAGTCGAACACAAGGCTAGCATTGCCTTTGAATTGGTGAATGCCCCAACCTTGTGGCATAAAGGCTTCAAATTCTGGCTTGATTACGCCATAGCTCATCGCAGCTTCAAAGCCGATTGGTGAAGGGGCAGCCAGTACTTTTGACATAAATTCAAACTGCTGTTGTGGCATCGACTCGGTCCAAGGTTGACTCGATGGCGCGTTGTTGCTTTTTGTGTTCATTGGTGACTTCTTATATCCATGGATTAACTGCAGTTAAATTAATCATACATGGCAAACAATTCAAGGGCTTTGGCTATTGATTCAGCAATTAATGGTGAAAATAGCCCGCGTTTGCTTGGTTTTACACCATAATATTTGGCGGTATAAACGGGAGATAGAGTGACAAAATGTGGCTAAAAATGAAAAAAAGCCCTCAATAATGTAATTATTGAGGGCTGGATATTAGCTAAAAATAACGATCTTAATCATTCTCGAAACTATCGCCATCATAAGTGATGTTGAAGTTTAGATCGGCAACATGCTCGTCGTCATTGCTCGCGAAAGAGATACGATATTTTTTATCAAGTTCGTGTTGATAAGCGAAATCAAAGTCATAGCCCACGTAATGGTATGAACCGTCATTCTCTTCGTTGTCGAAGCAAGTGGCGTTTTGCGAACCGCTGAAGGTTTTCGCGTAAAACAGTGGTGCGACTTGATCACAAGTTAAGTTGCCGCCGTCAACGCGGTCAAAGAATAGATCCGCATCAGCTGCTTCATCATTACCGCCGTCATCACTGTTTTCCATCTGCGTGGTGACATAGACATCCACATACTCGCCATCAATGTATAAGCTGGTTTGTTGCATACGGGATAGAGAGTCGGTGTTGGACTTCATGTCAACTCGCGATTCTGCTTCCGATACCGATTCCATCACTTCCATGCTCGCAACATAGTTGTCTTCATTGCTACGCAGTTCAGTCGTTCGGATGATAAAACGCTGAACGCCATCTTTACCGGTGACGTTAAGCAGTTCCATTGTCATTGGGTCATAGTCGTCTTCGACGATGGTAATGACGTCATCAGCCACGGTGTAAGTTGCGGATGCTTGTGAAGAGACAGGAGCGCAACTTTCAGTCAGGTCGCCTTGATAGTTTTCGTCACCAAAATAGACTTGTCCATCTTCGAGTTTAAAGCTTTCACAGCGGTTATCGACAATATCGCCATTAGCTTCTGGTGTTTCGATAAAGTAGAGATCCTTGCCGATAATCAAGTCCGCAGAGGGGAGTTCTGGCTCAGAGGTTTCGCCTTCGCTTACCGCAGGAAGCTTAATCGTTACCGCTTCGGAAATGATTTCATTGTCGCTATCAACATTGGAACCCGCCATCAGAACGAATTCGCCATCTTCAGCCGTCACCGTTGGACTGCCGTAGATAGCAAGTATCGCGGAGTCATCGACCATAGTGACCGAAATACCGGCAATCGACGTTTCGCCTTCGTCATCGTTTGCGCTACCTGCATAGTATTCAACATTCTCAAGTCCGGTGGTAGCAAAGACCTCGGTGACATCAAATGTTTGCTGGAAGCTGTCCATACCGACTGTCAGCTCAAGGGCTTCCAGTGTTTTGGTGATTTCTGCTTGCAGAGCTGTGAGCTTGTCTTGATCGATGGTAATTTCGCTTGGCAATGAGACTGGCTCGGCAACCTCAGGCAGTTCAAGTTCTGCTGAGGTTGATAGACCGTTTTGGTCAGTTGCCATTAGCTTAATGGTGTATTCTGTCTCGTCATCTTCGCTGCTACGAAGTGGTGTGCCCTGAATACCAATCAGACCTGTTCCCATATTGTCGAAGATCAGACCATTGCTTTCCGCATTCGATGAGAAGCTCAATTCTAATTCGCTGTCACCGCTAAACAGTTCACTGAAATCGATGAAGTACCCTTCACCCAAGGATTCACCTTGCACCAGTTGCCATAAATCGACCTCGTCTTGCAGACCTTGCAATGTATCTTCCGAATATTCAGGAGCTTCTGCTTCGCCTTCGTCGATTTCGAATTCGAATACCGCGTGGGTTTCATTGGTGTCATCAGAATCGGCAAGTGTCACGACAATGGCAAAGTCACCCGCTTTAGCAATACTGTCTGATGGGCTAACGCCAAGGTTAAGAGCGCCATTACTCGGGTTATAAACCACTTGAACATTAGAATCGGCAAGCTGACTCTGATCGATAGAAATCAGGCTTAGGTCGATGTTGTCCACGTCTTTGTCACTAAATAGGCTAGTGATGTCCGCAGTGAGCAGGTAATCACTTGAGCCGACTTGGCCGTGCTCAAGTTCAAGGTCATCAAACTTATCTTGAACCGTTTCATAGATCGCGTGGTCAACGATGGTCTTGTAGCTTGGAGTTTCGATGCCGCTGTTCGTATCACCGTCAACGATGACCACATAGCTTGGATCATCAAGATCTTCCGGATTGTTTTCGACGATATCGTCAACAACCTGTTTGGCTTCATCTGCCATTGCGGTCGCTTTACCATCCTGCTGGTAAGCAACGGGGTCATCCGCTTTGGTTTCACTAAGAATCTGTGCCACTTTGTGCATGGCAGGATCTTCGTCAGCGCCTGATACAAAATCAACATACGGGTCAAAATCTTCGTCTTCTACACCGTCATTCAACGATTTATTGACGACACTGATGGCTTCTTCTTCTGTTAAAGAAGCATCGTTGTGCATCTCGATTGCCACTAGGTCAGTGATTGGAGAAATGACATCTGAAGATTGAGGAGCGCGGAAAACCAGCTCGGTTGATAGAGGTTGACCCGGTAGATCTTGGTCAACGGTATAAACGCCAGAGTACAGTTCTGGGTCTAAATCGATAAGATCTTGTTGAGCATCACCACCTGGGATAAGAGTTTGAAGCGCGAGCGTACCATCTACGGTTGTGTCGCCAATATCGACTCGACCTTGAATGTCGGTTAAACCTAAGAAAGTATCTGAATTGGCATCCCATACGCCGTCGGCGTCTTTATCAATAAAGACTACGGCATTGTGTAAATAGCCATCAAAGCCAGTGATATAGTTACTGACTGATGGGTCACTATCTGAGCCATTATCTGAGCCACAGCCCGATAGTGCCACGACAACAGACGTGGCAAGTAAAGACATTTTTTTCATTCATCCACCCTTTAATGAATAATATTTTTGATTTTTTATATTGGTAACAATCGCGCTGCGAAAACCGATGTGACATTTCCCCTTATTATTCACATACGGACGGTTATATAGATCCCCGGCAGAGCGAGAAATATTTATAATCATCGTGAAACAAATTGCAATACTTTTGAGGGTGGGTTTGTATAATATTTGTACTGAAAAACAAGTAGTTAAGCAATGTTTGTGATGTATCTCATTTTTGAGGATTTAATGTAGGAAGTGCTTGAAATATTTCGAGTTTAGTGGGAGAGGGATTATATCCCACACCCTATTTATGATGTGGGATGATATTCTATATACGATAAGTGATCGATAGAATATCCTTATTTTTCCCTAAACATAAAATTGCGCCAAATAACTGGCGCTAGTCTCTCTTTAAGACAATAAATTGACTACCAAGTTAAGGCAATAAATAAATTATCAATTTAAGGAAATAAATAAACCACTAAGCCAAAGCTTAGAACCCCGATTAATACCGGCAAGCCTAATGAACGCTTCCAATACCAACACAGTGATGTGGTGACTACGCCTATTACGGTTGCAAGCCAAGTGCTGGTCGATGGGTGAGCGGGAACTAATGAAGTTCCGAACATCGCCGCAATCATAGCGGGTCCCAATACGCTGATCCACAGTGGAAGGGTGTCGTTTGTTGTGTCGTGTTGCTTTTTTTGAGCTCGTCTTCGCAGCCAAATAATCGGTAGCAAGCGCATTAAATAAGTCGCGATGGCAATAACCAACATTGCGATCCAGAGAGTTGTATTCATGACTCACCTCGTTGATGTTGAAGGTGCTTTATAACGTAGAAAAGCATGGTGCCCAACACGGCTGCTAAAGGAATCGCCAGATTAGGGAATCCATATAACTTGACGATCACGGCGATAGCGGTGGTGGTTAGGAGGCTAATCGTCCACTTGATTGAGTCGAATTTGGGTGCCAGCAACACCAAAAACAGTGCAGGGAGGGCGAAAGGCAGTATTTCTCCCAATAGCGGCCACTGTTTTACTAACTCACTGCCGACGATGACCCCAAGTGCCGTACCTAGGATCCAGCTTAGCCAAGCGATAACCGCCGCTGAGGTATACCATTGAATACGCTGAGGCTCGCTCAGTTGGGGGAAGCGCGTGAGCGCTAGGGCAAAAATTTGGTCGGTGAGTCCATGCATCAAGGGAATCCACCAACGACTCCGATTTAAATAAGGCGCGATGTTGGGACCATAAACCAAATGTCGAGCATTGACTAACAGAGTCATCACAATCACTAATAAAATGGGTGCGCCAGACGCGACCATGGCGACAAATAAGAACTGGGATGCGCCGGCATAGATTAAGCTGGAAATAACAATGGTTTCCCAAATACCAAAGCCGGATTGTAACGAAATTAAGCCAAACGAGATGGCGACAGGAATATAACCGCTCATTAGCGGGATGGCATCTTTCACCCCTAATAACCAAGCATTGCTTAGCTTTTTATCCGTTTGCTCATTTTTACTAGGTTTATTATCAGTAAACCTATTCTTATTAAACTCTGTATCGCGGCTTCCATTCTGAGTGCCTTGGCTCATACACCCTCATCCTTACTGGTGGTGCTTTCTTATAAATTGAAAGCTATCGATTTCATCTTCTTGATTTAGCCATAGTGCGCTAATTAAAACAAATATCAAGCAGATAAGTGTATCGGTTATTTTCTAGACTGGCGGGTTACGGGAGTGACCGATTACCCAATCTATGTTTGAAGTAAAACCGACAATATGACATGTCGGCTTTGTGACAATTTGCGAGTTTTATTGATTCGAAACCCCGTTAAAGCCAGTGCTATCAATAGGTTCTCTGATTCTATCCGGCTTTTTAAGTTGGAGTGCTCCTTGCAATAGTTCTTTGCAACAGCGTTATTACAATCATTACAACTACTAGGAAGCAAGGAGCGCTCATGTGGGACTATTCGGAAAAAGTAAAACAGCATTTTTTTCAACCACACAATGCCAAAGTGGTTCAAGAAGCGAATGCCGTCGGTGAAGTGGGTTCACTGAGTTGTGGCGACGCATTGAGCTTAACGTTAAAGGTGAACCCCGAAACGGAAGTAATAGAAGATGCCGGCTTTCAAACGTTTGGCTGCGGCAGTGCCATCGCTTCTTCCTCGGCGTTAACGACCTTAATTATCGGCAAAACGTTAGATCAAGCGAGTGAGTTGACCAATCAAGATATCGCCAACTATTTAGACGGCTTACCGCCAGAAAAAATGCATTGCAGCGTGATGGGCATGGAAGCCCTTGAGGCCGCCGTTGCCAATTATCGAGGCATTGAACTCGGTGAGCATCATGAAGAAGGGGAACTCATTTGTAAGTGCTACGCCATTGACGATGTGCTGATCAAAAAGGTCGTAGCAGAAAACCAACTGACCAGTTTAGAACAAGTGATCAACTACACCAAAGCGGGCGGTGCCTGTACTTCTTGTCATGAAAAAATTGAGTGGGTGTTGGAGCAGTGTGTCGCTGAGCAAGTTATTGAGCATGATGAACAAGAGTTAGCCATCATCAATCGAGTCATTGCCGAATTAAGACCCACGGTGCAGGCCGATGGCGGAGACATTCAACTGAGTGATGTTGAGCAAGATATGGTGTTTGTTGTTTTATCGGGCGCATGTTCGGGGTGCGGCATGTCTGGGATGACCTTATCTCATTTGGAAAACAGATTATCACACGCTTTAGGTCGAAGTATGACCGTATTCCCAGTTCAAGACTCTGCCGCTCACAAGGAGGTGTCAAATGGCTAACTTAAACGCTGGAAACGACAATGAGCTTGGCAAGCAAGGTCACGGTTACTCTGAAAACGGTTACCTCGACAACTGTTACCTTGACAACTGTTACCTTGACAATAACGCCACAACGAAGATTGATCCGCAAGTATTAGAAGTCATGATGCCTTACTTGACCGATTACTATGGCAATCCATCGTCTATACACCAAGTCGGTTCGCAGGTAGGTAAAGCGATTCAGCATGCACGCCGACAAGTGGCGGATCTATTGGGGGCGGAGCACGATTCAGAAATCATTTTTACTTCTTGCGCTACTGAGGCGACCAGTACCGCCATTTTATCTGCATTAGAGGCTACCCCAGAGCGTAAAGAAATCATCACTACAGAGGTGGAGCACCCGGCAACTCTTGCTCTCTGCGAATACTTGGAGCGCAAAGGCTATACCGTGCATTGGATTGGCGTTGATAAAAAGGGTCGACTCGATATGCAGGCGTATCAAGCCGCACTCAGTGACAATGTGGCGATAGTGAGTGTGATGTGGGCAAATAATGAGACGGGAACCCTGTTTCCGATTGAAAAAATTGCCAAATTTGCCAAGGCGTTTGGTATTCAGGTTCATGTTGATGCGGTGCAGGTGACCGGAAAAATTCGTTACCGTGTTGCTGACACCAGTGTCGATATGTTGTCGGTATCGGCTCATAAATTTCATGGACCGAAAGGTGTCGGTGCCCTCTATTTGCGTAGAGGCACTCGTTTTAGACCCTTAATGCGAGGCGGGCACCAAGAGCGTGGTCGACGCGCGGGCACGGAAAATGCCGCTTCGATTATTGGAATGGGGCAGGCATGTGAATTGGCGAAAGCCGCTATGGCTGAGTACTCAACAGAGATACAACGATTGCGCGACAGGTTGGAGCAAGGATTGCTCCAGCAAATCAGTCACTGTTTTGTCACCGGCGATACTCAGCACCGCGTACCGAATACCAGCAACATTGCGTTTGAGTTTATTGAAGGGGAAGCGCTTCTCTTGCTGCTCAATCAGGCGAACATTGCAACTTCATCCGGTTCTGCATGCACTTCCGGTGCTTTGGAACCTTCCCATGTGATGAAAGCGATGCAGATCCCATTAACTGCGGCACACGGCACGCTACGTTTTTCCTTATCTAAATACACCACAGAGCAAGAAGTCGATCATGTGTTACAGACGTTGCCGACCATTGTTAGCCGTTTAAGAGCGTTATCGCCGTATTGGGACAACGAGACGCAGCAACAAAAGCAAGATGCTTTTGAACCTGTTTATGGTTAAGGAGTCGCTATGCAGCCAAGTTCCGTTAACCGTAATCATTTAAATCGGACGGTGGTATTTAACGATACCACCTTAAGAGATGGTGAACAGAGTCCGGGCGTCGCTTTCACTCGAAACGAAAAACTCGAACTTGCCCAGACCCTTTGGCAATTGGGAGTCCGTGAGTTGGAGGTGGGCATTCCCGCGATGGGAAGTAGAGAGCGCGAAACTATCGCTGCCATGAGAGAAACATTGCCGGAAGCCGCACTGATGGTGTGGGCCAGAATGGTGCCGCAGGATGTGGATCTCTGTCTCGATCTTGGCATCGACTGGGTTAACATCTCGATCCCCGCTTCACAGCAGCATCGCCAACATAAATTGTCGCTTTCTATGGCGCAGTTGTTTGCTCAGTTGCGACCGTTGATTGATGCGGTTAAATCTCAGGGGCTTAAGGTCTCTTTGGGGTTGGAGGATGCTTCTCGAGCCAGTTTAGATGAGCTTCTAGTGCTGATGGAATTTGCCTCAATTCATGGGGTATCACGAGTCCGTTACGCCGACACCTTAGGGGTTTTGGACCCATTCACCACTTATAACCAGATCAGCCAATTGATTGCCAATAGTGATGTGGCGATAGAAATGCATGCCCATAACGATCTTGGCTTAGCAACGGCCAACTCCTTAGCAGCGATCAGCGCTGGCGTTGAGTCGGTGAACACCACGATTTGTGGTTTAGGTGAGCGAGCAGGTAATGCGCCGTTGGAAGAAGTCAGTGTTGCGGTTGAGGTGTTAGGCAAGGGCATCACGGGTATTGCGCTCGAACAACTCCCCAAGTTGGTTGGATTAGCAAAACAGTCCGCAGGGCTCGATTTGTCGCCGCATAAACCGATTATTGGTAAGCAGGTCTTTACGCATGAATCGGGGATCCATGTCGACGGATTACTCAAAGACTTCAATAACTACCAAGGCTTTGATCCGCATATGGTTGGCAGAGAGCATCAACTGGTACTGGGTAAACATTCGGGCACACACGCCATGTTGGCGCTGCTATCACAAATGGGCGTGGGACTGGATAAGATGCAACTGCCACAAATGCAGAACTTGCTCACCCATTGGAGTGAACGCAATAAGCGCATACCCAGTGTGCAAGATTTACAACGTTTGGTGGAGGCGATTGATGGTAGATAACGGTTTCATGTTAGATAGCGGATTGATGGGAGATGGCGGATTAAATTCAGAGAGTCATCGCTCTGCCCCAAGTCCCGATTGGCAGATAGAAATGGAAAGCTTTGTCGATTTAGAACAGTACTTCGAACTGTTTGATGTCAGCTTTGATAGTGAGGTGTTAGCCGGACGTCGCGTGGCGATTTTGGGCTGGTTTAACAAGGAGCTGAGTTGTGATGCTGAACCAGCTGTAGATTATCACCAATATCAGGCGGCGTTGCGTCGCGCGTACTGCAAGGCGATGCGAGGAGAGACTTGGCTCAAACCCGTTAACCTGTGTGGGAGTTGTCGCGACTGCGACTAGTTGATTGAGAGGGAAGGAATATGTACAAGGAAACTCGTTTTGATGTTGGTGACCAAGCCAGAGTGGTACGCACGGTTCGCAATGATGGCTCGTTTGAGCATGGTTCAAAAAAGGGTGACTGTTTAGTGGAAGCCGGCGCAGTCGGGTTTGTACGCAGTTTTGGCTACTACTTGCAAAATAAAGTGGTGTATCGGGTTTACTTTCCTGATGTCGATCGAGAGATCGGAGTGAAAAGTGAAGAACTGATTAGTGCCGAGTTGAACTGGCACCCCAATCCTTACCATTTAAAACAAGAAGTAGTGCTTGCCTCTGGCTTAGCCCACCACGGGCAGTTGATTGCTAAAAAAGGCGATGTCGTGACTATCATTCGTATTCACCGGGATATGGACTCTGGTGAGTTGAGTTATCAGGTGCAGTTTTCTGGTCGTTGGGTTTGGTTGCCATTAAAGGCGATTGCGCAGGGTGCCGAGCTTGACACGGACGTTGAGCTTGATACGGACGTTAAGTTGATGGCACAAGTCGGTTAATGGGAGGCGATCAATGAGCAATAATCAGAAACTACAACAACTTGACAGTGATCAGTCACTCGCTTATCAAAAACTCAAAGTTGCCCAACAGCAATTTGGGGTCAACCCGCAATCTCTGACGACCCAAGAGTTACAACAAGTTGATCGACTGGCGAATCACAGCTTAGCCATTCAGCAAAAAATATGTCGCTCACCAGAAGCAAGGCTGATTCATATTGATGAAGAGCAAGTGAATCAGACGATCAATAGTTTGGTCGAGCAGTGCGGAGATATCTACCAATTTCAGTTGATGCTAAATAAGCATCAAATCAGCGAATCGGCGCTGCGCTTGATCGTCAAACAAGAGTTAGTTTGTGACACGGCGTTAGAGCTCGTTAGCGGTCAAATTCCGCCACTGGCAGAGCAAGATGCGCTGGACTACTACCATAAGCATCTTGATAAATTCAGTCGTAAACGAACTTGGAAGGTGAGTCAGATCCTGATCACTATTAACAACGACTTTGCTGAAAATCGTGCCGGCGAAGCCAAGAAGCGAATCGAACAAGTCTATCAGCAAGCTAACGCCGATAATTTCCCCCAGTTAGCGCTGAAATACTCGGAGTGCCCAAGTGCCGTTGAGGGCGGACAGTTGGGTTGGTGCGAGCAAGGCAAATTGTTTAATGAGATAGAATCGGTGTTGCAGTGGCTACCCAAAGGTGTGGTTAGTGCGCCTATCCAAACAGAAGTGGGTTATCACATCGTAGTGTGTCACGAAGAAAAACCCGAGCAGGTCGCGACGTTTGAGCAAGCGTATCCATCAATAGAAGAATTGCATAGTAAGCGAGCAAAAACCTTTCTGCAAAAGGCATGGATTGCTGAATTAAAATAGGATGGAATCGGTATGTTTCTACGATGGGCTAAATGGCTATTGTTTTCAACGGTAATGCCTTCAGCGGTAATGTCGTCTTCAGTAATGTTGTCTGCGTTAACGCTGTCTGCGGTGATATTAATACCTCAAGGCGCTGTCGCAAGTGAAAGTCATCACCTCACAGTCGCGGTGGCGAACAACTTTTATCGCCCGATGCAAGCACTTGCGCAACGTTACCAGCAACAAACGGGCGTCAAGGTGCAGTTGTCCACAGGCAGTAGTGGGCAGCTGGCAACACAGATTGAACAAGGCGCACCGTTTGATGTTTTCTTCTCGGCAGACCAAACTCGACCGAAAAGATTAGAGCAGCTGGGTTTAGTGGACAGTCGTGTCACTTATGCGCAAGGCAAGCTGGTACTCTGGACTCGTGACGCCTCATGGACACCAAGCAGTGACGGACATTTATCGTCAATGTTACACGGACGAATCGCGCTAGCCGAGCCCAGTGTTGCGCCTTACGGCAAGGCAGCGATGGAGTGTTTAAACAATCAAGATTTACTCGAAACATTTAACAAGCAGTTGGTCTATGGCAAGGGACTAAATGCCACGTTTCAGTTTGCTGAGACAGGCAATGCACAGTTCGCTTTTTTGTCTTTATCACAGGTTAAAAATCAAGCATTAGGTCGCTACTGGCTGATTCCCCAATCTCTCTATTCACCTATCAACCAACAAGCCGCGGTGATTACACATCGCCCAAACCATGCAGAAGCCAAGGCATTTTTATTGTTTGTGACTTCTCAGGCGGTGCAACCGTTGTTAGAGAGCTATGGCTATGGCTTAAATCATGATGAATTAGCGAAATCATGATGAATTAGTTTAATCGTAATGGAGTCACTATGGATGGAACCGTCGTTTGGCTAACACTTCAGCTTGCCTGTGTGGTGACGGGTTTTTTATTGCTGATCGCAGTGCCTTTAGCTTGGTGGCTATCGCAGACGCATTCACCATGGCGCAATATCATTGCGACACTGACCACGATGCCGATGGTGCTGCCTCCGACTGTGCTGGGCTTCTATCTGCTCGTGGGATTAAGTCCCAGTGGTTGGTTGGGTCAAGGATTGCTTCACCTTGGAATAGGACCGCTACCGTTTAGTTTTGCCGGTATTGCCATTGCCTGCATTATTCACTCGCTTCCTTTTGTGGTGCAGCCCTTGCGCAGTGGCTTTGAGGCGCTGGGGCACGGGGCATTTGAAGCCGCAGCTACTTTGGGTGCTTCGCCTTTGCGAGTGTTTACTCATGTCGCGATTCCACTTGCGTGGCCGCATATTTTCTCTGCCGCCATCATGGGCTTTTGTCATACGTTAGGGGAGTTCGGCATTGTCTTGATGATTGGCGGCAATATACCGGGTTCAACTCGAGTTATGTCGGTCGAGATTTATAATCTGGTCGAGTCGATGCAGTACCAAGAAGCGCATTATCTTGCAGGTATGCTGATGGCGTTTTCGTTTATTGCTTTGATGTTGGCGTTTGGTCTGAATCAATACGCGCAGCGCCATAAGGAACCAAGATGTTAGATGTTCAGCTTAACGCGCACTTTCCTGACTTCAAACTGGCGATAGATGTCAATATCCCCACATCGGGTGTCACCGCTTTGTTTGGTGCTTCCGGCAGCGGTAAGACGACGACCCTGAGAGCCATTGCGGGATTGACTCAGCTGACGAATAGCTGTGTTCGTTTTAATGGCGAGATCTGGCAGTCGAATCGTACTCAAAAAAAACACAGTCAAAAAACGCCCACTCAAAGAATAGACAGTCGCGATTATCTCCCCACGCATCAGCGGCAAATCGGCTATGTGTTTCAACAGCCGAATTTGTTTCCTCACCTGAATGTACAAGGCAATCTTGCGTTTGGTTGTCCATCCTTTAAACAGACAAAAACGCAACGACAGCTAGATGACTTGGTTGAGATGTTAGATATTGGACATTTACTCAAGCGTCGTGTCCAGCAACTCTCCGGGGGAGAGCAGCAGCGTGTTGCCATTGCGCGAACTCTGTTGACTAACCCAAGGCTGTTATTGATGGATGAACCGTTATCGGCACTGGATCAAAAGCGCAAAAATGAGGTGCTACCTTATCTACAAAGGTTAACTCAAGAGTTGGCGACGCCAATAATCTATGTCACCCATTCATTAAATGAAGTCGTGAAGCTTGCCCACAATATTGTGCTATTTGAGCAAGGTAGGGTGAATTATAGCGGTAGTATCGCTGAAGCTTGGCCTCGTTTGCAGAACATAAATGGCAGTGAAGAACCCAGTGCTGTGCTTGAATTATCTTTAGTCGAACACTGCCATGATGGTTTAACGTTATTGCAAAGCCAGAGTGTCGAGTTATTGCATGGGCAAATTGAGCAAACTGTTGGCAGCCGAGTTCGATGTCAAATTATGGCGTCTGATGTCAGTATTAGCCTGAGTCACCGTGATCAGTCATCTATTCTCAACCGTTTGCCCGCGACAATCGTTCAACTCTGTCCATCAGCAAAACTTGGTGAAGTGTTGGTATCGCTGCGACTTGAAGACAATCAGCGTATTTACGCTTTGCTAACCCAGCGTTCTTGTGACTTTTTACAATTGATGAACAATATGCAGGTTTGGATACAAATAAAAACCTTGGCAATTGTATGACTTATTCTTTGGTGATAAATTGCAATACAGATAGTGATGAAAGTTTGATTTCAAAACGATATTTTGTTGATTTTTCGATGAAAGCTCCTTTTGTTATAAATTGTTTGTTACAATTTCCGCAACTTGGGGAAGTTAATTATCAATAGAGTTATGGAACGACGATTGTTATCAAAGCAACAGTATTTGGATATTTTGGAGCAGATGCCTGCCCATGTTTTTATTTTTTCTGAGCAAGGTGTCTATCTGGATATCTTTGGTGGGGTAGACAATAATATTGATTCGGACTTTAAGCAGTATATCGGAAAAAATATTAATGATATTTTCCCACAAGACTTAGCGCAATTATTCCTTGGTTACATCAGCCAAACGTTGGATGCCAATGCGACACAAGTTGTTAAATATCACTTCAGTCCGGAACATTTGAAGGTCTTACCTACTTTTATTTTTGGTCAAGTTGAATTGTGGATAGAAGGAATCATCAAGCCCTATGTGATGGAAGATGGACAACGAGTGGTGATTTGGACTGCACGTAATGTTACCGAAAAACATAGTTTAGAAGAAAAACTTCGTCAACTGTCTGAGACCGATGTATTAACACAAGTGTTCAACCGTCGAGCTTTTATGGATCGCTTGTTTTCGTGTATTGAGCGCTTTGAACATACCGAACAAAATACGTCATTCTTAATGATGGATATTGATTACTTTAAGCGAATTAATGACAGCCTCGGTCATCAGTTGGGTGATGTGGTTATTAAGCATGTCACAGAAGTTATTACTCGTGAATTAAGAGAATCCGATATTATTGGGCGTATTGGTGGTGAAGAGTTCGGAATTATTCTCCCAAATACTAATATTAGTGATGCCGAGGACATTGCCGAGCGATTAAGGTATCAAATCCAAAACACGCCTTGTTTCGTTGATGATAGAAATATATCTGTGACGGTGAGCATCGGTGTATCGAAACTCGCGTCAGGGGAAGATGAGTGTAAGTATGTATTGACTCGTTCTGACCGTGCTATGTACTACTCCAAAAACAGTGGTCGTAATTGTGTGACCGTCTATTGTGAAGCACTGTGCCAAGAATTATTTTCTTAAACGGATTAGCTTTACCTCAGTACAAATATACCTCAGTACAAATTTACTCAAGCACAAAAATAGCCAGCGGTTTATTCTGCAAAGCACTGTTTAAAACTGCTGCATTGTAAACAGTTTGGTGCTTTGCAGACATAGTCGCCTTCTTGGTCACAAAGCTGTTTATAGAAGAAACGTTTCCAGCGCATATTGAGATTGTTTTTGGCAAACAATTTGGGGAAATAGAGCGCAATGATATTACTTAACGTTGCTCTGTCCGGTAGCGCGAGTGTTTCCCAAAGATGGTTGGGAGCCACACAGCCGGTCGCCAATACTTTCGCCATTTCATGCCCCAGTGGCACTTGTCCATCAAGATGAGCGAGCAATAAGCAGAATAAGTCGTCTCGCTCTTCCTCTCTGCTATATAGCAGGTCAGTAAATATATCTTGGGTCAGTCTTTGTTTCATTTGTTGAATAAGCGGCGCGGGTTGGCGGTCGTTAGCGATAAATCGCAGACGCAGGCGCTCATAGTTGTCTTTCGACAGTCCCATCGAATGGGGCAGTCGAGCCCGACCACAAACAAAGCCCTCAAGTAATAGCTGCCAATAATACTGTTCGTGATAGTGATTGGTGCTCTCTTCCTCAAAAGCTTTGAGTGACTTATCTAGTTCTCGGTTCACTAACATGCTGTCAAACTCCCTGCTGGGTTGGCAGGAATACCATCACGGGTAATGGCTTCCTCAATCGGGCAAATAGAGACACATTGTGAATGTTCAAACTGCCCAATACAGTCATTGCATCGCTTTTGGTGAATCGCAAATTTTGGGCTACTTTCGCCAGTTTTGTAGATCGCTTTGTTAGGACAAACCAAATAGCAGGCGTGGCAACCAGTGCATTGTTGATTAATGGTCAGTGTCATGTCGTGCTCCTCTCTGGTTAAGCCAACTGTTGCTGAGTCGTTAAACGGTTATCGACCTGTTTAGCTTGTGATTTCGCAATACACAGTTTCGCAATACACAGTAGCGATAATGCCTCACGAATCGACATAAACGCGAAGTCCACATTGGGGGCAATACCGTGCTGCTTCAATTCCTCCCACGGACCCAGACCGATGCGGCTTGAGAGAACTTCTTTACAATCCATCAGAGCGTCAAGCGGTAAAGGTTGGTCGCATTCAGACTGACCATTGCAATAAGGCGTTACATGACGAGTTTCGACAAATCGTGCCTCGTTTTCGGTTAGCTGATAAATATCAAATTGTGTCGCGTGACCAAAATGACAATCAATAACATCCCCTTGTTTGCTGGCGACTGCCACAAGGTATTTATCTTCGGTCGATTGATTGGTGCTACAGGCGGTATCAAGCGTGCCAACGGCATCGGCGCGACACTGCTGACAGTGCGTCATCTGTGGCACATGCATAACAGATTGGCTTCGTGCTTGAGCAATTTCCTCTTCGGTCGGGGCAGGGTGATGATTTAGACCAAAATAGGTGCCGTGCTCGGGGGCAGAGATTAAAGGCATGATGTTATGTAGCATAGCGCCGGCGTGCTTGAGTTGCTCCGATAATGCCTCAATGCCCTCTTGGTTGATATTGGGGATCAGCACGGTATTCACTTTGACCAACATGCCTGATTCAGCTGCCTTTTTGAGTCCTTTCAGTTGTTGCTCGATTAACAACTCCGCGGCTTCTTCTCCATGCCAACGGCGATGGTTCCAAAAGATCCAAGGGTAAATTTTTGCGGCGATTTTAGGGTCGGTGGTATTGATCGTTACCGTGAGGTGATCAACCCCCAACGCGGCTAATCGGTCAACGTGTCGATACAGATCAAGCCCATTGGTGGAGATACATAACTTAACATCCGGACTCGCTTGGTGAATCAACTCTAAGGTTTTAAAGGTGTAATCTGGGTTGGCTAACGCATCACCGGGTCCGGCAATGCCAACCACGGTGAGGTTTGGCATCCGCTGCTTGATTGCATGGAAGCGCGCCAGTGCTTCGACCGGACTGAGTAGGTTAGAAACCACGCCAGGTCTTGACTCATTACTGCAATCGTATTTTCGATTACAGTAATTACACTGAATATTACACGCCGGAGCGACGGGTAAGTGGATGCGCGCATAGTTGCCAGCAGATTTAGAATAGCAGGGGTGCTCCGCGATACGACTCTGTATCGATTTATCAAAAAAATGCACCACTGAATGATTATCGGGTTGGTTTGACAAATTTGTCATTGACACTCCTTGTCAATTTATCAGGTATTAGCGATTAACTTGCAAAGCATGTGCCTAGCTTGGTTGATTTTATTTATATTATTTTCAATAAGTTATAGTTAGGTTTGTTCGGTGTGAGTAAAGAATGTTCATAAGCGAACAAAAAAGGATGTCGTAAAACTGACGACATCCTTTTTAAGTGCGTGGGAGTAAAGACTAGATCTGTTTCATCTCAATATTCATGGTCTTAATTCGATAAGCGATCTGTCTTGGCGTCATATTTAAGATCCGCGCGGCTTTCGCTTTTACCCAACCAGATTGTTCTAGGGCGTTAATGACGCGGCTTCTTTCATTGCTGTCATATTCAAGGTTAATCCCTCCATAACCAGAATTCGCCGCACGTTCGCCGCCGTGTAGGGGTGAAGTTGGCATAGAACCTGTCGGCATAGAACCAGTCGGCATAGAACCAGCAGGCATCGAAGTCGGCATAGAAGCGGGCATGGAAGGCGGCGAATAACTGGCAGGAGGCGGGGTTTGCACACTGCGCTGCAAGGCGGCAAAGTCTCGTGTCGGGTTAAATCGGATTAGCTTTTCGGTAATCATACCTTCACCACTTAGCACCGCTGCACGCTCGATGGTGTTTTCAAGCTCCCTGACGTTACCGGGCCAGTGATAGCTCATCAAATGGCTCATGGCTTCATCGCTGATGGAAAGCTTACGGCTCTGTATTCCTGAGAGTTTATCTAAAATTGAACTGGCCAGTTGTGGTATATCTTCCAATCGATCTCTGAGTGGTGGAAGGTTAATTGGCATCACGTTTAAGCGATAGTAAATATCCTCTCGAAAGTTGCCAGCCAGTACTTCTTCTTCCAGACATCGGTTGGTGGCGGCGATAATGCGCACATCAACGGTGATGGGTTCTGTCCCTCCGACACGGTCGAAGGTTTTTTCTTGTAGCACTCGTAACAGTTTGGTTTGGAAAGCAGGACTGGTTTCGCCGATTTCATCCAAAAAGATGGTGCCGCCATGGGCGAGCTCAAAGCGTCCTTTCTTCTGCTTTACTGCGCCAGTAAATGCGCCTTTTTCATGTCCAAAAAGCTCCGATTCCAATAAGTTATCTGGCAGTGCGGCACAGTTAAGCTTCACAAATGGAAAATTAGCGCGGGGCGAGTTGTAATGGATGGCATTGGCGATCAACTCTTTACCTGTCCCTGATTCCCCACGAACTAAAATGGTCGAATCCCAGCGAGAAACCAGACGCACTTGGTCGAAAATTTCTCGCATCACTTCAGTATGACCCACCATAGATTGGACGCCATAGTCTTTGCGTAGTTTACGTCGTAATCCATCGCGTTCATTGACGATATGTTTCTGTTTGATCGCGACGTTATGACCCAGTTGAATATTGACGGTGAGTAGGTTGGCGATCATTTCAAGAAAGCTGTGCAACTGACGAATGTCTTGTTCCAATTTGGTGTTGGGCTGGGCGCAAATGACGCCAATAACTTGCTTATTGACGCTCTTAAGAGGCACGCAAATAAAGGGTTTACCGTAATCGTAAATAGCAAGCTTATCGACAAAGCGGTTATCACTGCCAAGGTTCATCAACACAATGGAGCCGCCATGCTTCATCACGGTGCCAATTAAACCTTCGCCCTGTTTATAGCTGATGTTTTTGTTGTTTGCGGTTGCGTCAAGTGACGGCGCATGAACGGTTTCAACCAGCATGATGTTTTTTTCTCGATCCAACACCGATAGCATGCCACCAAAAAGGGCGCATTCATCGTGTAATATCTTCAGCACTTCAGGCAGCGTCTTTTTATAGTCAAGGCTTTGGTTTAGGTGGGTGCAGATTTTATAGAGAGTTTGTAACAATCCCTCACTGCTCAATGACATGGTCTGGCTCATTGTTCAACCCCCCAAAGATTAACGGGCAGGATCAGACTTAGTTTAGCGCCACCTAGGTTGTCGCTGGTGTCGATATTGATGATGCCTTGATGGTCATTGACGACTTGTTGCACGATGGCAAGTCCCATGCCTCGGCAATCGCTGTGACAGGGTGATTTGCTGGAATAAAACGGCTCAAACACCTTGTTATGCAGATCAGTCGAAATGCCGTTGCCACTGTCTTCGATAGTGATAAACAACTCTTGCTCATAGTAATCGGAGCGCAAGATCAGTCCTCGGTCTCTGGGCTTAGACAATACGATGGATTCAATGGCATTGTCGATCAATTGCACCAGCGCCAAACGTAGTCGCTCAGGCATGGCATTGATGGTTGGCAAGCAAGGTGAAAGTTGTAACTCACACTCGATATACTCGTGCAACAATCTTGATGAACTGATGGAACAGGCGTCGCTGATCACTTGGTTGACGTTGGTTGCCTGCATACTTTCAGGGGCGCGTTCGGGGATCGCGTTTTGAATGAATTTAAGTGCATCAAAACCTTCGGTAACGGCATCTTTCATCATCGATAAACCCGCACAGGCGTGATTACGGCTGCGTAATATATTGACGGCAGAATCAATCATGTTCAATGGCGCTTGCAGTTGATGTATGGTCGCCATCAAGACTTCTTGCATACTGTGGACATGTTTACTTTCGTACGCCACCAGTTTTAGCGCGTCGATACGCTTTTGTTCCATCAGGCGCTTTTCGCGCGTGCGTTCATTGATAACGACCACGAGATATTGCTGTATCTGGGGATGGAAAAAGGTATCGTTGCTGCCTGCTTGCCACTGCACGGGTTCTAAACTGTATTCAAAATGGCGCAGTTCACCTCTAAAGAAAACCTCAATCTCCCGTTTAAATAAGCGGTCCAACCTGCCGCCTTGTTGACGGATATCAATCAATAACTGCGGATAGAGATAGTCCTGAAAATAGTCCTCGCCGATGGTCTGTTTCATGCCTTTGTTGGTAAAAGCAATCTTTTGGTTGGCATCTAAAATGACGCTGGATATTGAGGCAAGATTTAATACTGACTCAAATAAAGATTGATGGTTTCGACTCGATTGTTGCAGTGAAAACTGTTCAGAAACATCTCTATGTATGGCGTGATACCTTTGATTTTGTCCATCAAATTCCGGTGTGATGGACAGTTCAGTGATATATAACTCGCCACTTTTCTTTCGATTGACCAGATGTCCTCGCCAACTGTACCCCTGAGAAATGGTGTCCCACAACTCTTGATATATAGCTCTCGGAGTAAACTGGTTGGAAAACAAAGAGCAATTTTTCCCCACGAGCTCTTTTTCGTTGTATCCGGTTAATGTCTGTAGTTGATGGTTCGCATACAGAATTTCTCCCCGGCTATCGGTCAATAGATAGGCCTCGGTATGCATTAATTTTTGTGACGGTAAGCCTAATTCTTGGTACTTATTGGCTTCAGTTGTTCTCGGTTCCATAAGAACTCCTATCTCATACACCTTCCTGGTTTATGAACAACTAAGCATAAAATGTTCCGAGTTGGCATAAGTAGCACAACCTTGGCCTGTTAAGTGCTTTGCTGTTGATCGAGATTAAATTTGACCAACAAAATCGTCCACGTTTGTCGGGAAGCAGACAATTTGTTATCCGAAATCTCGCTTTAGATGCCCGAGAAAAGGTCGATTTGCCTTGTAATAGGGCGCTTACAGCCAGTTTCGACCCTTGGCATTATTTCTGCAACTTGTC
This sequence comes from Vibrio hippocampi, assembly GCF_921292975.1. Classification (NCBI taxonomy): domain Bacteria; kingdom Pseudomonadati; phylum Pseudomonadota; class Gammaproteobacteria; order Vibrionales; family Vibrionaceae; genus Vibrio; species Vibrio hippocampi. Next base: position 541,783 of record NZ_CAKLCM010000003.1, read on the forward strand.
ACTTCGTATCATCACGGGAGAGACGATTATGGATGAGTGGACAGTGTTTCTTAGTGCAGCCTTTGTGAATAACGTCGTGTTGGCGAAGTTTTTGGGTCTGTGTCCTTTTATGGGGGTGTCGAAAAACATCGACAGCGCTTTAGGTATGGGATTAGCCACGACGTTTGTTATTACGGTGGCGGCACTGGCGGCATGGTTATTAGAGCGATTTGTCCTACTTCCGCTCGATTTACAGGTACTCAGAACCCTGTCATTTATTGTTGTCATTGCGTCGGTAGTGCAAGTGACCGAGCTATATATTCAAAAAAATAGCCCGACCTTGTATCAATCTCTGGGTGTGTTCCTACCGTTAATTACCACCAACTGTGCCGTGTTTGGCGTTGCGCTATTAGTGGTTCAGCAACAGCTCTCTTTTCTTACTACCGTGATGTTCAGTTTAGGAAGTGCATTGGGGTTCACCGCGGTTATTGTCATTTTTTCTGGAATGCGTATTCAACTGTCGTTAAGTCGTGTCCCTCAGAGTTTAGCGGGCAATCCCATCGCCTTTATCACCGCCGGATTACTGTCGATGGCGTTTATGGGTTTTGCAGGAATGGCATAGGAAGGGATAACAATGGCGATGATGATGTTTGCGCTAATGGGCGCGTTATTAGGACTTGGATTGGGATTGGCGGCTCGACGATTCTATGTCGCCTCAAATCCCATTGTGGATGATATTGAGTCGATTATGCCCGGCGGTCAATGTGGTCAATGCGGTAAGGCAGGATGCCGACAAGCCGCTGAGGCTATGGTTAGTGGTGAGCTAAATATTACCGATTGTCCACCCGGTGGCAGTGCGCTGGCGGCGGAAATTGGCAAGTTACTCGGGGTATCGTTGAGTGAGCAAGGGGAAAGTCAGCCGATGCTCGCCAGCATTGATGAGTCGCAGTGCAGCGGTTGTACACGCTGTTATAAGGCATGCCCGTTTGATGCCATCGTCGGCGCGACGAAGCAGATGCATACCGTGGTCAGCGATGTCTGTACCGGATGCCAACTGTGTGTCTCGGTGTGTCCTCAATCCTGCGTCTCGGTTGATATTGCCCCGATTGACACATTGAGCTGGCACTGGCCGAAACCCAATATGACGTTAAGTTAAGGAAAGACGATGTCGACTATTGATAAAGGGATGAGTTTTTTCAGCAAACCTTTTTCCGGCGGGGTACACCCGATTGCCAACAAGCACCTGACCAATCATGAATCAGGTCGCTTGCAAACCTTTACGCCTAAGCGAGTCTATCAATCTCTATTACTGCCGAATGGGACTCACCTAAGACCGGTCGTGAACGAGGGGGATGAGGTGATGCGAGGTCAATTGATTGCGGTTGGCAGCAATGGAATGCAGCCGCCCATGCATGCTTCGGTCAACGGCAGAGTGAGTGCGATTAAATCTTATAGCGCGAATCATCCATCACACATTAAAGCCAACACTATCGTTATCGACAGCTTCAATAATCAAAGTTGGTCTAAGGATTATCGCTCGCGCTCAGTGGCGAACTTAGAGCCAGAAGCCATAGAAAATTTAGTGGAAAAAGCGGGTATCGTCGGGCTTGGCGGTGCGGCGTTTCCCACGGGATTGAAAATCAAATTTGCGCGTAGGGCTGGGGTGGAGACACTGATCATTAATGGTGGTGAATGTGAACCTTATATCACCTGTGACGACCGCTTGATGAAGGATTTCACGGCGGAAGTGGTGACAGGGATTCGGTTGTTACTGACGGCCGTGGGCGCTAAACGCGCCTTAGTAGGTATCGAAGATAACAAACCCGTGAGCTTGGAGCGCATGCGAGCTGCGGTGGCGGATGATAGCAATATTGAGGTTCACAGCGTTCCGACGTTATACCCAATGGGATCGGCTAAGCACTTAGTTAAAGCGCTAACGGGCATCACTGTGCCTGCCGGAACCAGAACCACGGATTTGGGTTTGGTTGTGAATAATATCGGTACAGCACGCGCGGTTTACCACGCGGTTCGCTGGGGACGACCTTTAGTGTCGAAAGTCGTGACCATATCCGGCGCGGGCATCGAGCGTCCGATGAATGTCGAGGTGCCAATAGGCACTCGTGTCCGCGATATTCTGCAATATTGCGGTGGTGTGAGTCTAACCTGCGAGCGTTTGGTGCTAGGTGGTCCAATGATGGGTGACGTTGTCACTGATATTGATACGCCAATAGACAAAACCGTCAATGGTTTGCTGGCATTAACCAGCGAAGAAATGCCACGCAGTGAGGTACAAGCGTGTATTCGCTGTGGTCAATGTGTTCGTGCGTGCCCTATGGGATTAATGCCATTTATGATGCGTTCCGCTTGTTACGCGTCGGAATATGAACGCGCGCAAGATCTTGGGGTGAAAACCTGTATGTCTTGCGGTGCTTGTAGCTATGTCTGTCCATCAAATATCCCGTTGGTTCACTATTTCCAACACGCCAAAGGGGTGTTAACTCAGCGTCAGCGCAGTCAACATCGTCAGGCACGAGCCAAGGAACTCTCACAAGCCAGAGAACAACGTTTACGCCTTGAGGCAGAGCAGAAAAAAGCGGCAAAAGCCAACAAGCGACGTCGCCGAACCTCTTCCAGACGTGAACAAAAGGAGGTAGACGCATGATTAATTTTAAACCCGGTGTCGGGCCTCATGCCCACTCACATCACTCATCAACGAAAATCATGTACTTGGTGGTGCTCGCTCTGTTGCCCGCAACCTTGTTTGGTTTGATCAGTTTTGGTCCTCAAGTCGCGCGCGTCGTGGCGGCTTGTGTGGTCGCTTGTGTGGTCTCAGAAGCGCTTTGTCTGTTGGCGATGGGTAAGCGGATCAGTCATTGTTTCGATGGCTCAGCGGTGTTGACCGGATTGCTACTCGCGATGAGTTTACCCCCGGCATTTCCGACTCATTTATGTGTCGTTGGGGCGCTGTTTGCGATTGTTGTCGGCAAGCAAGCGTACGGTGGGCTAGGGCAGAATCTGTTTAATCCTGCCATGCTCGCTCGGGTATTTCTGCTCGTCTGCTTTCCGGTTGAAATGACCGCTTGGTTAGCCCCTGAGGGATTAGCGCAAGTCTCGGTTGCGGATTGGATGCAGTTTGATGCGGTGAGTTCCGCAACGGTGTTGTCGGAGAGTCGCCCTGAAGTGACGACGAGAGCATTACTGACTGGAGGACAATCAGGAAGTTTAGGTGAAACCCATGCGATTTGGTTGTTGATGGGCGGTCTGTTTTTGATTTATCAACGCATCATCACTTGGGTCATTCCGACTTTCTTTTGTGTTGGTTTGTTAGTTCCGGCCGTTCTCGGTTATTGGATCGATCCTGAAATGTACCTGGCCCCTAGCGTTCATCTCTTTTCTGGAGGCGCGATCTTATGTGCTTTCTTTATCGCGACCGATCTGGTGACGTCGCCTTCAAGCGCCAAAGGGCAGGTGGTGTACGCCTTAGGTTGTGGCTTATTAGTGTGGCTGATCCGCAGCCTCGGAAGTTATCCGGAAGGTGTCGCGTTCGCGGTGTTAATTATGAATTCCCTCAGTCCGCTTATTGACTACTACGTGCAGCCGGCTTGGTTTGGTAGTCGTAAGTTAAAACAAGGAGGGAAAGCAGAATGAATACATTGAACTGGCAGAAAACCGCAAAAACAGTGTGGGAAAAGTTGAGTGATGAGCCCTTTAGCAAGGATGCGTTAATCCTCCAAGCGGGTGCGTTGGCGTTAACTTGCTCTATCGCTGCGGGTGGTTTGACGGCGGTGGACGAGATCACCAGTCCCATTATTCAAGCCAATGAAAAAGCTCAGAGACGACAACTCATCTCGGAACTGGTGCCGATCACGCCGATCAGCGACGAACAGCTTGATGCAGCCCAACAGTTGGAATTTGCGGGATATTCCTATCAGTTTATTACCTTAAAAGATTCACTCGGTGTACCAAGTTATCAAGTGATCACCTCGGCGATCCCCGGCTACAGCGGTGACATCCGATTTATGGTCGGTGTCGATATGCAGGGTGTGATCAGTAATGTCAGAGTGGTCAGCCATACCGAAACCCCCGGTTTAGGCGACAAAATCGAACTGGCTAAAAGTGATTGGGTATTAAGCTTTAGCGCCAAATCACTCGCCAATACCTCGATCTGGAAAGTCGAGAAAGATGGCGGCGAATTTGAGCAGTTCACTGGCGCAACGATCACTCCAAGAGCGGTGGTGAAAGGGGTTCATCATGCTCTGCAAGCGCAGCAAGCCTTGGTATTAGAGCCGAGTTTGGATTCTCAGGCAGAGGAGGAGAACAAATGAAACAAGAGTCATCACTTGAACTTGTCTACAGCGGTTTATGGAAGAACAATATCGTTTTAACGCAATTGCTTGCGCTCTGTCCTCTACTCGCCGTTACCAACAGTGCCACGAATGGTGTCGGGCTTGGTCTTGCGTCCACAGCGGTCATGTTGATGTCGAACATTTTAGCGTCGTGTGCAAAGCGTTGGGTGAGTCGTGCGATTCGTATTCCTATTAATATCCTTATTATCGCCACTTTGGTGACCTTAACCGATGTATTTATGCACGCTTATTTAGCGCAACTGCATCAGGTGCTCGGGCTGTTTATTCCATTGATCGTGACCAACTGCGCCATTCTTGGTCGAGTAGAATCTTTTGCTAGTCGTCACTCGGTGTTCAAGTCGGCGGTGGATGGCTTGGCCATGGGCGTCGGATTTACTTGGGTGTTAGTCGTGTTGGGCGGGATAAGGGAAATACTGGGTTCGGGTACGTTATTTGAAAATGCGCCACTTCTTTTAGGTTCCCATTTTGCGTTCCTTGAGGTAACGGTGATTGAGCAGTATCAAGGCGTTCTGGTTGCCATTCTGCCTCCGGGGGGATTTTTGGTGCTGGGAGGGATGCTTGCGGCAAAACAGAAACTCGAACTCTATTTGCAGTCCAGAGATAAGGTTCAAAAGGGGGTGATTTATGAAAGCTAGCGTGATTTACGCCCTACCAGAGGAGCAATTTTGGAAACAACTCACACTTGATGCCCCAGCGACACTATTAAGTGCCATTACCGAGTCCGGCGTATTGAACCTCTATCCAGAGATCGATTTAAACCTCAGTAAAGTGGGCGTGTTCGGTAAGGTCAAGCCACTGGATAGTGAGTTGTGTGAAGGGGACCGAGTAGAGATCTATCGACCAATTACCTTTGTCAGTCCCAGTGACGACGAAGATGACGATTGATAGTTGTGAACAGAAATCAACAGAAATGGAACAACAGTAAAATCACAGGGAGGCCGTTATGGCAAAAGTAGGAATCTTTTTTGGTACCGATACAGGCAGTACACGCAAAGTGGCGAAACTTATCGCGCAAAAACTGGGTGATAGCGCGGATAAGCCATTGAATGTCAATCGTATTGATGACAGTGCGTTGCTCGCATACGACTATCTTATTTTGGGCACGCCAACATTAGGCTCAGGACTATTACCGGGCTTAGAGGCGGATTGCGAGCTGAAAAGTTGGGCAGAGTTTTTAGAGCAATACGATGATCTGGATCTATCGGGTAAAAAGGTAGCGCTGTTCGGAATGGGCGATCAAGTCGGCTATCCGGATGAGTTTGTCGATGGATTAGGTGAACTGTTTGATTATGTCGAAGATTGTGGTGCGGAGCTATTTGGTCGTTGGCCAAATGTCGGCTACGAGTTCAATGAATCCGCCGCGTTAGATGGGGACGAGTTTGTGGGCTTGGTCGTGGATAAAGATAATCAAGCGAGTTTAACGGACGAGCGTGTCAGCCATTGGGTCGAGCAGGTTATCGCCGAGTTTGGTCTTTAGAGGCAATCTGTAAATTCAAGCAACAGCTTCTCTAGAACAGGGTGCTTGCTATAGCTGAATAGTGAGGCTGTTGCTTGAGTTTGCCATTTTAAACTCTATCCCTACCGTTATTGTTTTTTTCGAGAAACGTTCAACAATCCACGGCAACTATAATTTCATTCTAGTTATAACAATGTTGACACTCTGAGTGAAAAGCATACAATGCTTTTGTTATAACATTGTAGCTACTGGAAGGTGAAATATGCGCACTCAAGTACGAAAGATTGGTAATAGCCTTGGCAATATCATTCCCGCCGCTTTTATCAAGCAGCTTGGCTTGGTCGAAGGTGCTGACATTGACGTTAAAACCGATGGTGGAAAAATCATTATTGAACCCATTAAGCGTCAAACGAAACGTTTTCCATTTAGCGAAAAAGAGTTACTGAAAGGTCTAGACTCACACACGGCTCATGCTGATGAACTGGCGACAGTGTCCGCTAAGGAGTTAGGTGAGTAATGGCTCAGTACGTTCCTAAACGCAATGAGATTATTTGGTTGGACTTTGAGCCAACCAAAGGCAAAGAAGTCGGTAAATATCGTCCTGCCTTGGTGATTTCAAGTAAAGAATACAATCAGCAAACGGGTTTACTGATCTGTTGTCCAATTAGTACCAGTATTCGCGGTCAAGCAACGGAAGTTCCAGTAAATAATCTGAACAAACCAAGTGTCGTGGCATCCAGTTTGATTCAAACACTTTCATGGAAAGAGCGTAACGTGAAGAAGATCACCACCGCCGAGCCTAGCGTGATGGAAGATGTTTTACAGCGATTGATCCCGTTAATCGGGGCTGACTCATTATTCGACCAATAGCGAATATCCATCGCATTTCTTTTTTAAGCCACGGCTTTGATTGTTGCTTACAGACATCCTTAGCGCATAAGACAGTGGCGTAGTCATTTTCTACAAACAGTTCAGAGTCTCCGCATATGTTTCAAAAACAACACCTAGTTAAATTAGCCACCATGACCATGCCGTTTGGCAAATACGCGGGCAGAGTCTTGATTGACTTGCCGGAAGAGTATCTACTGTGGTTTGATAAAAAAGGCTGGCCCAACGGTGAATTGGGTGAGTTATTAAAACTTTGCCTAGCACTGAAAATCGAAGGGTTAGATAGCGTGGTTAAGCCTTTAAAGCGAATATAACCTACCGAAGAAACGTGTTCTCTGTTAGAGTCACCGTCAACTACGCTATTGAATAAAAACACCCACAGATCGCATGTAATTGATGGATTTTTATTCACCCATAGAACTCATTTTAGGAATCCCTAGTGACTAACAACGAAATTTTACGTCGTATCCAACACGCGTTAAACCTTAAAAACGCACAGATAATGAAAGCTTTCGAGCAGGTCGAAGTCACTGTGGCTCACGATAAAGTGGCAAACTGGTTAAAAGATGAAAGCGACAAATCTTGCGTTAAGATGAAGGATCAAGAGTTAGCGGTATTCTTAAATGGCTTTATTAACCTCAAGCGAGGCAAAAAAGACGGCGAGCAACCTAAGGCAGAAGTCGCGTTGACCAACAACATGATTCTCATGAAGCTGCGCATTGCGCTAGACATGAAAGCAGAAGAAGTGTTGGATGTATTAGAAGTGGTTGGTATTAGTTTAAGTAAATACGAAATTGGTGCGTATTTCCGCAAGCCAAACAACAAAAACTACAAACAGTGTGAAGACCAACTGCTGTGCGACTTCTTAAATGGTGTGCAGTTTACCAATCGTCCCGATTCTGAAGAGTTTACTGGGTAATTTTTATCTCGAATCAAACGTGGTAATTGATTAAAAAAGCGAGAACCATTTCATTTGGTTACTCGCTTTTATCATGTTAAAGACCGATATTAGAGCTTCACAATCACGTCTATTCTTTGTCCTTCTTCAGTAGATTTCTATTATCCAAAACGAGCTCACTTACTAATTAAATATTAAATGCCGAGGAGTGTGCAAATGAGCCTTCTAAGTTTTTTTTAAGAAAAAGCAGCCTACCTTACAGAATAAAGATGCCTCTCCACAAAGCAGTGGAAAATTAATTACCGAGGTAACAGATGGAGTCAATTTGGTCGATGGTAAGCAAGCATGGGAATTAGCTGAAGAGAAGAAGCATGACATCGATGCTATGAAACGCTGTTGTGATGCTGAGCTAAAGACCATGAATAAGGCTGATTTGGTTCCTGCTTCTTACTATTTTGAGCGTGTCGCCATCCTTTCTAGGAAAGAAAAAAACGATAAGTAAGAGGTTTATTATTGCGAGCTGTATATTGAAAAGGTTGAGGCTTTTTATTTCAAAAACGGTACAGAATGTACAGCGGATGTTAGAAAAGGACCAAGGTATCAGGCCTTGGTAAAGCGGCTGACAAAAGCAAGGGAGCTATGTGCCAAGCATGAGACTTAACGGCTTAATCTCAAGTGTTGGACAAGCTCGTTGCTTCTTAGCTATGGAAACTGTGCGGTAGTTGTGGTCAAAGTGGTTGCTGACTGCGAAACTGACTCAGAACTGCCCCAAAGTAATTTAGAGCTTTTGATCTGCGTATTTCACTACTCCAAATATACCCTAAATTTTTTAATGCTTACGTTCAGCTATGCCTGTCCCCTTGTTCTGGATATTTATACAGTTTATTAGGTTTGAATCTGGTTTGAGTATGAAAAATGGCTTGTTTTGTTGAGTGCTGAGTCTCGTTTTGTCGATAGAATATTTAGTAAGTTATTGTTTATGTGGATAGTTGTGATGATCATGCCTTAGATAACAGGCACTGTTAAAAAGTGATAACGCGCTGGCGCGTTTTTATGTGATCACAGAATACATAGCTCGATGTATTTGCTTTAATTTTTAGTGAGTTATGATAGCTTAATGGAAAGTTAGGCAGACAGAAAAACGAGACTGCCTGTTATTAAGAATGTTAGAACTACATAGAGGAGTATTAGAGGTATGGAAGTTAAACACCAAGTCTTCGTTTCTTCCACATATAGAGACTTAGTTGAAGAGCGTAAGGAGGTTATTCATGCTTTACTAGAGCTTGATTGTATTCCGGCTGGTATGGAGTTATTCCCAGCTACCGATGAAGACGCTTGGTCACTTATAACCGAAATAATTGATGGATGTGATTATTACATTTTGATCCTCGCAGGTAAGTATGGTTCCACGAATAGTGATGGTGTCGGATATACAGAAATGGAGTTTGATTATGCAGTCGCTACGGGAAAGCCAGTAATTTGCTTTGTCCATGAAAATATTGGTGACTTGTCATCGAGCAAAGTAGAGAGTTCAGAAGTTGGTAAAGAACGATTGGAAAAGTTTAGATCTAAAGCTCAGTTGAAACACTGTAAATTTTGGACAAGCCCCCATGACCTTGGCGGCAAAGTTTCGAGAAGCTTAATCCAATTAAAAAAGAAACATCCATCAGACGGCTGGGTTCCAGGAAGGTACGCTGCAGATCAAAATATGCTGTCAGAGATGGAGCGTTTGCGCTCAAGAGTGATAGAACTCGAGTCGTTAGCCAACGAAAATTCAGCCCCAAAAGATTTTGATGAACTTATTGGGGGGGAAGACGAATATAAAATCGCTTGGAACTTGTTCGTAGATAGTGAGGGAAATAGCGAAAATATCAATTTATCAGCAACATGGGATAGGATATTTTCTTATTGTGGTACAGCATTAGTCGGTGAATGTACGTCTCAAGATTTAGCTCAAAAAATAAGGCTTGTTTATTTTCATGCAATCCCTAAAGAATATCGAGATTTCAACAAATTTGAACGCATTGTTTTATACAAAAACTGTGAAGATCAGATTTGTGTACAGTTACAGGCTCTGGGGCTTATGACTACCGGCGATAAGAAGAGATCGGTGTCGGATACCAACACGTATTGGAAACTTACCCCTTTTGGAGAAAAGTATTTAATTAAGGTAAGGGCTCTAAGAAGGAGCTCTAGTCGTTAAAAGTAATATTGTAAGTCGAGTATGTAGTTCTAACAATCTGTTTAAGAGTGATTCGCAACGCTTGGCATTTTTGCTATGCGTTGCGTTTAGTGTTTAAGGTGGTATGCGGGAGCTTAGGTATTGCGTTGCTCACACCTTAACAGGGCGCTGGCGGATCCCCTCATAATTCCCCCAACCCACAGGTATGCGTGAGGCGCTGATATTCCACCATTGCCCAATGATATTGTGACTCTTTTATTCGGTATCTACGGTGGCAACGTACTTCCTTACCCAGTCTAGGGATCGAGAGCACACGCCGATGCTTGATGGTGTTGGCTTGGAAGTCATAATGCCATTTAGCTTGCATGGCGATTAAGCCATTCCACCACATGATGATTTCTGCCATCAATGCCATGAGCAACAAGATATCAATGCGCTTAGTGCAACGTGTTCGATTGTGGCGTAGCGCTAACCCGTAAGCGGGGCTTTTCAAATCTCGGAACGACTCTTCAATTTGCATTCTTTTAGCGTACAAACGGGTGATTTTAACGCCGTTAAGTACATGATTTGGGATGTTGGTGACCAGAAGCCAAGGTTCTTTTGCTCCTTTATGGAACACTTTTCCTGCCGAGTGTTTCTAGCAGGTTCGACTATGTCGATGCGCTTTTCTGCCTTTGGGATGACTCTTGTATAAGTAAGCAAAGCACTTAAGCGGTGAGCGCCTAGCAAGTTGGCTTTCTCCTAAAAACAGCGGCTTATCTGTTGCTTGAGGATAAAACGTTTTGTTCCATTGCCAAGCACCCTCGCCACACTTAATCGAGACTTCGCCACGTACACGCCCAAGCCAGAACCAACCTTTGCTGGCGACTTGCTTGAACCACGTATTTCTAAAGCCAGCGTCGGAGATAATGATAGGCGTGCAGCCATGGGGGATCAGGGATTGCAGCTTATCGAGAAAGTGCTGATGGCTCTTGGGTGAGTTGTAGTTTTTGTACTCAAATGCCTGCTCATAAAGCGTGACGGCACGACCTTTAACGGATACCGAAGCGCGCAATGTCATATAGCGCAGTTGCTCATGAACATCCGACACCACTACAGGAAAAGGGTTGGCGCGGGTAATAAAGGAAGCATGCCATTTATATATGGACTCTTTTTCACGGTGTAGATTGTGATTACCAAGCAATCGGTCGATACGTTTGATGGCATGTTTCACCGTGGTATCAGAGTCGAGAGCTCGTCCAATTTTGGTGAGTGTGAGGTCAGAGCCATCAAGTACAGTCTTGGTTGCAAGTATTAGAGATCTAAGTCGTTTTTTGTGAATTTCAGGGCATTGATTCTCAAGAGTTTGCTGTAGAATTTGAACATCGCGCATCGTTAGGACTCCCTATTAAATTCATTAAATCAGGTGTGTTTTTGGCGAAATTCATTAGATCAGAATGAGCGATGCGCGTCTACTCATTGTTTTATATAGAAATTATGAGGGGATTCGTAAGAACAGGGCGTTAAATTCTCTCTGCCACTTGAAACTTACTAGAACTGTTCATATATACATAAGTGATACTTATTGCTTAAAATTAAAGGTAGATTATGTATAGAAAAGAATTTGAAAGTGCAGTAGATAGAACGAAAGGGTTTGGACTGAACTGTTCGACTGTGACTTACCAAGAAGGTCGACTGTTAACTCCTGAATTGATGAGTGGTTTTGCACAAGCATTTCAGGAACATATTGGTGAACCTGATGTTGAGGATGTTGTTGCGCAATGTTTGTCTTTCCATTTCAGACTGTTAGAACCGATGAGCAAGATAGTGGGTATGCCGTGCCAGTTTACTATTGGTTATGTTGAAACTAACGAAAGGCTAATGTTCCATCAAACCGAAGAGAGTTTGTTGAATATCCTGAATAATGGAATCGACGGTTCAACTTTAAATATCCATGCTTGGTTGACTCTACCTACCATGGAAATAATCGATCTTTCACTTCCTACTAGCTATGCAGTGATTAACAATCACAAAGAAGGTATTGGTGGAGTTATAGCCCAACACCCAGATGAGCTAACTGGAGGAATGAAGTATCACCCAATGTTAATTGGTGAGGATTTCCTAATAAAGTCGGGTGCGATGACTGGGTTCCGAATTTAACAAATGATCTGCTCCAGTGATACTGGACACTCGACTAAGCGAGTTGCCATACTTTAATTAATTCATGCTTTGCTAAATTAGAAAAGACGCAAGTTAGAATTGTCCAAAAGTAAGTTATAAAGTGAGACGCACGCTATAAACCACGCCTCGTTTCCCGAAGGAAACTGTTTTGTTTTTGGTTCCAGAAAAAAGGTTTCCCGGAGGGTGAACTAGGCATGTTGATGGCGTTATCGTTGGAGTTAAAAATCGAAGGTTTAGATAGTGTTGTGAAGCCGTTAAAGCGCATGTGATTGCTGTCAATCTGTGTGACTGATTTTTTGCAACAACCTCCTAAGATCACTCACGAATTTTGCCTTTTCAGTATCAATTCGTTAGCCTTTGCGCAAAAGCAGTGAACAACCACGGCATCAGATTAAGTATCGTCAACGAGGCTCAGACTTTGACCGACCAATCGACAGTCCTCATTATTGAGGATGAACCTGCCATTGCAGAAAACCTGATTCATGTATTAGAGACGGACGGCTACCACGTGGCGTGGTTTGCAACGGCAGGAGAAGGCTTGATTTTTTTGCAGAATAATTCTGCGGCTTTGCTTGTGTTGGATGTCGGTTTACCTGATGGCAACGGTTTTGAACTGTGCAAAACCATCCGCGAATTTTCTGATATTCCGATTATCTTTCTAACCGCCAGAAGCGATGAAATCGACCGTGTAGTGGGTTTGGAGATTGGTGCGGATGATTACGTGATCAAGCCATTTAGTCCTCGCGAAATGCTGGCTCGTATCAAGCTTCGAATCAAAGCTAAAGCGCCGATGGCAGAACCAAAGTTAGTGCCAGATACAACCTCTGAACAAGCTCAACCTAGCCATGATCTAGTCGCAACGAACTTTGATTATGGTGTCGCTGGTCAAATGCTCGGGCTAACCGCCGTCGAATTCAAGATCCTCGATAAGCTGATTTCTGTTTCTTCAAACGTATTGAGCCGAGAGCAATTGATGATTGCCGCGGACATGGCACCAGAAGCCGCGTACGAGCGCAATATTGATACCCACATCAAAGCCATTCGCCATAAGTTGAAGTCGTTCGGTATGTCCGAACGAATCTGTACCAAACGCGGCTTTGGTTACTTCTACTGTATTAAGAGTGAATGATGAATCGCTGGCCGAAGATCTCACTGGGGTTAAGACTGTTTTTCCTCTACTTTATCCTAGTAGGAATGACGGCTTATATGGTGAGTAAAACCGTTATCCAAGAGCTCAAGCCGACAGTGCGCCAAACCACGGAAGAGACGCTAGTCGATATGGCGAACTTGCTTGCGGTATTAGCAGAAGAAGACGTCGCCAATGGAAAGTTATCAGAAAGTCGTTTTTCTCAACTATTAGCGACTTACGGGCAACGAGCGCCACAAGCGCGCATTTGGGAAGTTGGTAAAAAAGCAATTAACCATCGAATTTATATCACGGACAAACTCGGCATTGTGATTGCGGATTCTTGGCAGCAAGACGTCGGCAAAGATTACTCACAATGGAACGATGTATATCTCACGCTTCGTGGTCAATATGGTGCACGCACTACCATCGAAGACCCGAAAGATCCCCTTTCAACCGTCATGCATGTTGCCGCGCCGATCTATCATAAGGGTGGGATTATTGGCAGCGTGACGGTGGCAAAATCCAATCGTTCTGTGCAGCCGTTTATCGACCTTTCTAAACGCAATGTGCTGTTTGGGATGGTGTGGATGAGTGGTTTGGTGCTACTAGTCGGTGCGTTGTTTGCTTGGCGAATTCATTCGGCGTTGAACAGACTGGAAGACTACGCGACCAAAATGGGCGAGGGCGAAAAGGTGTCTAAACCGACGTTTCGTATCTTTTACGAGTACGGCACACTAAGCGATGCGTTAGAGAAAATGCGCAATCAACTGGATGGTAAGCAGTATGTAGAAGAGTATGTTCAGACCTTGACCCATGAGTTAAAAAGCCCACTGTCAGCGATTAAAGGTGCGAGCGAAATATTGCAGATGCCGTTGCCTGAAGACAAGGTCACTCGCTTTGCAAGCAATATTGAGCGTGAAAGCGATCGCATGCAGTCGCTGGTTGATAAGTTGCTTGAACTTGCTCGTATTGAAAAGCGACTGGAGCTAGAGCAAGTTCAGCCGATTTCACTAAAACAAATGGTGAGTGAAGTCGTTGCTTCGGCGGATGCGCGTTTGAGTGCTAAGTTAGTCACTGTGAGCATTAAGATTGATGAAAATATCGCCGTGCTGGGCGACACATTCTTACTTAAACAAGCGGTCTTTAACTTGATGGACAATGCGCTGGATTTCGTTTACTCGGAAGGTGGTATTGAGTGGAGCACTGACATCTCGAAACAAAACGTACGCTTATCAATTTTCAACTCAGGTCCTCATATTCCAGACTACGCAATGCCTCGTTTAACGGAACGTTTCTATTCGCTCGCTCGTGAGAATGGCGTTAAGAGTACAGGGTTAGGACTTAACTTTGTCGAGCAAGTTACCAAGTTGCATCAAGGCACGTTGCAAGTGGAAAACGTTGAATCCGGCGTGAAAGTGACTCTGACTTTACCAACTCTATAGAAACTACACATTAGCTCCATTCGTTTTCCAAATTGCTGATTTAGAGTACCTATATCAGCAAATGGAGAATGAAACATGAAAAATATCCTCAATAACCAACTCGGGATGAAGTTCGCCTTCGTACTGTTTTTGTTTGTCTTACTGCAAGTCCCGCTTTCAATGGTCAGTGAGCTGATCTCAGAACGCTCGTATCGCCAAGATGAAGTTAGGAATGACATTGCACGAAGCAGCAGCGGTGAACAGCGTATTATTGGACCTTTCATAATGGTCAACTATACGGAGACCAGTTATCTAGATGACGAACTACAGATTAAAGAGCGTCGCAAATTCCTTTTACCCAGCACTTTCGATATGAGCGCTCATCTGGACAGTTTTGAAAAGTATCGTGGCATTTACCGTGCGCGTTTATACAAGGCGCAAGTGGCGCTAAAAGGTGCTTTCGATGCCGATGATTTAGCGTCGCTACAGGATGTCGATATTGATAGCATTAGCCTAGTGGTCGGTATTAAAGATAGCCGCGGATTGATTCGTCTCGATGATATGGTGTTCGCGAGCTCTGACATCGAAGTTATGCCAGGAACCGGTCTAGAACAACTACCACAGGGTTTCCACAGCCCGTTGAAACTAACCGATTTAAACAAAGAGCAGCCTCTGACATTCGATATTAACTTCCTACTGCAAGGCTTGGGGCAGCTACAAGTGACACCCATTGGGGGCCAAACCACGGTTGAGCTATCTTCAGCATGGGCACATCCAAGCTTTATCGGTGACTACTTACCCGTGTCGTCAGATATATCAGAGGATGGCTTTAAAGCGCAGTGGGTGAGCAATAACTTCTCGACCAATATCAACCAACTATTCCAAAGCTGTTTGTCCTCCAACAACGTCTGTCGTAAGCTAGAACAGCGACAAATGGGAGTGGATTTGATTGACCCAGTTGACCACTATCTGAAGTCTCACCGTGCGGTGAATTACTCACTGCTGGTTATCACGCTCGTGTTTGCCAGCTTCTTTTTACTGGAGCTGTTCCAAGCGCGCCCCGTTCACCCTGTGCAGTACGGCTTTATTGGTTTGGCGTTGGCGCTTTTCTATCTACTGCTGATTTCGATGAGTGAGCATCTAGGATTCAACTGGGCGTACGTGGTGTCAGCGGTGGCTTCCACCAGCCTTTTGAGTGTATACGTGAGTGGTATGTTGAATAACGTTAAGCATGGCGCGATATTTGGAGCATGCTTGCTGACCCTTTACGGCTTGTTGTTTGGTTTGCTGCAAGCAGAGAACTACGCGCTAGTGATGGGAGCATTGCTGTGCTTCGCGATTTTGAGTTTTACTATGGTGATCACGCGTAATGTTGACTGGTATGCCTATGCCCGCGACTTGAAAACAGAAGAAACCATAAAGGTGACTCATGAAGACGCTTAAACAACCTAATTTTTCTCGTCAGCAAAGTGCTGGGATTGATGAGAAGTCCGGTATCGCCCTTCGTTTTTCAGCGATACATGGGCTCAAAAGCCTCGTGTGCTTTATCGTTCTAGTCGTTATCGCGCTTTACGTTCGAGATAGCTTTATTCGTCCGACCTTCGGTGATGTTTTAGTTGTGGTTTGGCTTTACTACTTGCTGGCGAGTTTCCTATCAATGCCCGTCAAATGGTTGGTTTTGCTGGTGGTGTTAATTGCGTTTTTTGTTGAAATTGGACAACTATTGCAAGTGACGACTTGGCTCGGTATCGAGCCATCATCGCCTTTAGCCGTGATTTTAGGCGCCACGTTTGATTGGAAAGATTTGCTTGCTTATTGCGTTGGGGGAGGATTGTGTTGGTGGATGGAGACGAAGTGAAAACAAAGTTGAAACTGGTTTCTAAAAGCCCCCGATGCAATCAGCCAAAACGACGTTTGCGCAAAAGAATCAGTTTGCTCAAGCGAGTCTACCTTTGGTCATTAATCAACAAAGAGCGGCTTTAGCGTGAATGTGTTTTCGTCTTTCCCTGCTCAAACTTGATACGAATTGCTGGTATGTCTTGAGTTGGATATGAGATTTTAGCAAGATAGACGGAAATCGAAGGTGGAATGATTCCGTCTAACAAACGTTACAACGCAAATGGAGTTTATACATTGGAAATGGATATATTTATAGTTGATGCGTTTACAGATCAACAGTTTAGAGGTAATTCAGCCGCTGTGGTTCCTGTTACGCACTGAAAACCGAAAACCAAAGGTCCAAACAGCACCGTTAAGACACAGAAACCCCTCCTGTTGGTGGTGCTGAGCAATTCAATACGAGTGGCGATTCAGCTCTCATTAAACGTGATATACCTCTAATTAGGTAGGTGAAAATGGAACTTACATCTCATTTTTTAATCAAAATTATTTACCTAGACAATGAAAAATGAGATTCAAACTAGGTTAGCAATTGGAACGTATATACCCACAACTATCAGGCTCTCACAAAGAGTATCTCGGGTATCGAAACAAGTGACAGACTAATCGCTCCTTAGCTCAGCGGGTTAAGAAGGTTGTTTTAGCTGTCATGGAATAGTCTTAAAGCTGTCATGTCAATGTTACATAGCAAACGTAACTTAACAGACGGAATTTAGAAGGAGTTAACCCATGAAAAAAATGAGACGTGCTCAACTTCATCGTTGCCGAATCCAATACTGGAAAGAGACAAATCAAAAGTCGAACGGCAAAGATAAAGCGCAAGCATAACAATAAAATTTAATCCAAAAAGACGTGAAACCAGCCTCCCTACAGTGCTGGTTTTTTGCTTTTTGAGCGGTAGCACTTTTTTCCATATTACATCTAGACAAAGGTGATACTGCTCCATATAATCGCTCTCGTTTTGGGGAGTAGTCACCCGTTTATTTGTCGTCATCTCGTTAAGCAAACGCTTATCCGGCAAATATAAGTACCGCAATCAACCCTTGTTTGTGATAGGTAATCACTTATTCACAGCGAGTCGGTACTTTGACGAGACCAACGCATTCAAAGCCCAGTCTGCTTAACCGCACTGGGGTGATTTTTGTATGCGGAAGGTCAGAACCCAACCTGTTCCTCCTTCCGCCTGGAGGACGCTATGACCCCGTCAATGTATATTTCATTCTTTGTCTTAACGCTGCTAATGGTCGCTTTAGACATCTATCAAACCCGTGGTGGGAATATCACCATTCGTAAAGCCGCTGTTTGGAGTGTTTTTTGGTTTCTGTCAGCTTTTCTATTTGCGGGTACCATTTTTCTGTTCTGGGATTTCTACGCACCAACTAGCGAATATACGCCTCTTAAGGCGACCATATCGTTTTTAACAGGCTACTTATTAGAGAAGTCACTCAGTGTCGATAATCTCTTCGTGTTTGCGATTATCTTCCATCAATACACCGTTCCTAAGCACCTTAGACCAAGAGCGTTACTGTGGGGCGTTATCGGTGCATTGGTACTGCGTGCGCTCATGATTACGGTCGGGGTACAATTGTTAGAACAGTTCCACTGGGTGATGTACCTGTTTGCCGCTTTCCTTATCTGGACTGGTGTTCAGTTGGCGCGTGAAAGTGATGATGGGGAAGAGGAGATCAGCCCTCTGCCTGAACGTTTGATTAGGAGAATGGTGCCGATTTCGGACGAGTTCCGTGGCAACAGCCTGTCTGTGGTTGAAAATGGCAAGCGCATCTTTACACCGATGTTGGTGGTGATTGGTGTGATTGCGTTTATGGATATTATGTTTGCCTTGGATTCTATCCCAGCGATTTTTGCAGTAACACGAGAGCCTTTCTTAGTGTTAGCCGCTAACGTGTTTGCACTGTTAGGCTTACGGTCACTCTATTTTGTGCTTGAGGGTATGCTGAATCGGTTTGTTTATCTTAAGCCGGCACTGTCATTTATTATGATTTTTATTGGTATCAAGATGGCATTGGTGGGCACCGCTTGGGAAATCCCAACTTGGGTGTCGCTGACAACCATTTTGATGACGATGACGGTCGCAACGGTCGCGTCGATTTATAAAGAGCGTCGTCAGGCAGTAACAAGCGTATCTGAAGACGTTTAACGATAAGAATATCTAAGTTAAAATGTGCGAGACCTCTCATTAATGAGAGGTCTTTTTAGTATTTATCATTCAATGTTGGTCTGACTGTTTTTGTTATTATCCAGTTTATTGCCTAAAAATTCGGGATAATTTACTTTGAATAGCAAATAGTGAATAGAAATTCACCTTTATCGTATGTTGGTTTCTAATGGCTTTATTCATTAGTTTTTCTTATCTGAAATAGGAAAATTTGTCATTTTGTGGCTAGAGAGATTTTTCGTAAAATTACTATCAACAAAACGAATAATTGATACGTAAGTATTAAGAGAGGCAATCATGGCACAAGCAATGCAAATGAACACCATCGCTGTAGCTCCCTCTATGGAAAAGAAGGCATACTCAGTAAACCTCAAAGGATTGATTGCACATTTTATGGATATCTTGTTTGGTAAAGATGAAGTACAACACAGTTTATATAGCAGTGATTTGTCAGCACATCTACAGCGCGATATTGGTATCCGTTGATACTTAGGCGAATTTATGAAGACTCACCGTTCGGTGAGTTTTTTTTTGCCATCTTTATACTTGTCTGCGTCATATTACGTAAAATGTAGAGGCGGCATCACTAGAAGGTAATGGGTGTGGCTGCGCAAGCGATCTCAACTTCGACCACTATTTGCACGCAACTCGACCATTAGGGAGTAGAGGAAGCGTTAAGCTGAGTCTGTTGCATGAACATAAAAAGGGGCTGATTGCTATAGCAATCAGCCCCTTGAGTTTGGGTCGCAATAAGAGGAAAATGCCCCTCATTGTATGACCAAATGGCGTTTACTTACCGTTTAGCTTAAGTGCGCTAAAGGTAACACTGTTGTAGTCACCTGTTGCTTTATCTTTTGCGAAATCACCGGTACCTGCACAGCCAGGACCCCATACAGGATGCGAATCTTGAACACTACATTGACCGTAAGCGCCGGCTTTGAAATAAAAGTCGTCTGCTGCGTAACCAGTTGGGTGGTCTTTGTCATCGATACCCTTGCTTAAGTCGATCTCATAAGTAACAGTGTCGTGGCGAGCTGTATCAAATGTGAGGTGCATCATCGTACCTTTGACTTCAATACGGTAGCTAAACTCTTCACCTAGCTTGATGCCAGCTTTACCTGGGTCTTCTAAGTTATCCCACGTGTTGCCAAAAACAGGATAGGAGATATCAATACGATTTGGATCGTTTTTCGCTAAGTTACGCTCATAGTTCCAGAAAACCGATCCTGTGTCGTGATTAGGAAACTTCTTATAGAAAATCTTGATTGGCTCATTGCCATGACCGTAACCTGTTTCAGCTTTGATCTGGTCATTGTGCTTTTTAGCATGGATTTGACCAACAACAACAGAGTGAGCAGGGTACTTTTCAGGGAACTTAGCGTTCATAGAAACGTGATCAACTTTAAGAGTCGCTTCCAAAAGACCGCCAACAGCGCTGTATTCATCAGCTTGTGGGTGGCTCGAAAGTGCCCATTGATTTAGTTTTCCATCAGTTAAGATATTATCGAAGTTGGCACCACGCGGCATCTGGCGAAGTTCAGAACGAGCATTTTTAGAGTTTTTAGTGGTAATCGCTTTGTTGTGTACTTCAAACACAAGATGGCCGTCTTTATTTAGAAAGAAGAAGTCTTTATGCGAGTAGCTCATCATTGCTACCCCTTCAATCTCATCTACTTTTCCATCTTCATTGATGTCTGATGGGATAGTGATTTTCCAGTTACGCATATCAAACTTGTCAGCAGGAACTGGATAGTCCACACCATTGTTAGCCACATCCGCTAGAGCAACCATAGGAAGAGACAGTAGGATTGAACCTGCTAGTACTTTAAGTTTCATTTTGAACCCCTTTTTTATGTTATTGTCGGACATAATAGTCAGAAAAAGTAAAGGCAAAAGCATTCAATTGGCAATGTGCAAGCATGATCACATATCGATGTGGAAATTTGCTTTTGACCACACAAAAAAAAACCAAATGCGACGATTTGGTGGGAAATTAACCCGCTTGGTGGTGTTTTAAATAAATGATCACCACCCATTATGGCGTCATACTCTATATCAAATGGTGCTAAATTTACTTTTTATTAACGTTTTTGTGTTTCATGGGGAGTGATAGTGGGTAAGTTTGTTATTGTATAGTTTAATCAATAGCTTAGTTGTAATCTTTGGTTTTTCAACATGACTTATTGTATATTATTACATCGGATTACATTATTTTAATTAACATCAAGCTAATTACTTAACATTAATTATGGAAATTTTTCTTCTATTTAATATTAAAATTATTTCCGTTTATGAAGCCACTCTGCTTTCACTCCCGTTTATTTATAGGTTGGGTTAGTGTGTCGTATGAGTCCCCCCTTACTTGTTAGAAAATGGCGTGATCAAGCAAAGTCATACACAGTTTATGTTGCATCACTCGCATGTTTAAAAATCATACAAATGATAAAAGTATCAGAACATTTTGACGCGCGTTAGACGATCTTGGGCGACATTTTTTAGGTGGCACGGCTGTTAGGCAAAGCGAGTCGTTATCGATGAACAGCAAACTGAACGGAAGATGACTCACCGCAACATCAAATTATAATTATTCTTTATCATACTGAGCCTACAAGTGAATACTCGGATATTAAGGTTCAGTTATGACAGATTTGATCGATAGGTTTCTCCACTATGTCACCTTTGACACGCAATCCAACCCGTCGCTTTCCTCATGCCCCAGCAGTGAAGGGCAAATGCTATTCGCTCAAGCGTTAAAGCAGGAGTTGGTTGAACTGGGTCTTTCTCAGGTTAAGTTGGATCAAAATGGCTATTTGACCGCTAAATTACCCTCAAACCAAACGGATGCGGCGATTCCAACCATTGGATTTATTGCTCATATGGATACCGCGCCTGACGCTTCAGGTAAAAATGTACGGCCTCAGATTGTCGAAGACTACAAAGGCGGAGATATTGCGTTAGGCAAAGGAGATGAGGTTCTATCACCGATTCAATATCCTGATCTGCATCGCCTAATTGGTCACGATATTATTACCACTGACGGCACAACGTTGTTGGGTGCAGATAATAAAGCGGGCATCGCCGAGATCATCTCTGCTATCGCTCATCTTATTGATAACCCTGACATACCACATGGCGACATTGCAATCGGCTTTACGCCAGATGAAGAAATTGGTCGTGGTGCCGATCTGTTTCAAGTTGAGCAATTTGGCGCACAGTGGGCTTACACCATAGATGGTGGACCGGTGGGCGAATTGGAGTATGAAAACTTCAATGCTGCCTCCGCAGAGATAGAATTTACCGGTATCAGTGTTCATCCGGGTACTGCGAAAGATAAATTGGTTAACGCCATGACGCTTGCAGCCAAGTTTCATGCGCAAATGCCGGAGAATGAAACACCGGAAACGACGCAAGGTTACGAGGGTTTTTACCATCTAGCGGATGCCAATATGTCGATTGCCAAAGCAAAGCTGCACTACATTCTGCGTGATTTTGACACCCAAGGCTTACAAGCTCGCAAAGCCTACCTTGAGGATAAAGTCGCGTCGTTTGCTCAAGCTTATCCTAAGGCAAAAGTCACGATTACGGTGACGGACAGCTACTCGAATATGAAACAGATGGTTGAGCCACACCCACACATTATTGAAATTGCGGGTGAAGCGATGCAAAACTGTGGGATTACTCCAGATATCAAACCAATCCGTGGCGGTACAGATGGTGCACGTTTGTCGTATATGGGATTACCGTGTCCGAACGTGTTTACTGGTGGTTATAATTTCCACGGTATTCATGAGTTTATTACGGTGCAAGGGATGCAGCAGGCAGTCAACGTGATCGTAGAAATTGCGAAACAGACGGCGATTCGTTATCGTAACGATAATTAAGTGACCAATAGGCGAATCGGGCGATTATGGAAGAGTTAAATAGAGTTGTTGAGTTTTTATTGGAAAATAAACTCCTTTTTAGCTTACTGATCGTTGGATTGATACTGATGATTCGAAGAGTGACGCTTTCCGGTATTCGCGGAGACGTCGCTTTTTTATCTGAAGATCAACGCAAATGGATGTCACGCACCAAGAATGGCTCGTTTGCGGTGATTATGGTGTCACTCTTTTTACTGTGGCGGTCAGAAATCAGCGAGTTTGCCCTGTCTGTAACCGCCATTGCCGTGGCGATTGTGGTGGCCTCTAAAGAGATCATTCTCTGCTTCACTGGCTCTATTCAGCGAGCCAGTTCGCGTTCTTTTCGAATTGGTGATTGGATTGAGGTAGGAAAAACCAGCGGTGAGGTGATTGAACACAACCTGATGGCGACCGTGATTCAAGAGATCGACCTCTACCACGGTCAGTATCATTTTACTGGCAAAACCATCACGCTCC
Organism: Vibrio hippocampi; assembly: GCF_921292975.1. Taxonomy (NCBI): domain Bacteria; kingdom Pseudomonadati; phylum Pseudomonadota; class Gammaproteobacteria; order Vibrionales; family Vibrionaceae; genus Vibrio; species Vibrio hippocampi. The sequence goes on from NZ_CAKLCM010000003.1 coordinate 564,714, forward strand.
CCAATAGCATGTTCTTTACTTATGCGGTGAAGAACCTCAACTTTATGAAGCGCTATGTTTACCACAACTTTTCAATTGTGGTGCGTGATTTTGATAACCTTTATCCGCTGGTTCCAGAGCTTATCCAACGAATTGAACATCACAGCGAAAGTTTCATTGACGTTGCACGTCGATACAATGGCGTGATTGAGAAACATGCGGGTGTTGATTTACCCGGCTCTGAACCGCATGTCCATATTTCTAGTGGTGATACTGGGGAGCAGATCATACATATTATGTTGTTCTGTCCTACCGAATTAGCCCTGCACTTAGAGCAAGAAATTCGAGCCGATTTTATGGAGATGTACCACAAAACGTTTCCTCGCGAGTTAGCGAAGGACTAGTCTTTACGGTTGAGCGATTTAGTGTATTAACTGAATTTACAATGTGTAATATCTCGAAACACTTCTATACCATTTACTAATGTTTCTCGGACATTGCTAACCCTCTGGTTTTGTTAGTCTCATTGGCTCTGTTCCAATTAGACGACATTAGTGGTTTTTCAATGCCTAAGAAAATTCTCCTTGCTAGCCTTATGTCCGCAGCGCTCTTAGCCGGTTGTGGTCAAGCTGATAAAGCGAATCAATCAGCACCTGCGCCTGTTGTGCAAGCACAAGCGGTTCAGCTTATTTCTCATCAACAAAGCAAATCTTACATTGGACGTATGGATGCAGTGGAAGACACTGCGATAACTGCTCAAGTAACGGGCTACCTGCAGCAACGACACTTTAAAGAGGGTCAGATTGTAGAGCAGGGTCAGCGACTTTACACCATTGAACCTTCTTCGTTTGAGGCTCAAGTTGCCAGCGCTAAAGCGGCGGTGACCGAAGCTGAGGCGGCGCTGAAAAAAGCCGAGCTAGACTTTCAGCGTGGTGAAAACCTGATTAAATCCAACAATATTTCTCAATCTGAGTTCGATACCTTAACGGCGAATTTGCTGAGTAGCCGAGCTCGCTTAGAAGCGGGTTTTGCCCAACTCAAGGTGGCAGAGGTCAATCTCTCGTATACCGAGATCCGCGCACCATTTAGCGGTCGAATTGCGGATAGTAAAGCCAGCATTGGCGACCTAATTTCTCCTTCAACGGGCGTGTTGACCACATTGGTGAGCCTTGACCCTATTTTCGCATCGTTCAGTGTCAGTGAGCGCGAGCGTTTGGTACTCGGTATGGATGAAGTCGAGGGCGATGGCAAAGCGGAATCGGATGAAGTGTCAGTTAATATCCTATTGGAAAACGGCAAAGCCTATGATCACCAAGGTAAGATTGACTTCCTCGGCAACCGTATTGACATCAATACTGGTACGTTAGCAATGCGCGCTGTTGTGGATAATCCACAGCAAAGATTACTGCCGGGACAGCATGTTCGTGTTGAACTGGTACAGAACCAACCGATTGAAGTGGTGACTGTCCCTCGTCGCGCAGTGCAAACCGATTTGCAAGGTGATTTTGTTATGCTTGTTTCCGAGGGGAATGTCGCCGAGCGCCGCAACGTGGTTTTAGGCACGCAGGTGGAATCCGGCGTCATTATCCGCAATGGTTTGAGCCAAAATGATCAAGTGATCACCCAAGGACTACAGCGTGTAAGGAACGGTATGCCGGTTCAGGTAGAACAGGCAAACAGCGCAAGCGAAAAAGTGGAGTCGTAGATGCTAAGTCGTTTCTTTATTCAGAGACCAAAGTTTGCTTTGGTGATCTCAATTATTTTGACACTGGCGGGCGCCATCGCGCTTACTGTATTGCCCGTGGCAGAATATCCCAAAATTAGCCCTCCTTCCGTCAGCGTGACCGCTTACTATACTGGTGCCAGCGCGGAAGTGGTGGAAGAGGCGGTTGCCGATCCAATAGAAACCTCAGTCAATGGGGTAGAGGATATGATCTACATGTCCTCAAAAAGTGCCAATGACGGTTCATATTCTTTGAATGTGACCTTTGAAACTGGCACCGATCCCGATATGGCGCAGGTGAACGTGCAAAACCGTGTGGCACAGATTGAGTCAAAACTGCCTCAAGAAGTGCGCATGGTCGGTGTGACAGTGAAAAAACGTTCTCCCGATCTATTGATGGTGTTGAACTTCTATTCACCTGATGGCGAGTATGACGATAAGTTTCTGATTAATTACATCAACTTAAACGTCAAAGACCAATTAGCGCGAGTGAAAGGTATCAGTGAGGTCAATGTTCTCGGGGGTGGTGAGTACGCGATGCGTGTTTGGCTGGACCCTGACAAGTTAGCCAACCTCAATATGACCACTTCCGATGTCTACTCCGCGTTGGCGGAACAGAACGTACAAGTCGCCGCTGGTCGTGTCGGTGCTGCGCCTTATGCTGATCCGCAAGAAGTGCAGTTCAATCTGGTGACGAAAGGGCGACTTGAGTCCGTCAGCGAGTTTGAAAATGTCGTGCTCCGCGCCAATTCCAGCGGTGAAACTGTTTATCTCAAGGATGTGGCTCGAGTAGAACTGGGGAAAAAGTTCTATGATGGCGGTGGTCAGTTCCGTGGCCAAGATGCGTCCATTGTGACGCTGTCGCTACAGTCGGATGCCAACGCACTAGAAAGTGGCAAAGCCGTGATGGAAATGCTTGATCGTATGAGCGTGAATTTCCCAGAGGGCATGGCGTATGAATCCAGTTATGACACCACGATTTTCGTTGCCGAATCAATTAAAGGGGTAGTGAAAACCCTGATTGAAGCAATACTGTTGGTGATTGCAGTGACCTATCTGTTCTTAGGTAGTGCGCGCGCCACTTTGATTCCGGTGGTTGCGATTCCAGTGTCGCTTATCGGTACTTTCGCCATCATGAGCATCACTGGTTTTACCATCAATACCGTGACCTTGTTTGGCTTGATTTTGGCGATCGGAATTGTGGTGGATGACGCGATCTTGGTGATTGAGAACGTCGACACCATAATGAAACGCCACCCCGAGTTAACACCGCGTCAAGCAACCCTGCGGGCGATGAAAGAGGTGACTGGTCCCATCATTACCTCAACCTTGGTATTGTTGGCGGTATTTATTCCGGTGACTTTGCTGCCGGGTATTACCGGCATCATGTATCGTCAGTTTGCTTTGACCATCTGTATTTCGGTGATCATCTCGTCGATCAACGCACTGACGCTCTCTCCAGCGCTGTGTTCATTGGTGCTAAAACAGGGCGGTGGTAACACGGCACGTTGGTTCCAAACCTTTAACGGTATGTTGGACAAGGTGACTTTACGATACGGACAGATTGCGGGTTTCTTGGTTAAGAAAGCGATTTTGTTGGTGACTTTCTTCATAGTGGCGGTGGCGGCGGTGACTTTCTTCGCTAAAAACACCTCAACGGCGTTTGTGCCTCAAGAAGACAAAGGCATCCTGTTGGTCAATGTGCAATTGCCTGATGCTGCCTCTTTGTCTCGCACCACGGAAACGGCGGAGAAGTTAGTTGAATTGGTCGAGCAAGAGCCAGGAGTTGACGGCATCACGGTAGCCAATGGCTATGCCTTTATGACAGGTGCCGCGGCCTCTAATGGTGCATCGCTGTTTATCAAGCTAAAAGACTGGAGCGAGCGAGGTGATCTTGAGGGTGACCACTCTTCACAGGCGATTTCGGCTCGCATCAACCAAGTTGCGGCCCAGCAACTACCGGGCGCGGTGGTGTTTGCGATGGGACCGCCAGCGGTTCCGGGGATGGGCGCAGCGTCAGGGTTTGAATTTGTTCTGGAAGATACCTTAGGTCGTAGTCGTACCGATCTGGCGATGGTGATGCAAGAGGTGATTCAAAAGGCGAATCAGCAACCTGAGATCGCTTACACCTTTAGCACCTTTAGAGCCAATGTTCCGCACTATTATGTCGATATTGACCGTGAAAAGGCGCAGCAACTGGGTATTCCACTATCGAGCATTTTCCAAACCCTACAGGGCAACTTAGGTTCTTTGTATGTGAATGACTTCACCATGTTTGGTAAGAACTTCCGTGTGACAATGCAGGCTGACGCCCCATATCGTTCAGGTATGGATGATTTGGCGCTGTTCCATGTGCGCTCATCAGGTGGTGAAATGATTCCACTGAGTACGCTGGTCTCTTATGAGCAGGTGTTTGAGCCGGATGTTGCTTGGCGTTATAACATGTACCGAAGCGCGGTGATTCAAGGGCAACCTGCTGAGGGTTACTCAAGTGGCGATGCACTTGCGGCGATGGAACGCGTGGCTGCTGAAATCTTGCCAATGGGTTATCAGTACGAATGGACAGGCATGGCGTATCAAGAAATCTTAGCGGGTAACCAAGCGATCTATGCGTTTGCATTAGCGTTGATCTTTATTTACTTGTTTATGGTGGCTCAATATGAAAGTTGGACCATACCACTGGCGATTATCTTGGTGGTGCCGGTTGCCACGTTAGGCTCTTTCTTAGCGCTTAACTTGACCGGAACGCCTTTGAACTTGTATGCGCAGATAGGTTTGGTTCTCTTGATAGCCTTGGCCGCCAAGAATGCGATTTTGATTGTTGAATTTGCCAAACTGGAGCGCGAAGAGAAGGATATCGCGATCGATACGGCCGCAGTACGAGGGGGCAAATTGCGTTTCCGAGCGGTAAATATGACCTCATGGTCATTTATCTTGGGTATTTTCCCGCTGATTTTTGCTTCAGGTGCCGGTCATATCAGCCAGAACTCATTAGGTATTTCTTTGGTTGGCGGCTTACTGTGTGTGTTATTGGCAGGAACGTTCTTGATACCGGGCTTCTATGCCATGATTCAGCATCGCCGAGAAAAAGTGAAAGGGGGCAGCACTAAGCTGATTCCTCTGTCTGATGATGAATAGCGGTTTATAACCTAGCCGTAATATCCGCAATATTCACAATATCCGCAATATAAAATCCCCCATGGTGTAAGCCATGGGGGATTTTTTGTTGAATCTAAAAGGAATAATGTTTCAATTAAAAACTCAACACATCATCGCAGTTAACCGCATCTTTTGGCTCACCATTAGGGTTTGGAACCAAACGGATTTTACCTAAATCGAATTTCACCGCGTCTTCCGAATACATCAAGAATGGTGTACTCATAGACTGGAACGACATACCACCTTTGACAAAACAGCTAAGTGGCACCTTAATGGTACTCCACTGAGTTGATGGCTCGGGTAGTGCTTTATTGATCTGAACCGTGCCGTTACAAGGCCACTCGCAATGTGTCGCTAACACCAGACTTTCTGGGGCTTTTGTTGCCATGCGAATGTCGAACTCAAGGGTAGAGTTAGCGTTGAGGTAACGGGTGTAATCACGACCTTTAAGATCCGGTGTCTGCATATAGACTTGACCCGGCGCGTTGTCACCAAACTCGCTCTGCCTGCCTTTAAAGGTCACTTCAAGCGCGGATTGTTGCATGCCGTCGTAGTTGATGCCTAGTGTGGTAATCGAGCCGATAGAGGTTTCTCCTCTAGTCAGAGGTAGAATTTTCCATCCATTGGCAGCGCCATTCATTCTTGGTACAAACTCACCACCTTGCGCATCTTTGCCATAAATCTCTAATGGATATTGAGCAACATCAGAATCTGGTTCTGACATGCCGCAACCGTATGAGCGAGGATCAAGTGGAATGGCATCAAGGTCTTCAAAGCGGGCTGCCACCTCAGTTTCACCGGCATAGTTTAAACCATAGCCATACGGGAATAGGGGAGCGTGTTCACCGCTAATATCCTGTTCGATCAACTCACCGTTGATACCATCGACAGGCGTGGTGTAGTTACTGATATTAGGTGCAGCGCGATTGATCGTGGTTGAACACTTCATCGCGCCCCATGAATAACTCAGTTTACCTTTGAAGTCCATGCCGTCTTTGGCAAATAACACATCCGTAATACCTAAGCCTTCCGTGCCCGGTAGCCAAGCCGCAACAAAGGCATCCGATTGATTAATTTCCTCATTCACATAGAGTGGACGACCAGAATAGAACACAGTGACGACTTTGTAGCCTTGCTGTTTTAATGACTGAATCGTTTGCAAATCTTTAGCGTAAGAAGGCTTCAATTTTGAATACTCTAGGGTCAGAGTACGACCAATATCACCAAACATCTCAGCGTACGGATCTTCACCCATCACCACAACAGCAATCGACTCTTGTGGTGACGTTGCGGCAGGGTCCGTAAAGACTTTGTCTTCACCGACTTCTTGTTGTATCGCCATCATTAGAGTTTGTGCATTCGGGAAGTCTTTATCAATGGTGTTGCCATCCCCTTGCCAACTCAATGACCAACCCCCAGTCTGCTTGGTGATATCGTTTGACGCTGAACCAACGACCAGATAGTTCGATTCTTGGCTCAATGGTAGAAGTTGATCGTTGTTTTTAAGTAGCACTAACGATTCCGATACGGCTTGGCGCGCGACAGCAACGTGCTCAGGGGCGCTGAGGATCGCTTGGTTACCCGCCAGTGAACGCTGAGAAGGCATCGGTTTTTGCCATAAATCGGCACGCAGCTTGACGCGCAGAATTCGAGTCACTGCGTCATCAATGCGAGACATCGGGATAATGCCAGCTTCAACTTGTTTGATGACGTTGTGATAGAACGCCTGCCAATCTTCTCGGTCAGTAATCATAAACACATCGTTGCCAGCGAGAACCGCTTGAGCACAATCCGCTGGTGTACAACCGTTGATTTCACCTTGACCATTCCAGTCAGTCACCACAATACCGTCGAATGCCATCTTGCCTTTTAGCACATCGCTGATCAGGTATTGAGAACCGTGAATTTTTTGGTTTTCCATGTACGGATTGCTGGCATCAGAGGCAGAGGCGCGATCTGTCGCCATTGGGTCATAGTTATTGACGTTCCACCAAGAGTTAAATGATGACATGACGACTTGAGCACCCGCTTCAAGACCCGCCACATAACCCATCGCATGGATATTGCGTAAATATTCTTCGGTGTAACGGTTTTGTCCATGGTCGATGCCGCCTAGTGTACCGCCGTCACCAATCCAGTGTTTTACGTTAGAGATAACATGTTGGTCAGTCTTGAGTCCGTCGCTGCCACCTTGTATACCTTGAACCATACGTCCTGCGTATTGATAAACCACTTCAGGATCTTCGGAATAACCCTCGTAAACACGACCCCAACGATAGTCCCTTGGCGTGGCAACGGTAGGTGCGAAGGTCCAATCGAGACCAGTCGCCGCAACTTCACGTGCGGTGGCGATACCAATCTTTTCAATGAGATCTGGGTTACGCGCAGCACCCAGACCTATGTTGTGCGGAAATACCGTGGCGCGATAGACGTTGTTGTGACCGTGAACGGCGTCCGTTGCCCACATGAACGGTACTCGAAAGCCTCGCTCAGCGTAGGCAGCTTCAAGCGCAAGCCAGAACTTATCCGCTTCTTTAGCCCAGTCTTGTGCGGTGGAGTATTTATTTCCTTGGGGGAAACCGCCGCCGCCGTTCAATATAGAACCCAGCTTATATTGCTTTGCTTCTTCTGGTGTTACTTCGCGTAAGTCAGGCTGTACCATTTGGCCGACTTTCTCTTCAAGCGTCATAAGCGCGAGAATACGAGATACCTCAGCTTCAATAGCAGGATCTTTGGCAACGGCACTATTGGCAGGCTGCCAGTCAGCAAGGTAGGGCAGTGTGTTTTGAGCGAGTTTATCGTTGTTAGAGGAATTGGAAGACTCGCAGCCCGATACTAGGGCAACAGAAATACACAGGCTTAACAACGTCGTTTTATTAGCAAACATGAAAAGACTCCTATCTAGCCAAAGTAGGTCTAGATCTATAAGTAATAATAACACTAGAGCGCGCCAAGACTCACAGGTGAGCTTATAGAGCCTTTGGCAATATGCTGATAAATCAATAAGATAAAACCAACAAGAAAGCGCTTTCTTTCTATTTTATAAAAAAGTGCTGAGATAAATTGGCTCAACACTCTGTTTGGAAATAGGGTTTGGCTGCCATTCGAAAATGGCAGCCGGGAGAGAAGAACAACCGCTTAGTAACGCTCGAATCGCACGTTATCTAGTTGGAACGTCATCTCACCTAGGGGGTCGAGAACAAGGATGTTTTTGACTTTCGCCATATTCACCGAGCCAGCACTGTAAGAGTTGCCGTTAGCAATCAACTCGGCAATATCCACTTCAATCGTATGCCATTGGTTATCAGTGGGCACCGTGACTGGAAGATCACTGGTTGCGGGCCAACCACTGTCTAGTTTGACAGAGATAGCGTCACCGGATTTCACTTCTAGCATCTTGATATCAAACACCAGTTTTGCATTGCTAGACCAGTCAGAAAGGTCAAGCTCTGGTGATTCAAAGTAGACGTTACCCGTTGCCGCTTTCTTCGTGATTTGCATTACCTGACCACGCTCAGCATCGGCTTGATAAGAGAAGTCCATGATAACGCCTTGCGGATCGTAAGCATGTTGTTGCAAATACTGGCTGAGTTCACCGTCAAAGATGTTGATTTCTTTACCCGTGGTATAGTCGGCAGGTAGATCAATCATAAGTGGTGGTTGAATACCTTTAACTTTGGCTGCGGTCTCCGACACCGTTGCACAACCTTGCCCAGTGGCACGGTCTTTAGAACATTGGTAGACACGGACGTAATCCACTTCCAACGCTTGAGGGAATACCGATGAATCAATGCCTTTTTGGTTAGTGTTACCAGACCAAGAACCGCCAATCGCTAGGTTAAGCAGTAGGTGGAAGCGCTGCTCAAAAGGCGCGTCGGCGATACCAATTTTCTTTTCGCCGTCTTTAGTGTAAAGAGCATACCAACCGTCAGAAGTTTGCGTGGCGAAGTGTACATCGTCAACGTACCAGCGAATTTCGTCTTTTTCCCATTCAATCGAGTAAGTATAGAAGTCGTCTGCTGGGTTCTTGTTGTCTGGAATGTAATAAGGTTGACCCGAGTGTTTGTTGTTCGGCCAAGCCGCACCGTAGTGCAGTGTGCCGTAAACACGTGACTCAGGTTGACCCGCGAAATCAGGTGAATCTGATGGCGCTTTTAGGTTAACCGCTTCAACGATATCGATCTCTCCTGAAGCTGCCCATGTTCCATAAACGTAATCCGTTGGGAGCATCCAGATAGCTGGCCAAGTACCTTGACCGATTGGCATTTTTGCGCGGATCTCAAAACGACCGTATGTCCAATCGCCTTTTTCTTTGGTGGTAAGGCGAGCAGACGTATAAGGTAGGGTTTTTAGGTCAGTGTAATCATTTTTAATGTTATTCGGACCCACAAAGGTTTCGTTGTGTGCCACGATGTAAAGCACACCATCTTGAACGAAAGCATTTTTGTCACGAGCGGTATAACATTGCTGCTCGTTGTTGCCGCCGCCCCAGCAGTTCTCTTCGAAACTCCATTTAGTTTGGTCGATTTCAGTTCCATTGAACTCGTCATTCCATACTAACGTCCAACCTTCGGATTTTTTTATCTCAGGATCGGTCAGGTTTCGCTTGGGTACTTCAAAGCTTGAACTACAACCTGCCAATACAGTGGCAGTGATTGCTGCACACAACACGTTTTTTTTACGAGTAAACATAAAAGTTTCCTAACTAAAAGTGTCAAAAAGAAAGCCCTTTCTTTATATCATTATAAAATTTCTATTCAATCTTTAACTCAAGACAAAGCAGCGTTATTAACTAAAATGTGAGTTGGCTCTATATCCAGTCATTAGTCTCAAGGGAAATTAATAGTTTTGTCACTATTGAAAGCAATGATTAGAGGTTTGGCGATGAATCAGGTTGGCTCTTACAAAGGTTAGCTGACTAATCCTATATTTAATAAGGCTTTATTGGTGGAGAAGTGACCTCGCTTGCCCATTGGATACGGTGAGGATAGGCAGCTTAGTAAAGGGGTTTGGCAAAGAAAGTCACCGCTATAAATAGCATTAGCACTTTATGCGAGTAATGAATTTATAGAAATGGCTGCAATTCAGTAGCACGAAAATTAGTGAACTGCATGACAACGTGATCGAAAGCATATTTAAAAGTCATTGTGAAAGCGCTTACTTAAATAATGAAGTTGATCACGGTATTAATTTTGGATTCGATTATTATCATGGCAAAGATAAACAGGGTAGGTACTGATTGTCTTAAGGTTTACGACACAATATTTATTAATATGTAACCGGTTTCATTCCGGTTGTTGTTCATACGTAAGGATATCCATGAAAATCTCAAAACTAAATTTGGCATGCATGGTTGCAATGTTCGGTTTATCCGCTCCTTCAGCGTACTCTGCAGAAAATACCGAAGGTTTCACATTCAACGGTTACTTTCGTCAAGGCGTGCTTTACAGTGCGGAAAATGATTTTAAAGATTCAGACTTTATCGCTCAAAAAGAGACGCTAGGTCGTCTTGGTCTTGAGTACGATAACCAAACCAATATCGATTTATCTTATCGTTGGACCTACGGAGATGGTCGTTCGTTGAAAATCGGCGCGGGTGTCTCTGATGGTTTGACCGCGGGTGACGGCAGCGGCTTTATCGAAATCTCGGGCTACACAGATACTGGGGTTATCTTTGGTGGTAAGCGTGATTACGGTAAAGAACGTTATATCTGGATGACCGATTTCTTCTATTCGGACATGTCAGGTACAGGTATTGGCGTTGAGTCCATGAAAGTGGGCAGTGCCATTGTTAATGCAGCGTATATCTCGAGTCAGCGTGATGACTACGAGTATGCCGACGACTATGACAACGTCGACAATAAAATGCACGCATTTAACGTGAGCGCTCGCTATGGGGTGTGGGATATTTCCGCGACATTTAAAGCGATGCCAGATAACTGGGATATTAGTGGTAAAGAGTGGGCAGAGACAGGTTACGACTTAACTGTTGGCTACAAAATGTTTAACTTCTTTGGTTTACAGGGAGATGGCAGCTCAAATACAAACATTGTTGTTCAAGCGGGTAAAGGTTTAGGTGCGGGTCAGTTACTTGGGGGTACGATCACATCTTATAACGCTTACAGACCAGGCGGCCTGCGCTTTGGTGAACATGAGTTTGAATGGGGTGAGGGGAATGACGCCATCTCCCTCCTAACTCAAGTGGAAGAGGGTGACGTGTCTTACCGCGCATTGATCTTTGGTGGTCATGCATTTGAAAATGGTCTAAGCATTTTCCCATCGTTCCAAGCTCAATATAACGACTATGACGATGGCACTTACGACTATTGGGCATCAGCGATGGTTCGTCCAGTGATTGGCATCAACTCTAAGATGTATCTGCAAGGTGAAATTGGTTATGTCTATAACAACTGGAACGGTGATAGCTACGACCAAGCTAAGCTAACTATCGCACCTACATTGATGTTCCCAACTTGGACTGGTGTTAACCCGGAAGTTCGTTTCTTAGTGAGCTGGGTGAAAAACTCTTGGACTACTGATCCAGACGACGGGCAATCCGCTAACGACGTGATCGTTGGTATTCAAACTGAAGCAAGTTGGTAATTATTTTGTCGCTTTAACTTAATTTAGCAGGGTTAAAGCAACATATTTAGGATGCCTTTCAGTCTGGCTAGGCATCCATTTTTTTCATTCAAAGCGGGAAGTAATTGGTTAATCCATTTACTTTTATGTCAGAAAGAAAGCGCTTACTTAAGAGTGTCACAGATGCAAACTGTTGTTGTTTATAATGAGAAATGGGTACTTGTACCAATTTCTTGTAGAGCAGCAGGAGGCAAGAACGCTGATTATTTCTCGCTTACACAGCTGTATCAGAGCTGATTTGACGTTAGCACAGTGCAACATCGATAGGCCAAAACTATTATGACTAAAGAATATTATTTAGATACTGACGGTTTCGTGATTCAAGATTACGACCTGAAAAAGACCTTTTCTTCTTTCTTGCCGGGTCTAGCGGGTAAAAAAGGGGTGCCGCTTTGGGCGTTTTACGTCAACCGCGGTCAAGGTATGTGTTCATTTGGCGTCGAAAACAAAGACAACCCGATTGTTGAATTTTCTCCGGCAGTCACCGCATATCAAAACGTTAGCCGGGTTGGTTTTCGCACATTTGTTAAGATCGATGGTGAGGTTTACGAATTCTTTGGCGCGACTCGAGCGCAGGGCACGACACGAAATATGCGCATCAAGCGCGGTCAGTTTACTATTGAAGAGATCAACCCAGAGTTAGCGCTAACGGTTAAGATCACTTATTGTGGTCTGCCTAATGACAGTTTTGCTGCCATTATGCGTAAAGTGGAAATCACCGATAATTCTGGAACGGCGAGAGAGTTTGAGTTACTCGATGGTTTATCGCAAATCCTGCCTTACGGCACTTCCAACTCACTATTTAAAGAGATGTCCAACCTGCTAAGAAGCTGGATGGATGTCTATAACCTTGACAATAATGTGCCGTTTTTCAAAATGCGTTCGACGATTGCCGATAGTGCCGAGGTGGGCGCATTGGATAAGGGTAACTTCTACCTTTCATTTGTTGACGGTCAATTGATTAAGCCGATCGTCGATGGCGAATTGGTATTCGGTAATGACAATTCCATGACCTCTCCGGTCGCGTTTGTAGAAAATTCGCTGCAAACCTTACGTGATAAAGACCAAGTAACAGCCAATAAAATACCGGTTGGCTTTTCTCCAGTAGATGTCTCTCTTGCCGCCAATCGTACCTTTACTTTACGAACCATGATAGGTCATGTTCATAGTGTTGAGAGCTTAAACAACAAGATTGAAACCATCGCCAACAGCGCATACTTTGACCAAAAACTGGCTGAGTCTGAGCAGGTGATTGACGATTTAGTGAGCGACGTACAAAGTCAAACTGCGTTGCCGTTATTTGATGAATACGTCAAGCAAAACTACCTCGATAACATCTTGCGCGGCGGTTATCCACTGGTGTTTGAGAGCGAAAAGAAACAGCATGTTTACCATGTATTCTCGCGCAAACACGGTGATCTCGAGCGTGATTACAACTTCTTTAACGTTGCGCCTGAATACTTCTCCCAGGGTAATGGTAACTTCCGCGATGTCTGCCAAAACCGCCGTATTGATTCTCTGATCAATCCTAAAGTTGGCGATTTCAATGTGCTGTTGTTTGCTTCGTTAATTCAACTTGACGGTTACAACCCACTCGGTGTCAACGGTTCGACCTTTGAATTGGATAGTGGCGTTGACGTTGAGACGTTAGTTGCGGAAAACTTTATCAATGGTCGTGACGTGATGCGAAACGTGCTGGCAGGTAAGTTTACTCCGGGCACCATCATTAACACCATGGCGAATGAAGGCATTGTATCGGTTAAGGATGACACCACTCTGCTGGCAGATATTCTTCAATATGCACAGCAAAATATCGAGGCAAGTTTTAGTGAAGGTTTTTGGGTTGATCACTGGACTTACATTCTTGATTTGGTCGAGTCTTATTTAGCGATTCATCCAGATACGAAACATCACTTGCTGTTTGATAATCAGCAGTACAAATACTATTCATCGCCAGTCACGGTATTACCTCGCAGCGAGAAAACGGTCATCACTAAACAGGGTGATGTGCGTCGCTATGGCTCGCTGCTGCACAATGACGACGATAAAGTGAAACGCTTGAATATGGATCTTAAAGGTTCTAACTGGGCGGTTGATACTCATGGTGATGTCGTCAAAACCAACCTGTACACCAAGCTATTTACCCTTGCTCTCAATAAATTTGCCACTTTAGATCCTGCGGGTATCGGCATCGAGATGGAAGCGGATAAACCCGGTTGGAATGACGCGATGAATGGACTGCCAGGTCTATTTGGTTCAGGTGTCTCAGAAACCGTTGAGTTGAGCCGCTTAGTGGCATTTCTAAAACAAGCGAGTTGCGAACATGGTGACATGCGCTTGCCGCAAGAAGTCACGCTGTTCGTGGATAACGTTCGTGAGTTGCTCACTCAAGACCTGTCCGAGTTTGACTACTGGGATCAGATGTCTAGCTTACGCGAGCAGTATCGTGAATCGGTTCGTTTTGATATCCAACCAGAGCAGGAGTCGATCTCGAGTGCATCGGTGAGTGCGCTTCTCGATTCTATGGCGCTCAAACTTGAGCAAGGCTTGCAAAAAGCTCGACAGCTTGCCGATGGTGTTTTACCGACCTTCCTTTACTTTGACGCCGTGCGCTATGAGCCGATCTTGGAGCAAGCGGAACAGAAAATTGGTCACTACGGTTTGCCTTTGGTGCAAGTCAAAGAGTTCAAACTGCGCGCTTTGCCTCGTTTCTTAGAGGCTCCGGCACGCATGCTAAAAGTAAGCAAGGATTACCCGACAAATCTTGCGGCTCACGAAAAGATAAAGTCGAGCGAGATCTATGATAGCCAACTGCATCAATTTAAGACCAGCGAATGTCTTGAAAGCGAAAGCATGGAAATCGGACGAGCTCGTGCTTTCACCAAAGGTTGGTTGGAACGTGAATCCAACTTCCTACACATGAACTACAAATACCTGCTTGGACTGTTGAAGTCCGGTATGTATCAAGAGTTCTATCAAGAAATCGACAGCAATCTGATCTGCTTTATGGATCCGAGTGTGTATGGTCGCAGCATCTTAGAGAACTCGTCGTTTATTGCGCCAAGCAATAACCCCGATCCAAATGTGCGTGGTCAAGGGTTTGTTGCCCGTCTTTCTGGCTCAACCGTTGAAATGCTGCATATGTGGACGTTGATGATGTTTGGTGAACAGCCATTTGTAGTGGCTGATGAACAACTGAAACTTAACCTACAGCCAAAACTCGCTAAAGCGTTCTTTGATGATAACCATCAAGCTTCATTCACCTTTTTGGGGAAGGTGAAAGTGGTGTATCACAACACAGAACGAGTGGATACGTTTGAGCAATTTGCGCCCAAAGAATATCGACTGAGCTTTGTTGATGGCAGTGAAAAGAAAGTGACAGAGGTAGTCGATGACGATGCTATCGCAGTGCGAAATGGTGAAGTATCGCAGCTATTAGTGACTTTCTAAATGAGTTTAGTTGAAACGTTTATTTAAACAGGGCAGGCTAACTTTCGCCAATAATTAGCTGAAAGTTAGCCCTCATAAAATCGGCTGTCGCAGCCGTCAAGGTAGGATGTCTGTTTAACGAACGCTGTAATAATAAAACAGATAACAAAAGGTATTAAAATGAGTGAAGCTAAACCGTTTATTGACGACGAAAAATCTTTGCATTCAGCTTCAGATGATAGGGTTCCTCTGTATCAAAAAGTAGCGTTTGGTGTTGGCTCGCTTGCCAACCAACTGTTTGCAGCGGCATTAGGGGTATTCATGGTCGTGCTAGTGATGGGCTTAGGTATGGACCCATTATTAGTCGGTATACTGGGTGCATTACCCCGTTTATTTGATGCCATCACAGACCCTTTGATGGGTTATATTTCAGATAACTTCCGCTCTCGCTGGGGTCGCCGTCGTCCATTTATCTTTGTGGGTGCCGTGATCACGGGTGTGGTGTTCATGCTGATGTGGCAACTTTACCCAGAGAATGGACAAACCTATAACTTTGTTTACTTCTTAGTGCTCTCTCTGCTGTTCTATTTGGGCTATACCATCTTTGCAACACCATTGGTGGCTCTGGGTTATGAAATGAGCCCTGATTTCCATGAGCGCACACGTATTATGGCGGTTTCTCAATGGATCGGTCAGCTAGCATGGGTCATTGCACCTTGGTTCTGGGTAATGATTTACAACCCTAACCTATACGAAAGCGCCGCCGTAGGCAGTCGCGATTTGGCGATTTGGGTGGGTCTATTGTGCTTGCTATTTGGTATTACTCCGGCGCTGTTTTGTAAAGAAAGAGTATCGGTGGAGAGAGATGCAGAGAAGGTGTCGATTGTTGGCCTTGGGGCGATTATCGTTAACTTCTTCAAAGGTATTTTTCAGACCTTTAAATGCAAACCATTTGTTCAACTGTGTGGCGCGACATTCTTAGTGTTTAACGGTTTTCAGACCGTGGCCCAATTTGCTTTCTTTATTATCGTGTTCTACGTGTTTAACGGTGATCAGGGCGCGGCTGGTACTTGGCCAGCATGGTTTGGCACCATTAGCTCACTTTGTACCTGTTTACTGGTGATTCCTATCATCACTAAGATGTCACAGAAAATGGGCAAAAAGCATGCGTTTATTGTTGCAACGCTGATCTCTGTCATTGGCTATATTATGCGCTGGTGGGCATTTGAGCAGTCGCTAAACCCAGAAACTCATTGGATGATGTTTGTATCATTACCGCTTATGGCGTTTGGTATTGGCGGCTTGTTCACCCTGATGATGTCAATGACGGCGGATGTTTGTGACCTTGATGAACTGCATACCGGTGAGCGTCGCGAAGGTGTTTTCGGTGCCGTGTATTGGTGGTTTGTGAAATTAGGGACTGCGATTGCGACTCTGGTTTCAGGCTGGGTGTTAAGTATGATTGGTTACACGCGTCTTGAAGAGATCCGCAACTCTTTACAAGCAGGTGAAGCGCTACTCAATATGCCGGAAGCGGTGGAAATCATGAACATGATGCGTGTTGCAGACATAACGATTCCGGTCGTGACTGCCATACTTGCGGTTGTGGTTATGTGTCGCTATGACTTCTCGGAATCCCGTGCTAATGAAGTGCGTAAAGAGTTAGAGCAACGTCGTGGTAAGTTGTCCTAAACTAGGGTCTGAGCAGACGCTCTAAACCAAAAAAAATCCCTTCGAAAGAAGGGATTTTTTTTATGTCGAGTGCGGAACGTGAGTCGATTCCTGCCTTAACCTCTACCCAATCCTAGCCACAGAGTCATGCACTTCTAACGTTGGCATAAGCTTTTGATTGGTGACTCTGTCTTGCCCTTTTACCTGATCAATAATCATCTTACCGGCTATCTTACCCATCTCAGAAATAGGGAAGCCAACCGTGGTTAGGCGAGGGCGCATATGACGTGACATAAAGTCGTTGTCGAAACCAACGATGGAGATGTCTTTACCTACCGTTCGACCCAATTCATAACAAGCATCGTAGACCGCAAGCGCGATGTTGTCATTTTGACAAAACACCGCGGTAATGTCGGGGGCTCGTTCAAGCAGTGTTTTGGCTTTATCAAAGTTGTCGAAATGATCAAAACGACCTTCAATCGTTAGGTTGGGATCGTATGAGACACCATGCTCCGCGAGTGCTCGGATATAGCCAAGCAGACGGTCCCTTGCATCATGTTTGTTCATTGGACCAGTAATACAGCCAATCGCTTTATGCCCAAAGTCGAGCAGATGTTTTGTCGCTAAGTAGCCACCCAGTTCATTATCCAAATACAAGCAGTGATTTTCTAACTCCGGGATATGTCGATTGAGCAAAACAAAGTGCTTAAAATCATTAGATAAATTTCTAAGGGCTTCGTCGGTGATGCGGTCGGCATGCACAATCACGCCCTCGACCTGCTTAGCTCGAAGGAAATGGAGAGATTCTAACTCTTTCTGTTCGGAGTCTTGACCACTGGTGACGATCAGGTGTAACCCCAGTTTATAGATTTCATCTTCCGCCGCATGCATCAATGGACCGTAAAATGGACCATCCAAACTACCAACCAGCATACCAATGCTGTTGGAGCGACTGGTAGCCAAGGCTTTAGCCGCTGGGTTAGGGGTATAGCCGAGTTTAGCAATGGCTTCATGAACTTTAACTAAATTCGCTTCTTTTACTGACGATTGGCCATTAATTACACGTGAAACCGTTGCTTGAGACACGTTAGCGTACTCAGCGACTTCTTTGATCGTTATGTTTTTTTTGTCCATTTTTTCGCCTAGATTGGCATAGCCTGGAATGTCATTCTATTTTAATCGAATTGAAATCCACTAAGCAATGCGCTTTCAAAAGTTAATTTGTATTATTTTTAATCACTACCGAACAGGCTGGGCTTAATGATAAGTTGATTTATTAAACAATTATGCTTAAAAATTGCCTTTAAAACAATCAATTAAATCTATAATTAGAACAAAATTGGCTTTCTCCTGACTGATGATGGAAACCAATTAGAAAATGAACCATAAATAAAGCGCTTTCATAAATATATGTCTTTAGTCACAAAAATCAGCATATACAGGTGAGGGTAAGTGTTTATTAAGTAATTGATTTTAAAGTGTTTTATAACTAACGTCTTTTCGGGTCATTGTTTAAGTTATTGTTATTTAAAGATTTGTATTGTTTTGTGACCGCTTTGGCGAAAAACAGTGATAGGTTTGTTTGAATCAGCAAGTTGACATAGCATTTAGCTATGTTGTGAAAGCGCTTACAAATAAAGATGGCGACTTCATAGTGAATTCAATGGATTGTTGTTTGGAGGAAGTGATATGCGTCATGGTACCGCAGCTTTGGCACTGGTGATAAGTGCAATGGTGGGTAGTGTTAGTAGTGTGCAGGCTGAAGACATTAACTCAGGTGGAACACTCGTGGTACCAATCATCAATACAGGGTTTGTTGATAACTTCAATCCATATACCACCAAAGACACCTTACATGGTGTGATGTTTGAGCCTTTGATGGTATTCAATACCATGACTGATGAGACGCATTGGCGTCTTGCCAAATCGGCGCAATACTCAGACGATTTAAAGGTCATTACGCTGACATTGCGTGATGGTCTCACTTGGTCAGACGGTTCAGTACTTAACGCGGAAGATGTGGCCTATAGCTTTGAACTGATTAAAAAGGCACCCGCTTTCGATCTGAGAGGAATATGGTCGGGCGGTAACCTACAATCGGTGGTGGCAACGAATCCAACAACGGTGACTTTTACGCTAGCGGAACCTGATTCGACATTCTTGTGGAATCTCACGTCTTACCACATCGTGCCAAAAAAAGTGTGGGGTCAAGTAGAACAGCTGACTACATTTACCAATCCGAATCCGATTGGCAGCGGTCCTATGACACAAGTGAGTTATCTTAAACCACAGCAGATGGAGCTTTGCCGCAATCCTCATTATTACCTTGAGGGTCAGCCGCATCTCGATTGTATCTTGATGCGTTCATATAACGATAATTCGCAGATTCAGCCAGCATTGATCAAAGGTGAGGTTGATTGGGGTTCCAATTTTGTTGCGGATATCGAAAACACCTTTGTGAAAAAAGACCCCAAAAATCACCACTTTTGGTATCCCGCCAATGACGCGATTCATCTGTACTTGAACACCAAACGTGAACCATTCAATGACTTGAAAGTGCGCCAAGCCCTGTCTGTGGCACTTGACCGCGAGTTAATCGTGGATATTGCTGCTTATGGCTATCCAACGGTTAACTTTAACCCAAGCGGTATTGGCGAGTTTTATCATTCCTATATCGACCAAGATATCAAAGCGCGTTACCAAGATTTGACGCAATACAACCAAGAACGCGCGACGGAGTTGCTTGATCAAGCCGGCGTTGTTGACCGTGATGGGGATGGATGGCGCGATCTGAGTAACGGCGAACCGTTTGAGTTTGCTATTGAAGTCGTGAACGGTTGGACCGATTGGATTCAAGTGGTGCAGATGGTCACAGAATACTATCAAGAGATTGGCATTAAGGCTGAGGTCAAAACGGTCGATTGGGCGGTGTATGACGCCAACCTGAGACAGGCTAATTATGATGTGGCGATTAACTGGTCAAAGGTGGCGAGCAACCCAATACTCACCTACCAAGAGTACTTCCTCTCTTCTCGTTTGGGCAAAAGCTGGCATGCCGGTCATGGCGTACAGAGTGCAGAAATTGACACCCTAATTGACAGTTTTGGCAAAACCTCAGACAAGAGTAAACAGCGCGAGATCCTATCCAAACTGCAACAATTTACCGCGCAAAATCTACCTTTTGTTCCACTGTATTCCAATCCAACTTGGTATCAATACAACTCTAGCAAACTAGGTGGCTGGCCAAGTGCTGAGAACCCATATATCCAACCGGTGTTCTATGACGGTGGCAATCGCGTGATTATCTTGAACAACTTGTACCTCAAGTCTGGCAAATAATTGGGATGTTAGTGAGATGACGGAATTGGATAGCAGAGCTAAGGGAACATTATGTCTTTTTTAATGCGTCGGTTTGGGTTTTATTTTGCGGCATTTTTGATCGCAATTTCATTTAACTTCTTGCTCCCGAGACTGATGCCGGGGGATCCCGTAGAAGCACTATTTGCCGCGGCTCAGGGTAAAATGGATATGTCACAAATGGATGCGGTGCGGGAGATGTACGGCTTTGTTGATGGCAATATCATGGTGCAGTATCTGCATTATATGAAAAGTGTGTTTACCTTGGATCTTGGTCCGTCGGTATTGATGTTTCCCGTTGATGTGTCGACGGTGATTGGAATGGCATTGCCATGGACTCTGTTCCTTGCTTTGGGTTCTCTTATCGTGGCGTTAATCATCGGCGTGAGTATCGGCACTTATGCCTCTTATCGTCGTGAAGGTCTATTTGGTCGTTGGGTGCCGCCTATTCTAGCGTTTATCAGTAACTTTCCTTACATCGTGACCGCGCTATTACTGTTTTATCTATTTGGTCTTAAGTTAGATCTGCTGCCATTAGCTTATACCTATGATCCGGCGTTAACACCTGAGTTCAGTTGGATCTTTATTAGCAGCGTGATTAAACATGCCATCTTACCGGTTGGGTCAATGGTTGTGGTCGGAATTGCGACCTGGGTATTCAACATGCGTAACGCCATGATCAACGTATTGGGTGAAGACTATGTCACCATGGCCGAAGCGAAAGGGCTGTCGTCGACACGCGTTATGGTTCGTTATGCCGGACGTAACGCCATCTTACCGGTTGCGACTGCGATAGCGATGGCCATCGGCTTTTCATTCGCCGGCTCCATTATGACCGAAGTGGTGTTCAACTATCAGGGGCTGGGCAATATTCTGCTAAAAGGCATCATTGCCCGCGACTATCCTCTTATCCAAGCCATTCTACTGATACTGGTGAGCGCGGTATTGACCGCTAACTTTGTTGCTGACCTGCTTTACGTTTGGCTCGACCCAAGGATTTCTCATTAGGAAGTGGTATGAATTCAATGATTGAAAAGCCAAGTCAAGATGCACCTCAGTTTGATGTAGTAAGGGAATCATCCATGTCATGGAACCAGATTAAGCGCCGTTTCTCTACGGTATACGCTTTCTTTTACGGTAATCCACCCGCCATTATTGGTGGCTTATTGCTGTTTATTGTTTTAACCGGGGCGTTGTTTGCGCCGGTATTGGCGACACACAACCCAGAAAAGCGTGTTGCTAGACCGCATATGGCACCCAGCAGCGAATACATTATGGGTTCGACTCGAAGTGGACGAGATGTGTATAGCCAAGTGTTGTATGGGGCGCGTCAATCTTTAGCCGTCGCTCTAACCGCAGGGGTGATTGCGATGTCGATTGCCGTGTTAGTCGGCGTGTCGGCCGGTTACTTCGGTGGAAAAATCGACGAGCGTTTGAACTTTATCACCAATGTATTTTTGGTGTTCCCGCAATTGCCCTTATTGATAGTGTTAGCCGCCTTTTTGGGGCAAGTCGGATCCTTGGTGATCACCTTGTTATTAGGCATTACATCCTGGCCTTGGGGGGCGAGGGTGATACGTTCTCAGACCATGGCGATTCGGAATAAAGAGTTTATTATCTCGGCGGAAGTAATGGGTGAATCCAAGCTGCGTATTCTGTTAGTCGAGATCTTACCCAACCTTGTCTCTATCGTATTTGGTGGCTTCCTTGGCACGGTGATTTATGCCATGGGCGCGGAAGCGGGACTCGGTATTCTTGGCTTAGGGGATGCAACCGAAGTCAGTTGGGGTTCGATGCTCTATTGGGCGCAGACGTCTTCGTCTCTGTACACTGGCGCATGGTGGGAGATGTTGGTTCCCGCGTTAGCGTTGGCGATTACCGGGGGCTCATTGGCGTTGATTAATATGTCCATTGACCAAGTCAGTAATCCGAAGTTACGAACCGGCCCACATATGAAAATGTGGCGTCAACTTAAGCGTGAAGCAGACAAGAAAAGGGGATTGCGATGAGTGCGTTATTAGAGGTCAACAATCTCTGTGTGGATTATATCTCGCCAAACGGCATTGCGAGAGCCGTTAACAACGTCAGTGTGACGATTAATGAAGGTGAAACGCTGGGAATTGCGGGTGAGTCTGGCTGTGGCAAGAGCACGCTAGCGTTCGCTATTTCACGTCTGCATAAAGCCCCTGCATTGATATCGGAAGGCGAAATACTCTATCGAGGTCAAGACGTCCTGAAGATGAACAACCGCCAACTGAATGACTTTCGTTGGAGCGAAGTCTCGATGGTGTTTCAAAGTGCCATGAACTCGTTGAACCCGGTTATCACCATCGGTGAGCAGTTAACCGATGTGATACTCGCTCATGAAAAGGTCAGTCATAAGCAGGCGTACAAAAGAGCGGGTGAACTGCTGGGTGTCGTCGGTATTCATGCCCAACGGCTATCCAGTTTTCCTCATGAATTGAGTGGTGGTATGAGACAAAGGGTTGCCATTGCGATTGCTTTAGCATTGAAACCCAAGTTGATCATTATGGATGAGCCGACCACAGCGCTGGATGTGGTGGTCGAGCGAGAGATTTTGAACGAGCTTTACGATCTAAAAGCTGAGTATGGGTTTTCTATTCTGTTTATTAGCCACGATTTGAGTTTAATGGGCGAAATCGCCGACCGAATCGGCGTGATGTATGCTGGTGAAATGCAGGAATTAGGGCAAGCGAATCAAGTGTTTAATCAACCTCAGCATCCTTATACCCGAGGGCTCGTTGCTTCATTCCCAACCATTCACGGACCTAAGACACGACTGTTTGGTATCCCCGGCAGTCCGGTTAATTTATTGGACACGCCGCAGGGATGTAATTTTCAACCAAGATGTAACGACTGCGTTGCATCTTGTCAGCAGAGTAAGCCGTCGTTAAACCATTTATCAGACGGTCGTCAGATCGCTTGTCATCTGTTTTAGGAGAAGAGTATGACCACAAACTCAGCCATTTTGTCCGTTCGTGGATTAGTGAAGGATTTTCCTCTGCGACAGGGACTCAACAACGATGTGATGCGTGCGGTAAATGATGTCTCATTCGAGCTTCATAAGGGCGAAGCCTTAGCCATCGTTGGCGAGTCGGGTTCAGGAAAAAGTACCGGCGCACGTATCCTAAGTCGAATTTATGATAAAAGCGCGGGTGAGATAGAATTCAAAGGCACTCCGCTGGATCAATACGTTAATCAGCATGGTCAACTTGAGTATGCTCGTCAGGTGCAGATGATTTTTCAGGACCCGTTTGGCTCTCTAAATCCGGTGCATACCATCTATCATCATATTGCTAGACCTTTGCAAATCCATAAGCGTGCTGGCAAAAAAGTCATCGCCAACTTGGTTTATGAGTTGCTAGAGATGGTCGGTTTAACACCCGTCAAGGAAACCGCAGAAAAGTACCCCCACGAGTTAAGTGGCGGTCAAAGGCAGCGGGTTGCGATAGCGCGTGCCATTGCGGTCGATCCAGAAGTTATTCTTGCCGATGAGCCGATTTCTATGTTGGACGTATCGGTCCGTTTGGGTATCCTAAATTTAATGTCCGATCTTAAAGATAAGTATGGCATCTCATTTATGTACATCACCCATGATATTGCCACCGCACGTTATTTTGCAGAAAAGACGGCGGTGATGTATGTTGGTCATATGGTGGAGTGGGGGGACAGCGACAGTGTGACTCAAACGCCCAAGCATCCCTATTCCAAGCTTTTGTTATCAGCCGTTCCTGAGGTCGGGCAGTCAGGTAGGCGCGATCTAGAGATGAAAAAAGGCGAAATACCTTTGTGGAAGCCGAGTAGTGTCGGTTGTCCGTTTGCCAGTCGTTGCCCACAAGCTTCGAATGTGTGTACTGAAAGTATGCCTAGCGTCACTCAAGTTTCAGACCACCACTTTGTACGTTGCCACCACCTATAAAGGGGTGGCTTTATATTTTTTTGTGCGCAAAAGTAAGCGCTTTCTTTTTGTAGTGTGAAGATTATGAATACTATTTTGCAATCCAAGTCTCCTATTGATTTACAGCCAACCAATGGTCAGTTCGTCGACCTGAAAGGTGAGCGTTATTATAAAATTAGCCATGTTGATCAGATGGAACCGTTTTTTATTAGCCTTGTTTCTTCGAGTGATCACTGGTTCTATATCTCATCAACGGGCTCGCTCTCTGCGGGTCGTATTCGTCCAGAGAACGCTCTGTTCCCTTATCGCTCTGTCGATGTTATTCATGAAAACGCCGATAACACCGGCGCTAAAACCCTAGTTCGAGTCGCCACTTCTGAAGGGGGCAGCGCGTTGTGGGAACCCTTTAATCCGCATCATGATGGTTATTATCAGACCGAGCGCAATCTGTATAAAAACAGCACTGGCGACAAGCTTATCTTTGAAGAGATCAACCACACGCTGGCGCTAAAGTTTGAATACAGTTGGAGTACCTCGGAACAGTTCGGTTTTGTTCGTCATAGTGAGATAGTGAACCTATCACAGCAAAACGTTCAATTAGAGGTTCTTGATGGTATCCAAAACCTGTTGCCATCAGGCGCACCGTTAGCGGCATTACAAACCAAAAGCGCTTTAGTGGATGCGTATAAATGGAATCAACGGGTTGATGATTTGCCAATGGCAACATTTAGCTTGTATGCCAAATTGAGTGATAGAGCAGCACCTGCCGAAGCACTGCGAGCAACGACCTTAGTGTCTCTGTCTCAACATGCACAAACTATCTATCTGGGCTCAAAGTGCTTGAAAGCATTCCGAACGCAACAAGCCATGGTTGAAAACCGATTAACACGCGGCGAAAGAGGGGCATACTTTAGCCAGCAAACACTGTCACTGACACCACAACAAAGTGCCGATTGGTTAATGTTTGCGGATATCGATCAGAGTCACAGCGATGTAGTGAAGTTAGCGCAAACCGTGAAACAAGAGACTGATTTGGTTGCTGCGGTTGAGCAAGATGTAAAGGCTAACCAACAGTCGTTGATTAAGTTAATGTCCGGTGGCGACGCGTGGCAGCTTACTTCGTCTGAAGAGACCGACGTGCATCACTACGCCAATGTGCTTTTCAATAGTATGCGTGGTGGCGTCTTTGCCGATGGTTATCAGTTGGATATTGACGATGTGCGTCGCACCTTCCTAGCTACCAACCGTCAAGTGGCAGAAAAGCATCAACAGTGGCTAGAGCAATTGCCGGCATCACTGACCCATCCGGAATTAGTCTCTTTGGCGAAACAGACCGATGATCGTCAGCTTGTTCGCCTTGCCTATGAGTATCTGCCTCTGAGTTTTGGTCGTCGCCATGGTGACCCAAGTCGACCTTGGAATCATTTCGAAATCAAATTGCGTAACGAAGACGGTGACCGATTACTGACCTATCAAGGTAACTGGCGAGATATTTTCCAGAACTGGGAGTCATTGGCGCTGAGCTACCCGCACTATATTCCTTCGTTTATCGCTAAGTTTGTTAATGCCTCGACGATTGATGGCTACAACCCTTATCGCATTACTAAGCAAGGTGTCGATTGGGAGTTGCTTGAACCTGAGGATCCGTGGAGCAATATCGGCTACTGGGGCGACCATCAAATCATTTATCTGCTCAAGTTCCTTGAGCTGGCGCAAGACTTTCATGGTGAACAATTGGATCAGTGGCTGTCGGATGACTATTACGGCTACGCCAATGTGCCTTACGAAATTGATGGGGTAGAGCAACTGTTCAGCAATCCAAAGGATACCGTGCGTTTTAACACCGACAAACACAAGCTGACCGAGTCATTAAGTCAGAGTGTTGGCAGTGACGGACGCTTGCTGCTTGCTGCGGATGGCTCGGTCTATCAAGTGAATTTGATGGAAAAACTGCTGGTTCCATTGCTGTCGAAATTGAGCAACTTTGTGGTTGATGGCGGTATCTGGCTTAATACCCAAAGACCAGAATGGAACGACGCCAATAACGCGATTGTTGGTCACGGTCTGTCTATGGTCACGCTCTATTATATGCGTCGTTATGTGGCGTTTTTGACCCAGTTAATTGAGCAGAGTAATAACACGTCTTATCCGCTTTCGAGTGAGGTAGCAGAGTGGTTGCTTGAAACTTGTCGTATTTTGCAGCAAGCGGTGTCTGTATTAGCCAATGAGCCGATGACAGGGGAATACAGAAAGTCGCTGCTGGTGGATTTAGCCAAAGCGGCAGAGAAGTATCGTGTTGAAGTTTATGCTAATGGTTTTAGTGGCAAGGCGTCGGTTGATGTTGGCGATATTCAGCAATTATTGACGGCAACTCAAACCTTGTTGGATCGTAGTATTCGCAATAACCAACGCCAAGATGGACTGTACAACGCCTACAACATATTGAATATTCAGGGTGATTCAGCCAGCGTTGATGAACTTTACCCTATGCTTGAAGGTCAAGTGGCGGTGCTAAGTGCGGGTGTGTTGAGTGCGGCTGAATCTGTTGCACTTATCAAAGGTCTGTTTGCCAGCGATATGTACCGACACGATCAAAACAGCTTTATGCTCTATCCGGATCGCGATCTGATTGGCTTTATGGATAAGAACACTATTGAAGCTCACTGGGTTGAAAATAGCGCGCTGATTCAAAGTATGTTGGCGAAAGGTGATAAGCGAATTGTGGCGGCTGATATTAACGGCGCATTGCACTTTAATGCCGAGTTCGACAATGCCGAAACTCTATTAGCGGCGATTGAACCGATGCGTGCTGACTATGCTGATTTTAATGATGCGGATTGGTTCGCTTTGTTGGATATCTATGAAGCCACCTTTAATCATAAAGCGTTTACGGGGCGTTCGGGCACCATGTTCGGTTACGAGGGTTTAGGCTGTATTTATTGGCATATGGTCTCTAAGCTTTTATTGGCGGTACAAGAGAACTATCAACAGTCACTGACGGAAAATGGTCAAAGTGCGGAAACGCTTGAGCTCAACAACCTCTACTATCGAGTACGTGACGGCATAGGTTTCAATAAAACACCGCAAGAATATGGGGCGTTCCCAACCGACCCTTATTCGCACACTTCCAAACAAGCCGGCGCTCAACAACCGGGAATGACTGGGCAAGTGAAAGAAGAGATCATTACGCGTTTTAATGAGCTGGGTGTACAGGTGAGAAACGGCGAGTTAACGATTAATCCAAGTCAGCTAAGAACACAGGACTTTCTGTCTCAAGCGAATAGCTTTAGCTATATCGACCTTGAAGGCACGTTCCGGTTTATTGATTTGGCATCCAACAGCTTAGCGTTTACCTATTGCCAAGTCCCGTTCGTGTACCGATTAGATTCTCAGGTGACGGAATTAGTGGTCAGCATTGAACTCAGCGATGGCACGGTATACACATCAAATGGCGGTAAGATTGGCGCAGAGGTGACACGTGCCATCATAGCTCGCAATGGTGATGTGGTGAGTGTCGATGTTCTCGTTCCAGAGGCGATCTTGGTCAGCTAAACAGTGATGATGGAGTTTGTTCATTCGTCGGCTAGACCAGAGCTGGTCAGCGATTGAACAAACTCTAAATGCACTCAGTTTCACTCAGTTATACTGCCCCAGACTTTTGAACTCGCCCTTAGAGTCGATCATGCTTGCTTTACACATCCACAGGCTTTGCATATGATAATTGCCATTATCCCAACTCAATCAGCCGGTTATGGAAAAGAAGACGATCACTATCAAAGAAGTGGCGGAGCATGCAAATGTGTCTCAAGCGACTGTTTCAAGAGTTATTAATGGCAATGCGTCGGTAAAATCAAAAAACCTAGAAATTGTTCAGCGAGCGATCAAAGAGTTGGGCTATACCCCCAATGCTGCCGCTAAGGCGCTCGCCAGTAATCGTTCTTATACCGTCGGTATGCTGGTGGGAAGTCTTGACGGTCCATTTTATGGTCCTTTGATGCATGCCACGGAAGACATTCTTTATAAAAATGGCTTGCTGTGTATTGTCACCAGTGGTCGCGAAAGTGAGGAACGAGAGCAAGATGCTTTAGCGTTTCTTCACTCTAAGCAAGTGGATGGTGTGATTGTCCACGCAGACCAAACGTCTGATGACACCTTAACTGAGTTGGTCAGCAAATTTAAAACCATGGTGATCCTCAACCGATTGGTGCCGGGATTAGAGCAAAACTGCCTCTACGTCGATAACGAATTGGGCGGTTATCTCGCCACTAAACACCTGTTGGATATGGGGCACAGAAACATTGCCTGTATGACAGGACCTTTGTCAAAACAAGATGCACGCGATCGACTACTCGGTTACATCCGTGCTTTAGCGGTACACGGCGTGGATTATGATCCCAGTCTTACCGTAGAAGGGCGTTTTGATCATGAGGGCAATTTTGACAAGGCGTTCAATCTGCTGAGTAACAAGAAAGAGGTCACGGCTGTCTTTTGTCAAAACGACAATATCGCGCTGGCGGTCTATGATGCCTGCGCTCAGATGAACCTTAAAGTCGCTAAAGATATTTCGTTGGTCAGTTTCGACAACGACAATATGTCTAAGCACCTGCGTCCGCAGTTGACGACCGTGGGTTATCCACTCAATGATATGGGCAAGATTGCGGCGAATATGATTGTGTCGCAACTCAACTCCAGCGACCGCATGAACAGCGGCAAACTGACCCCCGTCCTTGAGGTACGAGACTCGGTTTGTAAGCTAGAACCCAAGTAAGTATTGTAGAAGACGATAATGAACCGTAGAGAAAGGTCTGCACATGGCAAAATGGCAGACCTTTTTTATATTGGTGAATTTGTCGAACAAGCGAAAAAGCGATCAACCAAAAACGTCGTTTAGCGTAGAGCAGCGATAAAGTAGCAAAGTAATCAAGGAGTGATGGTGTTAAAACTAGGAATTATCGGTGTCGGTGAACTGACGGAAAAAATAGTGCTCGGTTTGATCAATGCGAATGTGCCGTGTGAGGTTTATCTTTCTCCACGTAATCAAGCGCGATCCGAACAACTGGCACAACAGCCGTCTTGCACCGTGATGGACAGCAACCAAGCCGTTGCCGATGCCGCAGATATTATTTTGCTCGGCGTGCGACCCCAGCATTTGTCGCAACTCGCCAGTGAGATAGTGATTGAACAACACAAGACGGTGGTTTCATTGGCGGCGGGTATTGATGTCGCGACACTTCAGCAGTGGTTTAGGGTCAACAGTATCCATAGAATGATGACCACCTACTCAGCGGAACTCAATCGTGCTACCGTAGTGCTAACCCCGACTTCGTCACCTGTAGAGCAGTTGTTCCAACCATTAGGCGAGATGTTAGTGGTCGAGAGTGAGCATGAGTTTGAACTGGCGACGGTTGGCATGTGCATGAATGGTTGGATGTACTTTTTCTCTGCCTCAATGCAGCAGTGGTTTGTTGATCAAGGCATGAAGCCCAACCAAGCGAAACAACTGGTGCTAGGCGCAATGGCAGACAGTGCCGCACGAGGCTTAGCGTTCCCAGAGCAATCCCTAGAAGCACTCGGTGAGTCCATCGCCACACCGGGGACTTACACGGCTCAAGGGTTGGAAAAACTGCAAGCTCAAGAGTTTAGCCAACCTTGGACCCAAGCAGCCGCTGACATTCTGGAGCGGTTAAAATCATAACCAAACATCAGGCACGATTGTGAAAATGGATTAGTTTGTAATAGGACTATTCGATTTCTATTATGGCTGCTTGATACGAATTGGAGGGATCTATGATCACGACGGAAAATTTGAACCTCAAACCAGTCGGTGAAGATGACGTGGATATCTATTCACAGATTTTGAGTTCCAATGAATTAACTCAGTACCTTCCGAAAGGTGAGGCATACACTGATGAAGAAATTAAATGTCATGTTGATAGCCGAATTAAGCACTGGCAACATGGTTTTGGTTCGTATGTTATTTACTTGAAATCTAAGCCAACAATAAAAATTGGTTATGTGGGTGTTGAACAGTGTGGTGACCCAACGTACAGTGACATACGCTATGCATTATTACCCAAATATCAAGGCTTTGGCTACGCTTTTGAGGCTGCAA
This sequence comes from Vibrio hippocampi, assembly GCF_921292975.1. Classification (NCBI taxonomy): domain Bacteria; kingdom Pseudomonadati; phylum Pseudomonadota; class Gammaproteobacteria; order Vibrionales; family Vibrionaceae; genus Vibrio; species Vibrio hippocampi. The sequence continues at coordinate 594,705 of NZ_CAKLCM010000003.1, forward strand.
AGGCAGTATTAGCCAAGACATTTGAAGCTGGAAAACACTCAAAAATTTATGGAGTAGCTATCAAAGATAACATCGCTTCGTTAATAGTGATCAAAAAGTTAGGTATGCAGTTAGATTCTGAGGCAAATTTGTATGGCGATACTAAAGGTCTGGAAACGTACTCAATCACAAAAGTTTCGTTTACCTAATGAGTTAGGAGTCCATACTTGTAGATCAGTGATGTTCAGAGGCGTGCTGGCGGGTTGTGATGTAACTTGGAAATGCGCCATTGCTTCTTAACATTCGAAAATTTTGTGTTTGCTTCGTCCGTGTTGCAATACATATAGTTATCGGACTTTTATGGAGCACTCAAATCCCATAGATAGAATCGCTTCATTAAATACCGTTGTAAAAACTACTTTTTACAACATAGGCACATAAAAGTGTGATAGATAGAAAAAGTCGACGTTTAATATCTATCAGTTAATATTTCTTGATTCGAAACTAATATCAACATGGAGGTTGTGGTAGCGTTTGACTTTAAAGAATTTGATAGATTGATATTTTCCAGCTTGAAAGTAGGAAACTTTCCGTCTGAAAAGCGTTATAAGTACGGTGAAATTTTAGTTATGAAGTTAGATTTTGATCTCGAAACAAACGTTGAACATGGTTATCTTTTAATACCTGAACCAGCGGCAGAGTTGGCACAATTCCCTGAAGTTTATGAACGCATCAGTAGTGTTATTTACCACTGTGTAATGGTATCTGGCGAGGCTACAAAAAGGTGTATTTCTATGAGTGCAAAAAATGCAACTCATATCAGATCTGCATTGTGTGAGTTTGTTGGTGTAGAAGATCTTTTGAAGCAACTTTACCCAGCACTTCCTAAAAGTGAATATGTGATATACAAGTCTACAAACCCAACTTGGCATATGATTAAGATATTAAGAAATTATAATATTCATATTTCCAATAGTCTGCTCAGCATTAAACCTATAAGAGTTAGGTCCCTGTTCCCAAATCAGACTGAACTAGATGTCGAAGTGGAATATATTTCAAATTTGACTATTGATGGGTTGAAACTTATGCATAGTACAAACGATTATAACGATACTCAATTGAAAAATTTGATATCTAGTTTCGACCATCAACAGCATAAGTTCGGAGTTACAACCTTAATCATTAAAACAGCAATTGACTATTCGCATTATTTGGCAAAAATTCTCTGCTCAAATAGGCTTCTGTAAAGTAGTAACTACAACAAGAAATTACGGTGTCAAGATATTTTTACTAATCTGATAGCAATTGTTTACGGTAATTCTGTAAATCGTTCCTGTTCAGAGATGAGTTACGCCACCTGGAATCAGGGTGAGGAAAAATACCGCAACAAGTGCGGTATGGCGTGATTTAGACAATAGCTTAGTGGTGTTTGTATTCGCCTGTATGCTTAGCATTCGACATGTCAAAGGCTTATTTATCGGTTAACGCCGTTTTCCATCAAAGTGAATGCCTGCCCAACCATATTGACCTTAAAGTGTATGTCCCTTTAAATTTAATTATGAAGCTTATACAAAATTTTCGTAGCATCTCTCATACCTAACCTATGATTTATGCGATAGCTTGGATAGTTATTGAGTATCATAATGAATGGCTTCATTATGGATAGGGTGAAAGTCGGAAATGAACCGTATATGCAGTGTTAGCACTATAAAGAGTGGCTCTTGTGTAACCAAAACTCACTCTTTACATTTACTTGATTGCATTTGCAAAAATCGGCGGGTGACGTGTGAAATCTAATTATATGTACTCATTAATGACACAGTGGAAATTAAGTTTAGGGATATTATGACCTGACTAATTGATTATTTCTGATGCCTGCTCAATATAATTTGGTGATAAATAATGTATACGCAATTAAAAGAGATAAACTATAAACCAAAAGCCTTTGAGTTTTATACGGCTGATTCGTTGTGGACAGATCCACATACATCACAACAAATGTTGTCTTATCATCTCAATGAAAATGTTGATTTGGCTTCAAGAAACAAGGCGTTCATCGAAAAATCAATTGATTGGATAGTTTCACGTTTCTCCGTTGTCGAGCAAACTAAAATATGTGATTTCGGATGTGGTCCCGGTCTTTATACTTCCGGTTTGGCACGGACGGGTGCGAATGTAACTGGCGTGGACTTTTCAAAAAACTCTATTGAGTATGCGAAAACTTATGCTAAAAAACAGAACCTAGATATTAATTATGTTATTCAAAACTATCTTGAGTATGAAACTACAGAAAAATACGACATCATCACAATGATTATGTGTGATTTTTGTGCTTTAAGCCCCGCTCAAAGGAAATTAATGCTAAAAAAGTTCTATCATTTACTTAAAGATGATGGGCGCATATTATTAGATGTATATTCATTAAAAGGTTTTGAAGAAATAACAGAAACATCATTGTATGAACATAAGCAGTTGCAGGGGTTCTGGTCAAGCCATGATTATTACGGATTTCTGAATACTTTCAAATATGAAGATGAAAAAGTGGTGCTGGATAAATATACAATTATCGAAAGGGAAAGCTCTAAGGTTGTATATAACTGGCTGCAATATTTCAGTGAAGACATGCTATTGAAAGAACTGAAAGATGCTGGTTTTAATATTCAGGCTATTTATGATGATGTAGCAGGTTCTGATTATTCAAAGAATAAAACTGAATTTGCAGTTATTGTAGAGAAATTAACAAATGTAACAAAATAACAGGTGCTAACAAATTGCTCCAGTTGACTATCCAAGCAGCGTCCCTTTTATGTGTGGCGTCGCTATTTTACATAAAAGTCACGTTGCTTTGGTTCAATTGTGGGTGTTATACGGAAAATTTTCCTAGCATTACTCATACCTAACCCATGATTTATACGATAGCTTGGTACTCATTGAGTTTTATAATGAATGGCTTCACTATGGTCAGGGCGAAAAGTAGAAAGAACTGTATATGAAATGCTATGCCATAGGGAGAAATTTATGATCGTAGTCGCAAGGTTTTCTTTTCCTCACGAAGCACATATAGCCAAAGCAAATCTAGAAAGTGCTGGGATCAAAAGCTTTGTTGCAGATGAGTATACAGTGAATACGCAATGGCTATACTCAAATGCTATTGGAGGTGTTCGCTTAATGGTCTCAGAAGACGATCTAGAGGACGCGACTGAAATCTTGACGAGTGATTTTTCCGAATGTCTTGAAAATCACTCTGAAGCCATAGGTGAGAAACAAGATATTTGCCCTCATTGTGGAAGTAGCGACTTATCCGCCCATACCCAGGGTAAACGTCCTGCGTTTCTTGTGTTCATATTGCTTGGCTTTCCACTGTTTTTCTACAAACAAGGCTATCAATGTAATCAATGTGGTGAGTTTAGCGAAAAACTTTGAGTTGTTAGCTGAAACTGTAGTGGATGAGAAAGCCGAACGATACAATCATCAACTGGCAAGGATGGGATAAGATGTCAGTCGCTGCGCATTTAGCGTTATAAAACATAAGCGACAAATGCCACTAGGTATAAGGATATTCGATGTATTTGAGAAAGTTTTTAGCTCATGAAGCTGGTGTCATTAGTTGTTGGTTTTCAACATATAACGAGTTTCTGCTTTGGGGAGGTCGAGTTTTTAGTTGGCCAATAGAGCATGCTGAAATCATCAAGCGTAGCAAGCAACAAGAAATAGAGTTCTTCACTTTAACGGATGGCAATGAGGTACTAGGTTTCATTGAACTACAGCACATGAGTCGAACAGAAATACGCTTGTGTCGTGTTGCAGTATCTCCAAGTCATCGGGGTAACGGACTGGGTAAAACTTTGATCAGTTTGTCACTTGCCGAAATTAAGCGAAGAAATCAGTACCAAGTAGTCACTCTGGCAGTGTTCACCAAGAATGTAACTGCTCACAAATGCTATTGCTCTATTGGTTTTTCAGCAGTAGATAAAGAGCCAAAATTCAAAGAGTTTGGTGGTGAAAGATGGCCGTTAGTACAGATGGAACTTTCTTTAATAAAAAGCGGTTAAGTTGGTCTTAAAGTGTGTGTCCTTTTTGGTGTTTGAAACCAGACACTTCACTAAGCGACTTTGCGATATCAAACGTTATCCATTTGAACAGTGTTAGGAAAAATATCTAGCTCATATATGCCCCAAAACGGTCTAGGAAGTAAATCTATAAACAATTCAATCTTTCATTTTTGCATGGATATAGAACAAAGTTGTCTATTTTTGAACCTTAGAGTGCTTCGTAGAATAGTGCCATCAACTTGATAACACATAATGAAGGTTTGCTATGAGCACATCACAATTAATTCTTGAGCTATCTCTTATTGGCACGATGCTACTCGTTACGGGTATTTTTTTGGTTCGTAGCTATGACAAAACCGACAGCGTAGGAACAAAAGTTCAAAAGATCCTAACAGGTCTACTTGGTGCCTTTATGGTGATGGCAGGAACAGTAAAATTCTTTGACCCGTTTACGACTATGTTCGCAAAACAAATCGCACTGAGTGAACTGCCTTTTCCGACTCTGTCTCGTTGGGCGGGTCAATTAGGTGAGATTTTTGCAGGTTTACTGCTACTGATGGTGATGATTGGTAATAAGGTGCTCGCAGCACCGATTAAAGATAAAGCGATGCAATTATCAACGCTATTAACGACCGCAATTATGATTGTCGCGGTGTATGTTCACCTATTGTCAAGTGTGCCGGCAGAAGTGCTACCGCTTCAGTCTAAACCACCTGTAATGACACTGATTATTCTTGGGTTGGCTTGGTTAAATGCATTCCTATATTTTCGCAAAAAGTAATCGTTAAAGTCACAAAACAAACGCCAGGTTAGCTCGTCTAGCCTGGCGTTTTTCATTTCATAAATATAACAACTACGAGTCTCGCTCTGAGTGAATCGAAGCCAGAAACTCAGCAGATTGCCCAAACCGTTCAAAAATCATGTCCCTAAAGGCAACCACTCTGGTCGCTATCAGCTTTCTGTCTGCCCACACCAAGAATGCTTTACCCGTTGGGTATTCAATTTCTGGCAATATCTCTACTAACTCTTTTCTATCTGCATGCTTCTCAAAGGCTGCTCTAGGCATCATACAGATTCCAGCTCCTGCTATTGTCGCATCAATATTTAAACGCAGACTGCTGATTGAGTAACGAGGCTGATAGGGAATGCGGATCGCCTTACCATCTTGTTTTAGCTCCCAATATGGCAAGTTATTACCTGAGAGTAGCAGATGGTTCATCAACTCTTCTGCTCGTTTTGGCTGACCATGTTTTTCAATATAGCTG